>NZ_JBFBJO010000020.1:0-107527 GCF_040702165.1 Streptomyces sp. NPDC086147 | reverse complement strand
ATGCGCGGAGGACTCCGCACGGAACCGCCCGACACCTTGGCCGCCGCCCGCGAACGCTTCGCGCGCGACCTCGCCGCCCTGCCGGAGGAGGCCCGCCGCATCGAACACCCGGTGCCTCCCCGGCCGACGACCTCGGCCCGACTGGCCGCTCTGACCAGCACCGTCCGGCACCGGATCGAGACGCGGACGGGTGGCGCCGGAACGAGCACGGCACCCACCCCCACGCAGGGGGACCCGGCAAGGGAGTGACGAACATGGACAGTCAGCGCACCTCATACCCACCGGTGACGGTGACGGCCGAGCTCGACTCCCCCCTGTCCCGCTGGCTGTGGCTGGTCAAGTGGATCCTGGTGATCCCCCACTGGATCGTGCTGTTCTTCCTCTGGATCGTCTTCCTCCTCGTCACCGTGGTCGCGTTCTTCGTCGTCCTGTTCACCGAGCGCTTCCCGAGGCCCCTGTTCGACTTCAACCTCGGGGTGCTGCGCTGGTCCTGGCGGGTGTCCTACTACTCCTACGGCGCCCTCGCCACCGACCACTACCCGCCCTTCAGCCTGGGCCCGGAGCCCGACTACCCGGCACGCCTCGACATCGCCTACCCGGAGCGCCTCTCGCGCTCGCTGGTCCTGGTCAAGTGGTGGCTCCTCGCCATCCCCCATTACCTCGTGATCGCCTTCTTCACCGGCGGCGCGCACGTCGACTGGTGGAGCGGCGGCCTGATCACCCTGCTCGCGGTCATCGCCGGCTTCGCCCTCGCGTTCACCTCGCGCTATCCGCGCGACCTGTTCGACCTGGTCGTCGGGCTCAACCGCTGGGTCCTGCGCGTCGCCGCCTACGCGAGCCTGATGACCGACGCCTACCCGCCCTTCCGCCTCGACCAGGGAGGCGGGGAGAGGGAGGGCGGGTACCCGCGGTGACGCCGCCGGGTGACGGATCGTGGTGTTCCTCCGGGCCGGCGCATCTCCGGTGCACGAGCGCGGCAAGGTTCAACCGGTGGCGTTCAGTTCCGTTCCGATGCGATGGGCCCACGCCCGGATGCGCTCCGGATTGCGGAAGCCGCCGCCCTTGCCGTGCTGGATCATGGACCGGGCGACCGGATCGGTCGTCTCGGCCGTCACCGCGCCACCGAAGGTGATGTGCTCGCGGGCGCCGAGCCGCTCCATGCGTCGTGCGACGCCCTTAACCGGCGGGATGTGGTGCTCGTCCGCGGAACGATCGACCAGGCCGCTGCTGAAGAGCCACAATCGCCGATGCCCGAGTTGTTCCGCGTTACGCCGGGTACAACGCCGCGCCTTGCCGTTCCAGCGCCCGGCGTAGAGGGCTCCGCCGAGGACGACGGCGTCGTAGCCGCTGACATCGGTGACGGCGTCGGCAGGAAGGAGCACCGCGTCGAAGCCGTCGTCCCTGAGCGTTCGTCCGATCTCCTCCGCGATTCCGGCGGTCGTACCGGCTTTGCTGCCGTAGGCGACGCGAATCCGTGGACGACTCATGTCGTTCCTTCCGTGATCACAGAACCACGCCGTCCCCCACGGACGGTCTGTCCGGTCCTGGCGCTGCCGCCCCTCCGTGATTCCGCTTCTGTGCGTGGTCCGTGCGGCCGGCGCTCAGAGGTTTCCACCACGGTCGCCGAACCCGCGGGGGACGATCTCCACGGGGCAGTGGGCGTGGTGGACGAGGGCGTGGGCGACCCGTCCGAGGGCCGGTCCCGCTCCGAGCGGACGGCGGCTCCGGCCCATCACGACCAGGTTGCTCCGGGCACTCGCCTCGACGAGGACGCCGGGAGTGGACGTACCGGTCTCCACCTGTTCGTCGACCGTCAGGTCGGGATACCACTCGCACACATGATCGGCGAGGGTTCGCACCTCCCGCCCGAGCCGGCGGGTGGGTGGTCCGGGACCGTCGAGCATGGTCGCCATGACCCCGATGTGTGCGAGGACGTTCCACACCCTCACCATGTGCAGCGGCACCTTGCGCACGTTCGCCTCGGCCGCGGCAAGGAGCAGCCACTCCAGGTCGTCGGCGTCGCGGACGGCCGCGGTCACGCAGCCTGTCCCGGGGCGCTCCGGCTCTCCGCGTACGACGATCACGGGCACCTCGGCACGGGCTGCCACGGCCAGTCCCACAGAGCCCAGCATGAGGGCGGAGAAGCCTCCGGCACCACGGCTGCCGACCACGATCGTCTTCCGATCGCCGGCCGCGGCCCGGAGCCCGGCGACCGGCCCCTGGCGGTCGAGCTGCCTGGTGACGATGAGGTTCGGAAAGCGTTCCCCCACGGCGTTCGCGGTCTCGGCCAGCAGGTCACGGCCTGCTTCCCTCAGCGCCTGCATTGTCTCGGCGTCGCTCCAGTACGCGCGCCGGTCGGTGTCGGCGGCGTGGACGAGGTGCAGGGGGCGAGACCGCCGGTAAGCCTCCGCGGCGGCCCAGAGCGCGGCCGTCCGTGAGCAGGGGGATCCGTCGATCCCCACGACGAGATCGGTGAGTTCGGGTCGGACGGGGGCCTCACTGTTCATGGTTCCTCCTTGGGGAGCGCTTCGAGAACCCGCGCACACGTCCCTCGGTGACGCCCACCACGCTGGCATCACCACGCGGTCCGCCGCGATGGGCCGTCCGGCCCCGATCGGGACCTGTCCGGCCCTCCTTCCGGGGCGGGACGCGGAAAGAGCCCGGGGTTCTGAAGACTTCTGCGGAGGAGGCGGCGATGACAGCCGGGGTCATCGTGGGTCTGAACGGTTTGGAGGAAAGTTTCACCGCGGTCCGCCGGGCGGCACAGGAGAAACGGTGCCGCGTTAGGTACCGCTCCGGCTGGTACACGTCGAAGGGTGGCCGGACACACCGGCGGTCCCCCTCACGTGCTCAAGGTTCCTTGACGAGCGGACCGAAGTCCTTCTGCGGAACGAATCGGACCGTGTGCGAAGGGAGCACCCCGATCTGGAAGTGTTCGTCGAACGGAAGCGCGGCCAGGCAGCGGACGAACTGACGGCCGCGGCACATGAGGCGGCATACGTCTGACGCACCGTGTCGGCGGCGCGTCGGGCGCCGGTCCGGCCGTGGCGGCCGCCACGGCCGAATGGGAACCCACGTGGCTGGGGGCCGTGCCGGTGGACACGAGTGACTCTCTGGAGGCGGCGGTCGTCAAGGCGCTGTCGGCCTTCCGACCGGACGACGCCGGCATCCTCCGCTTCCACCGGGAGAGCCTGCCGCCATGGCCGGAGGCATCGGCTCGAAGGGACGCGAGGAGCCGTGGGTCCCATGAACACGGGAGTCTGCGGATGAAGATCTCCGAAGTGACGAGCCGCCCTGTGGTGTCTGTTTCGGAGGAGATGCAACTGAGCGAGGTCGTCCGCGTGATGGCCGAGCGCGGCGTCGGTTCCGTCCTGGTCACCGAGGAAGGAAACCTACGCGGCATCGTCACCGACCGTGACCTCTCGCTGGGCTTCCTCGCAGGGGGCGCGGACCCCGCCGTGGCGGTGGACTCGGTGATGACCCCGCCGGTGATCACCGTGAATGCCACCGACGACATCCACACGGCCTACCGCGTCTTCCGTGCGTCCGGAGTCCGGCGCCTGCCCGTGGTGGACGCTCGGCATCCTGGCCGTGGACGACCTGCGCATCGGCGTCTTCCAGCGGTTGGCCGACCTCTTGGGGCCGGTCGCCCGGAGCTTTCCCGAGGAACCGTCCGGCTCTCTCCCCACAATCACTCGCCCCTGCCGGGTCTGACAGCGGCTTCCCAGACGGGCTCCGCACCGCCTGCGGATGCCGGGATGGGCCGCTGTCGTCCGGCGTTTCCGTCGTGTCGACGGCGGTCGCCCCAGTGGAAGGGGCGAACCGAGACCGCTCCGGCACAACGATGGGCCGTTCGGCCCCGGAGTGTGACCATCAGGGCCCTTTCGAACGCCGCCCGCCTCGCGGAACTCTGGTGGAAGAGGGCTGGAGGAGACCGTGACCACCACGAGAACGCTTCTGAACGGACTTCCCTCGGAAGCACGCGCCGGGCTCCATCGACAGCTGCCACAACTCCACGTCGAAGTAGCGGGCGAACTCCTCCCAGCACACCCGCACCGGCCCGCACACCAGGTTCGGGCGTTCCGGCGACTGTCCTTCGGCGCGCCACCGGTTTCGCCGGCGCCACTTCAGGGCGAGGCCGCAGAGCATGGCCGCCTCCCCGACGCGCGGCCGCTGGACGACCGGGCCGCCCTGGAGCAGGTCCTGCCCGAACGCCCGCACGGAAGCCCCGAGCGCGACCGTTACGTGAACTACCCCGGCTCCGCGGCCGTACCCGAGCAGTCCGGCGTGGTGACGAACAGCCGATCGTGTGCGATAGCCGCAGACGTGGACGTCGAGTCGTCCGACGCCGAGGGAGTCCCCTGCGCCCACGGCGGTGTCGCCGGCGGCCACAGCCTCTACGTCAAAGGCCATCGCCTGTACTGCGCGTACGACTGGATCGGTGCCACCCTCCAGGTGGTGGACGCGGATCGGGAGATCTCGCCGGGCAAACATGTGCTCACAGCCGAGTTCGCGGCGAACGGACGCAGCACCGATCCCGCCATGCCCTGCGCCGTGGGCACTCTCACCCTCTACATGGACGACCAAGAGGTGGGTGGCAAGGACATCACCACCCAGCCCGGCTCCTTCTGCGCCGTCAGGGACGGGTTCTGCGTGGGGCGCGACGGCGCCTCGCCGGTCACCCCTGACCGCCAAGGACCGTTCTCGTTCACCGGCGGCATGATCGACAGAGTCGTCGTCGACGTCTCCGGTGAACGCCACGTCGGCCACGACGCCCCGGCGCGCGGCTGGCTCATGCTCGACTGACAGGACAACGCCAGCACACGCGAAACCGGACGGAAGGAGCCGGAACATGACGGAACCAACGCAAGGGGCAGGTGTCGTAAGCACTCCCGACGAGTCCGAGACCCCCGTGCTCGACACTCTGGTCCAGATGACGCTCGACGCGTTCGAGCGATCCGGCCTGGACCACGAGACGTATCTGCTGACCCGCATCGCGGCTCTGGTGGCCATGGGCGCGTCCCCCGCCTCGTACCTGCTCAACGTCGGCGCGGCCGAGGACATGGGCGTGTCCCTGGAAAAGCTCCGGGGCGCCCTCGTGGCCATTGCCCCCGTGGTCGGCAGCGCCCGCGTGGTGGCCGCCGCCGATGGCATCGGTGAAGCGTTCGGGCTGCGCCTGCTGCCCGGCGAAGGCGAGGAAGAAGGAGCGGTGACATGAATCTGGCTTACGACTACCCGGCCCTCGGAGCGTTCTGGACGGTCATGTGGGTCTTCCTGTGGGTCCTGTGGATCGTCCTGCTCTTCCGGGTCATCGGCGACATCTTCCGGGACGACACCCTCGGCGGGGGCGGCAAGGCCGGATGGCTCGTTTTCGTGGTCCTGGTCCCCTTCCTCGGCGTGTTCGTCTACGTCCTGGCCCGGGGCAAGGGCATGAGCAAGCGCGAGATACGGCAGACCCAAGCCCAGCAGCAGGCGTTCGACGACTACATCCGCGAGACCGCCGGCACGGGCACCGGTCCCGGGAGCGAGGCGGACCGACTCGCCAAGCTCTCCGGGATGCGCGCCAAGGGCGACATCACCGACACAGAGTTCCAGCGGGCCAAGGAGAAGATCCTCCACTGAGCTCGAGAGGCGGCGCCGCGTCGACTGCTCGCAGCAACCGGCGCGGCACCACGTAACGCCTCTTCAGGATCAGGCGGCCTCGGCCGGCAGCCGTCCGGCCCTGACCGCGTCGACGAGCGCCTGATGGTCCCGTTCGTTCTGGTCGGCGTACCGCTCCGCGAACGTCACCAGTGCCCGATCGAACGAGTCGCCGCCGCCCAGGTACGCGGCGATGGCGATGCGGTCGCCGGACCTGGCGTGGGCGCGGGCCAGTGTCGCACCGCACAGGGCGCCGAACGTGCGCATGCCCCGCGGCACCATGTCCTCGGCCACCGCCACCCACTTCCAGTCCCGCAGCTGCCGTACGTAGAAGTCCCGTCGGTGGCCGTCGATCCCCTCCACCCGCTCCCAGCCCAGGAAGATGTCGCTGGTGGCCTGCATCAGCCGCTGCCCGGAGACCACCCGCTCGCCCTGCGTCAGGTACGTACTGGTCCCCGCGTGGGGCGCCAGTACGGACTCGTCCGCCTCCTTGGCCTGGAGGAAGAGCGGGTCCCCGCCGTCCCGGCCCAGCAGGAGCACGATCCAGCACCGGGTGCCGACGCTGCCGACCCCCACGACCTTGCGTGCCATGTCGACCACCTGGTACTGCTCCAGCAGGAACCGCCGGTCGGACTGGAGAGTTCTTCCGTAACGCTCGATCAGCCGGGTGATCTGGTGCTCCAGCCGCCCGCGCGATTCGTCCGGCAGCAGGTCCTCCAGAGGAGTGATGAGCGGCGGATCGGGGGTGATCCGACGCCTGCCGTCGACGACGCGGGTGAGCTTGTCGAAGACCTGAACGGTGTCGTGCGAACGTGCCTTGGTGACGGCTTGCGCCCAGCGTTCACGACCGCGCGCGGACAGGCCCGCCCCGAACCGACCTCGTACCCATGCCTCGTCGAACTGGGCGTACCAGACGGCAAGGTTGCCGATGCCGGCGAAGGCCCGCATGCTCTCACGGTAGGAGCGCACGGTGGTCCGTACGATCCTGGCGCGCTCCTTGGCGCTGAAGCCGTTCGCCCGGCCGGCGATGACGAGGCTGGCTGCCAGGCGCTTGACGTCCCACTCCCAGGGGCCCGGCAGTGTCTCGTCGAAGTCGTTGATGTCGAACATGAGCCGGCGCTCGGGCGAGGCCAGCAACCGGAAGTTCAGCATGTGGGCGTCTCCGCACAGCTGGGTCCGGAGGCCTGTCTTCGGTGTGTTCGCGAGGTCCGACGCCATGATGGCGGCGGCCCCGCGGTAGAACCGGAACGGCGACTCGGACATCCTTCCGTAGCGGATCGGCACGAGCTCGGGCAGCCGCGTCGCCGACTGCCGCTCGATGATCTCCAACGGATCCGGCCGCTTGGGGCCCGGCGAGAACTCGGCGTGGCTGGAGCGGGGTACGGCGGCCCGCGCCGCCTTACCCAGCGCGGCCCGCTCCCGTGCGGTGTAGTGCCGCAACTCGCGGCCGTTCAGGTGGTTCTCGGTCATGGCAGCGGCTCCAGGGATGGACACGTGGCTCAGCAGGGCACTCGGGACGGGCGGGATCAGCGGACGGTGGTACCGGCCTGGGGCGAAGCCGTGGGTGCGGAGCCGCGGTCGTCCAGGAATTCGCGGATCGCGAAGCCCACCAGGACGATCACCGCGGTCCACACCACGACCGCCGTCGTCGGGTAGCTCCAGGTGAACAGCACGACCGCGGCGACCACCAGGATCGTGACACCGATCCAGCGCTTGAAACGATGGACGAACCGCCCGGCCGCACCGAGACGAAGCCCCGCCGACGTCGTCATGTCGCGCAGGGTACCGATGCTTCTGCGGCAGCCGGTGCGCGTGAGGACGGCGATCTGGGACGGGCCCGCGAGGAAGGCACCGGCGGCGGTGAAGAGGGCGACCGCGGCAAGTGCCCGCACGCCGACCCGCAGGGACTTCACCAGCGCGTCGTACACGGTTTCCGCCGCGGTCGGGGAGGCCTCGGGGGGCAGATGGTCGAGATACACGTCGCGGGCGACGGTGAGGCCGATGCCGAGAACCAGCATGGCGACGAACACGGCCAGCGCGGCTCCGATGAGCGCGTGCCAACGGTTGAACGCCACGTACACCCCGGCGGCCGCGACCAGCAGCGCGATGACGGGCAGCCAACCGCCGAGGATCTCCAGCACCCTCACATAGGTCTTGATCTTGCCGATGTCCTCCGAGGCGAACACCACGAAGTCCGTGTGGACGGCCGGAATCTTCGCGGCAGGCGCGAAACCGGCTTCGACCAGCTGGTTCTTCACCTGGGCGACGATCGGACCGAGGTCGATGACGACCTGGTTGTTCTGCAGCTCGACCGCACTGTCGGACTGCCCCGTCAGCGCCTCGTCCAACGCCGTGTGCGCTCTGCGGTTGGCGTCCACCCAGACCGCCTCGAAGGCGCTGCTGGTGACCACCTGCTCCACCGTGCTGTGCACCAGTTGCTTGAGGCCGTTCGCGATCGGGGTGTCCAGGTCGCCCAGCAGCTTGGACACCCGTGGCGGGGCACCCTTCTCTGCGGCGGCATCCGTCAGCTGCTTGACCAGTGCGTCCACGTCGACCTGCGCCAGCACCACGTCGGTGACCCGGTTGGTGACCGCCTGCTGCACGTCGGGATCGCTCGCCAGCGGTCCGACGGTGTCGACGTAGCGGTCCGTGTCCTCCACGATGCTGTTGGCCCACACCGCCACGACAGACAGCAGTGACAGCAGCGCGGCGAGAAGAATCAGCAGGGCCGAACTGAGCGAGCGAAACGGATGATGCCGTGGGGGACGTGCCGGCCCGGCGCCCTCCAAGGCGTCCATCCGCTGCCGCAGATCGGCCAGCTCGCTGCGCTCCCGGGCCGAGAGCTGCTCGTCGCCGCTGTCGCTCATGGTCACCAATAGATCCATATGGTGCACAGCACGCGACCTGGGCCAATCCAGCCGGGTGAACAACATACCGAGATGCGACGACTGCGATCCGATGATGCAGTTGACGTACATACGGGGTTACGGGGGGGCATTGGTGATCGCCTCCACGACATCCCCCCGGCCACCCGACCAATGGGTGGAGTTCCTGGGAGACGCTCGATTAGTTCAGCGCATTACCTGCAGGGAATCCGAGCCCCGCAGATCCGTCCGCAACTCCTGTGAGCGCTGCGCACGCATGCCAGCGGTACAGCTCTGCAGTGTCCGCATCCCGGGCCGCCATGGGCCTGCATGTGCCATCCACGAGCAGGACGCTTGTCGGATCGCCGCCGAAAGCACCCCGGAGCGCCACCTCGACCTCGATTCCGCGAGGCGGGTCGGTCGGCAGGATCGCGGCTGGGTCCTGTCTGGCTGATTGATCTTGTGGTGGGTCGCGCTGAGCCGACGGATGCGGCGTGGGGTCGGACAGCGCCGTTGTTGCCGGGTGTTGACGGTCATGGGCGGCCGTGACGGGATCACCGGCAGGTGATCAACGGGGTGTCGTGGTGGTGGCGGACCGGTTCTCCGCGGCGTGGTCTGCCGGAACGCTACGGACCGTGGCAGACGGCCTACGAACGGTTCGTCCGCTGGGAAGCGGACGGAACCTGGGCCCGTCTGCTCGAACAGGTCCAGGTCCGCCACGACTCCGTCGGAGCCGTGGAGCGGACGGTGTCGGTCGACTCCACGATCAGTCGGGCCCACCAGCGCGCCGTCGGCGCCCGCAAAAAGAGGGGTGGGGGGCGAACTGGACGATCCGGCAAATCCGTCGGCCGGTCAGGCACTCGGTCGGTCCCGTGGCGGGCTGACCACAAAGATCCACCTCGCCTGCGACGGCCAGGGTCTACCGCTGGTCGTCGTCACGGCCGGCAACGTCAACGACTCGACCGTCTTCGACACCGTCATGACCGAGCCGAGGGTGCCCGGACCGGCGTCGGGTGTCTCCGCCGCAGGCCCGACACGGTGATCGCGGACAGGGCGTACTCGTCCCGGGCGATCCGCCAGGTCCTGCGCAGGAGAGGCATCCAGGCAGTGATCCCGGAGCGGGCGGACCAGAAGGCCAACCGCCTACGGCGAGGGAAGACCGGCGGCAGACCGCCGAGCTTCAACGGGGAGCCCCACGAGGCCCGCAACGTGGTCGAACGTTGTTCCAACGGGCTCAAGAAGTTCCGCGCCATCGCCAGCCGCTTCGACGAACTCGCCGCCCGCTACAAGGCCGGAGTCCACCTTGCCTCACTCTTCCTCCGGCTCCGCGAATCCATCCAAGATCCTTTGTCAGACACCCCCTGCGCCGCAGGGGGCTCGGCAGCCTGCGGAGGACGATCCCACCATCTCCTCCCTGTTCTCTGCTCACCCGTGGCACCAGGCGCCGGCTACGGCATGGTCGGCCGGAACACCGGGTGCTGGCGTCCGCTCCGGTCGGGCGTGTTCTGGCCGTGGTCGGCGGTCTGCGGCCGTCCCACTCACCGCGCGTCGCCCTGGGCTGACCGGTTGCCCTGATGCGCCTGCAGGGTCTCCCCCGCCCGCGGGAGGCTCTGCGAACGGTTCGGGGAGGGGCCCACCAGAGCCGTGTGAGTGGCCATGTGCGGGCGGCTACGACTGCGGCGATCGGGGCTGGGCCGACGGGATCCGATGGGTGAAGAACAGGGCGATGAGCGCGGCCAGGGCCAGGATGGCGAGTGCCGCGCGCAGGCCATCGAGCCTGGCCTCGGCATTTGCATCCAGCGCCGCCCGGGACAGTTCGGGGTTCACACCCGCTTCGTCAAGAGCGTTCTCGAGCTGGACGTCGGACAGGAACGGTGCGCCACTCTGGAGCTGGATGGTCGCCTGACTCGTGACGCTGTCGGGGACCGCCGGGTTCGCCTCGATGGTGGTCAGGAAAGAGGTCGTGAGTGCGGCGATCATGATCGATCCGGCAAGTGCCGTACCGATTGAGGCACCGAGGTTGGTGAGGGCGTTCTGCACGCCGCCGACTTCCGTGCTCTGCGCCTGCGGCACCGCGGAGACGGTGACCGATCCGAGCTGGGAGGCAAGCGCCCCCATGCCGAGTCCGATCAGCAGCAGCGGGACGGTGACGACCTCTGCGCCGACGCCCAAGTCGAGCGCGGCCATCAGGACCACCGCTCCCGCCAGCAGCGCGAGGATCCCCAGTCGTACCACCCGCCGCGGTGAGACGTCGGGGAGGAAGCGGGGGATCAGGACGGCTGCCGCCAGCAGGCTCACCGAGAGCGGCAGGAGGCGGGCACCGGTCTCCAGTGCCGACAGGCCCAAGGAGACGGACAAGTAGAGCGGGACGACGAAGAACACACCCATCTGCACGAGATACTGGAAGAAGAACATCGTCAGTCCGCCGGTGAGCTGCTTGTTATGCAGCATGCCGGGATCGACCAGGGGGTCCCCGCCGCGGGCGGCGACCTTGGCTTCCCAGCGCAGGAAGATCCACAACAGCGCCATGCCCGCCAGCATCAGCCACGTCGTCAGCGACACCCCCAGCCATGCGGGCGCGTCGGGCTTGGGCTGGAACCAGCCCCATTCGTCGGACCGCAGCACCCCGTAGACGAAGACCCCGAGCCCCAGCGCGGAGAGGACCGCGCCCACGAAGTCGATGCTCCGGCGTTCGCCGGGCGGGGCGTCCGCGATGCGGCGCGCGAGCACGAGGATGCCGAGCACCATCAGGACCTCTCCGGCGAAGACCCACCGCCAGGAGAAATACGTCGTCGCGATGCCGCCGACGAGGGGCCCGACCGCGATCGCGACCGCCCCCGCCGCAACGACCAGTCCGTAAGCGGCGGGACGGCGTTCGACGGCGAAGTTGCCAGCGACGAGCGCGACGATCGCGGGCAGGATGAGCGACGCCCCGATTCCCTCCAGCAACGCCCAGCCCAGCAGCAGCACGCCCAGGTTCGGCGCGAGCGCGGTGGTGAGAGAGCCAGCACCGTAGACGCAGCAGCCGATCATGAACGCGCGCTTACGTCCGATCAACGCCCCGACCTTGCCGCCCGGGATCATGAGCATCGCCATCACGAGGGTGTAGGCGGTGATCGCCCCCTGGATGCCCGTCACGGTCGTGCCGACATCCTCGGCCACCGTGGCGATGGAAACGTTCATGACGGAGCTGTCGAGCGCCATCAGGAACTGACCGGCCGCGAGTGTCACCAGGACGACTCGCGACTTCGCCGACGCCGCACTTTCGGCCGTGCCTGCCCGGGATGCCATGGACGCATGCTCCCAGCCGCCCACCGGCCCGGAGGACCGACCCGCCGCGCCGTCAGCCAGACAGGGGGGCCGGGACGGCCGCCCACACGCCCAGACCGTCGGCCTGACTCCGCCAGTCGTACGCGCAGAGGGGACCGCACCTGCGCATCTGCCAAGGAACCTGCTCCACGATGCCCCGGAGGTTCTATCGTCAATTGTCACGCCCACATCAGGAGTGACGCGAGAGCGATCGTGGATTCACAGGATGGGGGCCTGCGTGATGTTGTGATCATGCGCTGCCCCTGAGCAAGTCGCCGATCCAGATCACGGAGGCTCGGAGGTGGAGGTCGGCGAGGTAGATTTCGGGTGACTTGTCGCAGCGGGTGGCGATGCCTCACCAGGCCCCCAGCTTGCCGATCAGGCGTTCGATGGTGCTCCGTTCCTTGTGGAGGCCGACGTCGTGGCTGACGAACCGGCCGCCTCATGAGACCTTCTTCCTACGGTTCGCGGCCTGGTCCTTCTTCTCCGGAATGACTGCTTTGATGGTGCGTTTTCGCAGGCAGCGACGATTGCCGCGCGATGAGCAGGGCTTGTCCCGACGACTGCGCCGGGTCTGGTGCGGGGACGGCCGACCGGCAGACGGACCCGCACCTTCTCGGGTACGGGGATGAACTGCCCGCGCAGGGGTCGGTCGATCCAGGAGAGATCGTCGAGGAAGTGATCACACGTGTCCCTGGGCCGAACCCCTCGGACCTTTCGGTGGAGGTGGAGGACGGGCGCGTGCCCCTCAGCGGCGCGGCCCCGCGTGCCGGTGCTCCTGCGGCGCTGCAACAGCGTCGACGGCCTCGTGGGAGTCGTGGACCGGCTCCGGCACGAGAACGGCGCCGCCGGGGGGAGTGATGATCATGGACAGCCCCCCACACCCACACCCGCCGGTAGCGGTGACAGCCGGGTTCGACTCCCAGTCCCGTCGACCGCGGCCGGTCAAGAGGAAGACGCTCACCCGCGGTGACGGCGTCGCCGGGCGCGCCGCAGTTCGTCCGTGCCCCAGACGAGGAGGGGGAAGACGGCGACGAGCGGGACGACGTCCGGGGGAAGGGCCGCCGTGCCGAAGAGGTGCTGGAGCGGGGGCGCGTAGACGAGGGCGGCGGTGAACGCGAGCTCGAACGCGATGCCCGCGAGGAGCAGCGGGTTGGAGAGGAGCCCGATGTCGCGCAGTGCGGCGTGGTCGGTGCGGGCGGCGAAGGCGGTGCCGATCTGGCAGGTGACGATGCCGGCGAAGGTGGCGGTGGTGGCCGTCACGTACGCGTGGTGCAGCGGGTCCCCGGGCCCCGTGGGGTCGCCCGGCTGCCAGCCCGCGCGCCAGAGGACGTAGAAGTAGCCGGCCATGACGAGGACCGCCGACGTCAGGCCCAGGTAGCCCCAGCTGCGGACGAGCATGTCGCGGGAGATGACGCCTTGGCGGCGCGGCCTGGGCGGGCGTTGCATGATGCCGGGTTCGGAGCGTTCCCGGCCCAGGGCCAGGGCGGGCAGCGTCTCGGTGCCGAGGTCGATGGCGAGGATCTGCAGGACGGTGAGCGGCAGCGGGACGGTGCCGGCGGAGAGCGCGAAGACGAGGAAGGGGACGATCTCCGGGGTGGCGTGGGCGAAGATGTAGACGATGAACTTGCGGACGTTGTCGTAGACGCGGCGTCCCGACTCGATCGCGGCCACGATGGTGGCGAAGTCGTCGTCCGTGAGCACCATGGCGGCGGCCTCGCGGGCCACGTCGGTGCCGGAGCGCCCCATCGCCACCCCGATGTGGGCGCGGTGCAGCGCGGGGGCGTCGTTGACCCCGTCACCGGTCATGGCGACGATCCGGCCGTGGGCGCGCAGGGCGTCGGCCACCTTGAGCTTGGTCTCGGGCGAGGAGCGGGCGAAGACGACTTCGGCGTCGGTGTCGGCCAGGAGCCGGTCCAGTTCGTCGTCGTCGAGGGATTCGGAGGCAGCGACCACCTTCAGCTCCGGTGTTCCGATGCCGGCCTCGCGGGCGACGGCCGCCGCCGTGGCCCCGTTGTCGCCCGTCACGACGTGCACCCTCACCCCGGCCTCGTGGCAGCGGCGGACGGCCGCGGCCACCTCGGGACGCGGTGGGTCGTAGAGGGCGACGAGACCGAGCAGGGTCAGCCCCGACTCGGCGTCCTGGCGGTGCGGGGGCGGCTCCGCGCCGGGCGGCAGGTCCCGTACGGCGACGGCGAGGAGGCGCATGCCCCGCCCGGCGAGCTCCTGCGCGGCCGACCGGACGGCGTCCGTGCCGGGGCCCGGGAGGAGTCGGTCGAAGACCGCTTCCGGGGCTCCTTTGACCACGATCCGCCCGGCGCCCGTCGTCTGGTCGGTCTGGACGACGGACATCAGTCGCAGCCGGGGGTCGAACCGGAACAGGGCACGCCGTCCGGCATCGCGCCGTCCGGGGTCCACCGGAACCCCGTGTTCGGCGGCGCCGACGACGAGCGCCGTCTCGGTGGGGTCGCCGTGCAGTTCGCCGTCGGTTTCGCGGGTGACGATCGTGCACAGGGCGGCCGTCCGTGCCAACTCCTCCGTCCAGGGACCCTGGTCCTCTCCGTGCGCGGGCGTCCAGAGTGCCCGCAGGGTCATCCGGTTGCGGGTCAGCGTGCCGGTCTTGTCCGTGCAGATGACGCTCGTGGAACCGAGCGTCTCGACCGCGCTCAGCCGTTTGACCAGGGCCCCCCGGCGGGCCAGGGCGCGTACGCCGACCGCGAGGGCCAGGGTGATGGTCGGGAGGAGTCCCTCGGGGACGTTGGCGACGAGGAGGCCGATGGCGAACATGAGGGAGTCGGTCACCGGAAGGCCGACCGCGACCCCGACGACGAGGAAGACGATCCCCATGCCGGTGGCCACGCCGGCGATGAGCCAGGCGACCTTCTTGACCTGCTGTTCCAGCGGGCTCGCCTCGCGCCGGGTCCGTTGGCTGAGCGCGGCGATGCGGCCGAGTTCGGTGCGGTCACCGGTGGCGAACACGATCGCCCTGGCCTGGCCCTCGACGCACGTCGTCCCGCTGAAGACCAGGTTCGGCTCCTCGATGAGCGGGACGCCGAGGAGTCCCTCCGCGGCCATCCGTTCGGCCGGGACGGACTCCCCCGTGAGCATCGAGAGGTCGACCTCCACCCCTCCCTCGGTGACGCGCGCGTCGGCCGGGACCTTGTCGCCCTCCTCCAGGACGATCACGTCGCCCGGCACCAGGTCGCGGACCTCCACGGTGAGCGGCCGGCCGTCCCTGACGGCGAGGGCGTGCTCGGGGAGGTAGCGGGCCAGGGTCTCCACCGCGCGCTCGGCCTGGCGTTCCTGGAGGAGGGCGAAGGGCGCGTTGACGGCGATGACCGCGAGGATCGCCCAGCCGAGGACCCCGAGGTCGGCGACGAAGGCGAGGGCGGCGGCGGCCCACAGCAACAGGGCCAGGGGGTGGACGAGTTGCCCGGTCAGCTCCCGTACGAAGGAGGAGTGCGTCTTGCGCCGCACCTCGTTCGGTCCGTGGACGACGAGGCGGCGGGCGGCCTCGCGGGTGGAGAGGCCGTCCGGGCCGGTGGCCAGTTCGCGGCGCAGCCGGGGCAGCGGCTCGCTGGGGTCGAAGGACAGGGAAGGCCCGGGAGCGTCGGTCCGTTCCGGGGCGACGGGGCTCCCGAGGCGGTCAGTCATGGTCCGTCCCCGCCCCGCTGCCCCGGTGGTCCCTGCCGGACCACACGGGTTCCACCCGCTCCCACTCCCGCTCCCAGGCGGCGTACCGGCGTCCTTCGGCCGTGCGCCGTACGAGGACGAGCGTGCCGGCGCCCGCCAGCCCGGCGACGCCCGCGGCCGTGACGCCGCCGGAGAAGGCGGCCAGTGCGCGGTCCGCGGTGTCGCCGGGCGGCCGGACGGGGAACCCCGCGTCGTCCACCCAGACGCTCACGTCCTGCCCCCGGGGCGTCCGGGGCGGGACGTGGACGGTCCCGGAGTGACGGACGTGCGCGGGCTGTTCCCAGGTCGCCGGCGCGAGGGAGTAGGGCTTCGTGCCGTACCGGGTGGTGGCGGGCGGGTCCTCGGCCGGGCCGGTCGTGGTCGCCGTCACCCGGTGCCGGTGGGCGGCGAGGTCACGATCGGTCGCGGCGCCGACCTGCCACAGCTTTCCCGTGACCACGGCGCCGCAGATCAGGGCGATCATCAGGACGAGGATCGGGAAGGCCCGCCGGTGGGATCCGCTCGCCGGTGGAACGGCTCTGCTCTCAGGCGGTTCGCGGTGGGTCATGCCGCACCTCGCTCGGGGAGGGTTCTTACGGCGCGCTCGTGGTCGTTCAGTGCTCGGCGCCGAGTTCCGTTCCGATGTGGTGGGCCCAGGCCCGGATGCGTTCCGGGTTGCGGAAGTCGCCGCCCTTGCCCTGGCGGACCAGGGACCGGCTGATGAAACCGGGCGTCTCGGCTGTCATGGCGCCGCCGAAGGTGACGTGTTCGCGTGCGCCGAGCTTCTTCATGCGGCGGGCGACACCGGGGACGGGCGGGATGTCGTGCTGCTCCGCGGAGCTGTCGACGGGGCCGCTGCTGAAGAGCCAGAGCGGCCTGTGACGGAGCTGCTCGGCGTTGCGCCTGGCGCACCGCCGCGCCTTGGCGTTCCAGTGTCCGGCGTAGAGCGCCCCGCCGAGGACGACGCCGTCGTAGCCGCTGACCTCGGTGACGGCGTCGGCCGACAGGACGACCGCGTCGATGCCGTCGGCGCGGAGGGTCCTGCCGATCTCGTCGGCGATCCCCTCGGTCGCGCCGTGCTTGCTGCCGTGGGCGACCAGGACTCGCTTGGTGGTCATGACGCTCCTCCTTCGGGCACGCCGTCGGCCCGCTTCACCGGAACGGTCCGTCCGGTCCTCGGCTCCTCGTCGGGCATCGGGATCCTGACGGTGAGGATGCCGTCCGTGTACGAGGCTTCGACGCCGTCGGCCGGGACCGGCGACGGGAGGCGGACGGTGCGGCGGAACGATCCGTAGCGGAACTCCGAGTGCTCCTTGTCGTCCTCGCTCTCACTGTGCTCCGCGGTCACCGTGACGAGGTTGTCGTCGACGGTGACGCCGATGTCGTCGGGGTCCATCCCGGGCAGTTCTGCGCGGAGCACGTACGCGCCGTCGTCGCGGGTCACCTCCACCGGGATGGAGTGGGCCGCCGTGGCGGGGCGCCATCCGGGCAGTCCCGGGAATCCCCTGTTGAACCAGTCGTCGAAGTCGGGGAAGAGGCTGTGCCTGCGTTCCGCCTTGCCTCCGGTCATCGTGTCCTCCCGGTTCTCGGTTCCGGTGGGCCCGCCGTGCCCTGTGGGCGGTGACGGGTCCGGGTCTCCCGTAATCCACTCTTCCGCTCCGGCTCCGGAACGGTGCAGTGCCGACGGGACCGCCCTCATGGGCCGACCGGTCCGCATCCGGGAAGGGCCGACCGGCCCATGCGGAGCAGCGCCCTCCCGGCGCCTCCGAGCCGGCGGAGAGCCCTCGCTCACGTGTCCGGCCCGTTCTCGACGGAACCGCCGCTCTGCTCCCCCTCCGCCCGCGCCACATGCCGTTTGACCGCCGCGAAGCTGTCCGGGGCCACGGAGATCGAGTCGAGGCCTGCCTCCACCAGGGTCGCAGTGAACGCCGGGTCGTCGCTGGGGCGCTGGCCGCACAGGCCGACGGGTCGGCCGGCCGCGTGGGCGCGGGAGGCGAGGAGCCGGATGCTGCGCACCACGGCCGGGTCGCTCTCGTCGAAGACGTGGGCGAGGGCCTCGGAGTCGCGGTCGACGCCGAGGGTGAGCTGGGTAAGGTCGTTGCTGCCGATGGAGAAGCCGTCGAAGCGTTCCGCGAACTCCTCGGCGAGGACGACGTTGGCCGGTATCTCGGCCATGACGTACACCCGCAGGCCGTTCTCGCCCCGTACGAGTCCCTCCTCGGCCATCACCGCGAGCACCCGGTCGGCCTCGTCGAGGGTGCGGCAGAAGGGGATCATGACGACGACGTTGGTCAGGCCCATCGTGTCGCGGACCCGGCGCAGGGCCCGGCATTCGAGGGCGAACCCCTCGTGGTAGCCCTCGCTGTAGTAACGGCTCGCACCGCGCCAGCCGATCATGGGGTTGGCCTCGTCCGGTTCGAAGGGTCGGCCGCCGAGGAGCTTGGCGTACTCGTTCGTCTTGAAGTCGCTGGTGCGCACGACGACGGGGGCGGGCCAGCGGGAGGCGGCGATGCGGGCGATGCCGTGGGCGAGCCGGTCGACGAAGTACTCGCCGCGGTCGAGGTGGCCCTCGGTGAGCCGCTCGATGACGTACCGGTCCTCGGGGTCGAGCCGCTCCGGGTGGAGCAGTGCCATGGGGTGGGCCTTGACCTGGTGGGCGACGACGAACTCCAGGCGGGCGAGGCCCACGCCGTCCGCAGGCAGCCGCCACCAGCGGAACGCGGCCGAGGGGTCGGCCAGGTTCAGCATGACGCGGGTGTGGGTGGCCGGCAGGTCCGCGAGGTCGGTCAGGGTCTCCTCGTAGGGGAGCAGTCCTTCGTAGACGCGTCCGCTCGCGCCCTCGGCGCAGGAGACCGTCACGGGGCGGCCGTCGCGCAGGATCCGGGTGCCGTCGCCGGTGCCGACGACGGCGGGGACGCCCAGTTCGCGGCTGACGATGGCGGCGTGGGAGGTGCGGCCGCCGTGGTCGGTGACGATGGCGGCGGCCCGCTTCATGACGGGTTCCCAGTCCGGGTCGGTGACGCCGGTGACGAGGACGCCGCCCCGTGGGAAGCGGTCGAGGTCGACGGGGGCGTCGAGCGCGACGACCGGCCCCTGGCCGATCGCCTCGCCGACGGCGATGCCCTCGACGAGCGGTTCGCCCGGGGTGACGGTGAGCCCTCGGCGGGTCAGGGTGGTGGCGCGCCGGCGCGACTGGACCGTCTCGGGACGGGCCTGGACGATCCAGAGCTCGCCGGTGAGGCCGTCCTTGGCCCATTCGACGTCCATGGGGCAGCCGTAGTGCTCCTCGATGCGGGCGGCCCAGCGGGCGAGTGCGCGGACCTCGGTGTCGTCGAGCACCCGCCGGTCCCTTTCGTCGGCGGGGGTGTCGACGGTGCGGGTGAGTCCGGCCTCCGCGTACACCGTCTTCAGCCGCTTGCTCCCGGTCCTCACGTCGATCACCGGGTCGAGCGCCGGGTCCTTCGTACTCGGCTTGAAGACGGTGTACTCGTCGGGGTCGACCCGGCCGCTGACGACCGTCTCACCCAGGCCCCAGGCGGCGCTCACCACGATGACGTCGGGGAATCCGCTCTCCGGGTCCAGTGTGAAGACGACCCCGGCGCCGGCGAGGTCGGAGCGGACCATGATCTGGACGCCGACGGAGAGGGCGACGGCCAGGTGGTCGAAGCCCATCCGTTCGCGGTAGTCGATCGCCCGGTCGGTGAACAGGGAGGCGTAGCAACGCGCGCACGCCTCCAGGAGCGCGTCGGGACCGCGGACGTTCAGGTACGTCTCCTGCTGTCCGGCGAAGCTCGCCTCGGGCAGGTCCTCCGCCGTCGCGCTGCTGCGCACGGCCACCTCGGGCACGTCACGGCCGGTGTCCTCGGCCAGTTGCTCGTACGCGGCGAGCACGGCGTCCCGCACCGGGGCGGGCAGCGGTCGCGCGAGGAAGAGCGAGCGGACGGCCGCGCCGACCTCGTCGAGCCGGGCCCCTTCGTGGAGACGGTCGATCTGCCACTCCACCAGGTCGCGCAGACCGTCGGTGTCGAGCAGCTCCCCGTACGCCTCCGCCGTGGTGGCGAACCCGGGCGGGACGCGGACGCCCGCGTCGGCGAGCCGGTTGGTCAGCTCGCCCAGCGAGGCGTTCTTGCCTCCCACCCGGCCGACGTCCCGTCGGCCCAGCTCCGTGAACGGTACGACGTGTCGCACGGATCCCATGGCGTCGTCCTTCCTGGCTGTCGAGGTCCCCCTTCGGCGGTCGGTCAGTACGGCAACGGTCGGCCGGACGGCGTGCGCAGGTCCGGGGGCGCCGGTTCGTGGGGCCGCTGGGGCCGGGGACGGATTCGTATGCGCTGCATCGTCCTCG
This sequence comes from Streptomyces sp. NPDC086147, assembly GCF_040702165.1. NCBI lineage: Bacteria > Bacillati > Actinomycetota > Actinomycetes > Kitasatosporales > Streptomycetaceae > Streptomyces > Streptomyces sp. NPDC086147. The sequence goes on along the minus strand of NZ_JBFBJO010000020.1, from coordinate 87,697 downwards.
CCTCCGGAAGGACGGAGACGGCTCGCGGGGGCGTCCTTTCCGGAAGGACGGGGTGGCTCTCGCGGAGCGTCCTCTCGTTCCACCGTCCCCCGGTGGATCCGGCGCGCCGAGTGCCGGGCGGGCAATCAGACGGGGGCCGGTCGGCCCGTGCGGAGGGAGGACCGTTCGGCCTGTGCCGAGTCGTCGCTCGTGTCCCCTCGCCCGGTGAGGGGAACGGTGATCACGGGGCATTCGGCGTGGTGGAGCAGACCGTGGACCGTCGAGCCGACCCGCATGCCCGTGTAGCCGCCGCTCCCCCTGCGGCCGACGACCAGGGCGAGGGCCGACCGGGCCGCCAGGGCGAGTCGTTCGACCGGGTGCCCGCTCACGACCTCCTCGGTGACCTCCACGCCGGGGTGTCGTTCGCGCGGGCCCGCCACCGACGCGGCGAGCAGCCGCCGACATGCGGCGAGGTCTCGCGCTTCGGTCTCGTGCGTGGGAGCGGGGCGGGGCCGGACCCAGATCGTCCGCAGCCGGGCTCCGCGCAGGCTCGCCTCCTCGGCCGCGAAGGCGACGGCCGCCCGGCTGGACGCGCTGCCGTCCACGCCGACGACGAGGGTCGGGGGGTGGACCAGGGTGTGCTCGGGGGCGCGGACCACGACAACGGGGCAGTCGGCGCACGCCGTGAGCGGCAGCGCCACCGAGCCCTCGCTGAAGATCTCGGCGGCTCTTCCCAGGTGGCGCGAGCCCACGACGGCGAGCGCGGCCCGTGCCGCCCGCTCGTGCAGGACGGCGGCCGGCGGCCCGTCTGCCAGTTCCGTCGCGGACGAGAGGCCCGGGTGCAGTTCCCGTACGAGGTCCTCGGCGTTGGCGAGCGCCGACTCCGCGCGGGTGCGCAGGGCGCCGCGGTGGTGGAACGCGTCGTACGCGAGCCGTTCGTGGACCGGCGGCACGGCGGTGACCATGTGCAGCCGCAGCCCTCTGCGCGCGGCTTCGTCGGCGGCCCAGAGCAGGGCCGGGACCGACAGCTCCTGGGGGTCGACACCGACCAGTACGGTGTTCACGGCTCGTCGCGGGTCGTGAAGGCGGGCGGGACGATCTCCACGGGGCAGTGGGCGTGGTGGATCAGGGCGTGCGCGACGCGGCCCAGTGCCGGCCCGAGGACCGGGGTACGGCCCCGTCCCATGACGAGCAGGTCGGTGCGGTCGCTCGCCGCGACCAGGGTGCCAGGGGTGCTGGTGCTCGTCTCCACGTGGTGGCCGACGACGAGGTCCGGGTAGACCTCGCGGACGCGGTCGGCGAGGTCCTTCACCTCGTGCACGCGTTGCCTGGCGATCACGTCGAGGTCGTCGAGCATGGTCGTGACGGTGCCGACGTGGGCGAACACGTTCCAGACGCTCACGAGCCGCAGGGCGGCCTTGCGGGCGTCGGCCTCGGCGGCGGCGAGCAGAAGCCAGTCCAGGTCGGCGGCGCCGTGTACGGCTGCGGTCACGGAGCCGGTCCCGGGACGCTCGGTGTCCCCCCGCACGACGACCACGGGCACGTCGACGCCGGCCGCCACGCCCAGGCCGACGGAACCGAGCATGAGGGTGGCGAAGCCGCCGAGACCCCTGTTGCCCACCACGATGGTTCCGTGTCGTCCGGTCGTCGCCCTGAGGGCGGCCACCGGTTCCTGGCGGCTGAGTTCCCTGGTGACGTCGAGGTCAGGGAAGCGGTCGTGGACGGCCCGGGTGCTTTCGACGAGCAGTTCCCGGCCCGCTTCCCTTACCTCTTGGAGCGTCTCGGCGTCGGTGTAGAGGGCGCGCCGGTCGGTGTCGGCGGCATGGACGAGGCGCAAGGGGCGGCCCCGGCGGTCGGCTTCGGTGGCCGCCCAGAGCACGGCCGTACGGGCCGAGGGGGATCCGTCGACCCCGACGACGAGGTTGCCGAGCTCCGGCCGGGCGGGGATCTCGCTGCTCATGGTTCCTCCTCGGCGGTGTGCCCCCGGGGGGTGGTGTTCTCCACGCTCGCACTGGGGCGCGCCCGTCCGGGATGGGCCGTTCGGCCCCGATCGAGACCTGCCCGGCCCCTCTCTGGCGGGAAGGACGGGGTCCAGGCTGGAGTCCTGGAAGCCGTTTCCGGCAGGAGGAGGTGCGTCATGACGGCGCAGGTGACCGTCGGTCTGGACGGATCCGAGCAGAGTCTCGCCGCCGCGCGCTGGGCGGCGGAGGAGGCCGTGCTGCGGGAGGTGCCGCTCCGGCTGGTGCACGTCGAGGAGTGGCCGGCCGCACCGGAGATACCGGCCTCGCACCTCCGTGCCGCCGCCGAGCGGATCGAGGGGCTGCTGCGGGAGGCGGCGGAGCGCGCGCGGAAGGACCACCCGGGTCTGGAGGTGCACGGCGAACAGGTGCAGGGCCGGGCGGCTGAGAAGTTGACAGCCGCCGCGAACGAGGCGGACCTCATGGTCCTGGGCTCCCGGGGCCTCGGCGGACTCACCGGCTTCCTCGTCGGTTCGGTGTCCCTCGCCGTGGTCGGCGCGGCGTCGAGGCCGGTCGTGCTCGTGCGGGCGGAACGGGCCGAGGGAGACCGGGAACCGTCCGACGGGATCGTGGTGGGCGTCGACGTCCACCACCCGTGCGAACCGCTGCTCGCCTTCTCGTTCGCGGAGGCCGCCCGCAGGGGGCTGCCGCTCCGGTTCCTGCACAGCTGGACGCTGCCTCCCGCGTACGGCTACGCGGCGGCGGTGGACCCGAGTGCGGGCGTGGAGCTGGGCGACCGGCTCGCGGCCGAACTCGACGGCCTGCTGGAACCGTGGCGGAGGCGGTACGCGGACGTGGAGGTCTCGTCCGGGGCGGTCGTGGGCTCCCCCGCCCACCAGATGGCGGAGGCGGCGAGGGAGGCGGACCTCGTGGTCGTGGGCCGTCGCGGCCGGAAGGTCCCGCTCGGTTCCCACGTCGGTCACGTCGCCCACGCGGTCATCCACCACAGCCCGGCACCGGTCGCCGTCGTCCCCCTGTCGTGACGCGGGTGCGGAGCCGCCGTCCCCGGTGCGGGGACGGCGGCTCCGCGACGGCTCAGTCCGTGGTGCCGGGTGCGCCCGGCACCACGACGCGCCGTCCGGTCACCCGGCGCGGCGACAGCGTCACGACGGTCTCCCGCCCTCCCCCGGCCCAGGGCCCGAAGCGCGCGGCCGCCGCCTGCCGCACGACCTCGTCACCGTCCGGCGACGTACGCGCCGGGCCGACGACGAGCACGCTCCACCCCTGGCTGAAGGCCTCGTCCAGCCGGTCCTGCTCGAAGGCGATCTCCGTGCCGCTCGCCGAGGCCCGCACGAGGGCCGAGTCGGCCGCGGTCACGAACACGATCTCCCGGCCCACGACCCGGTAGTTCACCGGGAAGAGCGCCGGTCCGTCCTGGCCTTCGAGCGCGACGCGGCCGACGCCGTGGTTGTCGAGCAGCCCCCAGCACTCCGCCTCGTCGATCTCCTCCATTCGCGGTCGGCGCCCGGCGGCGGCCCCGCCCTGCGGCAGGTCGGCCGTGTAACCGGCGAGGTCCTGGACGGTCGTCTCCAGGGCGCTCGCCAGCCGGACCAGGAACTCGGCCCCGGGGGCAGGCACCCTCTCCTCCACATAGGCGATGTAGCCGGGCGTGGAGCCGGCCCGTTCGGCGACCTCCTCCCGGGACAGGCCGAGCCGGGCACGCCTGGCCGCGACGCGGCGGCCGAGGTCGCTCGTGGCGTACGGGTTTCCGGTACCTGGCATCACAGGTCTTCTCCTTCGGGCTTCGGGGCTCGTGAGGGCACGACGGCGACCGGGCACGAGGCGTGGTGGAGGGCGCGGTGGGCGACCCTGCCGAGTTCGAGGCCCACGAGCGCCTCACGGCGTCGTGCCCCGACGACCAGCAGGTCGGCGGCGGCGGAGCGCCTCGTGAGCACTTTGTGGGCGGGGCCTTCGACCACGCTCCTCCGGAGCCGCACCCCGGGGTGTTCACGCACCACCGGTTCGAGGGCCTTCTGGATCAGTTCGGCCGCCTGCCGCTCGCCGTATCCTCCCGGGTCGCCGGTCAGGAGCGGATGGCCGCCCGGTTCGTGGACCGGTCGCCGCCAGGTGTGGACGATGTCGAGTTCCGCGTCCCGTACGGCCGCCTCGCGGAAGGCGAACCGAACGGCCGGGGAGTCCACGTCGTGCTCGCCCAGGCCGAGCAGTACGCGACCGTGACGTGCCTCCCGTGCCTGTCGGTCTCCCCGGACCACGACCACCGGGCCGGGGGACCGGGCGGCCACGACGAGACCGACGGACCCGAGGAGGAGGTCGGCGAACGCCCCGCGCCCCCGGCAGCCGACGACGACCGCCGCGGCCGTCGTCCCCTCCCGGAGAAGCACGGTCGCGGCGTCCTCGGCGAGGACCTCCGTCGTGACCTCCACCTCCGGTGCGCGCCGCCGGGCGCGCTCGGCCGCGACGGCGACGACGTCCTCCGCGAGGAGTTCCTCCGCGGGCCGCTTCGTGCTCCAGGCCACCGCCACCCCCTCGTACCACTCCCACAGCGAGGCGTGGACGACGCGCAGGGGGAGTCCGTGGCGTACGGCTTCGTCGACGGCCCAGTCCAGAGCGGTGAGGCTGGGGTCCGATCCGTCGACTCCTACCACCAGGGGCGATTCCATCGTGCCCACCGCCTTTCCGGGTCGCGAGGTGGCCTGCTGCCACGCTCGCACCGGGCGGAGGGGGCCGGATAGGGCCGGTCGGTCCCCGGGATGCGGCCCGCTCAGGCCCCGCCGGAAGGAACCGTGCTTCAGGCGCGGAGAACCGGGGCGGCGGGGGGAAGGGATGTCCGCCTCTCGCGGGTCCCCCGCCCGTGTGCCCGGCCCCGGGAACACGGGCGGCTGATCGCCGGGGCGGCCCCACAGGGGCCAACGGTCCCGGAAGGGGACCGTTCGGCACTGCTCCCGCGGGGACTCCGCGGCCATCGTGGAGGTACCCGGACCACCACGTCCCCAGGGAGGAGCGCCATGCGGCACCGCACCGTCTCCGAGGTGATGACGCGGGACGTCGTCACCGTCCCTCCCGCCGCCCCCTTCAAGGAGATCGTCCGCCTCCTCGTCGCACACGAGGTGTCGGCGGTGCCGGTCGTCGACGGGGAACGGCGGCTCCTCGGTGTGGTCTCGGAAGCCGACCTGCTGCGGGGAACAGCGGAGCTTCCCGCCCTGGAGGGCCGTTGGGCGGGTGTACGGCTGCTTTCGCAGGAGTACGGGCTGCCCGAAGCCGAGACGGCGGTCGAGCTGATGACGTCGACGGCTCCGACGGCGCACCCCGATTGGAACCTCTCCGAGACGGCCCGGACCATGCGCCGCGAAGGAGTGGGGCGGCTTCCCGTGACCGAGGGGGCCGCACGGCTCGTCGGCATCGTCAGCCACAGGGACCTGCTGCGGCCCTTCCTCCGCGACGACGCAGTGATCCGTGAGGAGATCGAGCGTGATGTCCTGACCGGCGTTCTGCGGCTCGCCCCCGGCACGGTCCGCGTGTCCGTGACGAACGGCGTCGTGACCCTGACCGGCCGGGTCGACGAGCGCGCCGACGTCTCCGTGATCGTACGGCTCTGCCGCTGGGTCGACGGGGTCGTCGCCCTGCACGAGTCCCTCGACCACGCGCACGACGACTTCGCGCTCGACGTGGAGCCCTCGCGACCGAAGAGGAGCGAATGATGCGTCACCGCGGAGTCGGGACACCGATGATCCGCCAGGTGGTGAGCGTTCCCGGCGGCGCCCCCTACGAGGAGGTCGCCCGGCCGTGCACGACGGTCGACGGCATGGCCACGGTCCCGGCAACCCGTCTCGCCCGCGACACGGCCGACACCGACGACACAGACGACACCGACGGCACGGATCGAGGAGGCGAGAGGTCATGACGCGGAGCATCGTGGTCGGCCTGGACGGCACGGAGCAGGCGGACGCCGCCGCGGAGTGGGCCGCGCGCGAGGCGGAACTGCGCGGCAACGGAGTGCTTCTGGTGCACGCGAGCGAGCCATCCCCGGAGGCCCTCCTGCCGTTCGTGTCACGGGAACCCGTCGAAGCGTGGGCCGAGGGCCTGCTCGCCCGTACTGCGGCCGACCTGCGCGAACGTCACGCGGACCTGCCGGTCGCCACCCGTCTGCTTCGCCCGGACCCGGTCACGGGCCTGGTGACCGCGGCGGAGGAGGCCGAACTGCTGGTCCTCGGGTCTCGGGCCCTGGGCGAAGTGGCGGGCTACCTCGTCGGATCGGTCGGCACGACGGTCGCGGGCCGGGTGGAGCGCCCGGTCGTCCTGGTACGGGCACGGGCCGGGGCCGACCCGGACGGTCCCGTCGTGGCCGGCGTGGACCTGCGCGAACCGGCCGATTCGATCCTGGAGTTCGCCTTCTCCGAGGCGTCCCTGCACCGGACCGGTCTCCACGTCCTCTACTCCCAGCAGCTTCCGCTCCTCGGCAACCTCGGCCCGGCCGTCGTCCCGGACGTCCGCGTCGCCGTGGCCCCGGAGATACGGCACTCGCTCGAACAGGCCCTCTCCTCCTGGCGCGCGAAGTACCCGGACGTACCCGTCACCGGCGACGTGGTGCTCGGCTCGGCGGGCCGGGAACTCGTCCGGGCCGCCGAGGGCGCGCCCCTCCTGGTGGTCGGCCGCCGCATCCGCCGCTCCGCCCTGGGCGCCTCCCTCGGCAACGTGGCGCACGCGGTCCTGCACCACAGCCGTGCCCCGGTCGCCCTCGTGCCGCACCACTGACTCCCGGCTCCGTCCGAAAGGTCGTACGGAAGCATGAACACCGACCGGGCACTCCTCGTCGCCACCGGAGTGCGCAAGACCTACCGGACGGGCTCGGTGGAGGTCACCGCCCTGCTCGACCTGGACCTCGTCGTGCGCCACGGCGAGATGGTGGGGGTCATGGGACCGTCCGGTTCCGGGAAGACCACCCTCCTGAACTGTCTCTCCGGCCTCGACGACATCGACGCCGGGAAGGTGGAGGTCGAGGGCGAGGACCTGTTCGCGATGTCGGACGCGGCGCGCACGGAGCACCGCGCCCGCACCATGGGCTTCGTCTTCCAGGCGTTCAACCTCATCCCGGTCTTCTCCGCGGTGGAGAACGTCGAGCTGCCCCTCCTGCTCGTGGGCACGCGCCCGCGCGAGGCGCGCCGCAGGGCGCTGGACATGCTCGGCAGGGTGGGGCTCGGCCACCGGGTCGAGCACCGGCCGAGCGAGATGTCGGGGGGTGAGCAGCAGCGGGTGACCATCGCGCGCGCCCTGGCGGGGCGTCCGGCCGTCGTGTGGGCGGACGAACCGACGGGCAACCTCGACAGCGCGATGGCCGGCCAGGTCATGGACCTGCTGTGCGAACTCAACCGGGACGAGGGGCAGACGATCGTCCTGGTCACCCACGACAGCGCCATCGGCGCCCGTGTCCCCCGGCTGCTCCGGATGCGCGACGGCCGGCTGGTCGACGACGTCCGGCAGGTCGTCGCCGCGTCGGCCGCGGTCCCCGACGTCCCCCTGGGCTGATCATGTACCCGAACCTTCTCGTCCCGCTGCTGACCGTTCTCGGGCTCGCCCTCGCGGCACTGGTGCTGCTCGTCGTACGGCAGCCGGTGTCACGGCGGCTCGCCTTCCGGCAGGTCGCCCGCCGGCGCACCGAGGCCGCTCTGGTGATCGGCGGGTCGATGCTCGGGACGGCCATCGTCATCGGTGCCCTGGTCGTCGGCGACACGCTGAACTTCTCCGTACGGCAGGAGGCGTACCGGACCCTGGGGCCGGTGGACGAGCGGATCGTCGCACCGCCCGGACCGACCGGGCGCGCCGTCGCCGAACGGCTGGCCGGTCTCGCGGACGATCCCGACGTCGACGGCGTCCTGAACGCCCGGGCCGCCCAGGCGTCGGCCGTCAGCTCGGCGGGCGGGCGCACGGCCGCCGAACCGCGCGTCCTGGCCTGGCAGGTGGACTTCGACGAGGCGTCGCGCTTCGGCGAGCCCGGCGGCGGCTCCGGACTCGTTGGTCCGGCCCCCGGCCCCGGCCGGGTCGTGGTCAACGAACCGCTGGCCCGTTCCCTGGACGTGGGGGCCGGGGATCCGGTCACGCTGTACCTGTTCGGGACGCCGCGGAGCTATCGGGTCGAGCGCGTGGTCCCGGAAGAAGGGCTCGCCGGCGTGGGCCTGGGCGGCAGGCTGAACCGCGACGTGTTCCTGTCGCCCGGGGCCCTGGACTCCGCCGCCCGGGCCGCCGGCGCGGAGCCGCGCCCGGTCACCTTCGTGTCGAACCGGGGCGGCGTCGAGGGCGGCGAGGCCCTGACCGACCCGGTGACCGCCGACATCCGGCAGGCCCTGGGCCCGCTCGCCGGGCGGACGACGGTCGAGACCCCGAAGCACACGGTCCTGGAGGAGGCCCGGCAGGCCGGGGACTCGCTCGGGGCTCTGTTCCTCATGATCGGCAGCTTCAGCATCATCGCGGGCGCCCTGCTCCTGGTGAACATCTTCGTGATGCTGGGCGAGGAGCGGAAGTCCCAGATGGGCATGGTGCGGGCGGTGGGGATGAAGCGCTCGCGGCTGGTCGGCTCCTTCACCCTCGAAGGAGCGACCTACGCACTCTTGTCGGCGCTGCCGGGCGCGGCCGTCGGAGTCGCCGTCGGCTGGGGCGTCTCCGTGGTGGCCGCGCAGATCTTCCAGGGGTGGTCGGTCGGCGGGAGCGGCATCCGCATCGCGTTCGCCGTCACCCCCACCAGCATCCTCAACGGCGTGGCCATGGGGCTCCTCATCGCCTTCGCCGCCGTCCTCGCGACCAGCGTGCGCATCAGCAGGTTCAACATCATCGCCGCGATCCGCGACCTCCCCGCCACGCCCGGAGCGAAGCAGCGCCGCCGCCTCCTCGTGGTCTGCACCGTCCTGTCCGTGCTGTGCGCGCTCGCGGCCGTCCCCGCCGTGGCCGGCAGCCGGCCCGACACGACGTACCTCCTGCCGGCGCTCTCGCTCGCCTTCGCCGCCCCGGCACTCCTGCGCGTCCTGCCCCGGCACGCCGTCACCACCCTGGTCGCGGGTGCCGTCCTCGCCTGGACGCTCCTGGCCCCCGTCGTACGTCCCCGCGTCTTCGACACCCCCTCCATGTCCGTGTACGTCGTCCAGGGCGCCCTGGCCGCCTTCTCCGCCGTGGTGCTCGTCAGCGACAACCAGAAGACGCTGCTCCGTCCCGTACGGCGCTTCCTGAGCCGTCCGACGGAGGGTGGCCTGGCGGCGCGGCTCGCCGTCGCGTACCCCCTGGCCAAGCGGTTCAGGACCGGCGCGACGCTGGTGATGTACACGCTGATCGTCTTCGTCCTCGTCCTTCTGACCGAGATCTCGGGCGTGCTGCGCGCCGGGGTCGACGGGGTCGTCGCCGACGCCACCTCCGGTTACTCCCTGCGCCTGGACTACAACCCCCAGGTCGCGGGCGACCGGCTCCTCTCCGACCTCCGCGACGGCCCATCGGCCTCCGGGATCGCCGCCGTCACCCCGCTGCTCAACGCCACGGGACGGTCCACCGATCCGGGACACCGCGGCACCGAGCCCCTGGAGACCGCCGTCGTCGGCGTGCCCGACGGGGCGGTCACCGGCATCACGTTCCGCGAACGGCTGCCCGGCCTGCCGGACGACGCCGCGGTGTGGCGGGCCCTCGCCTCCGACCCCCGGTACGTCGCGCTCGACGCCTTCTTCGGCAGTACGGGCGGCCCGGCCGGCGACTACTACGACCCCGGCGACACCCTCACCCTGACCGACCCCCGCACGGGCCGCGCCGAACAGAAGGTCATCGCGGGCGTACTGAGCAACGGCATGGTCTTCCGGCCGGGCACCGGCGCCAGTTCGACGACGTACCCCCTGGTGCTGGGCGAGCGGGCGACGCGCGAACTCTTCGGCGCGCAGGCGCAGAACGCCTCCGCGCTGGTGCGGACCGACCCCGGCACCTCCCCCGACGCCCTCGCGACCCGGCTTCAGGGCGAGCAGCTCTCGTCCAGCCTGGTCGCCACCCCCGTCGAGTCGGACATCCGCCGCCAGTTCGACTCCAGCACCGCGTTCTTCCGGCTCATGCAGGGCTTCCTCGCCCTGGGCCTCGGCGTGGGCATCGCCGGCCTCGGCGTCGTCATGGTCCGGGCCGTACGCGAACGCCGCCGCACCATAGGCATCCTGCGGGCCCTCGGCTTCCGGGCACGGACCGTCCAGCGCGCCTTCCTCGGAGAGAGCAGCTTCGTCGCCCTGGAGGGGATCGTGCTGGGCTCGCTCCTGGGCGTGCTCACGACCTGGCTGATGTACGCCAACAGCGCCGCGTTCGAAGGCCTCGAAGGAGGCTTCCCGGTCGAGTGGAGCAGCATCTGCGTCCTGGCGGCGACCACCTTCGCCGCGTCGCTCCTGGCCACGATCGGCCCGGCACGGCGCGCGGCGGCCATCCGCCCGGCGCTCGCGGTGCGGGTGACCGAATGAGCTCCCCACGCGTGGCCGTCACGGCGCGGGCATCGCGCTCACGCGGTCGTCACCGCGGGCGGGAGTGGCCGCAACCCGTACTGTCGCGCCGGTCGGGTGCCGGCCCGGCCGTCGCTGGATCACCGCGTGCGGGCGGTCACCGCGCGCCTGACCCCGTACACGGCGGCCCCGAGGGCCGGGACCGCGGCGCCCCCGATCACCGAGGACGCCGGGAGCGCGAAGGCCAGGACGAGGCAGCCGGCCAGTCCGACGACGGGGACGACCCGCGCCGGTCGGCCCTCGGCCACGGTGAGGGTCCACGCGGTGCCCGGTGAGGCGGCGCCGTCGAGGGAGCCCAGGATCACCGTGGCCGTGAGGCCGGGGGCGGTGGCGCGGGGCAGGTCGGCGTGGTGCTCGAAGCGGGGTTCCACGTGGCGGTGGGCGTCGGGGAGGGCGACCCAGAGCTGGGCGCCGTGCAGGAGGCGGGCGTGCGGCCGGGGGCTCTCCTCGGAGTGGGAGATCGCACGGCCGGAGGTCATCAGGCCCAGCTCGCGCGGGCGGATGGTCCGGAGGCTGCCGGTGGAGTCGCGGTGCAGCACCTCGCCCTCGTGGAGCCAGCTGACGGTCTGGAGCCCCGTGTGGGGGTGGGGCGGGACCTGCATGCCGGGCTCGTCGGCGATGTCGTCGGGGCCGTAGTGGTCGACGAAGACCCATGCGCCGACCATCCGGCGGCCCAGGTTCGGGAGCAGCCGGCGGACCTCGGTCGATTCGCCGAGCCGGACGTGGCGGGGGCTGAGGAGTTCCCGTACCGGCTCGGCGACGACGAACCCGCGCCCGCCGCAGACGGCCGGCACGGCATGGCGATCGAGATTGCTCATGGCGCCCAACCTATTCCCGCACGGGAGCGGCGGGGCGAGACGCTCCGGTGGGACCGCGAGAAGTCGGGTGGGCGCCGGAAGATGGTAGTGGAATGTTCAACCAACTTGGCTTGTTGAACCGGTCGACCGTCCCCACCGGGCGGCGGATCCTCAGCTCCGGAAAGGAAGAGCGAGTGAGCGAGACCTACTACGAGTTCGGCACGGCCGGGGAGCGCTGGGACCGGGCGCGGCTGTTCTTCGACGCGAAGGAGTACGGGACCGCCGTCCGCATCCTGCGCGGCCTCGTCGCCGAGCACCCGGACCAGACGGCCCAGCGGCTCCTCCTCGCCCGGGCGTACTACCACTCCGCCCGGCTCTCGCAGGCGGAGGACGAGCTGCGGGCGGTCCTGGAGCGCGACCCGGTCGAGCACTACGCCCGGCTGATGCTCGGCCGCGTGCTGGAGCGGCAGGGGCGCCCGGCGGAGGCCGCGCCGCATCTGCGGATGGCCGCCGCCATGGCGGGCGAGACGGTGTCCTGACGCGCCCTTGATACCCCCGCACGGTATATTCGGCGGCCGGGAGGTCCTGACCGTGCGTACACACCGGGCGGAACGCCGTCGACGAGCAGGAGGTGCCCTCACGCACCTCCTGCTCGTCGTCGTGCTCGCGCTCGGCGTGTTCCTGATGCACACCATGGGCCACCCGGAGGGCTCCGACGGCGGTACGCACACCACCGCCGCCACCGCTCCTTCCGCGCACGACGACGACGGCTCCGGCGCCCGGCACGATCCCGGCCCGGGGACGGACATGACCACGCTGTGCGTGGCCGTCCTCGGCGTCTGGCTACTGGCGCGGCTCGTCCTGGCCGCGCTGGGACGCGGCCCCGAACGGCTCGTCCCCTTCCTGGCGCGCCTCGCGCACGTACGGGCTCCGCACGCCCCGCCCCGCCGTCCCCCCGACCTCGCCCTGCTGTCCGTCCTGCGGATATAGGCGGCCATCCCGCCCACGGGTGCTCCATAGCGGCGCCCGTGAGCCGCTTCGACCTGCCCTTTTCCCTCCGTACGGAACCGTGAGGATCCGTACGTACAGCACACGAGGTGTCACCCATGCGCATGCGCGCCTTCACGAACCGCGCCACCCGGACGTCCGCCCTCCTCGGCGCCGTCGCCGCGACCGGGCTCCTGCTCACCGCCTGCGGCGCGGAGGACGCCGCCCCGTCGGCGTCCGCCACCGCCGCCGCGCCGGGGGCCGCCGCCTCCCGGGCGCCCGCTCCGGGGTCCTTCAACGACGCGGACGTCATGTTCGCGCAGATGATGATCCCCCACCACGAGCAGGCCCTGGAGATGGCGGAGCTGGCACGCGGCCGGGCCGAGGACGCCGGCGTCAAGAAGCTGGTCGCCGCGATCGAGCGGGCCCAGGACCCGGAGATCCGGAGGATGCGGGCCTGGCTCAAGGGCTGGGACAGGCCCGAGTCCGCCGGTCACGCGGGCGGCCACGGGTCCGGTCACGGCATGGCCGGGATGATGTCCGAGCAGGACATGAAGGACCTGGCGGGGGCCCGGGGCGAGGAGTTCGACCGCGCCTTCGCCGAGCTGATGATCGCCCACCACGAAGGTGCGGTGACCATGGCCGAGGAGGAACGGAGGAACGGCCTCGACCCGGCGGCCAGGAAGCTCGCCGACGACGTCGTACGGACCCAGTCCGCCGAGATCACCGAGCTGCGGAAGATCCTCGACCGGCTCTGATCCCCCTTCCGCCGTCCCCGGTCCGGCCGCGCCGGACCGGACCGGGGACGGTCCACGGCCGGACCGGTGCCCGGGTCACTCCCCCGTACGGCGTTCCACGACCACCTCGCCGCCGACCACGACCGTCTCCGCGACGGTGCCCGGGATGTCCTCGGGGGCGATGCGGAGGATGTCGCGGGAGAGGACGACGAAGTCGGCCAGCTTGCCCACGGTCAGGGATCCGCGCTCGTGCTCCAGGAAGTTGGCGTACGCCGAGCCCCTCGTGTAGCCCTCGACGGCGGTGGCGACGTCGATCGTCTCGCCGGCCGTCCAGGCCTCGCCGCCGCCGGGCGGGCGGCGGGTGACGGCGGCGTGGATGCCGACCATGGGGTCCATCTCGGCGACGTTCCAGTCGCTGGAGAGGGCGAGGACCGCGCCGGCCGCGTGCAGGCTGCGCAGCGGCCAGGCCTTGTGCCAGCGGTCGGGACCGACGTTCTCGGCCCAGTCCTGGCCGGGGCCCGCGATGTCGGGGGCGGCGTGCCGGGGCTGCATGCAGGCGACCACGCCGAGCTCCGCGAAGCGCGGGGTGTCGTCCGGGTCGAGGCACTCGACGTGCACGACCTGGTGGCGCGCGTCGCGCGGCCCGTTGGCGGCGCGGGCGCGTTCGACGGCGTCGAGGACGGTGCGGATGCCCCGGTCGCCGGTGGCGTGCACGAAGCACTGGAAGCCGCGCGCGTCGAGCCGGGTGAGCAGCTCGGCGAACTCCTCCGGCGGGTAGAAGGTGTCGCCCCGGTGGTGGGAGCAGCCCGCGTACGGCTCCAGGAGGGCGGCGGTGCGGGGTTCGACGACATCGTCGATGTACAGCTTGAGCGGACCGACCCGCAGCCGGTCGTCGTCGTGCGCGTCGGCCGCCGCCGCGAAGGCGTCGAGGTCCGCCTCGGTGGTGCCGCGCGGGTGGAAGAGCGCGGCGACGATCCGGGAGCGCAGCCGGCCCTCGTGGCGGGCGCGCTCGAAGAGGGCGAGGTCGTCGAGGGAGTTCTGCGGTTCGACGACGGTGGTGATGCCGAAGCCGATGGCGTCGTCCAGGCTCTTGGCGAGCCGTCCGTACTGGCGGTCGGGCGAGGCCCAGGGCAGGCCGAGGTCGCGCAGGGCGCGGTGGCCGTCGCGGGAGAGGCCCTTGATCGCGAAGTCCTTGACGAATCCGGTGGGTTCGCCGGTGGCCGGATCGGTGACGGCCCGGCCGAAGGGCAGGTCGGTGTGGTCGCGGTCGACGCCGAGCCGCTTGAGGGCGGCGGTGTTCAGCCAGGCGGTGTGCACGTCGTAGCTGAGGACGAGGGCGGGGGTGTCGCCGGTGGCCGGGTCGAGGTCGGCGGCGGTGGGCATGCGCCCGCCGGGCACGGCCGAGTAGTCGAAGGCCTCGGCCTCGATCCACTCGGCGTCCGGGTGCGCCGCGTGCCAGGTGCGGATCCGCTCGTGGATCGCGTCGAGGGTGCGGGCGCCGGCGAGCTGGACGCAGGCGTCGTCGGAGCCGAGGCGGACGTGGTTGTGGGCGTCGACGAAGCCGGGCAGGACGAGCCGTCCGTCCGCGTCGAGGACCCGGGTGCCGGGCCCGGTCCAGGCGGCGGCGCCGTCGTCGGAGCCGATCCAGACGACGCGCCCGTCGCGGACGGCGAGGGCCTGGGCCTCGGGGAGGTCCGGGTCGACGGTGTGGATCCGGGCGCCGGTGAGGACGAGGTCGGCGGGGACGGGGGCGGTGCTGTTCATGCGGGGTGGCTCCATGACGTACGGGAGGGGTGGGGGTGCGGTGGCTGTCAGGGGCGGTGCGGGGTGACGTGCCCGCGGGCGAGGAGCACGTACACCAGGGCCGAGACGGCCGCGCCGAGCAGGGTGAGGTCCGCGCCGCCGAGCGGGGCGACGAGCGGGCCGGTCCACAGTTCGGAGTCGCAGGTGAGCGCGGAGAAGACGAGGCCCGCGAGGAGGGCGGTGAGGCCGGCCGGGTGCCAGCCGGAGCGGTACCAGTAGGCGCCGCCGGTGTCCGCGTGCAGGCCGGCGGAGTCGTAGGCGCAGCGGCGCAGCACCATGTCGGCGAGGAAGACCCCGCCCCAGGGGGCGAAGACGATGATCAGGAGGGAGAGGAAGGAGAGGAGCGAGGTGGTGAAGTCGGTGAGGAAGAGGGCGCCGAGGGATCCGGCGGCGGTGACGGCGGCGCTGATGACGATGGCCCGGGCCCGGCTCCAGGGGATGCCGAGGACCTGGAGGTTCAGGCTCGACGAGTAGAGCGTGATGATCGAGTTGGTGACGGAGCCGCCGAGGACCAGGGCGAGGAAGAGCGGCTGGAACCAGCCGGGGAGCAGGCCCTCGGCGCCCGCGACGGCGTCGGTCATGTCGGCCTGGGTCGCGGCGGCCGCGCCGGCGACGCCCAGGGCGACGGAGGAGAGGAAGCCGCCGAGGGCCGCGCTGCGGGTGACGGCCCTGAGGGAGGTCGCGCGGGGCAGGTAGCGGGTGTAGTCGGCGGGCATCGGGAGGTACGAGAAGGGGCCCGCGAGCACGACGACGAAGGCGAGGCTCCAGGCCTGGGCGCCGGGCGCGGCGGCGGGGGCGGAGGTGTCGGCGCCGGGCAGCACGAGGACGACCAGGGCGGCGAAGCCGACGGCGAGGACGTACGCCATCCAGCGTTCGGCGAACTGGACGGTGGCGTGGCCCCAGAGGGCGACGGCGAAGGTCAGCGCGAGGGTGACGGCGAGGGACAGGGCGCGGGGGGCGTGTCCGCCGCTCCAGCCGAGGTCGGCGAGGAAGGCTTCGAGGGCGAGGGTGCCCACCACCGTGTTCACGACGGTGTAGCCGATGCTGACGATCCAGTTGAGGAGGCCGGCGGGCCAGTTGCCCCGGCGGCCGAAGGCTGCGCGGGAGACGACGAGGGTGGCGGTGCCGGTGCGCACGCCGCTGAGGCCGGCCGCGCCGATGGCGAGGAAGGCGAGGCCGCCGATCACGACGACGGCGGTGGCCTGCCAGAAGGAGAGCCCGAAGGCGACGGCGAGGGCGCCGTTGATGACGTAGGTGAAGGTGAGGTTGGAGCCGAACCAGAGCCAGAAGACGTCCTTGGCGCTGCCGTGCCGTTCGGCGTCGGGTATGGGGTCGATCCCGTGTTCCTCGACCTGGAACACCTCGTCGCGGCCCGTGGTCCTCGCGGTTCCCGTGGTCACGGCCGCCGTCTCGTGTCCGAGCACACCGCACTCCTGTCTTGAATGCCGTTCTAAGTTTTAGAACGGCATTCAAGATGTGCGAAAGGTTCCGGCCACGTCAAGACCCTCGGAGGTTGCGGTTAGGGTCGGTCCGTACACGACGGGCCCTCGCAGGGCGGATCCGCGCACGGCGGAACAGACGGAAGAGCGGGACGGGGACGGCGGCGGTGGCAGGCACGGCACGACGGCGGGACGGACACGTCACCCAGGAGCGGATGCTGGAGGAGGCCATGGCGGCGATCGCCGAGGACGGCCTCGCCTCCCTCACCATGTCGGCGCTCGCGGAGCGGCTCGGCACGAGCGGCGGCCACATCCTGTACTACTTCGGCAGCAAGGACCTGCTGCTGCTCGCCGCCCTCCGCTGGAGCGAGGCGGCGCTGGCCGAGGAGCGCCGGGCGCTGCTCGGCCGGCGGGTCGCGGCGGAACGCAAGCTGGACCTCTTCCTGCGGCTCTACCTGCCGCGCGGGCCCCGCGACCCGCGCTGGACGCTGTGGATCGAGCTCTGGGCCCGCGCGGCCGGGAACGACGCGCTGCGCGAGGCCCAGGTCGAACTGGACCGGGGCTGGCAGGAGGACCTGGAGGCCCTGCTCGCGGCGGGCGTCGCGCGGGGGCGCTTCGCCCCGCTGGACACCGGCGCCCGCGCCTCCGAACTCCTCGCCCTGCTCGACGGGTTGAGCACCCGGGTGGTCCTGGGGCAGGGAGCGGAGGGCGCCCTGGAGGTGGCCCGCTCGGCGGCGCGGGCCCTGGTCCCCCGGGGCGCTCCCGCCGAGCGGTGACGAGTCGGGGGCGGGCCCTCGGCCCCGGTGGTCCCGGGCGGGACCTCAGCCCCGGTAGGCCTCCAGGAGCCGCAGCCACGCCTCGCTCAGCGTCGGGTACGAGGGAACGGCGTGCCACAGGCGGGCGATCGGGACCTCGCCGACGACCGCGACCGTCGCCGAGTGGAGGAGCTCGCCGATCCCCGGGCCGACGAACGTGGCGCCGACGACGACCTCCCGGTCCAGGTCCACGACCATCCGCGCGTGGCCCCGGTAGCCCGGCGCGTAGAGGCCGGCCCCGGCGACCCCGGTCATGTCGAGGTCCACCGCCCTGACCCGCAGCCCGGCCCGCTCCGCCTCCGCGAGCGACAGGCCGACGGCGGCCGCCTCGGGGTCGGTGAAGACCACCTGCGGCACGGCGGCGTGGTCGGCCGTGGCGGCGTACGCGCCCCAGCTCCCGGAGTCCGGGAGGGCCCCCTCCTTCGCCCTGGCGGCGATGGCGGCGCCCGCGATCCGGGCCTGGTACTTGCCCTGGTGGGTCAGGAGCGCGCGGTGGTTGACGTCCCCGACGGCGTAGAGCCAGTCGGTGCCGAGCACCCGGAGGCTGTCGTCGACATCGAGCCAGGAACCGGGCTCCAGGCCGACCGTCTCCAGGCCGACGTCCTCGGTGCGCGGGGCCCGGCCGGTCGCGAAGAGCACCTCGTCGGCCTCGACGTGGTCGCCGCCCTCCAGGACCACGGTGACCGGGCCGGTGCCCCCGTCCCGCACCACCGCCGTGACGGACGCGCCGTCGCGGATGTCCGCGCCGCGCTCCCTCAGCGCCTCGGCCACGTGCTCGCCGACGAAGGGCTCCATGCGCGGGAGCAGGCCCCCGCCCCGTACGAGCATCGTCACCTTCGAGCCGAGGGCCTGCCAGGCGGTGGCCATCTCCGCGCCCACCACTCCCCCGCCCACCACGACGAGCCGCTCGGGCACCTCCTGGGAGGAGGTCGCCTCGCGGCTGGTCCAGGGCCGCGCGCCGGGCAGCCCGGGCAGCTCCGGCAGGACGGCGCGGCTGCCGGTGCAGACGGCGACCGCGTGCCGGGCGGTGAGCACGTGGCGCTCGCCCTCGGGGCTCACGACCTCGACCCTGCGCGGTCCGGCGAGGCGGCCGTGGCCGCGCAGGACCCGGACGCCGATCGAGTCCAGCCAGTCGAGCTGGCCGTCGTCCTTCCAGTCGCCGACGACCTCGTTCCGGTGGGCGAGGACCGCCGCCGCCTCCAGGGGGCCGCCGGCCGCCTCGCGCAGACCGGGGAGCGCGCGGGCGTCGGAGCGGGCGATCCCGGGCCGCAGAAGCGCCTTGCTGGGCATGCAGGCCCAGTACGAGCACTCGCCGCCGAGCAGCTCGCTCTCGACGATCGCCGCGCTCAGACCGGCCGCCCGCACCCGGTCGACGACGTTCTCGCCGACCGGCCCCGCGCCCAGTACCACCACGTCGTAGACCTGCTCGTCTTCCACCATATGTGTCATGATCCCAGTCTGCGGGCAGGGGCCTGGAATAGTGCGGCTCGATACGCCGTTGTGCCCGGCGAGTCCCCCGGGGACCGTGAGGACACCACCAGGAGACCCCGAAAGGCAGGCAGGTATGAGCACCGTAGAGCTCACCAAGGACAACTTCGACGAGATCGTGGGCGACAACGAGTTCGTTCTGATCGATTTCTGGGCTTCGTGGTGCGGTCCCTGCCGTCAGTTCGGCCCGGTCTTCGAGGCGGCGTCCGAGCGCCACCAGGACCTCGTCTTCGCCAAGGTCGACACCGAGGCCCAGCAGGAGCTGGCGGCGGCCTTCGAGATCCAGTCGATCCCGACCCTGATGATCGTGCGCGACAAGGTGGCCGTGTTCGCGCAGCCGGGCGCGCTGCCGGAGGTCGCCCTGGAGGACCTCATCGGCCAGGCGCGGAAGCTGGACATGGACGAGGTGCGCAAGTCCGTCGAGAACGCCCAGGCGCAGGGGAACGCGCAGCAGTAGCGAACGCGAGAGGGGTACGGGAGGACTTCCCGTACCCCTCTTCGGCGTGTCCGCGCGGTCTCAGCGCTCCAGGACCAGCGCCAGGCCCTGGCCGACGCCGATGCAGAGGGCGGCGAGGCCCGTGCCCGAGCCGGCCGCCGCGAGCTGGTGCGCCACGGATCCGGCGAGCCGGGCGCCGGACGCGCCGAGCGGGTGGCCGATCGCGACGGCCCCGCCGCGCGGGTTGACGAGCTCCGGGTCCAGCTCCGGCCACTCGGCGAGGCAGCCGAGCGCCTGGGCCGCGAAGGCCTCGTTGAGCTCGAAGGTCCTCAGGTCGGCGAAGGAGCGTCCCGACTTGTCCAGGGCCCGGCGGACCGCCTCGACCGGGCCGAGGCCGAAGAGCTGGGGCTCGATGCCGGTGACGGCGGAGGTGCGGATGCGGGCGAGCGGTTCGCGGCCGGTCTCGCGCAGCCCCTCCTCGTCCACCAGGAGCAGGGCGGCCGCGCCGTCGTTGAGCGGGGAGGAGTTGCCCGCCGTGACGGTGCCGCCCTCGGCCCGGAAGGAGGGCTTGAGCCGGGCGAGGGCCTCCGGGGAGGTGGTGTCCCGGATCGACTCGTCGCGGGTCAGGTCCACGTCGGGGTAGGGCACGACCTCGTCGTCGTACAGGCCCTTCGCCCAGGCCTCGGCGGCCTTGCGGTGGCTGGCGAGGGCGAAGGCGTCCTGCTGCTCGCGGGTGATGCCGTGCCGGTCGGCGACCAGCTCGGCGCCCTCGCCGAGGGAGACCGTCCACTCGGCGGGCATCCGCGGGTTCGTCATGCGCCAGCCGAGCGTCGTGGAGTGGAGCTGCTGGTGTCCGGCGGGGAAGGCCCGCTCGGGCTTCTGGAGGACCCAGGGGGCGCGGGACATCGACTCGACGCCGCCGGCGATCACCACGGAGGCGTCCCCGAGCGCGATGGCGCGGGCCGCCTGGATCACGGCCTCCAGGCCGGAGCCGCAGAGGCGGTTGAGGGTGACGCCGGGGACGGTGACGGGCAGTCCGGCGAGCAGGACGGCCATCCGCGCCACGTCGCGGTTGTCCTCGCCCGCGCCGTTGGCGTCGCCGAAGTAGACGTCGTCGACGCGGGCCGGGTCGAGCGCGGGCGAGCGGTCGACGAGCGACCGTACGACATGGGCCGCGAGGTCGTCGGGACGCACGGGGGCGAGGGCGCCCCCGAACTTCCCGATCGGGGTGCGGACGGCGTCGACGATGTAGACGTCGCGGATGCTCATCGGTTCTCTCCCACGTGACCTTCGGAACGACTCTGTTCGTCTGTTCGGCCGGTAGAACCTTTTTCGTCCCACCGGGCGCGCAGAGTCTCTGCCCGACGGCCCGCCCTGTCAACGGAGCGTTTCAGGACGTACGCGGGTGATGCGGGGCACTTCGGCGGGCGGGAGGGCTGGTCAGGGAGCGGGACGGACCAGGGGCGTGAGGGCGTAGTCGAGTTCCCGGCCGTCGACGAGCAGCGCCTCGACCGTACGCGTCTCGGGGTCGATGTCGGCCCGGATGCCGTGTCCCTCGTAGATCGGGTAGCCGGTCTCGCCGTGCCGTCCGGTGGCCTCCACGACGGCCGAGCGGACGGCGCTGTCCGCGACGGAGGCGCCGTGGCGGTCCTCGACGTGCTCGGGCACCAGCAGGATCTCGAATCGCTTCGGAACTGTGCTCATGCGTCGACGCTAAGCGCTCGGCGGGGCTCGCGCCGGACGACCCGCGAGACCGGCCGGCCCCTCCCCGCACCGCCCCTCCGTCCCTCCCCGCCGCCGTACTGTGTCCGGTACCGGAGACGCCGGCAAGGCGCTCCGGACGGCGGAGAGGGACGAAGGGGCGGCACCGTGCGTCTGCACACCACCACGTGGGGGTCCGGGGACCGGACGGCCCTGCTGGTCCACGGCATCATGGCCGACCACCGCACCTGGCGCCGGGTCGGGCCCGCGCTCGCGGAGCGCGGCTACCGGGTGGTCGCCGTGGACCTGCGGGGGCACGGGGCGAGCGGGCGGGGCGCGGGCCCCGAGGAGTACCGGCCGGAGGACTACGCCGACGACCTCGTGGAGACCGTGCCGGACGGCGTCGACCTGGCCGTCGGCCACTCGCTGGGGGCGCTCGTGCTCTCCCGCGCGGTGGAGCGGCTGAAGCCCGCCCGTGCGGTGTACTCCGACCCGGCCTGGCACCTGCGGTCGGGGCCCTTCGGCTACCGGGCCGAACTCTTCGTCCGGGGAAAGGAGTTGACCCGCGAGATGGTCCGGGGGCTCAACCCGGCCTGGTCGGAGGAGGACGTCGAGGACGAGACGGCGGCGGTACGGGTGTGGGACGAGCGGACGGCCCACGGCCTGACGCCGTTCGTGGGCGCCGACCTGTGGCCGGCCCGGCCCGTCGTCCCCTCGCTCGTCGCCCTCGCCGACCCGAGCCTGCTGGTCGCGCCCGGCGACGCCCGGATGCTGACGGAGCGCGGCTTCGAGGTCCGTACGGTGGCGCGGACCGGGCACACCGTCCACCGGGACGACTTCGACGGGTTCATGTCCGCCCTCGACGGCTGGATCTGACGTACCGTTCGGTCATGGACGACGCGTCGATGGAGACCTCGATGGTGGGACTGCTCGGCCGGGTGACCGGCACCGTCGGGCCGGGGCTCGTCGGTGAGGTGATCGTCCGGATCCGGGGCGGCGCCGAGCACTTCCTCGCCCATCCGGCCGTGCCGAAGCAGCGGATCGAGGTCGGAACGGTCGTCACCGTCATGGAACATCTCCCTCCGCGCACCGTCTACGTCACAGCCGCGTACGAGGGTTGACGGAGGCGTTGAGCGGCGCCCGTCCCGGGCGCACACTCCCCTCACCGGGTCCGCTCGGCTCCGGTGAAGGGGGACCTTGCCCATGGGCATCGGGATCATCGCGGGCGCCGCCGTCGGCGCCGTCGCCGTTCTGATCGCTGTCTTCAAGATGATGTGGCGCGTCGCCGAACCCAACGAGGCGCTGATCATCTCCGGTTCCAACCACAAGAACGAGGGCCTCGGCGAGGGCATGGGGTTCCGCATCGTCACCGGGCGCGGCACCCTCGTGCTGCCCGGGGTGCAGGCGGTGCGCAAGCTCTCGCTCGACCTCAACGAGACGCAGCTGTCCGTCGAGTGCGTCACCCACCAGGGCATCCCGCTCAAGGTGCGCGGCGTGGTGATCTTCAAGGTCGGCGACGACTTCGTGTCGATCGCCAACGCCGCCCGCCGCTTCCTCGACCAGCAGAAGCTGATGAGCGAGCGGGTGCACATCGTCTTCGCCGGTCATCTCCGCGCCATCGTCGGCGGGTTGACCGTGGAGGACATGATCCGCGACCGGGAGAAGCTGACCGGGCAGGCGCGGTCGGCCTGTGGCACGGAGATGGAGAAGCTCGGGCTGATCGTCGACTCGCTCCAGATCCACGAGATCGAGGACCCGACCGGGTACATCAAGAACCTGGCCGCGCCGCACGCCGCCGCCGTCCAGCGGGACGCGCGGATCGCACAGGCGGAGGCGAACCGGCGGGCGACCGAGGCGGAGCAGCAGGCCGCGGCCCGCATGTCGGAGGCGACCAGGGACAGCGAGATCCTCCAGGCGGGCTACCAGGCCGAGCGGGACCAGGCCTCGGCCAAGGCCCGGCAGGCCGGTCCGCTGGCCGAGGCGGCCTCGCGCCAGGAGGTCGTCGTGCAGGAGACGCGCGTCGCCGAGCTGGAGGGGCACCGCAAGGAGCAGCAGCTCCAGGCGGAGGTCCGCAAGCCGGCCGACGCGATGGCGTACGAGACCCGGACGCTGGCGGAGGCCGAGCGCGACGCCCGGATCTCGGCCGCCGAGGCCGAGGCGAAGGAGACCGAGCTGGCGAGCGCGGCCAAGGCCACGGCGACCCGGCTCACGGGCGAGGCGGAGGCGGCGGCCCAGCACGCGAAGGGCCTCGCGGTCGCGGAGGCCACGCGCGCGAAGGGTCTGGCGGAGGCCGAGGCGATCAAGGCGCGGGCGGCGGCGCTCGCGGAGAACCAGGAGGCGGTGGTCGCCCAGCAACTGGCCGAGAAGTGGCCGGAGATCGTCTCCGCGGGCGCGTCCGCCTTCGGGAACGTCGACCAGATGGTGCTCCTGAACGGCGCCGACGGCATGGCGGACGTCTTCGCCAAGGCCCTGACGATGGGCGGCACCGGCCTCGGCCTGGCCCGGCAGCTCCTCGCCACGATGAGCCCGGCGGCGCGGGACCAGCTGGGCGGGCTGGTGCCGCCGGCGCCCCGGACGGCGGAAAGCGTGTCGGAGAGGGTGGAGATCACGGTCCGGGAGGAGGAGGGGTAGGTCCCGACGACGACCCGGGCCCGCGTCTCCACGGGCGGGCCGGGTCCGGCACTGCGGATGCGGACCCGGTCCGCGCCCACGGGGTACGGGCCGGGTCCACGCTCCGGATACGGGCCGTACGAGCCGGGCCGTGCCCGCGCCCCGGGCACAGTCGGGGCCCGGCGCCGTGGTGGCGTCGGGCCCTTCGGTCCCACCGCGGCCGTGACGTCGGCGTGGTCACGGTCGCGGTCGGACCCGTGTCAGTTGTGGCCGAACCTGCGTTCTTTGCGGTGGCCGTGCTCCACCGCCGAGATCGGCGTCTCCGGCGCGGTGACCCGGGAGGCCTTCTCCTTAGCCGCCGCGTCGGTGCGGTGTTCGTGGCCGCCGGTGCGGGCCCCCTTGTTCACACGGGTCTGTTTCTTGCCCACGATCGTGCCTCCCGTGACGGGTTTCGGACATCGGTCCGCATCCCTTCAGCGTGGCACGCGCGTGCGGGGGCCGCACGTCAGGCCGTACGGCCGACGACCCGGGCGAAGGCGGCGAGCGTCGGCGCGCCGGAGGCGCGGTCCAGGACGGCGAAGACGACCTCCTCGAAGTGGCCGGCGAACCGGCCGTCCCCGGTGAGCAGCGCCGTGAACGCGCCGGCGACCTGTTCCGGGTCGTTCTGGAAGACCCCACAGCCCCAGGCGCCGAGGACGAGCCGTCGGTAGCCGGCCGCGGCGGCCGTCTCCAGGACGCGTTCGGCGCGGGCGGCGAGGGCCGCGGGCAGCCGGTCGGCGCGCTCAGGGGCGGTGCGGCGGACGACGCCCGCGTTGGGGGCGGGCGAGGTGAGGAAGCCGACGGTGAAGGGCTCGGCGAGCAGGTCGCCCCGGTCGTCGCGGAAGACCGGCACCCGGGGCGAGTGGATGACGCGGTCGGAGTAGAAGACGTCCCGGTCGGCGCGGTGGTGGGCGTAGTACTCGGGGACGCGCAGCAGGGTGGCGTGGAGGGCGGAGGACCGGCAGAGCGCCTCCTCCTGGGCCTGGGCGCCGTTGAGGTAGCCGCCGCCGGGGTTGCGGGCGGAGGCGAAGTTCAGGACGGCCACCGGGCGGGCGGGGTCGGCCGCGGTCATCCGGCGGGCGGCGGCCAGGCTGCTCTCGCCGGTGACCTCCAGGGTGGGCGTGCGGTCGGTGTCGGGGGTGACGGCCACGGGGCCGGGGCCGTGGAGCCGGGTGCCGGCCAGGGCGGCGGCCAGGTCGTCGGCGACGGAGACGGTCCGGCCGTCCCGGGCGCGGTAGTGGCCGGCGGCGACGATCTCCTCGGTCCGGGCCGCGATGCTGCGCAGTCGTGCACTCATGGACGCCAGAATGATCGTTTCCTCCCGTTCGGGACAACGGGTTTTCGCCGGTCCGTGACGAGGGTGAATGTTTCCGTGACGACGGGGAAATCCGGACGGACGGGGGCACGGGGAGCGCGTACGGCCCGTTCGGGGCGCTCTTGCACGCCGCCCGACCGTGGCTTTAGGTGGAACCAGTGGCGTTCCGGGGGCTCCGTTCCCGGAGTCTGTTTCCGGTGCGTCCGGGATCGCGCTCACGGGACGGACCGTCCCGGGACCGGTCCCCCGGAGGACCAGGAGGTGTACGGATGTCGCCGAGCGGCATACCGCGTGGCGGCCCCCCTCTCACCGAGGCGGAGGCGGAGGAACTGCTGCGATGTATCTGCTTCAAGACCGGCCCGCCCCGCACCGTGGGGGTGGAGCTGGAGTGGCTGGTGCACGAGTCGCGGGACCCCCGGGTGCCCGTACGGCCGCGACGGCTCACCGCGGCCCTCGACGCCGTACGGGCCCTGCCCCTGGTGTCGGCCCTGACGTTCGAACCCGGCGGTCAGCTGGAGCTCAGCTCGCGGCCCGCCGGATCCCTCATGGAGTGCCTCGACTCGCTCGCCGCCGACCTGCGGGCGGTGCGGGGCGCGCTCGGGCCCCACGGCCTCGCCCTCAGCGGTTACGGGGTGGATCCCTGGCAGGCGCCGCGCGGCCGGGTGCTCCACGAGCCGCGGTACGACGCGATGGAGGCCGCCCTCGACCGGACGGGTCCGGCCGGGCGGGCGATGATGTGCGAGTCGGCGTCGGTGCAGATCTGCCTCGACGCCGGGGTCGACGGGCCGGGCCCGCTGAACTACCGGCGGCGGTGGCGACTGGCCCACCTCCTGGGCGCGGTGCTCGTGGCCGCCTTCGCCAACTCCCCGGTGCACGGCGGGCGCCGCACCGGCTGGCGCTCGACGCGGCAGGCCCTGTGGGCGGAGCTCGACCCGGTGCGGACGCTCGCGCCGCGGCGGACGCCCCCGCCCCCGTCGGACGGCGACCCGCGGGCGGAGTGGGCGGCGCACGTCCTCGACACCCCGGTGCTGTGCGTGCGGACCGAGGAGGGGCCGTGGGCGGTGCCGGAGGGGCTGACCTTCCGGGAGTGGCTGCGCACGGGGCTCCCCCGTCCGGCCGACGCCGACGACCTGCGCTACCACATGACGACCCTCTTCCCTCCGGTGCGGCCGCGCGGCCATCTGGAGTTCCGGATGGTCGACGCGCAGCCGGGGCTCGACGGCTGGATGGTGCCGGCGGCCGTGACGACGGCGGTGTTCGACGACCCGGAGGCGGCGGAGACCGTCTACCGGGCGGTGAAGCCGCTCGCGGAGCGGGCCGGCGAGGATCCCCCGCCGCGCAATCCGCTGTGGGTGGCGGCGGCCCGTGACGGTCTGGCCGATCCGGACCTGCACGCCGCCGCGCGGACGGTCTTTTCCGCCGCCCTGGAGGCGCTGCCCCGGATCGGGGCGAGCGAGGAGGTGCGGCGGGCGGTCGCCGCCTTCCGGGAGCGGTACGTGATGCCCGGGAGCTCCCCGGCCGACACCCCCGAGGCGGTGACGTCATGACCGGAGACACGGCGGGAACGGAGACCGGGACCGAGGCGCTGCGGACGCGGGCCCTGGACGCCCTCGTCGCGGCCCGGGACCGCACCCTGCGCCTCACCTCCTGCGTGGAGGACGACGACCTCACCGCCCAGCACTCCCCCTTGATGTCGCCGCTCGTCTGGGACCTGGCGCACATCGGCAACCAGGAGGAGCAGTGGCTGTGGCGGGCCGTCGCGGGGCGCGACGCGCTGCGGCCCGAGATCGACCCGCTCTACGACGCCTTCGAGCACCCGCGCGCCGAGCGCCCGTCGCTGCCGCTGCTCCCGCCGGGCGAGGCCCGCGCCTACGCGGCGGACGTACGGCTCCGGGTCCTCGACGTGCTGGAGCGGGCGCCCCTGGAGGGGCGGCAGCTGCTGGACGCGGGGTTCGTCTTCGGCATGGTCGCCCAGCACGAGCAGCAGCACGACGAGACGATGCTGATCACCCATCAGCTGCGGAAGGGGCCGCCCGTCCTGACCGCTCCCCCGCCGCCGGTCCGCCGGACCGGCCCGCTGCCGGCCGAGGTCCTGGTCCCCGGCGGCCCGTTCACCATGGGGACCTCGGACGAGCCGTGGGCCCTCGACAACGAGCGCCCGGCGCACCGGCGGGAGGTCCCCGCCTTCCACATCGACACCACTCCGGTCACCAACGGCGCCTATCTGGCCTTCCTCGCGGACGGCGGCTACGAGGACCGGCGCTGGTGGCATCCCGCCGGGTGGGCGCAGATCCGGGAGCACGGCATCGGGGCACCGCTGTTCTGGCGCCGGGACGGCGGGCAGTGGCTGCGCCGCCGGTTCGGGGCGACCGGGCCCGTACCGGAGGAGGAGCCGGTCCTGCACGTGAGCTGGTACGAGGCGGACGCCTACGCGCGCTGGGCGGGGCGCCGGCTGCCGACGGAGGCCGAGTGGGAGAAGGCGGCCCGCTACGACCCGGCCTCGGGCCGCTCCCGCCGCTATCCGTGGGGCGACGGGGACCCCGGTCCCGAGCACGCGAACCTCGGGCAGCGGCACCTGGGCCCGGCGGCGGCCGGAAGCTATCCGGAGGGCGCCTCGCCGCTGGGCGTGCGGCAGTTGATCGGGGACGTGTGGGAGTGGACGGCGAGCGACTTCCTGCCGTACCCGGGCTTCACCGCCTTCCCGTACAAGGAGTACTCGGAGGTGTTCTTCGGTCCGGAGCACAAGGTGCTGCGGGGCGGTTCGTTCGCGGTGGACGCGGTCGCCTGCCGGGGCACCTTCCGCAACTGGGACCTGCCGGTGCGGCGCCAGATCTTCTCCGGCTTCCGCACGGCCCGCTCCGCGGAGCTCGACTGATGTGCCGCCACATCGCCTACGTGGGCGGTCCGGTGGCGCTCGGCGAGCTGGTCGTGCGGCCGGAGCACGGCCTTCTGCGCCAGTCCTGGGAGCCCCGCACGCAGACCAGCGGGGTGGTGAACGCCGACGGGTTCGGGGTCGGCTGGTACGCCGAGGGGGACCCGGTGCCCGCGCGGTACCGGCGCGCCGGGCCGATCTGGGGCGACCTCTCCTTCGCCGACCTCGCCCGGGTGGTGCGCTCCGGGGCGCTGCTCGCGGCGGTCCGGGGGGCCACGCTGCCCGGTGCGGACGGGGAGGCGGCGGCCACGCCGTTCTCCTCCGGGCGCTGGCTGTTCAGCCACAACGGCGCGGTACCGGGCTGGCCGGACACCCTGACCCCGCTCGCCGCGACGCTGTCCGCCGGGGAGCTGCTGCGGCTGGAGGCCCGTACCGACTCGGCGCTCGTGTGGGCGCTCGTCCTGCACCGGCTGCGGGCCGGGGACGCGCCGGGCGAGGCGCTCGCCGCCACCGTGCGGGAGGTCGCGCAGGCGGCCCCCGGGTCCCGGCTGAACCTGCTGCTCACCGACGGCGACCGGATCGCCGCGACCGCCTGGGGCAACAGCCTCTGGTACCTGACGGGTCCCGGCCGGGCGGTCGTGGCCTCCGAACCGTACGACGACGATCCCCACTGGCGGGAGGTGCCCGAGCGGACGCTCGTGACCGCCGACCGCACCGACGTCGCCCTCACCCCGCTCAAGGAGCCGCCCGCGTGAGCCCGTACCAGCTGACCCGCACCCTCGACCCGGACGCCGCCGGCGCCGATCTGCGCACCGACGTCGTCCACGGTCTGACCCGCTCCCCCAAGGAGCTGCCGCCCAAGTGGTTCTACGACGCCCGGGGCAGCGAGCTGTTCGAGGAGATCACCCGGCTGCCCGAGTACTACCCGACGCGGGCGGAGCGGGAGATCCTGGCCGCGCGGGCGCCGGAGATCGCGGCGGAGACGAAGGCCCGGACCCTGGTGGAACTGGGCTCGGGGTCCTCCGAGAAGACCCGGTTCCTGATCGACGCGCTGCTGCCCGGTCTGGACAGCTACGTGCCCGTGGACGTGAGCGAGTCGGCGCTGACCGGGGCGGCGGAGTCGCTGCTCGCGGAGCGGCCGGAGCTGCGGGTGCACGCCCTGGTCGCGGACTTCACCCGGGGCCTCGCGCTGCCCGGGACGCCGGGGCCGCGCCTGGTGGCCTTCCTCGGCGGCACGATCGGCAATCTGCTCCCCGAGGAGCGGCGGACCTTCCTGCGCTCGGTCCGCTCGATGCTCGCGCCGGGCGACTCCCTGCTGCTCGGCACGGACCTGGTGAAGGACGAGGCGACGCTGGTGGCCGCCTACGACGACGCGGCCGGGGTGACCGGTGAGTTCAACAAGAACGTGCTGGCCGTGATCGACCGCGAGCTGGGCGCGGACGCCGATCCGGCGGACTTCGAGCACGTGGCGGTGTGGGACGCCGAGCGGGAGTGGATCGAGATGCGGCTGCGCGCCCGCCGCGCGCTCACCGTGAAGATCCCGGAGCTGGACCTCGTGGTGCCGTTCGCGGCGGGCGAGGAGCTGCGGACGGAGGTGTCGGCGAAGTTCCGTCAGGAGGGCGTACGGAAGGAACTGGCGGCGGCGGGCCTCGAACTGGCCCGCTGGTGGACGGACGACGGGGACAGGTTCGCGCTGTCGCTGGCGACGGCCCGCTGAGCCGGAACCCATCGGGCCGGGCCCTGCCGGGTGGTTCCGCGCAGGGCCACGGCCCGCTGGGCGGCGGCCGCGAGGGCGCGCCGGTCCGGGTACCGGCCGCTCGGCAGGGGGTCCGCGAGGCGGACCTCGGCGGTGGGGCGCCGGGTGGTGACGACCCGCCACAGGGAGGCGGCGAGCGGGTCGTCCCCGACGTACGCGGCGGCGTCGGCGGGCCGGTAGTCAATCCGTACGGGCTGCACGGCGCAGCCGGCGTCCAGGGCGGCCTGGAAGACGGCGGGCCGGAACCGCCCCCGCTCCCGGCCGCACCAGGTGGAGCCCTCGGGGAAGACGGCCACCCGGCCGCCGGCCGCGAGGATCCCGGCCGTCGCGCGGACGGTGCCGGGCAGGGCCCTGAGCCGGTCCCGGTCGATGAAGAGGGTGCCGCCGAGGGCGGCGACGAGGCCGAGGACCGGCCAGTGGCGCACCTCGGCCTTGGCGACCGTGCGGGCGGGCAGGACGGCCGCGAGGAGCGGGATGTCCAGCCAGGAGACGTGGTTGGCGACGACGAGGAGGGGGCCGGTGGCGGCGGGGGTCCCCTCGTAGCGGACGCGGACGCCGAAGGCGCGGACCACCGTCCGGGTCCAGAGGCGGACGAGGGCGAGCCGGGCGGCGGGCGGGAGTGGGGCGGCGGCCGGGGCGAGGAGGACGCCGAGGAGGACGGTGACGGTGCCGGCGGCGAGCCGGGCCAGGGCCCGCGGGAGGCCGGCTCCGGGGTCGGGGCCGGTGCCGTCCGGGTGGGCGGCGCAGCGACCCGGGGTGCAGGGCGCCGCGGGGAGCCACGGCGGGAGGGTCGCGGGTCCGTTCACCGGGCCGGGACGAGCGACAGGAAGTGGTTGAGGTAGCGCGGGTTGGTGCGGCGCAGCGAGAGCAGGACGTAGAGGTCGGCGACGCCGAAGTCGGGGTCGTGCGCGGGGGCGCCGCAGACCTGGGCGCCGAGCCGGAGGTAGCCGCGCAGCAGCGGGGGCAGCTCGGTGCGGCCCTCGGGGCGGGCGACGCCCTCGGGGCTCCAGAGGCGGTGCGGGGTGACCCGGTACTCCTCCGGGGCGAGGTGCTTGGTGCGGACGGTGTCCCAGGTGGCGGCGGCGAGGGCGCCGCCGTCGTCGAGCGGGACCGAGCAGCAGCCGGCGATCCAGTTGTGGCCGGTCTCGGCCATGTAGCGGGCGAGGCCGGCCCAGATGAGGGCGATGACGGCGCCGTTGCGGTGGGCGGGGTGGACGCAGGAGCGGCCGGCCTCCACCATGTCGTGCCGGACGGGGGCGAGCCGGGTGAGGTCGAACTCGCCCTCGGAGTAGAGGCGTCCGGCGACGGCGGCCCGCTCGGGCGGCAGGAGCCGGTAGGTGCCGACGACCTCGCCGGTGGTCTCCTCCCGTACGAGGAGGTGGTCGCAGTACGCGTCGAAGGCGTCGGAGTCGAGGCCGGGCTCGGGCCCGTCGAGCCGGGCCCCCATCTCGCCGGCGAAGACCTGGTGGCGCAGCCGCTGGGCGGCGCGCACGTCCTCCTGGTGGCGGGCGAGGCCGACGGCGTACCGGGGCGTGGGCTGCTCGGCCCGGGTCCGGGCCCGGGGCTGTGCGGGGACGGCGAGCGTGTGCGTCGGTGCGGACATGGCGGGCGCCTCCGGACGGAAGGGAAGGGGCGGGGCCGGGGCCGCTCGCGCGGTGGCCCGGCTCCTTGCTTCCTCACTTCTTCCGTGACCGGCTGGATTCGACGTGACCGTCCGGGGGCTCGCGGGTGTGCGGACGCTGAATGCTATTCGGCGAGGGTGTCGGTGATCGTGTCGGAGGCCTTCCGGGCCGCCTTGATCGGGTCCTCGCCCTGGAGGACGGCGGTCATGTAGGGCTTGATCGGGTTGTCCCCCTCCACGTTCGCCCACTGCGGGGAGTTGGGGGTGGCCCGGCCGCGCGCGGCGCCCCGGGCCATGACGGCGGTGGCCTCCTGGCCGGCGACGACGGAGGCGAGTCCCTTCTTGTTGGGGACGTAGCCCATGGCGCGGGCGAGTTCGGTCTGCCACTTCTCGCCGGCCATCGCCTTGACGACGTCGAGGGCGGCGCCGCGCTGGGGCGCGTTCTCCGGGATGACGAGGTCGGAGCCGCCTGTGAAGACGGCGCAGGGCTGGTCGGCCTTCTTGCCGGGTATCGGGAAGTAGCCGAGCTTGTCCTTGAGCCCCGGGTCGGCCTTGAGGATCGCGGCGACGGCGCTGGGGGTGGCGATGAGCTGGGCCACGTCGCCCTTGGCGAAGACGTCGGCCTGCGGCGGGTTCTGCTCGTCGGCGTTCTTGGGGCCGGCGCCGAGGGACTGGAGTTCCTTGTAGAACGCCATGCCGCGCTGGGCCTCCGGGCTGTCGAGGACGCCGGTCCACTGGCCGCCCCTCTCGACGGCCAGTTCGCCGCCCTCGTCCCAGACGAAGCCGGCGAGGGTGTACCAGTCCTGGCCGGCGAGGTAGATGCCCTGGGAGCCGTTCTTGTTGAGCTTCTCGGTGTCGGCGAGCCACTGGGCGCGGGTGGCCGGCGGCTTGTCGATGCCGGCGCCCCGGAACAGGTCCTTGTTGTAGATGACGATCCGGTTGGCGGCGTACCAGGGGATGCCGTACTGGGAGCCGGAGATGTTTCCGGGCTCGGCGAGACCGGGCAGCCAGTCCTCGCTGCCGAGGTCGCGGACCGACTCCAGGGTGAGGTCGAACAGCTTCTCGGTGTCGGCGTACTGGGCGACCTGGGTGTTGCCGACCTCGATGACGTCGGGTCCGCCGGCGCCCTCGATCGCCTCGGTGACCTTCTTGCCGATGCCGGTCCACTCCTGGATGGTGAACTGGAGTTCGATCCCGCCGTGCTCCTCCTCGTACGCCTTCTTGAAGCGCTCGATGTAGTCCTCGCTGGCGCTGTCCCGCATCAGCCAGATGTTGACGGTCTTCGTGCCCTCGCCGCCCGGCAGCATCCCGCAGCCCGAGAGGGCGAGCGCGGTGGCGGCTGCCAGGGGACAGACGAGACGTCGGTTCTTCACGTGGGTCACCTTCTGCGGTTCAGCACAGGGTCGTGCGTAGGGGCTGACCCGGCATGGGGGGACCGAACGGGGTGTTCGCGCGGGTATGTGGCCTGGATTCTGGTCTGGACCAACGGGATGGTCAAGTCCTTGACCATCCCGTTCCGCCCCCCGGAGGGACGGTCTGTTCCGTTACCACCGGTAATTCCCGTGGCCCGCCGGGAGGTCGTCGTGTCGCGCCCCGGCGCGCCCTGGGGCACGGTGGAGGGAACGCACCGAGAGGAGTCCGTCCCCCATGTCGAACCACACCTACCGCGTCACCGAGATCGTCGGCACCTCCACCGAGGGAGTCGACCAGGCCATCCGCAACGGCATCGAACGCGCCTCGCAGACCCTGAGGGGCCTTGACTGGTTCGAGGTGACGCAGGTGCGCGGCCACCTCGTCGACGGCACGATCGAGCACTACCAGGTCGGCCTGAAGGTCGGCTTCCGCCTGGAGGACGAGAACTGACTCTCCGGGGCCTTACGGCCTTCCGGACCTGACGGTCTCCGGAACCCGACGGGCCCGGAAGGCCGTAAGACCCCGGGCCCGGCTCCGTCGCGGCGGCGTCAGGTCCGGCCCTCCTCCTCCTGCGCCTCCCTCAGCGCCTCGGAGGGGGTGGCCCAGCGGGCCCGTACGACGGTGAACCCGGCGGCCTCCGCCGCGTCGCAGACCTGCGCGTCGTCGTCGACCAGCATCCGCACCGCCCGGTCGGCGGCGAGCCGGCGCAGGACCTCCACCTTGGTCACCCGGGCCGGCCGGAAGTCGCGGTCGCGCCGCATGTGGACCGGCCCGGCGGGCAGCCCCTGCTCCGCCAGCCAGTCCACGGTCGCGCGGCGGCACCGCTCCGGCCGCCCGGTGAGGTAGACGACCTCGCACTCCCCGGCCGCCTCGCGGCACAGCGCGACGCCCTCCTCCAGCGGCGGGTCGTCGGGCGCCGCCGCGAAGAACGCGCTCCAGTCCTTGGGCCTCCGCTCCAGGAAGTGCTGGCGGTGCGCGGTCGCGGCGAGGGTGTTGTCGAGGTCGAAGACGGCGAGGGGTCTGTTGTCCTGTGTCACGGGGCCAGGGTAGGAGGCGGGGCACTCGCCGGGAGGGGCGGGCGGGGAACGGCGGGAGTCCCCTCCGGGGCGGCGGGCGGAGCCCTGTCCGGGGCGACAAGCGAGAACCGAGGGCGGAGTCCCCTCCGGGGCGGCGGGCGAGGACCGGGGGCGGGGCCTGCCTGCGGACGGGCCGGGAATCCCTCGCACTCCACGGCGTTGAACCCACCGTGAGCAGCTTCCCCGGCGACGTCCGCTTCTCCGTCCTCGACCGCTCCCGCACCCGGGAGGGCGAGGACGCCTCCCACGCGCTGCGCGAGACCGTGCGCCTCGCCCGGGAGGTCGAGGCCCTCGGCTACCACCGTTTCTGGGTGTCGGAGCACCACGGGGTGCCCGGGGTCGCGGGATCGGCGCCCACGGTCCTCGCCGCGGCCGTCGCCGCCGCGACCTCCGCCGTCCGCGTCGGCACGGGCGGGGTGATGCTCCCGAACCACCGCCCCCTGGTCGTGGCCGAGCAGTTCGGCGTCCTGGAGTCCCTGTTCCCCGGCCGGATCGACATGGGCGTCGGCCGCTCGGTGGGCTTCACCGACGGCGTCCGCCGGGCCCTGGGCCGGGACAAGGACGACGCCGACCGGTTCGGGGAGCAGCTCTCCGAGCTCCTCGGCTGGTTCACCGGCGAGCGGACGGCCCACCCCCAGGTGCACGCGCGGCCCGCCGAGGGCCTGCGGGTCCCGCCCTTCGTCCTCGCGACCGGCGAGGGCGCGGCGATCGCGGCGGCGGCCGGTCTGCCGCTGGTCGTCGGCGACCTGCGCGGCCGGGACCGGCTGCTGGCCGCCGTCGACGCCTACCGGACCGGCTTCCGCCCGTCCCGGTGGGCCGCCGAGCCGTACGTGGTCGTCGCCGGGACGGTCGTGGTGGCCGCCACCGAGGAGGAGGCCCGGCGACTGCTCGTCCCGGAGGCGTGGGCGATGGCGTACTCGCGCACCCGGGGCGTCTTCCCGCCGCTCGACGCGCCGGAGCGGATCGAGGCGTCGGCGATGACGGAGAAGCAGCGCGGCTTCTACGAGGCGGGGCTCCGGGGGCACGTGCACGGCACGGAGGAGCAGGTGGCCGAGGCCCTGGAGCGGGCGGTCGGGGAGACCGGGGCGCAGGAGGTCCTGGTGACCACGAGCACGTACGACCGGGAGGCGCTGAGCACGTCGTACCGGCGGCTGGCGCGGGCGGTGGGGCTGGCGCCCCGGGCCCTCCCCCAGGGGATGCGCCGAGAGTCCCGCCCACCCGGCCGCGTCCTCCCGGAAGGCCCGGCCCACGCCCTCCCGTAAGGCCCGTCCGGCCGCACCCGACCGGAGCAACCACCGGATAGCGCATAAAATCGGATCATGCACGACAGCCCCCACGATCCGTACGTCCGCGTCCGCGGTGCCCGTGAGCACAATCTCGCGGGGGTCGACGTCGACATCCCCCGGGACGCGCTCGTCGTCTTCACCGGGGTCTCCGGCTCCGGCAAGTCGTCGCTCGCCTTCGGCACGGTCTACGCCGAGGCGCAGCGGCGCTACTTCGAGTCGGTGGCGCCGTACGCGCGGCGGCTGATCCACCAGGTGGGGGCGCCCTCGGTCGGCGAGATCACCGGACTGCCGCCGGCGGTCTCCCTGGAGCAGCGGCGGTCGTCGCCGAACACCCGCTCCTCCGTCGGCACCGTCACCACCCTGTCCAACTCGCTGCGGATGCTGCTCTCGCGGGCCGGCCGCTACCCGGAGGGGGCCGGGCGACTGGACTCCGACGCCTTCTCCCCCAACACGGCGGCGGGCGCCTGCCCTTCGTGCCAAGGGCTCGGGCGGATCCACGAGACCAGCGAGGAACTCCTCGTCCCCGATCCGGACCTGTCGATCCGTCAGGGGGCCGTCGCCGCCTGGCCCGGCGCGTGGCAGGGGAAGAACCTGCGGGACGTCCTCGACGCCCTGGGGTACGACGTCGACCGGCCGTGGCGGGAGCTGGACGCGAAGGACCGGGAGTGGATCCTGTTCACGGACGAGCAGCCGGTCGTCACGGTGCACCCGGTACGGGAGGCGGGGCGGATCCAGCGCCCGTACCAGGGCACGTACACGAGCGCCCGGCGGCTCGTCCTGCGCACCTTCTCCGACTCCAGGAGCCCGGCCCTGCGCGCCAAGGCGGAACGCTTCCTCACCAGCGCGCCCTGCCCGGTGTGCGGCGGCGGACGGCTGCGGCCCGAGGCGCTCGCGGTCACCTTCGCGGGCCGGAACGTCGCGGAGCTGGCCGCGCTGCCGCTGACGGCCCTGGCCGGGGTCCTCGCCACGGCGGCGGCAGGGGCGGACGCGACGGAGACCGCGCGGGTGCTCACCGAGGACCTCGTCGCCCGGATCGGGACGGTGACCGAACTCGGCCTCGGCTATCTGAGCCTGGACCGCGCCACCCCCACCCTCTCCAACGGCGAGCTCCAGCGGCTGCGGCTCGCCACCCAGCTGCGCTCGGGGCTCTTCGGCGTGGTGTACGTCCTCGACGAGCCGTCGGCGGGGCTGCACCCGGCCGACACGGAGGCCCTGCTCGTGGTCCTCGACCGGCTCAGGGCGGCGGGCAACTCGGTCTTCGTCGTCGAGCACCACCTCGACGTCGTCCGGCACGCCGACTGGCTGGTGGACGTCGGCCCGGGGGCCGGGGTGCACGGCGGGCGGGTGCTGCACAGCGGGCCGCCGCGCGAACTGGCCGGCGTCGGGGAGTCCGTGACCCGCCGCTTCCTCTTCGACCGGGAGCCCGCGCCCGCGCGGACCGTACGCGAACCGACGGGCCTGCTGCGGACGGGTCCGGTCACCCGGCACAACCTGCGGGAGGTGGACGCGGCCTTCCCGCTCGGGGTGTTCACCGCCGTCACGGGCGTCTCCGGCTCCGGCAAGTCCACCCTCGTGGACGCGCTCGTGGACGCGTTCACCGGGCAGGGGGAGGGCGCCGGGCGTCTGGTGACGGTGGACCAGCGGCCCATCGGCCGCACCCCGCGCTCCAACCTCGCCACGTACACCGGCCTGTTCGACGTCGTCCGCAGGCTGTTCGCGGAGACCGAGGAGGCCAAGGCGCACGGGTACAAGGCGGGGCGCTTCTCCTTCAACGTGCCCGGCGGGCGCTGCGAGACCTGTCAGGGCGAGGGGTTCGTCTCGGTCGAGCTGCTCTTCCTGCCCAGCACGTACGCGCCCTGCCCCGACTGCCACGGCGCCCGCTACAACCCCGAGACCCTCCGGGTGCGGCTGCGCGGCCGCACGGTCGCGGAGGTCCTGGACCTGACCGTGGAGTCCGCCGCCGCCTTCCTCGCGGACGTCCCGGCCGCCGCCCGGAGCCTGCGCACCCTCCTCGACGTGGGCCTCGGCCATCTGCGGCTCGGCCAGCCCGCCACGGAGCTCTCCGGCGGCGAGGCCCAGCGCATCAAGCTCGCCTCGGAGCTCCAGCGGCCGCACCGCTCCCCCACCCTGTACGTCCTCGACGAGCCGACCACCGGGCTCCACCCGGCCGACGTCGAGGTCCTGATGCGCCAGCTCCACGGGCTGGTGGACGCCGGGCACTCGGTGGTCGTCGTCGAGCACGACATGGACGTGGTCGCCACCGCGGACTGGGTGATCGACATGGGCCCGGACGGCGGCGACCGGGGCGGCCGGATCGTGGCCGAGGGTCCTCCGGAGCGGGTGGCGGGGGCGGCGGACAGCCGCACCGCGCCGTATCTGGCCCGGGCCCTCTCCGGGGGAGCCCCGCACCGCGCCTGAGGCGGCCGACCGCCGTGCCGCCGCCGCCACCGGACCGACCACCGTCATTGGGCCGATCAATGACGACGCCTTGACACGGTTGACGCGCGTTGACAAGGGACGCCAGACTCGGGCAGGTACACGACAAAATGACGGGGGGTCATGTCGTGCGCGGACGCGCTTCGCGCTCTCGCCTCCCCCGGGTTCCCACTCGTTCCCGCTCCCTCCGGCACCGCACCGCACCGGCGCCCGTCTCCCGGCGGGCCCTTCTCCTCCGTGAAAGGAACACCGCCCGTGCTCTCCGGCCTCCCCGTGAGAATCGCCGTCACCGCCCTCGCCGTCACCGGCCTGCTGGCCGCCGCCCCTTCGGCGCCGACGCCCCCCTCGGCCCCGGCCGCGGCCTCCGCGACCGCCGCCGGGTCGCCGTCCGCCGGCGTCACCGTGAAGATGCCGGCCGCCCTCGCCGACCGCCTCGGCGCCGACCGCGCGGCGCTGGTGGACGCCGTCTCCGCCGACGTCCTCTCCCGGTCCCACGACGCCGAGGGCCTCGCCCCGGCGACCGCCGTCGGCAAGCTCGCCGCCGAGGGCCGCAAGGTGGTCGTCGACGTGCGCGCCGTCTCGCGCGACTGGGCCCGCGGCGTCGCCTACGTCGAGGCCTCGCGCGCGCGGCACGGCGCGCCGGAGGGCTGGCTCTACCTCGCCCACCGCGAGAACGGGCGATGGGTCCCGGGCCTGGAGGGCGACCGCGAGTTCGCCGACCAGGTGGCCGAGTCCCCGCTGGTCGGCGCGGCGGAACGGCGGACCATGACGGCGTACGCCGAGCGCGCGGCGGCGCCCCGGACGCGCCCCCTGGACGCGCATCCGGAACAGGTCTCGCCCGCCGGGGCCCAGGCCAACGTCAACGGACTGCTGCTGCCCTGGATGCCGGACTACTACATGACCCTGACCGGCGGCCCGCACGCCCACGACAGCGGGTCCGGGTACTGGAGCGCCCTCGACTTCGCCGGCGGCAACGCCAGCGGCCTGGTCCGCTCCTCCCGCGAGGGCACGGCGACCTCGATGTGCGGCGCCGGCGGCGGCTGGACCCGGGTGATCCACCCCGGCGGCTTCTCCACGGACTACTACCACATGCGGAACACGACCTACTACAACGGCACGTCGATCGCCCGCAGCGCCCGGCTCGGCAGCATCGGCACCGACACCTGCGCCGGCGGTTCCGCGACCGGGGCCCACGTGCACTGGAGCCTGCGCACCTACGACGCCAACTACGTCGGCCAGTACACCTGGCTCAACGGCCGCACCATCGGCGGCTGGACGTGGTGGAACGGCTCCGCCCAGTACTCCGGCTGCGGCGCCCGCCTGGGCGTCACCGCCTGCCCCGGCACGGCGCTCTACAACCGCACCGGCTGACCGGATCCCGGACCCCTCGGCGGCGCTCCCCGGGCCCTGTGGAACAGTGGCGGGCGGTTCCGAGGAAAGGCGACACACGATGACGAACGACGGGGGCGACGGCCTCGCGGTGCTCGACGACCCGGTGGGCGAGTCGCTGCGCGGCCGTCACGCGGAGCTCGGCCGCCGGCACGGCCGGGCCGCCACCTACCTGTCGGAGGTCGCGACCTTCTCGGCGATACCCGCCGACGCGGACGCGGCGGACTGGGCCGACCTCGCGCGGCTCCTCGGGCGCGACGCCTTCGCCGACATGTTCAGCTGCCCGGCCGTCCCGCCGCCGGACTGGGAGCCGGTCTTCGTGCTCGAAGGCCGGCAGATGCTCCGGTCCGGCGGCGGGGCCTCCGGCGCCGACGACGCCGGTGTGGTCGAACTCGGCCCGGCCGACGTGCCCGAGATGCTCGACCTGATCGCGCGCACCCGGCCGGGGCCGTTCTGGCCGCGCACCCGCGAACTCGGCACCTACCTCGGGATCCGCGACGGCGGCCGGCTGGTGGCCATGGCGGGCGAACGGCTCCGGCCGCCGGGCTGGACCGAGATCAGCGCCGTCTGCACGGATCCCGAGGTACGCGGACGGGGGTACGCCGCCCGCCTGGTGGACGCGCTCGCCGACCGGGTCCTGGCCCGGGGCGAGCGCCCCTTCCTGCACGTCGCCGAGAAGAACACGGCGGCGATCGCGCTCTACGAGCGGCTCGGCTTCACCACCCGGAAGCACGTGACCTTCCAGGGCTTCCGCACCCCGTGACCGCTCCCCCGGCGTGCACGGTGCCCGCGGTCAGTTCGCGTTCACCAGGTCGTGCGCCGGGACCGTCACGGTCCGCTTCCCCGGCTTGCCGCCGAGGACGACCTTGCGCAGGGCGCTGTTGTTGTCGAGGTTGGTCTCCTTCAGCCGCTTGGCCGGGTTGGCCAGGACCTGGATGTAGTAGGTGCCGTTGGGCACGTCCGTGATGTCGAAGGACTGGCCCGGCAGGTCCTGGGTGTAGGTGTCGCCGGAGCCGACGTCGAGGACCTCGCGGACGGAGATCGAGTTCTCCTGGCCGCAGGCGGTGGCCAGGTCGGTGTTGAACGGGTGCCAGTTGGCGTTCTTCACGGTGTAGTCGACGGCGTCGGTGTTGGCCAGGCAGAAGGCCTCCTTGCCGCTGCGGACCGCCTCCTTCTTGTCGGCCTTCAGGAGCCGGTAGCTGGCGAAGTCGGTGAAGTGCCAGTGGACGTGGCCGGGGCGCGGGTCCCACTCCATGGTGCCGGTCGGGGTGTAGCCGACCTGCTTGCCCTTGGCGTCGTAGAAGTACTGGTAGGCGTCCATCTTGGCCTTGCCGGGCGAGCGGAAGCCGTCCACCACGAGCTGGGCCGGTCCGGCGTTCCAGACGTTGGCGCTGAAGGCCAGGTAGTCCTTGCCGGGGATGTTCTCCGTGCCGTCGCTGATGGTGATGCCGTACGCCGGCAGGGACCGCAGGTCGGGCTTGGGGACGTCCGGGACGGAGGCCTTGCCGGTGGGCCGCTTGGCGGCCGGCACGAGGGCGGGAGCCTTGCGCGAGCCGTCGGTCTGCCCGGTCGCGTCGCCGGTCCGCGCCCCGGCCGCGTCGGCGCCCTGCGCCCCGGCGAGGGCGGCCTGCTGCTTCTTCAGCGCCCACGGCAGGGCCGGGGGCGCGGCCTTCAGCGGTCCGTGGCCCACGTTGTACGAGGGGGTGGCGCCGCTGGTCTCCGGCGCGCCGGCCTGGACGGGCTTCACCGGTCCGTGCGCGTGCCCGGCGGGGGCCTGGTGGGCGGCGCCGTGCCCGGCGTGCTCCCCGGCCGTGCCGTGCCCGGCGTGTCCTCCGGCCGTACCGTGTCCGGCGTGCTCCCCGGCGGCGGCCGAGCGGGCGGCGGCGAGTCCGTTGCCCTCCTCCCAGCTGCGCTCCTGGACGGTGACCTTCACCGTCGCGGGCTTGTCGGCGATGCCGAAGAGGTCCCGGTACTTCTTGGCGACCCCGACCTTGGCCGTGTACGTGCCGGCGGCGAGCTTCACCGGCTGGGTGTAGGAACCGGCGTAGGTGTTGGAGGCCCACCCCTTCTCGACGCCCCACACGGAGCCGAGGGTGAAGGGGTTGGTGGGGCAGCTCTCCGGATACTTCGAGGTGGAGGGCGCGTCGGGCCGGATCCGTCCGCTGGCGTTGTTCGGGCAGAAGCTCTCCGTACGGCTGACGACCTTCTTGCCCGCCTTGTCGGTGAGGGTGATCTCGGCGAAGCCGGGCAGCCCGGAGAAGTCCTTCACGGTGCCCTGGGGCAGCACCTTCGCCTTGGCCTTGCCGCCCTCGTACACGGTCTGGGTGACGACGACCGGGTCCTTGTAGGACTTCCGGGTCACCTTGAGCTCCAGCGGCGTCCCCTCCGCGGTCAGGTAGGTGCCCAGGTCCAGGTAGACGCCCGGCTCCTCCTTCCAGGAGGTGAGCGTGACCGAGCCGGTCGCCGCGACGAGGCTCAGCTTCGGCCCGGTCGCGGCCGTCGCCTGCTCCGGCGAGGCGGCCATGAAGCCGGCCGTCACGGCCATGGCGGCGACGGCCGTGGTGCCGGCGAGCAGCGGCCGCCGCAGCCGGGTGGTGCGCGTAGTGGTCATCGGTCCCTCGTTCTCGACGCTGTGGGAAGGGGCGGACGGCGGGCCCCGGTCCGGCGGGACGGGAGGTCCGTCCGGCGCGGCGGGAGGCGCTCGCTGCGTCCGTGCGGTGAGAGGAGGGGATCCGGCGCCCGGTTGTCCGGGGTACCGAAATCGTCAGGATGTTGGCCGAATAGTGCCGCTACGGGAAAGGCGGAAGGGGCGGCGGCGCGGGGCGGCCGGGTCGTACGGGAGGGCCGGGCCGGGCCGTACGGAACGGATCCGGTCGGGTCGGGTCGGGTCGGGTCGGGTCGGGTCGGGTCGGGTCGGGTCGGGTCGGGCGGAACGGGCCGGCCGGGTCGTACGGAACAGCCTGTTCGCGCCCGGTCGCCCGTCTCAGCGGCGCGGGGCGGCCCCGCCGCGGGAAGCGGGCTCGTCGTGCGGGGCGGCTTCGTCCCGCGCCGCGGCCCGGCGGCCCGCCACCACGTCGGCGACGGCGACGGCGAGCGCGGCCCCGACGAAGGCGATCGAGACGAGGAGGCCGTGGTCGTAGGCGGTGGCCCAGCCCTCCTGGGCGACCTGACCGAAGAAGACGGCGCCGACCGCGGCGATGCCGACCGCCGAGCCGACCCGCTGGCCGGTCTGGAGGGCTCCGCCGGCGCTGCCCGCGCGGCGCA
This sequence comes from Streptomyces sp. NPDC086147, assembly GCF_040702165.1. NCBI lineage: Bacteria > Bacillati > Actinomycetota > Actinomycetes > Kitasatosporales > Streptomycetaceae > Streptomyces > Streptomyces sp. NPDC086147. The sequence goes on along the minus strand of NZ_JBFBJO010000020.1, from coordinate 45,958 downwards.
CCGGCACCTCGGAGAGGGTGAGGGTCTGGTTCGGGGCGATCACCAGGCCGCTGCCGAGCCCCGCGAGGAGCAGCGGGGCGAGCATGGCCCAGCCCGCTCCCCTGCCGGGCACCTGGTGCACGGCGAACGCCGTCCCGGCGAGGCCGATCGCCACCATCGCCAGGCCCACCACCACCAGTGGCCGGCCGAAGCGGTCCACGAGCCGGCCGCCGATCCCGGCCGCGATCCCCGAGCCCAGGGCGAAGGGGGTGATGGTGAGCCCGGCCTGGAGCGCGGTGTAGTGCAGTCCGCTCTGGAGGTAGAGCGTGCTGACGAAGAAGATCGAGGTGAAGCCCGCGAAGTAGAGCAGGATGAGGAGCGAGCCGAGCCAGTAGGACCGGACCCGGAAGAGTTCCAGTTCGATGAGGGGTTCGTTGCCCGAGCGGGCGCAGCGGCGCTCCCACCACACGAAGACCGCGAGGAGCAGGGCGGAGACGGGGACGAGCAGGTACTTGCCGTTCCCGGGCCACTGCTGGGACTGGACGAAGGGCAGCAGCAGGGCGAGCACGGCCGCGCCGAGGAGCACCACGCCGACCGGGTCGAGGCGGCGGAGCCGTACCGGCTTGGCGTCCGGCGTGTCGGGCAGCAGCCGCCGGGCGAGCAGCAGGCAGACGATCCCGATCGGGAGGTTGACGTAGAAGACCCAGCGCCAGCCCTCCTCGGGGCCCGCCGCCTGGATCAGGAGGCCCCCGAGGAGGGGGCCGACGGCGGTGGAGATGCCGACGACGGTGCCGAACATGCCGAAGGCCCGGCCGCGCTCGGAGCCCCGGAACATCTGCTGGATGAGCGCGGAGATCTGGGGCGAGACGAGGCCTCCCGCCACGCCCTGCGCCAGCCGCGAGATCACCAGCCACATGCTCGTCTGGGCCGCCCCGCAGGAGGCGGAGGCCAGCGTGAAGAGGGCGAGGCCGACGATGAAGACGCTGCGCCGGCCGCGCGCGTCGCCGAGGCGTCCGGCCGGGATGAGGAAGAGCCCGAAGGCGAGCGCGTACCCGGAGAGCACCCACTGGAGGTCCGACTCCGGGGTGTCGAGGCCGGTGCGGATGGAGGGCAGCGCGACGTTCACGATCGACACGTCGAGCAGGGTCATGAACCCCGCCACGAGGCAGACGCCGAGCGCCTTCCACCGGTTCGGGTCCGGTTCGTCCTGCTGCCCGTACGGGGTCTGCGCCGCCTCTTGCCGGGTCACGTGTCCTCCTGGTTCCCTCGGGTGCGGCCCGGTGGACGGCGCGCGACACGGGTCGTGCGCGCCTCCCGGCCTGCGAAGACCCGGGTACCCGGAGCGCAGCCTCCCGATTCCTCCTTTTCCCCTCGATCATCCGTTGATGTGGGCAAATGCCCGGGTGCCCGTGCGGGACACCCGGGCCGGGGAGGCGGTCCGGGGCCGTCAGGCCGCCGTGTCGAAGGTGTAGTGGGGCGTGTGGTCCAGCATGTCCGCCGGGGTCACGTCGTTCCACGGGCGCATGGTGTCGCGGAGGTCCACGACGTTCCGGGTGCCCGCGGCCGGCAGGTAGGGCGAGCCGGGGTGGCGGGCCTGCCAGTCGGCCCACAGCTTGTCGACGAAGGCGTGGTGCAGCCAGAAGACGGGGTCGTTAGGCGAGACGCCGGTGGCCATCTGGCCGCCGACCCAGACGTGGACGCGGTTGTGGAGGTTCACCCCGCGCCAGCCCTCCAGGTGGTTGCGGAAGCCGTCGGAGGCGCTGTTCCAGGGGGCGGTGTCGTAGGTCTCCATGGCGAGGACGGAGTCCACCTCGGCGCGGGTGGGGAGCTGTCGGCCGCCGGCGCCGAGGTCGCGCCGGAGGAAGTCGCGCCCGTCGACGCGGACGGTGATCGGCCAGCGGTCGCCGGTCCGGGCGAAGGGGCCGTCGGTGACCTGGCCGTCGCGGGCGCGGCCGGTGCCGCCGAGGAAGTCGGGCGCCCACAGCGAGGAGCGGGAGGTGCGGTCGGCGGTCCAGTCCCAGTAGGGCAGGGTGACGGTCGCGTCGACGGACTTCAGGGCCGCCTCGAACTCCAGGAGGAAGCGGCGGTGCCAGGGCAGGAAGGACGGCGAGCGGTGGCCGACGCGGTCGCCGTCGTCGGTGTCGCCCATGATGAAGGCGTTGTGCGTGGTGACGAAGGCGTCGTAGCGCCCGGAGCGCTTGAGCTCCAGGAGGGCGTCGACGAGGCGCCGCTTCTCGTCGGCGGTGAGGGCGGCCTGGTTCTTGCGTACGGTCATGGTGGTGCCTGCTCCTGGATCGGTCAGCCGAGGGTGAGGGGTACGAGCGGGGCGCCGCGGAGTTCGCGGACGGCCGCGCGGGCCAGTTCCCTGGGCGTGGCGACGGGCTCGTAGTGGTGGATCACGCTGATCCAGGTGCCGTCGGCGTTCCGCATGACGTGCAGTTCCCGGCCGTCGACGGTGACGGTGTAGCCGCCGCCGTGGTGTCCCCCGTGGTGGCCGCCGCCGTGCGCGGGGCCGCCCCGTATGCGGCGGCCCTGGTAGACCTCGTCGAAGGAGGCGGGGTCGGGGCCGGCCGCCGGGGCGGCGGCGCGGGGCGCGGCGGCGGCCGGGCCCGCCTGGGCAAGGACGGCGACGGCGCTCGCGGCGCCTGCCGCGACGCCGAGGGCGCGGCGGCGGGTGATGCTGGACATGGAACCCCCAAGTGGTCTGTGCGACCGGGGGGTTGGTCATATGCCCCCGGCAGGGGTCATCAGTACCCGGGGATGTCGGCGCGGCGGAAATCACCGTGGGGCGGTTGGCCGCGAAGTGGTCAACTTGCCACGTAAAGTACAGATTTGAACGGAGTTGATCTTGCTGTTCGCGCACGCGAAAGCACCCCGGAGCGAAGATCTTACGGAGAAAGTGATCTTTCCGTGAATGATCTTTCGCGCCGGGGTGCGACGTGTGGCGGAGCCCACGCCCCTGGTTTGTCCGGATCCCGCCTCAGCCGCGGCCCGCCTTGCGCCGGGCCCGCAGCCACTCCCGGTTCATCGCCGAGATCGACGGCAGCGGGATCCCCTTCGGGCAGGCCGTCGCGCACTCGCCCGTCAGGGTGCAGCCGCCGAAGCCCTCCGCGTCCATCTGGGCCACCATGTCGAGGACCCGCGTCTCGCGCTCCGGGGAGCCCTGCGGCAGCACGTTGAGGTGGTTGACCTTGGCCGAGGTGAAGAGCATGGCCGAGCCGTTGGGGCAGGCCGCCACGCACGCGCCGCAGCCGATGCACTCGGCGTGCTCGAAGGCGGAGTCCGCGTCGGCCTTGGGGACCGGCGTGGCGTGGGCGTCGGGCGCCGAGCCCGTGGGGACGGTGATGTAGCCGCCGGCCTGGATGACGCGGTCGAAGGCGGAGCGGTCGACCACCAGGTCCTTGACCACGGGGAAGGCGGAGGCGCGCCAGGGCTCGACGTCGATGGTGTCGCCGTCGCGGAAGGAGCGCATGTGGAGCTGGCAGGTCGTGGTGCGCTCGGGGCCGTGGGCGTCGCCGTTGATGACGAGGCTGCACGCGCCGCAGATGCCCTCGCGGCAGTCGTGGTCGAAGGCCACCGGGTCCTCGCCGCGCAGGGTGAGTTCCTCGTTGAGGGTGTCGAGCATCTCCAGGAACGACATGTCGGGGGAGATGCCGTCCACCTCGTAGGTGGCCATGGCGCCGTCGGCGTCGGCGTTCCGCTGGCGCCAGACGCGCAGGTTGAGCTTCATGCGTAGCTCCGCTGGGTGGGGTGGACGTACTCGAAGGCCAGTTCCTCCTTGTGGAGGACGGGGGCGCGGTCCGGGGCGGTGAACTCCCAGGCCGCCGCGTAGGCGAACTCCTCGTCGCGGCGGGCGGCCTCGCCGTCGGGGGTCTGGGACTCCGCGCGGAAGTGGCCGCCGCAGGACTCGGCGCGGTGGAGCGCGTCGAGGCACATCAGCTCGGCGAGCTCCAGGTAGTCGACGATCCGGTTGGCCCGCTCCAGGGACTGGTTGAACTCCTCGCCGGTGCCGGGGACCTTGATCCGGCGCCAGAACTCCTCTCGGATCTCGGGGATGCGGGCGAGGGCCTTGCGCAGCCCCTCGTCGGTGCGGGCCATGCCGCAGTGCTCCCACATGAGCTCGCCGAGCTCGCGGTGGAAGGAGTCGGGAGTGCGGTCGCCGTCGACGGAGAGCAGCAGGTTCAGCCGGTCGCCGGTCTCGGCGAGGACCTCGCGGACGGCCGGGTGGTCGTCGGTGACCTGTTCGGCGTGCGGGTGGCGGGCGAGGTAGTCGTTGATGGTGGCGGGCAGCACGAAGTAGCCGTCGGCCAGGCCCTGCATGAGGGCGGAGGCGCCGAGCCGGTTGGCCCCGTGGTCGGAGAAGTTGGCCTCGCCGATCGCGAAGAGGCCGGGGACGGTGGTCTGGAGGTCGTAGTCGACCCAGAGCCCGCCCATCGTGTAGTGCACGGCGGGGTAGATCCGCATGGGGACCTCGTACGGGTTCTCCGCGGTGATCCGCTCGTACATGTCGAAGAGGTTGCCGTACTTCTCCTCGACGGCCTTGCGGCCCATCCGCCGGATGGCGTCGGCGAAGTCCAGGTAGACGCCCTGGCCGCCGGGGCCGACGCCGCGTCCCTCGTCGCAGACGTTCTTGGCGGCGCGGGAGGCGATGTCGCGGGGGACGAGGTTGCCGAAGGAGGGGTAGATGCGCTCCAGGTAGTAGTCGCGCTCGTCCTCGGGGATCTCGGCGGCCGGGCGGGTGTCGCCCTCGGCCTTGGGCACCCAGATGCGTCCGTCGTTGCGCAGCGACTCGCTCATCAGGGTCAGCTTCGACTGGTGGTCGCCGGTGCGCGGGATGCAGGTGGGGTGGATCTGGGTGAAGCAGGGGTTGGCGAAGTACGCGCCGCGCCGGTGGGCCCGCCAGACGGCGGTGGCGTTAGAGTTCATCGCGTTCGTCGACAGGTAGAAGACGTTCCCGTAGCCGCCGGAGGCCAGGACGACGGCGTCGGCGTAGTGGGTGGAGATCTCGCCGGTGATCAGGTCGCGGGCGACGATGCCCCGGGCCCGCCCGTCGACGACGATCAGGTCGAGCATCTCCGTACGGGGGTGCATCTCGACGTGTCCGGCGGCGATCTGCCGGGAGAGCGCCTGGTAGGCGCCGAGGAGGAGCTGCTGTCCGGTCTGGCCGCGGGCGTAGAAGGTGCGGGAGACCTGGACGCCGCCGAAGGAGCGGGTGTCGAGGAGGCCGCCGTACTCGCGGGCGAAGGGGACGCCCTGGGCGACGCACTGGTCGATGATCTCGACGGAGATCTGGGCGAGGCGGTGGACGTTGGACTCGCGGGCCCGGAAGTCGCCGCCCTTGACGGTGTCGTAGAAGAGGCGGTGCACCGAGTCGCCGTCGTTGCGGTAGTTCTTGGCGGCGTTGATGCCGCCCTGGGCGGCGATGGAGTGGGCGCGGCGCGGGGAGTCCTGGTAGCAGAACTGGACGACGTGGTAGCCCTGCTCGGCCAGGGTGGCGCCGGCGGAGCCGCCGGCCAGGCCGGTGCCGACGACGATGATCCGGTGCTTGCGGCGGTTGGCGGGGTTGACCAGCTTCGCCTCGAAGCGCCGGGTGTCCCAGCGTTCGGCGACGGGTCCGGCGGGGGCCTTGGTGTCGGCGATCGGCTCGCCGACGGCGTAATCGACAAAGCTCATGGTCAGCTCACGACTCCGGTCATGACGGCGACGGGGATGGAGACGAAGGCCGCGGTCAGGACGAGCGCGAGGCCGTTGGCCAGGGTCCTGAGGAGGCGTTCGCGGCGGGCGTTGCCGACGCCCAGGGTCTGGGCGGCGCTCCAGAAGCCGTGGCGGACGTGGAGGCCGACGGCGAGCATGGCGACGATGTAGATGACGTTGCCGTACCAGGTGGAGAAGGTGTCGACGACGTTCTGGTAGGGCTTGCCCTCCTCGAAGCCGCCGGTGTGGACGGTGCCGGTGGTCAGGTCGAGGACGTGCCAGACGATGAAGAGGGCGAGGATGATCCCGCCCCAGCGCATGGTGCGGGTGGCGTACGAGGCCCGCCTGCGGCGGTGGACGTAGCCGACGGGGCGGGCCCCGATGTCGCGGCGGCTGAGCTGGTACGCGGAGACGGCGTGGGCGACGACGGCGGCGACGAGCACGATCCGGACGGCCCAGAGGGCCCACTCGTGGTGCAGGAGCGGGGCACCCATGACGCGCAGCCAGTGGGCGTACTCGTTGAACTCCTCGGGGCCGAAGAAGACCTTGAGGTTTCCGGCGACGTGGGCGACGAGGTAGCCGAGCATGATCAGCCCGCTGACGGCCATGACCGTCTTCTTGCCGAGGGTCGAGGAGAGGAATCCGCGGGACGGTGTGGGGGACGGCGGGCGGTCCTTCGTCCGGTTCCCCGTGGGTGCCAGAGCCATGTTCATGACGCTAAGGCCGGAGACCCCGAGAGGTCCAAGACATGGTCCGGCTGATCTCGATAGGCTCTCCCTATTCGTATCGCCTACGCTGGGACCATGCAGTTCCAGCAGCTCCTCTACTTCGTCGCCGTGGCCGAGACCCGGCACTTCACCCGGGCCGCCGAGCGGGTCCACGTCTCGCAGCCCTCGCTCTCCCAGCAGATCAAGGCCCTGGAGCAGGAGCTGGGCGCGGAGCTGTTCAGCCGGGCCCGGGGGAACATCACGCTCACCGACGCCGGGGAGGCCCTGCTGCCGCTGGCCCGCCGGATCCTCGCCGACACGGAGACGGCCCGTCTGGAGGTGCAGGAGCTGGCCCAGCTCAAGCGGGGCCGGGTGCGGCTCGGCGCGACCCCGAGCCTGTGCACGGGGCTCCTGCCGGACGTGCTGCGGGCCTTCCACGACCTGCACCCGGGGATCGAGCTCCTGATCGAGGAGGGCGGCTCGCACGACCTCGTGCGGGAGCTGGCGCGCGGGGCGCTCGACCTGGCCCTCGTGGTGCTGCCGCTGCCGACCCCGTCGCCCGCCCTGACCACGGTCGAGCTGCTCCGGGAGGACCTGGTGGTGGTCTCGGCCGCCTCGGAGCCGGCGCCCCGGCGTCCGGTGCGGATCACGGACCTGCGCGACCAGCCGCTCGTGATGTTCCGGCACGGCTACGACCTGCGGGAGCTGACGGTGGCGGCCTGCCGGGCGGAGGGCTTCGAGCCCTCGTTCACCGTCGAGGGCGGCGAGCTGGACGCGGTGCTCGGTTTCGTACGGGCCGGACTCGGGCTCGCGGTGGTCCCGGCGATGGTCGCCGCGCGGGCCGGCCGCGACCTGCGGGTGACGGCCCTCGCCCGGCCGGGCCTGCGCCGCACCATCGCGCTGGCGCACCGCAGCGACGTGGCGCCGCCGAGGGCCGCGCGGGAGCTCCAGCGGATCCTGCTGACCTCCCGGAAGGTACGGCCGGGGGCCGGACCGGGGCGCGCGCCCGCCTGACCCTACGCCCCCGTCACACCGCGTCCGCCAGGAGCAGGGAGTGGATGCGGTCCGGGGCGCCGGGGCGGGCGTAGTACCAGCCCTGCGCCGTGTCGCAGCCGAGCTCCCGGAGCTGGCGCGCCTGCGCGCCCGTCTCCACGCCCTCGACGGTGACCGCCAGCTCCAGGCTGTGGGCGAGCGAGACGATCCCCTCGACGATCTTCAGGTCGACCGGGTCCACCGGGTGCTGCTGCATGCCCCGGGTGAAGGAACGGTCCAGCTTGAGGACGCTCACCGGGAGCCGCCGCAGGTTGGCCAGGTTCGAGTAGCCGGTGCCGAAGTCGTCGAGCGCTATGTCGACGCCCATCTCGGCGAGCTGCCGCAGCGGCTTCAGAAGGCCCTCGTCGGCGCCGATCAGGGCCGACTCGGTCACCTCCAGGCAGAGTGCGCCCGGTTCGAGCCCGGACCGCTCCAGGACGTCGACGGTGTCGGCGACCAGGCGCGGGTGGTGGAGCTGCGTCGGGGAGAGGTTGACGTTGATGCGCAGCGGGCCGCCGTCGGCGTGCCGGATCTGCCAGAAGCGGGCCTGGCGCACGGCCTCCTGGAGCACCCAGCGGCCGAGCGGCACGATGAGGCCGGTGTCCTCGGCGAGCGGGATGAAGCGGTCGGGTCCGAGCACCCCGTGCTGCGGGTGGCACCAGCGGACGAGCGCCTCCGCGCCGTGCACGCTGCCGTCGCCGAGGTGGACGAGCGGCTGGTACTCGATGAAGAACTCGCCGCGCTCCAGGGCGGCCGGCAGGGCCGTGGTGAGCCCGTGCCGGGTGATGGCCCGGGCGTCGGCCTCGGGGTCGGCGAGCTCGAAGCGGTTGCCGCCCGCCGACTTGGCCCGGTACATGGTGATGTCGGCGCTGCGCAGCACCTCGGCCGGGGTCCGTTCCCCCGCCGGCCCCTCGACGACGCCGAGGCTGCCGCGCACGGTCAGCTCGCGGCCGTCGATGCGGAGCGGGGTGGCGAGCGCGGCGAGGATGCGGTCGGCGAGGTCGGTGACGTCGCGCTCGCCGCCGGCGCCGGTGGTGAGGGCGACGAACTCGTCCCCGCCGAGCCGGGCGACCATCTCGTTGGCCCCGGTGACGCAGCTCTGCAGCCGGTCCGCGACCTCGACGAGGAGCCGGTCGCCGGTGGAGTGGCCGAGGCTGTCGTTGATGACCTTGAAGCCGTCGAGGTCGAGGTAGCAGAGGCCGAAGCGGGCGTTGTCGCCGGGGGCGAGCACCTTCTCCAGGCGCTCGAAGAACAGGGTCCGGTTGGGCAGTCCGGTGAGGGCGTCGTGGGTGGCCTCGTACCGCAGGCGCAGATGGAGCAGGCGCCGCTCGGTGGTGTCCTCCAGGAGGGCCAGCTGGTACTGGGGGCAGCCGTCGGCGTCCCGGAGGAGCGAGACGGTGAGGTTGGTCCACAGAACCGTTCCGTCACCCCGGTAGTACGGCTTCTCGACCCGGTAGTGCTCCCGCTCGCCGCGGACCAGCTCCTCGTACAGCTTCCAGACGTGCGGTCCGTCCTCCGGGTGGACCCATTCGCTGACCTTGCGGCTGCGCAGCCGGCCCTCCATCCCGCCGAACATGCGGGTGAGGGTCTCGTTGACCTCCAGGAGGTTGCCGTCGAGGTCGGCGATGCCGATGCCGATGGCCGCCCCGTCGAAGACCGCGCGGAAGCGGCTCTCGGTGGCGTGCAGGGCGATCTCGGCGGCGGTGCGGGCGGCGAGCGCGGAGCGGGCGATGGCCTCCTGCTCGGCGAGGGTCCGCTCGCGCAGTGCCTGGGCGTAGCCGGCGGCCATGGCGTGCTGGAGCCGGGCGCAGCGGGCCCGGAGCTCCTCGGTCGGCAGGTCCGACTCCGTACCGCAGTAGAGCACCAGGTACGAGTCGACGACGCCGAGGCTGCGGCCGAGCGCGTCCGGGTCGGTGCAGTGGGCGGCGACCAGGGCCGCGCCGGCGCCCTGGGCCGGTGCCGTGTCGAAGGGCCGGGCGTGCAGGGCGTCGCACAGGGTGCGGGCCAACGGCAGCAGGTGCCCCTCGAACTCGGTCCGGGTGAGCGACGTGGCGGTCACCGGGAAGATCGCACGGCTCCATATGGTGACGAACCGCCTGAGTCTGTCCTCCGGGCCGTCGGCCTCGGCGCCGGATCCGGCCGGCCGGGACGGGACCTTCACGCCTTGCGCCCCACCCCTGCGAGGCCGGAGAAGGTATGGGGATCCTCCTCCTCGACCGGACTCTCCGGTCGCCAGACGGGCAGCGGGACGAGGCCGGGCTCGATCAGCTCGGTGCCCTCGAAGAAGCGGGCGACCTCCGCGCCCGACCGCATCACCAGGGGGTTGCGGATGTTCCGGTAGACCCCGACGGTGCCGCCGGCCTGCTCCTCCAGGAACGGGATGCCCTCGTACGAGGCGTGGGTGAGGACCATGAGGCTGCCGGGCGCGAGGGCGTCGATCAGCTCGGCGACGGCCTCGTACGGGCGGTCGTGGTCCTCCAGGAAGTGGAGGACGGCGACGAGGAGGAGGGCCACCGGCCGCTCCAGGTCGAGGAGCCGGGCCACCTCGGGGCTGCGCAGGATGTCGGCCGGCTTGCGCAGGTCGGCGGAGACGACGGCGGTGTTCTCGACGCCCTCCAGGACGGCGCGGCTGTGGGCGACGGCGACCGGGTCGTGGTCGACGTAGACGATCCGCGCGGCCGGGTCGGCGGCGCGGGCGACCTCGTGCACGTTGCCGAAGGTGGGTATGCCGGAGCCGATGTCCAGGAACTGGGTGACGTCGTTGTCAACGGCGTGGCGGACGGCGCGCCGCATGAACGCCCGGTTCGCCTGCATGATCTTGGGCAGGCCGGGCATGAACTCCATCGCCTTGCGGGCCGCTTCCCGGTCGACCTCGAAATTGTGCGAGCCGCCCAGGTAGAAGTCGTACATTCGGGACACGCTCGGCACCGAAATGTCGATACCCGGCGGAGCCCAGGCGGGACGCTCCATCAATGTCTCCAACAAGTCGCCGTGGGGATGCGGCCATGTGTTCGCGGCCGGTGTTCGAGGTGAGGCTACTGATCGCCCGCCAAGAGGGCGAGTGGAAACGGAAATTCGCGGTCCGTTCTTGGTCACACGCCATTGGCACGTGCGTGCGGAACGCCGACTTCACGCCTTCGGACCGTGCACATTCACGTGCAGATGATCGTGCGCCGACTCCGGTCGCGGTTCCCGTTTCGCCCGGTGCGGGACTCAGAGCCCTTTCCTGGCTGGGGTGTTGCCGCGATCGGGGCCCTGTCGCCGGTGCAGGATGCCCCGTCGACCGCGCTGTCCGACAGGGCGACAACCGGACAGTTCTTCTTCCGAAGGCCAGAACGGTTCGCCTCGTGAATCGCGGTGCGCGGAGATACCCGGTCATTGCGCCGAATCCGCCTACTGTCCGATAGAACGTCAAGTCCGCGCCTCGGGAGATCCCCTCCATCCGGCGAATCCGCCGGGATTCCGCCCCGGCGCACGCCGCCCGCGACCAAGCTCGACGGCGTGTCTCTGTACGGATCACTCCTCGCGCGGCCGCTGGCGGCCCTGGCGCTGGTGTGGCTGCTCGCCGCCCCCGCGCCCGCCTCCGCCGACGCCTGCGCCCACGCCGTGACCGGCCCCGGCGGTACGCACACCGCGGTCGCGTCCACCGGGTCGGACGCGTGCCCGCACCCGCACCCGCACCCGCACCCGCACCCGCACCCGCACGAACCCAAGCCGACACCCACGCCGACGCACACCCACACACCGCCGCCCTCGTGCCCGTCGCCCACGCCCACTCCGACCCCCACCCCGACTCCGACGCCGACCCCCACGCTCCCGCCCACCACGAAGCCGCCGAAGCCCGTCCCGACGGTGCCGCCGCCCGTACCGACGCCGCCTCCTCCCGTACGGCCCACCCCGTCCCCGCCCCAGCCCCCGCCTCCCGTACGGACGACACCACCGCCCGTACGGACGCCGGTTCCGCGCACCACCCCGCCGGCACCGCGTCCCGCTCCGCCCGCCGCGGAGGCGCCGGAGCCCGTGCCGACGTCCGCCGCCGCTCCCCCGCCCTCCGCGCGGCCGGAGCCCCCGTCCGCCGCCCCCGTCGCGCTCCCCCACTACCGCCCCGCCACGCGGCCCCGGCCGAAGAGCGGCACGTCCGTCCTCACCACGACGCTGGTGATCATCGCCCCGGCGGTCCTGGCGACCGCGATCCTGCGCTCCCGATCCCGCTGATCCCACCGATCGCGCCCCGCTCGGCGAACCGCCGATCCCACCGATCCCACCGGAGGAATCCGTGTCCGAATGGCTTGTCCTGTCCCTCGCGATGGCGGCGGCCTGCGCCGTCGTGCTCACCATCGTCGTCATCAACCACCGCCGGATCCCCGAGGACGACGATCCCAGCGAGACCCCGGACGTCATCGAGTACATGACGATGATGATCGGCGTGATCTACGCCATCGTCCTCGGCCTGGCCATCGCCGGCGTCTGGGAGGCGCGGGGGGCCGCCCAGGAGACCGTGCGGCAGGAGGCCCAGGCGCTGCACGAGATCTCGGCCCGCGCCGAGGTGTATCCGCGGGAGGTCCGCGACCGCATCCGCGCCGACGTCGACGCGTACGTCTCCCACGTGGTCGACGACGAGTGGAAGCACATGTCCGAGACCGGGGAGCTGAGCGACGAGGGCACCGCGCTCCTGGAGAAGGTGCGGCGGAGCGTCACCGACTACCAACCGGCGAACGACTTCGAGGGGCAGGCGTACCAGCCGCTGGTGGACCAGGTGGCCGCCGCCGACGACGCCCGGAACGCGCGCGGGCAGAACGCGGGCGAGACCATGCCCGGGGTCGTGTGGTTCGGTCTGATCGTCGGCGCCCTGGTGACCGTCGGCCTGATCTTCACGCTCCAGATCCGCAGGACCGGGCGGGAACTGCTGCTGGCCGGGCTCTTCAGCGTCCTCATCGCCTTCCTGCTGTTCCTCATCTGGGACTTCGACGCGCCGTACGGCCGGGGCATGTCGGCCACCGCCACGCCGTTCACCGACCTGTTCCCGCGGCTCGACGGGTGAGGAGCGCCACCCGGGTGGGCCGCACGGGGGACACGCGTGACCCGTTCGCACCTCTGGGATCGCGGGCCCGGTGACGCGCTCCTAGCGTTTCGGGCATCGAGGTGCACGCAGGCCCTTCGCGGGAACCCCCTCCCGCGGCTGCCCCTCGGGACCCGGAGGATTCACCATGCGCGCGATACGTGCCGCATCCACTGCCCTGCTGGGGGTGGCCGCCTTCGCCCTGGCCGCCCCCTTCGCCGTCGCGACGGAGGGTGCCCCGGCACCCAACCCGCGAGCACGGGGCGCCAAGGCCCCGGGCGATTTCGTCGTCTCGCCCTCGGTCGTCTCCCCCGGCGGCCGGGTGACCCTGAGCGCCCCCGGCTGCGCCAGCACGGCGACGGCCGCGGCCGGCGTCTTCGACACCGCCGTCATCGCCCCCGGGTCGACGGCGACCGCCACCGTGGACCTGGACGTGCGGCCCGGCAGCGTCTACACGGTCGCGTTCAACTGCACGGGCGGCGTCCAGGACACCGTCGACCTGACGATCGCCGGCGGTGCCACGGCCACCGCCACCCCGACGATCCGCTCCACGATCCTCACCACCCCGCGGGGTGTCCAGGGCGGTCTCGGCGGCTCGGTGGACGACGGGGTCGGCCCCGTCGAACTGGCCGCGGGCGGGGCTCTCGTCCTGGCCGCCGCGGGCGGCGTCTTCTACGTGGTGCGCCGCCGCACCGCCGAGTCCCGACGCCACTGAGGCGGCGGCGTGGCGCGGATCGCGGCGACACGCGGGCGTTCCCTTCTCCGCCCTCCCGAACGCCCGTCGCCCCCGGGTCCTCGTCAGGACCCGGGGGCGACGGGCGCGATGGGCCGGCCGGGAGGTTCGTCCGTCAGATCCCCGCGCCGGTCACACGGCGACGGCGGGCGACGAAGAGGCCGCCGCCGAGCGCGGCCGCGGCGACGAGGCTGCCGCCGAGGGCCATCTCGGTGGAGCTGGGGGCCAGCGAGCCGCCGAGGCCGCCCTGTGCGCCGCGGCCCGGGAGGACCCGGAACGACTGCGTGACGACGGAGGAGTTGCCGTTGCAGCGGACGGCCAGGTTGTAGTTGCCCGGGGTGGCGTGGTTGTAGACGCGGGCGACGGCGGTGGAGACGCCGTTGTTGTTGCCCGAGAGGGTGGTCTCCGGGAAGGCGTTGGACGTCACGGTGCCGCCGCGGTTGCAGCCGCGCGCGGTGATGGTGAGCGTCGAGCCGGGGTGGACGTCGAAGGGGTTGACGGTGACGTTGCTGGGACCGTTGTTGTTGCCGTTCCCACCGCCCTGACCGCCGTGGTTGCCGTTGCCACCGCCCTGGCCGCCGTTGTTGCCGTTGCCACCACCTTGGCCGCCGTTGTTGCCGTTCCCGCCGCCCTGGCCGCCGTTGTTGTTGCCGTTCCCACCGCCCTGGCCGTCGTTCGGGCCGTTCGAGCCACCGTGCACGACGTTGCCCGGGCTGTTGGTGGCGGCGGCGAGGGGGGCCGCGAGGCCGACCGCCGCGATCGCGGTGGCGGTCACCGCCAGAGTGCGTGCAGCACGCATGGTTGAACCTCCAGTGGAAGACGCCCCAAAGCGGTGCTCCGGGAGTTTCGACGAGTACGCCTTCCATGACGAACCATCACCATTCGTGATGGAGCACGCATGTCGGCACTGGTCCACTCCGGTGAGGCGACACGCCGGGGCGGAAGGGGTCGGACGCGTCGTACACGCAGGTCAGAGACTTCCGGGTCGCTTATCTGACGATTACTCGGATGGGTCAGCCCGGCGTCACCCGCCGGGCGGTCGTCCCTCACCCGCACGGCGGCCCCGTTCTCCGCCCGCCCGGCGGTCCCGCGCCCTCCGTCGGCCGTGGGCCCGCCGTCCCGCGCCCCGGCACCCGCCCGGAGGCGTGCCCCCACCCGTTCGGACCGTCCGGCGCGACGGACCGGGGAAGCGCCCTTACCGTTCTGACGACGCCACGAAGGGAGAACCATGCCCCCGAAGGACTTCCGCGTCTCCGAGCGCAGGAGACTCCAACCCTGGGGTGTCCTGGCCCTCGCCATGCTGTCCGGGCTCGCGATGATGCGCAACGGCGTGGACGCCGCCTCCGGGCCGCCGCAGCCCGCCGCGGCGGCCCGGCCGGCGGCGCTCCCGACCGCCCCGGCGACCCCCTCCTCGGCCACCGGTCTGGAGCCGCTGCCCTTCGCCCCGGCCTCCCGGATCAAGATCCCGGCGATCCGGGTCGCGGCCCCGATCATGGACGTGGGCCTGGACGCGGACGGCTGGGTGGCGGCGCCCCCGCCCCAGGACGCCAACCTCGCCGGCTGGTACCAGAACGGCATCTCCCCCGGCCAGCGGGGGACCGCCGTCGTCGTCGGCCACGTCGACAACACCCAGGGCCCGGCGGTCTTCTACGGCCTCGGCTCCCTGGAGAAGGGCCAGCACGTCGAGGTCGAGCGGTACGACGGCCGGGTGGCGGTCTTCGAGATCTACGGCGTCGAGGTGTACGCGAAGGACGACTTCCCCGGCGTGCACGTCTACGCCGACACGGGCGCGCCGGAGCTGCGGGTCATCACCTGCGGCGGCGGGTACACGCGCGCGCGTGGCTACGACGGGAACGTCGTCGTCTACGCCCGGATGGTCGGCTCCCGCTGACCCGGCGTCACCGGAGGAGGGCCCGGCACCTGGGGTGCCGGGCCCTCCTCCTCGCGCGGGCGGTCAGCGCCGGGGAACGGTGATGTGGTACCCGGCGTCGAGGAGTTCGGGCAGGTAGCGGCGGAGCGCGGCCACGCTCTGGGAGCGGTCGCCGCCCGCGTCGTGGTTGAGGACGACGACGCCGGGGGCCGCTCCGTCGAGGACGCGGCGGACGATGGAGTCGGTGCCGGGCTCCTTCCAGTCGAGGGTGTCGACGGTCCAGGCGAGCGGCTCCATGCCGAGTTCGGCGCCGATCTCGAAGGAGTGCCGGTTCCAGGCCCCGTAGGGCGCGCGGTACCAGAGCGGGGCCGTGCCGAGGGCCCGCTCGACGACCTCGCTGGTGGAGCCCAGCTCGTCGCGGATGCGGGAGGGCCGCAGCTTGGGGATCAGCGGGTGGGACCAGGAGTGGTTGCCGACGACGTGCCCCTCCGCCGCCATCCGCCGCAGCAGGTCCTGGTTCTCGACGGCCATCTCGCCGCAGACGAAGAACATCGCGCGGCAGTCGTGGCGGCGCAGGACGTCGAGGATGCCGGGGGTGTAGCGGGGGTCGGGGCCGTCGTCGAAGGTCAGCACCATCGAGCGGCCGGCGCCGGCCACGCTGAGGAAGGGCCGCTGCCGCACGGGCGGCAGCGCGCGCCGGTACACCGGGGGCGCGTAGGCGGTCATCGGCCGGAGGCGGTACGCGTTCGGGTTCAGCCGGGCGGTCTCCGCCCCCGGTCCGGCGGCCGGGCCCGCGGCCCCCGGGGTGGTCCCGGCCCCCGGGGTGTGCCGGGGCGCGGCGCCGGTGGCCCGGTCGGGCGCGGTGAGCCGGTCCGCAGCGAAGACCCCGACGGTGGCGGTGGCGCCGAGCGCGGCGGCGAGGCGCAGCACCGTTCGGCGCCCGCCAGTCATCTGATCCTTTTTCATGACCAATGGTTCGTACGGATGAGGTCCCGCGCGGCCCACCGACACCGGCCGCCCGCCCGAAAACACCCGTTGGGCGGATGGCTCCGAAGGGTGGTCGAAGCCCCTGCTCCGCCCTACCTGCCCATCACGAGGCCGTCCCCGGCGGCGCCCCGGCCGAGGACCACCCGCCGGATCGTGTCGCGGATCGCGGCCAGGCGCGGGTCCCCGCCGGTGTCGGCGCCGAGGTTGACCACCCGGCCGCGCCCGGTGTCGAACCACTGGGGGACGAACTCGGCCCGGGTGACCTCCCAGCGCCCACCGGGGGTCCGGGGCGGGGCGAAGGTGAAGCGGCCGATGCTGCCCTGGTTGCCGCGCGGGTCGTGGACGCCCTGGTGGTTGATCATGTCGCCGGCGATCTGGTCGCCCATCCCGTAGACCACCCAGGTGCCGTTGACCTTCTCGTAGGCCTGCGGGACGTGGGCGTGGGTGCCGAGGATCAGGTCGACGTCCGGGCGGCCGCCGGTCCGCGAGGCGGTCAGCGTCCGGGCGAGGGAGAGCTGCCGCTCGTCCGGCTCGGTCTGCCACTCGGTGCCCCAGTGGACGCTGACCACGACCACGTCGGCACCGGCCGCGCGGGCCGCGCGCGCGTCGGTGATCACCCGCCGCTCGTCGAGCAGCGCGACCGCCCAGGGCTGTCCCTGGGGCAGCGGGTAGCCGTTGGTGTCGTAGGTGTAGGCGAGCTGGGCGACGGTGGCGCCGCCCGCCTTCATCAGGGTGGGCCGGGCCGCCTCCTCGGCGGTGCGGGCAGATCCGGCGTGGCGGATGCCGGCCGCGTCGAGGACGTCGAGGGTCCGGCCGAGGCCCGCGGCGCCGTCGTCGAGGGTGTGGTTGGAGGCGGTGGAGCAGGAGTCGTACCCGGTCGCCTTGAGTCCGGCGGCGACCTCGGGCGGGGACTTGAAGGCGGGATAGCCGGTGTAGGGCCCGCCCTTCTTCCCGTACACGGTCTCCATGTGGCAGATGGCGAGGTCGGCGCCGGAGACGACGGACTTCACCCCGGCGAGCATGGGGGGGAAGTCGTAGCCGCCGCCGGCGGCGGAGTCCTCGGCCGCCTTGCGGATGACGGAGTCGTGCGGGAGGACGTCCCCGGAGGCCACGAGGGTGAATCCGGCGGGTGCGGAGGCCGCGCCGGGGGCGGCGGAGGGGCCGGTGGGCCGTCCGGCGGCTCCCGGGGCGGTGGCCTTCGGGGTGGCGTCGCCGGCGGCCGGACCGCTCCCGCCGCCTGCGCCGATTCCGCCGGTGCAGCCGGTCGCCGCCGCGAGCAGGACGGCGGCGAGCGCCGCCACCCCCGCGGGCCTGGTGCGTGAGGTCATGTGCGGCACTCCACCCGGGTCGTATGACAAGCATCTGTTCCGATGAACAGATATCGCGCAGAAGCCGCAGTCAAGGGTCGAGGCCGTACACGGACACGAACCCCACCGAAACGGACGCGGCGACTCCGTACGACCGTTCGCCGTACCATTCGCCGCTCGGTGCGACCGTTCGTCGCAGACCGCTGTCCGTTCCCTGTCCCCCGCCGTCCGGATGCGTTCGTATACGGGCCGACGACGAGCCGCGGGAGAGGTGGGCAGCATGACGACGGCGACGACCGACGAACGGACCCTGGAGGAGTTGCAGCGGGACCACGGCCCCGCGCTGCTCTCCTTCCTGCTCGGCCTCACCTACGGGGACCGGCAGCGGGCCGAGGACCTCGTGCAGGAGACCCTC
Organism: Streptomyces sp. NPDC086147; assembly: GCF_040702165.1. Classification (NCBI taxonomy): domain Bacteria; kingdom Bacillati; phylum Actinomycetota; class Actinomycetes; order Kitasatosporales; family Streptomycetaceae; genus Streptomyces; species Streptomyces sp. NPDC086147. Next base: position 28,175 of record NZ_JBFBJO010000020.1, on the reverse strand, counting down.
GTACGGGCCTGGCAGCACCCGGAGGCCTTCGACGGCCCCTACGCCTCCATGCGCCCCTGGCTCTTCACCGTGGCCCGCCGCCTCGCCATCGACGCGCGCCGCTCGCGCCTCGCCCGGCCCGCCGAGGTCGGCGACGGCGTCCTGGCCGTGACGCCCGACCCCGCCGACGCCACCGCGTCCGCCGACGCCGCGCTCGACGTGCGGGCGGCCGTCCGGGAGCTGAGCCCCGAGCACCGGGCGGTGCTCGTCCGGCTCTACTTCCACGGCCTCACCGTCAACGAGGCCGCCGTGGAGCTCGGCATCCCCGCCGGAACCGTCAAGTCCCGCTCCCACTACGCCCTGCGGCAGCTCGGCCGGTCGCTGCCCGGCTACCGGCCGCGCCGGAGCCTCGCGTCGGCGTCGGGACGCTGATCCGGGCCCCGGTCCGCCCCCGGCGCCCCTCGCGTCACCTCCGGCGACCGGAATCCCACCCGTACCGATCCGGCCGGAGAACGTATCCGAAACCACTCGGGCGAGTTGAGCAAAGCGGGACCCGCGGGCGCCCCGTACGGAGGAGGCTCTCCCCGGGCCCCGTTGTCAGGGCCCCTCACACGGCCCCTCACGCGCGGTCATGTCCGGGAGAAGGTGGGAGCGTTGCTGCCCGAGAGCACGAACGGCGCCGGCGGCACGAGCGGCGGCGGTCTCGCCGTCCCGATGTCCTGGCTGTGCGCCGAGTACCTGGCCGACGAGGTGCTGCGGGCCGCCGCGCTCGTGGCGCCCGGCTCGCTGGAGTACCGGGCCGGCCTCCAGGCCCTGGCCCTCACCGTCCACCTCACGGAGGACCCGGACCGGCCGCCCGCCGGCCGGATCGACGAGTGGCTGCGGCACACGGCGTACGACCGCCCCTGGCCGCCCTGGGTCGAGGAGCGGCTCGCCGGGCGGCGGGCGGGCGGCGGCGAGGGGCCCGACCTGGCGCTCGCGGAGACCGCGTGGCGGCGGCTGCGGGACACCTGGATCCGGGCCGACGACCTCGACGGCCGGACGGACGCCGATCCGGGCCGTCCGGCAGACGGGGCCGAGCAGGTCTGGCTGCCCGCCTGGAAGCTGGGCCTGCCGCTCGCGCACCTCTCGCTCCACCTGCGCTGACCGGGACGCCCGGCCGGATCTCACGGGGCCGAGGGGTGCACCCCGGGGCGGTACTTGGGGACCCGTACCGTCACCTTCATCCCGGCGCCGACGCCCGTCTCGATGACGAGGCCGTACTCCGTCCCGTACACCTGGCGCAGCCGCTCGTCCACGTTGGAGAGGCCGATGCCGGAGCCCGCCGGGTGCTCCCCGCGCAGGACGGCGCGCAGCAGCTCCGGATCCATGCCGATGCCGTCGTCCTCGACGGTCACCACGGCCTCGGCGCCCTCGTCCCGGGCGGCGATGACGACCCGGCAGCCCTTCTCGCGGTCCTGGAGGCCGTGCTTGACCGCGTTCTCCACCAGCGGCTGGAGGCAGAGGAACGGCAGGGTCACCGGCAGCACCTCGGGCGCTATCCGGAGGGTCACCTTCAGCCGGTCGCCGAAGCGCGCCCCGGCGAGCGCGAGGTACTGCTCGACGGAGCGCAGTTCGTCGGCGAGCTGGGCGAACTCGCCGTGCCTGCGGAAGGAGTAGCGGGTGAAGTCCGCGAACTCCAGCAGGAGTTCCCTGGCCCGCTCGGGGTCGGTGCGGACGAACGAGGCGATGGCGGCGAGGGAGTTGAAGATGAAGTGCGGGGAGATCTGGGCGCGCAGGGCCTTGATCTCGGCCTCCACCATCCGGGTGCGCGAGCGGTCGAGCTCGGCCAGTTCGAGCTGGACGGAGACCCAGCGGGCCACCTCGGTCGCGGCCCGCACCAGGACGGCCGACTCCCGCGAGCCGTAGGCGACGAGCGCGCCGAGGACCCCGTCCTCGCCGGTCAGCGGGGCGATCACCGCCCAGCGCAGCGGGCAGGCCGGGTCGGCGCAGCCGGAGTCGGCGGAGCGGCTGCGGCCGGTCTCCAGGGTCTCGGCGGCCTGGGCGGGGACGTGCGCGCGGTGGTGGTCCTCGCCGGGTCCGTCCCAGGCGAGGACCGCGCCCCGGTCGGTGAGGCAGAGCGCCTCGGTGCCGAGCAGCGAGCGGAGCGTGCGGGCGGCCCGGCGGGCGGTCTCCTCGGTGAGCCCGGCGCGCAGCGGGGGCGCGGCGAGCGAGGCGGTGTGCAGGGTGTGGAAGGTGGCCCGCTCGACGGGCGTGCCGAGGTCGGCGTCCCGACCCTCGCGCCGGGCCGCGAACCGGCCCAGGACGAAGCCCGCGGCGAGCAGTACGGCCCCGACGGCGACCGCGGCGGCCAGGGCGATGCCGCTCATCGGCGCGCTCCGGGGCGGGAGTCGGGGCGGGCCCCTGGAAGGGAGTCCGGGCGGGTCTCCTGGGCGGGTACGGCTGCGGCGATCTCCTCCGGGAGGTGGAGGCGGGCGAGGAGCGCCGGGGTGCCGGGCGGGATCCGGCGGGGGGTGGCGAGGGAGACGAGGACCATGGTGAGGAAGCCGAGCGGGACCGACCAGACGGCGGGCCAGGCCATCAGGGTGTGCGGCCAGCCGCCGGGCGCGAGTCCGGCGCGGGTGGCCATGACGGCGGCGAGGGCCGAGCCGCCGCCGAGCAGAAGCCCGGCCATGGCGCCGGGCGGGGTGAGCCGCCGCCACCAGATGCCGAGGACGAGCAGCGGGCAGAAGGAGGAGGCGGAGACCGCGAAGGCGAGGCCGACGGCGTCGGCGACCGGCACCTTGGAGGCGACCACCCCGACGCCGAGCGGGACGGCGGTGGCGAGCAGGGTCGCGAGCCGGAAGTGCCGGACGCCCCGGGAGGGCAGCACGTCCTGGGTGAGGACCCCGGCGACGGACATGGTGAGTCCGGAGGCGGTGGAGAGGAAGGCGGCGAAGGCGCCGCCCGCGAGGAGCGCCCCGAGCAGGTCGCCGGGGAGCCCGCCGAGGATCCGGTCGGGCAGGACGAGGACGGCGGCGTCGGCGGAGCCGGTGAGGGCGAGTTCGGGGGCGTAGATCCGGCCGAGGAAGCCGTAGAGCGGCGGCAGGAGGTAGAAGGCGCCGACGAGCCCGAGGACGACGAGGGTGGTGCGGCGGGCGGCGCGGCCGTGCGGGCTGGTGTAGAAGCGGACGGCGACGTGCGGCAGGCCCATGGTGCCGAGGAAGGTCGCGAGGATCAGTCCGTACGTGGCGTAGAGCTGGTGCCCGTCGCGTCCGCCGGCCAGCGGCTGGGACCATCCGAGGGGGTCGGCGCCGCCGGCCACCCGCTCGGGGAGGTCCGCGCCCGGTGCGAAGGCGAGCGTGGTGCCGCCGAGGACGTGGTGGGTGCCGGGGCCGAGGGTGACGGTCCGTCCGGTGTACGGGACGGAGTCGACGCGGCCGGTGACGGTGACGGTCAGCGGGGCGTCGAGCCCGATCCGTACCGTGTCGGCGACCCGGACGACGGTGTGGCCGCGCAGCACGGCGGGGGCGTCGAAGCGGGCGCGGGGCGCCCCGTCCCCGTACCAGGCGGCGAGCAGGAAGAGGGCGGGGACGAGCAGGGCGGTCAGCTTCAGCCAGTACTGGAAGGCCTGGACGAAGGTGATGCTGCGCATGCCGCCCGCCGCGACGGTGCCGGTGACGACGAGGGCGACGAGCAGGCCGCCGACCCAGTCGGGGGCGCCGGTGAGGATCTCCAGGGTGAGCCCGGCGCCCTGGAGCTGCGGCAGCAGGTACAGCCAGCCGATGCCGACGACGAAGAGGCTGGCGAGCCGCCGGGCCCGCCGGGATTCGAGGCGGGCCTCGGCGAAGTCGGAGAGCGTGTACGCGCCGGAGCGGCGCAGCGGGGCGGCGACGAGGACGAGCAGGACGAGGTAGCCGGCGGTGTAGCCGACCGGGTACCAGAGCATGGCGGGGCCCTGGACGAGGACGAGTCCGGCGATGCCGAGGAAGGAGGCGGCGGAGAGGTACTCGCCGCTGATGGCGGCGGCGTTGAGGCCCGGCCGGACGGTGCGGGAGGCGACGTAGAAGTCGGAGGTGGTGCGGGAGATCCGCAGGCCGAGGGCGCCGATGAGGACGGTGGCGAGGACGACGGCGGTGACGGCGACGACCGCGTGGGTCTGGTTCACGCGGGCGTCCGCGCGGAGGGGCTCATCGTTCGACGAGGCCGGTGAAGTCGCGTTCGTTGCGCTCGGCGCGGCGGACGTACCAGTGGGCGATGACCCAGACGACCGGGTACACGCCGACGCCGAGGGCGAGCCAGACCAGGGCCTCGGGGGCGGGCAGCGCGAGGACGAGCGGGAGGGAGCCGACGAGCAGGGCGAGCGCGCCGAGGGCGGTGAGGGCGGCGCGGAGCTGGCTGCGCATCAGGGAGCGGACGTAGGTGTGTCCGAGGGTGGTCTGCTCGTCGATCTCGGAGCGGGCCGGCGGATGGGCGGGGCGCCGTCCGGCGGGGCGGGGGGCGCCCGCGACGCCGTGGGCGGAGGCGTGGGTGACGGTCTCGCGCCGGGGTCTGCGCGGCGGGTGGTGCTCGGACATCGGCGTCCGCTCCGGCATCTCTGGGCTTCGGGTGGTGCGGGCGGCGCGGCCCGGGACGCGTGGAGTCTACGCAGCGGGGTCGGACAGCGGTAGACCTGCGGCGACGGAGGTACGGGGCGGGAAGGTACGGGGGTACGGGGTCAGCCGCCGGCCCGGCGCATCAGCAGGTCCCGGAGCGGGCGGGCGTGGCGGCGGCTGACGGCGAGGTCGGTGTCGCCGACCCGGACCGAGGTGGCGCCGCCGTCGAGCCGCAGTTCGTCGATCCGGGCGAGGGCGACGAGGTGGCTGCGGTGGATGCGGACGAAGCCCCGGTCCGCCCAGCGCTCCTCCAGGGCGGAGAGCGGGATGCGGACGAGGTGGCTGCCCTGGTCGGTGTGGAGGCGGGCGTAGTCGCCGTGGGCCTCGACGTAGGCGATGTCGTCGACAGGGACGAACCGGGTGACGCCGCCGAGTTCCACGGGGATCTGCTCGGGCGCGGCGGCGGGGATGGGCGCCGCGGTGGCGTGGACCAGTTCGTGGACGCGGCGGACGGCCTCGGCGAGGCGCTCGCGGCGCACCGGCTTGAGGACGTAGTCGACGGCCTTCAGGTCGAAGGCCTGGAGGGCGAAGCCCTCGTGCGCGGTGACGAAGACGACGAGCGGGGGCCGGGCGAAGCCGGCGAGCAGCCGGGCGACGTCGAGGCCGGTGAGGCCGGGCATGTGGATGTCGAGGAAGACGACGTCGACGGCGTCCTCGCCGTCGGGCCCCGACTCCAGGGCGCGGCCGATCCTGCGCAGCGCCGCGGTCGCGTCGCCCGCGCCCTCGGCGGTGCGGACGCGCGGGTCGGCGCGCAGCAGGTAGAGCAGCTCCCCGAGGGCGGGCTCCTCGTCGTCGACGGCCAGTACGCGCAGCATGCGGCGGAGTCTAGGGGGTGTCTGGCACATGAGCGCGGGAGAAGGAGCGGCGGCCGGTGCGTGCGATCGCAAGGCGCCGGAGTGCCCTCGCGGCGGAGCCACGTGGGCGGTTCGGCAACGCGGCGAGGGCGCGCGCCGGCCGCCGTGACGCCGCGGGCATGTGGCAGACACCCCCTAGGGGGTGTCCCGCGAGGGGCGTCATGCCCTCGTCTCGTCCCCCGGCGGGTCCAGGAGGTCGAGTTCGGTGGTGAGGGCGGCGGCGAGGGCGTCGAGGTCGGGGACCGCCGCGCCGTCGGCGACGAGGCCGATGTGGACCCGGCCGTCGTAGGGGGACATGGCGACGGCGAGGGACTGGCCCCGGGCGAGCGGCGCCATGGGGAAGAGCGCGCGCAGCGGGGCTCCGCCGAGGGAGAGCGCGGAGCGGGGCAGCGGGACCTGGGTGACCAGGAGGTCGAAGAGGAGGCGGGCGGCGCCGGAGGCGAAGGGGGCGCCGAAGCGGTGGGCGAGCGGGGGGAGCCGGTCGGCGAGGAGGGCGACGGCCCCGGCGCCGCGGAAGGGGCCCGCCGCCTTGTTGCGGTCCATGGCGCACCGGACGGCGGCGAGCCGGGCGGCCGGGTCGGGTTCGGTGACGGGCAGGTCGAGGAGGTAGCCGGAGAGGCTGTTGCCGGGGCCGGGCGGGGCTCCGGGGCGGCGGCGCGAGACGGGGACGAGGGCCCGGGGGTCGGCGCCGGGCAGCGGCAGGCCCCGCTCGTCGAACCAGCGGCGCAGGGCTCCGGCGACGACGGCCAGGAGGACGTCGTTGGCGGTGCCGCCGGTGGCGCGGCGGACGCGGTGGACGCGGTCGAGGGGGAGGGTCGCGGTGGCGATCCGGCGGGTGCCGCTGGAGTGGGCGGCGAGGGCGGCGGTGGGGCGTCCGTCGAGGCGGCTGGCGCGGACGACGGAGGCGCCGACCTCGACGGCCCGGCCGAGGTCGCCGAGGCGGTCCCGGGCGATGCCGAGGAGGCGCCCGGGGTCGGGAAGCCCGGGGAACCCGGAGAACGGGGGGCGCGGGGGCACGGGGCGGGAGCGGCGCGCGGGGCGGTGTCCGGCGGCGATCTCGTCGAAGATCCCGGCGCCGATGGCGACGGCCCGCATGCCGTCGGCGAGGGCGTGGTGGAGCTTGACGAGGACGGCGAAGGAGCCGTCGGGGGCGCCGCTGAGCAGGTACATCTCCCAGGGCGGCAGGCCCCGCTCGACGGGGCGCTCCATGAGTTCGGCGGCGAGCCGGGTGGTCTCGGCGGCGAAGTCGGCGCCGGGGAGGGTGATCTCGCGGACGTGGCGGCGCACGTCGAAGTCGGGGTCGGCGCTCCAGGCGGCGCCGCCGACGGGGAGCAGGACGTCGCGGACGCGCATCCGGAGCCGGGGGACGGCGGCGGCGCGGCGGGCGAGCAGTTCCAGGACGTCGGCCGGTTCGCCGCCGGGGGGCGCGGGGACGGGGCCGAAGTGGGCGAGGGCACCGAGGTGCAGGGGGTGGGCGGTGGATTCCAGGTGCCAGAAGGCCAGGTCCAGCGGGGCCAGGAGCTCGGTGGTCACGGGTGTCCTCACGTCCTGCGCGGAGGGGTGGAAGACCGCAGTCAATCGCGCACCAACAGTTACGGTCAAGTACGGTCGGTTAACGCTCCGTAAAGACCCTTGGTCAACTGTCTCCACGGGAGCGCCCTCAACCCTCCGGGGGCAGGTCCTCCGCCGAGACGTTCTCCACGACGAACTCGCACCACACGCACTTGCCGCCGCCCCGCGACTCCACTCCCCACGCGTCGGAGAGCTGGTCGACCAGGAGCAGCCCCCGGCCGGACACGCCCGCCTCGCCGGCCTCGCGGCGCCGGGGCAGGGCGCTGGAGCGGTCCTCGACCTCCACCCGCAGCCGCCGCGTGGGCCCGGGCAGGACCCGCAGGGTCACGATCGCCCCGCCGTCGGTGTGCATCAGGGCGTTGGTCATCAGTTCGTCGGCGACCAGCTCGATCTCGTCCGCCCGCTCCCCCGCGCCCCAGGCCCGGACCGCGGCCCTGATCATGTGGCGGGCCGAGCTGAGCGCCTCCGGGTCGCTCTGGGCCACGTGCTGCTGGAACCGGCCGGCGCCGGGGGCCGCGTACGTGCCGTGGCGGCGCAGCAGCAGGATCGCGACGTCGTCCTCGCCGCCCCGCTCGGCGACCACGTCGCACAGGTGGTCGGCGAGCTCCTGGAGGTCGGCGGGGCCGCGCCGGACGAGCGAGGAGAGCCACTGGAGGCCCTCGTCGAGGTCGGCGCCCGGCTTCTCCACGAGGCCGTCGGTGTAGAGCAGCAGGGTCTGCCCGGGGTCGAGTTCGAGGGTGGTGACCGGGTAGTCGAGGCGGCCGAACTCCGCGGAGAGCCCGAGCGGCAGGCCGCCCTCCACCGGCAGCCTGCGGCAGCGGCCGTCGGACTCCCTGATCAGCGGGTCGACGTGGCCGGCGCGGACCAGCTGGACGACTCCGGTGCGCAGGTCGACCTCGGCGTACGTGCAGGTGGCGAAGCGTTCGGTGTCGAGCTCGTGCAGGAAGACGGAGGCCCGCGCCATCACGGTGGCCGGGGTGTGGCCCTCGGCGGCGTAGGCGCGCAGCACGATCCGCAGCTGCCCCATGACGGCCGCGGCGTGGGTGTCGTGGCCCTGCACGTCGCCGATGACGGCGCCGACCCGCCCGCCGGGCAGCGCGATGACGTCGTACCAGTCGCCGCCGATGTCCCGGCCGAGCCGGGCGGAGCGGTAGCGGACGGCCGTCTGGGCGCCGGGCACCTCCGGGATCCGGCGCGGCAGCATGGCCTGCTGGAGCCCTTCGGCGAGGTCGTGCTCCTGCTCGTACAGCATGGCCCGCTGGAGGCTCTGGGCGATGCTGCTGCCGAGGGCGACGAGCAGGGTCCGCTCGTCCTCGCTGAAGCCGCTCCGGTCGCTGTAGAGCAGTCCGAGCGCGCCGATCGGGCGGGCCTGGGCGATGAGCGGGAGGTAGGCGGCGGCGGTGACGCCGAGGCCGCTGATGTGCGGCCAGAGCACCGGGTAGGACTCGGAGAAGTCGCGCGGCGAGTCGATGAACCGGGGGCGCAGGGTGCGGATGACCTCGCTCATCGGGTACGGCTCGTCCACCCGGGTGAAGCGGGTGCCGGGCACGAAGGCGCCCTCGGGGCCCTCGGCGACCAGGTGGATGCGGCCCGCCTCCAGGAGGCCCATGACGAGGCTGGCGGCGCCGAAGTGTTCGAGGGCGTGGGAGTCGTTGAGGAGGTCGATGACGTCCTTCACGGTCCGGGCGTGGGCGAGGGCGGCGGTGGTGCCCTCGACGACGCCGGCGCGCTTGCGGCGCCCCTCGTCGAGGCCGAGCCGGGCGGCGGACTCGGTGAGTTCGTGGGTGGCGTCGCGCAGGACGCCGATGATGCGCACGGGCCGGCCGGTGTCGTCGCGCTGGACGATCCCCTGGGTGTGGGTCCACTGGTGGGCGCCGTCGCGGCGGCGGATGCGGAAGTACGCGCCGTACTGGTCGCTGCCGTCCTTGAGCGCCTGCGCCACCAGGGCGTCGAGGCGGCTGCCCTCGTCCGGGAGCACCCGCGGGTTCAGGGACACGGGGCGCCCGTCGTACTCCTCGCGGTCCATGTCGAAGACGGCGAGGGCGGCGTCGTCCATCTCCATCGTCCCGGCGAGCAGGTCCCAGTCGAAGCCGCCCATCCGGAAGGCGAAGCCGTACTCGGACAGGATCGGGGTCCCGTCCGGCGGCCCCTCCGGCGCACGGCGGACCGGGCCGCCCGCCTCCCCGCCCCCGTCGCCCGCGCTCATGGGGCCACGCTAGGCGCAGCCCCGGCCGCGCGCACCACGAAGATCCGCTCCATCCGTCGAATCCGTCCCTCCGGACTCACCCCTCGAAGGCCTCGTAGGTCTCGGGCTGGTCCGGCACCACCTCGGGCGGGAGCATCTCCTCGGGCGGCAGCTCCCCGTCCGGCGGGGCGGGCGGCTCCTCGAACGGGTCGGGGAGGGGTTCGGTGCTGGGGTCCGGTTCCGCGTACGGGTCGGGGATCTCAGGGGCGGGGTCCGTCGGGCCGTCGGGGACCGGCGGGTCCTGCGGGTCCTGCGGCGGGGGTACGTGCTCCGGCGAAGTGGAGCGGTCGGGCGAGCTGGGCGTGGCCGGGCCGGAGGCGTCCGGGTCGGGCGTGCCGGAGCCTTCCAGGAGGCACGCGTCCGGGTCGCAGGAGGGTTCCATGGCGGGCTTGCGGTCCTCCTCGCCGTCGCTGCCCGTCCGGCGCTCGATCCAGGTGCGGTCGGTGGCGTTCACGATGACCAGGCCGGTGACGACGGCTCCGGTCGGGCGGACGACGACCACGTGGTCGGGGTCGAAGGCGTCCCAGGGGACGCCCGCGTAGACGCCGCCCCGGTCCGGGCCGGGGGCGCGGAGCGGGTTGCCGCCGGCGCAGCGGACGCGCGGGGCGCCGTACTGGTCGACGAGGACGGCCGTACCGGTCTCCAGGACGGCCTGGTGGGCGGCGGCCCGGCCGCCGCGGTAGCCGTGGCCGGTGACGCGGGCGTCCACGCGCAGGGCGACCGGGGTGAGGCCGCGCAGCCAGTCGGCGACGCCGGCCTCGGGGACGCCGGCGGCATCGGCGAAGGCCCGCGCCTTCTTCGCGTCCCCGGTGAGGAGGGAGGCCTGCCGTTCGACGTCGCAGCTGCCGACGGCGCGGGTGCCGCCGTAGAGGCCGGGGGTGGAGCCGGTGACCTCGCGGGTCTGCCGTTCCCCGATGGCCGGGGGCGGGGCGGAGGGGCGGAGGGTGTTGCGGACGGTGGAGGCGGTGAAGGGGTCGGGTCCCGCGGCGGCGGCCGGCTGGAGGAGGACGTCCTGGGCGGGGGCGGCGACGGGCAGCCCCGCGCCCCCGGCGCCGGTCCCGCCGGAGGAGCAGCCGGCGAGCAGCAGGACCGAGACGAGCGCGGTCCCGGCGAGACGCGCGCCGTCGCGGGGAGCGGTCGCGGCGTCGCGGGCAGGGGTCGTGGTGTCGCGCGGAACGGTCGCGCCGCCGCGAGGAGCGGCCCCGCCGCCGCGGAAAACGGTCGCGCCGTCGCGGGGAGCGGTGGGGGTTCGCCGCGTCCGGCGAAGGGGTGAGCGCACCTGGGTTCTCCCGACTTTCTCTCCCCCGGGCCCGGGGCCCGGTTCCGGCCAGTCCCTCATGTCTGTCGCAGCGCGCGGGCACCCGCAAGCCGAGGGGGACCGACCGGGTCACCCCACCGGGGAGAGGGACTTGAACGCGTTCAAGAAAAGCCCTAGGCTCGACACGAAGGTTGAACGCGTTCAAATGGGGGTGGTGACATGACCGCGCTGTCGATCCTGGTGGCCCCGGTCGTGATGATCGGGATGTTCTGGGTGGTCCCGACGGGTCTCGCGCTCCTCGACGGCCCGAGACCGCCCGGCTGGGACCGGCTCCGGCGCGCCTGGCCGCTGCTCGCCGTCCCCGGGGCGCTCTCCCTCTGGCTGCCCCGCTCCGGCCTCTCGGCCGGCCTCGCCGCCGTCTACGCGCTCGCCACCCTGGCCCTCGCGTGCCAGGCGCTGGCCCGGCTGATGCTGACCCGCTCGCTCCGGCCGAGGGAGGTCGCCGTCCTCACCGCCCTGGCCGCGCCCTCGGTCGCCGGCCTCGCGCTCGTCGCGGAGCGGGCCTCGTACCCGCTCTTCGGCTTCGACCTGGACATCCTCGCGCTCACCGTCCCGCACTTCCACTTCGCGGGCTTCGCCGCCGCCCTGGTCGCCGGGCTCGTCTGCCGCGCCTCCGAGGACGGCCCCACCGCCCGCTTCGCCGCGCTCAGCGTCCCCGCCGGCACCCTGCTCGTCCTGATCGGCTACTTCGTCGACGACTGGGCCGAGCTGGCCGGCGCCGTCGTCCTCACCGCCGGCATGACGGCGGTCTCCGTCCTGACCCTGCGCGAGCGCCGCGCCCTCGCGGCCGACGGCCCCACCCGCGCCCTGCTCGCCGTCTCGGCCCTGGTCCTCGCCGCCACCATGCTGCTCGCCCTGAACTGGGCGCTCGGCGAGGCCACCGGCCTGCCGCACCTCGACCTGACCTGGATGGCAGCGACCCACGGCCTGGGCAACGCCCTCGGCTTCGCCGTCTGCGCCCTGCTCGCCCGCCGCCGTCTGCACGCCGACCGTGCCCCCGCCGTACCGGCCACCCCCGCCCACCCGCGAACGGAGACCCCGGCATGACCCGCCTCCTGAAGGACCTCTCCCGGCCCGACCGCCGCCGCGAAGGCGGCCCGACCTACCGCGAGGTCGGCGCCACCCGCACCCCCGAAGCGCTCCCCGAGGGCTACCACCACCTGCGCTACAGCGCGGTCGTCGGCCACGGCCCGGCCGCCTTCGCGGCGGCGGGCACCGCCGTCACCGCCTGGCGGATGCACCGCCGCTCCGGCGCGGGCCTCGTGGCCGACGCCGACCGCGCGGGTCCCGGCGTCCGCGTGGAGGTGTCGGCGGGCGTCGGCCGGCTCCGGATCGCCGTCCCCTGCGCGGTGATCTGGACGGCGTACGAGAAGGACCGCACCGGCTTCGCGTACGGCACCCTCGCCGGCCATCCGGAGTGCGGCGAGGAGTCCTTCCTCGTGACGCTCGAACCCGACGGCGCCGTCCGGTTCACGGTCACCGCCTTCAGCCGTCCCGCCGTCTGGTACACCCGGCTCGCCGGGCCCCTGGTCCCCCTCCTCCAGCGCGCGTACGCCCGTCGACTCGCCCGGACCCTGCGGCGTCTCGTCAGGACGTGACCCCGGGCCGATACTGGATGCGATGGAGTGGTTCACGGCGCCCGACCTCTGGACGGCCCGGATCGTCTTCCAGCGCGGCCTGGCCGGGCTGTACTTCGTGGCGTTCCTGTCGGCCGCCCTCCAGTTCCGGGCGCTGATCGGGGAGCGCGGCATGCTCCCGGTGCCGGAGTACGTGCGCCGGACCCGGCCGCGCCACACGCCCTCGCTCTTCCACTGGCGCTACTCCGACCGCCTGTTCGCGACGGTCTCCTGGAGCGGCGCGGCCCTGGCGCTCGCGCTGGTGGCGGGCGCCGGGGACGCCGTGCCGCTGCCGGTCTCGATGCTCCTGTGGCTGGTGCTCTGGGCGCTCTACCTGTCGATCGTGAACGTCGGCCAGACCTGGTACGCCTTCGGGTGGGAGTCGCTGCTCCTGGAGGCCGGGTTCCTGGCGGTGTTCCTCGGCAACGACGACACGGCCCCGCCCCTCCTGGTGCTCCTGCTGCTGCGCTGGCTGCTCTTCCGGGTGGAGTTCGGGGCCGGGCTCATCAAGATCCGCGGCGACCGCTGCTGGCGGGACCTGACCTGCCTCTGCCACCACCACGAGACCCAGCCGATGCCCGGCCCGCTGAGCTGGTTCTTCCACCACCTCCCCCGCCCGCTGCACAAGGCGGAGGCGGCGGCCAACCACGCCGTCCAGCTCGTCGTGCCGTTCTTCCTCTTCGCCCCGCAGCCGGTGGCCACGGTGGCGGCCGGTCTGATGGTGGTCACCCAGCTCTGGCTGGTGCTCTCGGGCAACTTCGCCTGGCTGAACTGGATCACCATCGTGCTGGCCCTCGCGGCCGTGGACGCCTCCCCGCTCACCGGCGACCACCCGCGGCCGGACCCGCCGCTCTGGTACGCCGTCCTGGTCGTCGCGCTGACCGTCCTCGTCCTGGTCCGCAGCTACCGTCCGGTGCGCAACCTGCTCTCCCGGCACCAGGCGATGAACCGCTCGTACGACCCGTTCCACCTGGTCAACAGCTACGGCGCGTTCGGCACCGTCGGCCGGGTCCGGGACGAGATCGTGGTCGAGGGCACCGACGACCCGGCGCCGCACGAGGGCACCGTCTGGCGGGAGTACGGCTTCCGGGGCAAGCCGGGCGACCCGCGCCGGCTGCCGCGCCAGTTCGCCCCGTACCACCTGCGGCTCGACTGGCTGATGTGGTTCGCGGCGCTCTCCCCCGGATACGCGCGCGCGTGGTTCGGGCCCTTCGTCGAGCGGCTGCTCGACGGAGACCGGGACACCCTGCGGCTGCTCGCCCACAACCCGTTCCCGGACGAGCCCCCGGTCCACGTCCGGGCCCGGCTGTACCGCTACCGCTACACGACCTGGCGCGAACTGCGCGCGACCGGGGCGTGGTGGCACCGGACGCCGCTGCGGGAGTACCTGCCGCCGACCCGGCTGCGGAAGCCCGCGGGCGGCTCCTGAGGTTCCGGGACGTGCCGCCGCCCCGGCCGGGGGTCCGGCCGGGGCGGCGGATGGATCGTCCCGGGGCGCCGACTCAGTCGATGCCCGGCAGGATGTGGGGCTCGGCGAGGTCTTCCTCGTAGCCCGCGAGCCGGATCGGGGCCGAGCGGGCCCAGACTTCCAGGCTTCCCAGCTCGCCCTTCCGGCGCGGCCGCTCGGTGGGTTCGTTCGGTCGCGGTTCCTGCTTGGTCAGTTCGGGTGTCACCGCGCACTCCTTCGTGTCGCGTACCTGTGGGACAAGTGCCGTGCGGTCGCGGTGGCGCCGTTCGTCGGGCGGGACCGCGGCCTTGGTGGCGGGCCAGTCCCGGGCCGGCCGTGGGGAAGGTGTGTCTCCTCGGTGGCCGACCGTGGACATCAGACTAACCAAATGAGCGCGTCCGCGCTCTACCGGGCTCGGAAGTGTGACGCGTTCGGGTGAAACGAGCCGAAAGAGCGCCCCACCTGGCCGGTGGGGCGCTCTTGCCGAAAAGCCGGAAAAGGGGTGGTGACTACCAGTTGGCGGGGGCGTAGTCCTTGAGGAAGACGCCGTACAGGTCCTCGCCCGCCTCGCCGCGCACGACCGGGTCGTAGACCCGGGCCGCGCCGTCGACCAGGTCGAGCGGGGCGTGGAAGCCCTCCTCCGCGAGGCGCAGCTTGTCGAAGTGCGGACGCTCGTCGGTGATCCAGCCGGTGTCGACCGAGGTCATGAGGATGCCGTCGGTCTGGAACATCTCCTGGCCGCTGGTCCGCGTCACCATGTTCATCGCGGCCTTCGCCGCGTTGGTGTTCGGGTGCCCGGCGCCCTTGTAGCCCCGGCTGAAGACGCCCTCCATCGCGGAGACGTTCACGACGTAGGCGCGCCCGCTGGCCGCCTCGCGCGCGGCCTCGGCCATCACCGGCCGCAACTTGCTGATCAGGATGAACGGCGCCGTGTAGTTGCAGAGCTGCGTCTCCAGGAGCTCCACCGGGGAGATCTGCTCGATGCTCTGCACCCAGGTGTTGGTCTCGACGACGTCCGGCAGGAGGCCGCCCGCGTCGATGGCGGTGCCGTCGAGGTGCCGGGCGATGCTGGCGTTGCCCGCGACCAGGGCGAGGTCCGCGACCTTCTGGGCCTCCAGGCCGCTCGTGCCGACGGGCAGCGCGGCCAGGCCGTCCACCGCGCCCGAGTTGAAGGCGCCGATGACGTCGTGGGCGGGCAGCTCGCCGGCGGGCAGCGGGGCGCCCTCGCCCTCGACCAGGGCGGCGTACGCGGAGGGCAGCCGGCGCACGGTCTGGGTCGCGTTGTTGATGAGGACGTCCAGCCGACCGGCCTCGGTCATCCGGTCGGCCAGGGCCACGACCTGGGCCGGGTCGCGCAGGTCGATGCCGACGACCTCCAGGCGGTGCAGCCAGTCCGCGGAGTCCTCCATCGCCTTGAAGCGGCGGATGGCGTCCTTGGGGAAGCGGGTGGTGATCGTGGTGTGGGCGCCGTCGCGCAGCAGCCGCAGCGCGATGTACATGCCGATCTTGGCCCGGCCGCCGGTGAGCAGCGCGCGCTTGCCGGTGAGGTCCGCGCGGGCCTCCCGCTTGGCGCGGTTCCGGGCGGCGCACGGCTGGCAGAGCTGGTGGTAGAAGTAGTCGACCTCGACGAACCGCGTCTTGCAGACGTAGCAGGAGCGGGGGCGCTGGAGGATGCCCGCGATCCGGCCCTCCTCGGTGACGGAGGTGGGCAGGATGCCTTCGGTCTCGTCGTCGATGCGCTGCGCGGAGCCGGTGGCCGTGGCCTCGGTGACCGCCTTGTCGTTGGCGGTCTTGGAGGCCCGGCGCTCCTGGCGGCGGCGCTGCTTCACGGTCCGGTAGATCCCGGCGGTGGCGCGCCGGACGCGGATCGCGTCCGGGTGGTCTATCTCCAGCTCGTCGAGCTCGTCGAGGACGCCGAGGCAGACGGCCAGGCGCTCGGGGTCGATGCCCGGCCCGTGGTCCTGGGTTTCTTCGGTCACCGTCATGGCCTTCGGGTTCCTCGTTCGCTCATGCGTCGCCGCTCTCGGAGTTTCGCCGCGCTCGGGCTCTCGCCGTCGTCGGGCCTTCGAAAGGGCGAGTTTACGGAGCGGGGGGCCGCGCCTCCAAACCCGTTCGGGGGGCGTGGTCGAAGACACAGTCGCCGCACAGTCCGCCGCCGGGGCAGCGGTAGTAGAGGCAGCAGCTCGCGCGGCGCAGCCGGGGGCCGCTGACCGTGCCGGCGAGGTCGGGGTGGTCGAGGAGCTCCGCGACCAGGGCGGCGGCCCGGTCGGCCGCGTCGGGCCTGCCGTGGGCGCGGGCCCAGCGGGTCAGTTCGCGCAGGGCTCCGGCGAGGGCGGAGCCGGCGTTGCCCCAGAGCAGCCGGGGCGATATGCGGCCGTCGCGGCGCAGGGCCGCGTGGAGCGGCACGAGGTGGGTCTCCTGGACGGCCGCGCGGAGGTCGGCGGCGGTGGCGGGGCGGGTCGCGGAACCGGCCCACCACAGGTCGTCGGGCGAGGTCAGGGCCCCGTCCCAGGACAGCTCGGCGGGGTCGAGGTCCGGGAAGCGGCCGTACAGCGCGGCGGGGCCGAGGGCGGTGGACCAGAGCCGGGCCGCGAGCCCCAGGTGGGCCACGGAGGCGCCGACCCGCCGCTCGGGGGCCCCGAGCCGGGCGGCGACCCGGTCCACGCGCGCGGTGAGGGGGCCGTCCTCCCCCGCGTAGATCCGGGCGAGCGGCAGATGGGCGCCGCCGGTCTCCGGCGGGGCGGTCCGCAGGGCGAAGAACCCGCCCACCGATCCGCTCTCGACGAGGTCCATCCGGCCCCACGCTCCCGTCCCGTGCCGTCGTCCGCCCCGGGCCCGGTTCCGGGCCGGCGCCCACGGTAGCGCCCCGGGCGGGGGCCGGAAGACCGCTTCGCACCGGTTCCGACCTCCGTGGGCGTACAACCCGGGACGTACGCGGGCCCTCCGTACCGCGGAAGGGGTACGCGCGAAGAGGGCCTCCGGTACGACGACGCGAACGGCCGGGAAGGAGGATCGTGGAAGGCATGAGTCCACTCGCGCTGTCCGTCGTCCTGGCCCTGGTCTCCGCGGTGGCCTACGCGGCCGCGGCGATCGTCCAGGAGCGGGTCGCGGCCTCCGCCGCCGGCCCGCGCTACGCACCGCTGCGCCGTCCGGCCTGGTGGGGGGCCGTGGTGCTCAACGGCGTCGGGGCGGCGCTGCACGTCGCCGCCCTCGCGTACGGGCCGCTCAGCCTGGTCCAGCCGCTGGGCGCGCTCACGATCGTGTTCGCGCTGCCCATGGCGGCCCTCTTCGTCGGCCGCGGGGCCGGGCGGCGGGCCTGGCACGGCGCCCTCATGGCCACGGCGGGCCTCGCGGGCCTGCTGAGCCTGACGACCGGCGCCGACGCGCGGTCCCTGGGCGACGGGGACCGGTGGCTGCTCACGGGCGCCGCCTTCGGCGCGGTGGGCCTGCTCTTCGCGTGCGCGCACCTGGTGGGCCGGTCGGCGCTGCGGAGCGTCCTCCTGGCGACGGCGGCGGGCGTCTCCTTCGGGGCCGCGTCGGTGTTCACCAAGGCGGTGTCCGAGGAGTGGACGCCGGAGGCGCCGCTGGCCGAGTGGACGGCGCTCCTGGTCCTGTCGGCGTTCGCCGTGGGCGGGCTGCTGCTCTCCCAGGCCTCGTACCGGGGCGCGGGGCTCGCCGCCCCGCTCGCCACCCTCACGGTGGTCAATCCGGTGGTCGCCGCGGCGGTGGGCGTGACGCTGTTCGGCGAGGGCTTCCGCTACGGCGCGGCGGGAGCCGTGGCCGCGCTGCTGTGCGGCGTGGTCGCCGCGGGCGGTCTGGTGGAGCTGACGCTCGACCGGATGGCGCCCGCGCCGAAGGCCCCGGCCCCTCCCGCCGCGCCGGTTCGCGGGAAGGGGCCGAGGGGGTCAGACGGAGACGCCGCGGGCCCTGAGATAGGCCAGGGGGTCGATGTCGGAGCCGTATCCGGGGCCCGTGCGGACCTCGAAGTGCAGGTGCGGTCCCGAGCTGTTGCCGGTCGACCCTGAGCGGGCGATGCGCTGCCCGGCGGTCACCCGCTGGCCCTCGCGGACGGTGAGCGCCGAGAGGTGCGCGTACTGGCTGTAGCGGCCGTCGTCGTGGCGGAGCACGATCTGGTAGCCGTACGCGCCCGCCCAGCCGGCCGAGACGATCCGGCCGCCGGCCACGGCCTTGACCGAGGTGCCGGTGGGGACGGGGAAGTCGACGCCGGTGTGGTAGCCGCTGGACCAGGAGGAGCCGGGCTTGCCGTAGCGGGTGCCGATGCCCGCGGAGACGGGGGCGGAGTAGGGGACCTCGGCCGCGGGGGCCGGACGGGGCTTGACGGCGGCGGGCCTGGTCGCGGGCTTCGCGACGGCGGGCTTGGCGGCCGGCTTGGCCGCCGGTTTCGCGGTCGGCCGGGTGACCGGCTTGACGGCGGTCTTGGCCACGGGCTTCGCGACGGGTGCGGTCGTCGGCCTGACGGCGGGCCGGGGGGCGGTGGCCCGAGGAGGCGTCGCCGTCGGCGGGGCGGTCCTGACAGGAGCGGGCGCCTTCCCGGCCACCCCCGTCTTTCCTCCGCCCTGCCCCGCCCCGCCCGGCTGCCCGGCGGCGCTCGGCTGCCCGGGCTTCTTGGGCGCGGTGATGCGCAGGGTGAGGCGCTGGCCGGGGAGGATGAGGTCGGGATCGTCGCCGACGACGGGCCGGTTCGCCTCGTACAGCCGCTGCCAGCCGCCGCGGACGTTCTTCTCGCCGGCGATCTTCGAAAGGGAGTCGCCGGGCGTCACCGTGTACATCTCGCGCACGGTAGGCACGGTGGTCGGATCGGCCTTCCGCGCCGGACGCTCCGGTAAGGCGCGCTGTCCGGGCAGGGAGGCCGTGCGCA
This sequence comes from Streptomyces sp. NPDC086147, assembly GCF_040702165.1. NCBI lineage: Bacteria > Bacillati > Actinomycetota > Actinomycetes > Kitasatosporales > Streptomycetaceae > Streptomyces > Streptomyces sp. NPDC086147. The sequence goes on along the minus strand of NZ_JBFBJO010000020.1, from coordinate 9,631 downwards.
CCTGGTTCCCGCCGGACGCCTTCGCCCCGGCGGACCGGGTGGAGGCCTCGGGCGCCGCGCCGCCCCGGGCGAGGCCCGCGCGGGACCCGCAGGACGGCCAGGCGCCGGGGCCCTGCCCCTTCAGGACGCGCTCGGCGATCAGGACCTGCTGGTCCTTGGAGGCGAGGTCGGCGCGCGGCGCGTAGTGCGTGCCGCCGTACTCCTCCCAGGTGGACTGGGTGAACTGGAGGCCGCCGAAGTAGCCGTTCCCCGTGTTGATGTGCCAGTTGGAGGAGGATTCGCAGGCCGCGACCTTCTCCCAGACGTTCAGCGAGGCGGCCTGGACCGTGCCCGCGCCCATCAGCGGCAGCGCCATGCCGGCGCCTCCGGCCGTGATGGTGAGCGAGGCGCGGTTGACGCGGCTCGGCTGGTGACGGCGGTGACGTCCGCGTACGGCCATGGGCCCCCCTAGAACACAGCGACAGCCGCCAAGTTAGGGGTGGCGCACGCTCCGTGACAAGCGGTTCACGGAATCCGGGCCCTCTTCCGTCACCTCCGCGCGGGCACGGGTCCTTGTCCGGCGGGGCCCGGCTGGGGCTGGGGCTCGGGTTCCGGTACGGGCCCGCCGGGCTGCGGGGCCGGGCTCGGACCGGGGTCCGGAGGGGCCGGGACCGGGCTGGGGTTCGGCGGGGGCACGGGGTTCGGGACGGGCGTGGGGGGAGGGATGGGCGATGGGGGCAGCGGGTCGGGGTGGGGGTGGGTCATCACGGACCTCTTCGCTCGTCGGGTCGGTCGCTTCGTCGCTTCCCAGGGTGGCGCGACGGGGCGCCCGGCGCCCGTCGGACCGGCCCTTCGGGTCGGCCCCGGGGCCCGCCTCCCGGGCCCGTACGAGCGGTTACCCGCCGACGGGGTGGCGCGGGACGAGTCCGGGGTGGTGCCGGTCGCGCAGGGCGTCGAAGACGGGGGCATGGACCGGCGGGGTGTGCGGCGGGGCCAAGGCACCGGCGGGGGTCACCACAGTTCCGGTGTGGCCCTGAGCTGCTCCTTCGCCGCGCGGACCACCTCGTCCGGCGGCACGGGGGCCTCGTCCGGGTGGCGCTCGGCCCACTTCGCGGCGTACGAGCAGAGGGGCACGACGGGCACGCCCTCGCGGGCGGCGATCGCGTAGAGCTCGCGCACGAGCGCCCCCGCGATCCCCTTCCCCTCGTGCTCCTCCTCGACGACGGTGTGCACCGCCACCAGGGCGTGGGGCTCGGCGTCGAGGGCGAAGTGGACGACGACGCCGACGGGGACGTCCTCCTCGAACGCCTCCAGGCGTCCGTTCGCCCGGTCGTCGCGGATCAGCGGTTCGGTCATGCGCCGTCGTCCTTCCTCGGATCGTCTCCGCCCCGGCGGGAGCCCGTGCTCAGCCGTGGGCGGGCACGGCGTGCGGGGGGCGCACCGTGTCGCTGCCGGGGACGGGCGCGGACGCGTCGTTCCCCAGCTCCACGATGCGGTTGCCCCCGTCGACGTGCACGACACGCGGCACGAAGGCCCGCGCCTCCGCGTCCTCCATCTGCGCGTAGCTGATGAGGATGACGAGGTCCCCGGGGTGCACGAGGTGCGCGGCGGCGCCGTTGATCCCGATGACGCCGGACCCCCGCTCGCCCTCGATGACGTACGTCTCCAGACGGGCGCCGTTGTCGATGTCGACGATGTGCACCAACTCGCCGGGAAGCAGGTCGGCCGCCTCCATCAACTCCGCGTCGACGGTGACCGAACCGACGTAGTGCAGGTCGGCCTGGGTGACGGTGGCGCGGTGGATCTTGGACTTGAACAGAGTGCGCAGCACTGTGGACTCCTCTGAGACAGCTCCCTGCCTGCTTTGTGCAGGTCAAGGGCGGTCTTCACTCTACAACCGGCACGCACCCGGCTCGAGGACTGTGAGGAACATCGCTCCCCTCCAAAGAGAGCGCTTCCCCCGTGGACTTCCGCGCCGACGACGCCGACTCGCCTGACGCGACGTCAAGCGTGTGCGGGCCACGTGAGCCACTGGTCTCTTCGTCGGTTCGGTGGGGGTGACGGGCTTCGTGCCGCGGGCCACGATCGCGGGAAGCGGTCCGCGCCCGAAAATCGATCATCGGTTCCCGCTGAGCGTTGATATGGTCCGGGTGGGGGGTCTGACCAACCGCCCATCCGCAGTGGGGCGTTATCCGACGTCACACCGTCGAACACACCGTTGATCACGGGTTCCGGGGGAGCCCGCACCAGGGAGGGACGTCCTTCGCGCGTCCCTTGCCGCACCCGTCCTCTCCGTGACTCCGCGTCGCGCGGACGGGGCCGTTCCGCCGTGTGCGCACCGCGCACGGCGGCCTCGCGGTGCCTTCCCCCGCCGACCCCGGCAGTCCCTCCAGGGCTGCGCAGCGGTCCACCATCAGGAACATTTCTCACGGGGGATCCACACCTTCATGCACGAGACGAACCAGCCGACGGCCGTCCGTCGGGCAGTCCGGCGCGCGGTCATCGGCACCACCGCCACCGCCGCCGTCCTCGGACTCGGCGCCGGCACGGCGGCGCACGCCGCGCCGGAGCCGCCGCACCAGCTGGTGCGGGCCGTGGGCATCGGGACCACCGAGACCCAGCGCGTCGACGCCGCCTCCGTCGTCCGGCTGGACCCGACGCCCGACGTGATGCTGCTCAGCGACCACGACTTCGTCCACGCCCTGTGGCAGAAGGCCCGGGACGGCAGCGAGGAGTACGAGGCGGTTCGCACGGCCGCCGAGAAGGCCATGGCCAGTACCCTGGCCGCCGACCACGTGGCGTACATCGCCACCGGCGTCCACGAGGCGTACCGCCTGGACCAGCAGCGCGAGCGGGACAGGGCGGAGGCCGAGCGGGTGGCGCGCCTGGCCCGGCAGCAGGCCATGACGGTCATCGGCATCATCGGCGCTCCCGAGATGCTGGAGCTGAGCGACGACAACTTCGTCCGGGCCGTCATGCGGCACCCCGCCTCGGGCCCCGAAGTGCGTACCGCCGCCGCGCAGGCCCTGGCCGGAGACGCCGTGGCCTGGCGGGAGTTCATCGTCAACGGCGCCCGCGAGGCCCACAAGCGGGACGTCGCACGGGAGCTGGCCGAGCTCGAGGAGAAGAACCGCAAGGAGGCCGAACTCCGCAGGAACCAGGCCGCCCGCAAGAACGTCGCCGCGCTTTTCCGCGTCCCGATGTCCCCGGGGCTCCTGGACGTCGGCGACGACAACTTCATCCGCGAGATGCTGCGCCTGGCGCCCTCGGACCTCAAGGGCTCCGAGCTGTTCCGGGCCGCCCAGAACGCACTGCTGAGCGGCAGGCCGTCGGACTGGCTCGACTTCCTGTACACCGGCGCCGACGCGGCCTACAAGCGGGACGACGCGGCGCGCCAGGAGAAGCTGGCGGCCGCCAACCGGCTCCTGGCCCGGGAGATCCTGGCCGCCGCCAAGGCCACCGGGTTCAACCCGAACATGGTCGCGAGCGCCGAGAAGGCCCTGGCGACCGGTGACGCGGCCGTCGCGGAGTTCCTCTCGGAGAAGGGGCAGCAGCGGGCCCGCAAGCAGACCCTGACCCTGCGGGTGAAGAAGAACCCGGACCAGTGGCTGCCGCTCAGTCACTCCGGAGCGAACGGGGCCGCCGTCACCGTCGGCCCGATCTCTCCCCAGGCCGTCCCGCTGCGACACAACGCCACCTGGCTCGTGCTCCCCTCGCTGGCGGGCACGGCCGGCTGCTTCTCCTTCGAGGCGGCGAGCAAGCCCGGCCACTATCTGAAGAACACCGGCGACCAGGGCCTGATCGTCCTGGGCGCCAACGACAACACCCAGGCGTTCAAGAACAGCGCCACCTGGTGCCCCGACCTGAAGGGTTACGTCCCGGGGAAGCCGGCGGCCGCGTGGTTCCTGTGGCGGGGCAAGTCGAACATCTTCCAGGTCGACGTGAACCAGCGGAACGAACTGTTCACCAGCGGTGCGTACGGCGAGTGGCGCGACCTCCTGAACGCCCACCCGGCCTGGGAGGTCACCCCTCCCCTCGCGCCGTGAGGGCCCACGGGGCCCGGCCCCGGACGGGAAGGGCGGGCCTGAGGGCACTGGCCGTGTGCGCGGTCCTCGCCGCGGTGGCCCCCGGCGGCCTGGCCGCGGGCACCGCCCACGCCCAGGCCACCCCGGGGCCGGTCGCGGCCGCACCCGCGGCACCCGCCGGAACCGGGGAGGCCGAGGCGGTGCTCACCGCCGCCGCGGCCCGGGCCAGGGAGGAGGTACGGCGGATCGCCCTGTCGGGCCTCCCGGCGGAGCTGCGCACCTCGGCCTGGCACGCGCTGCGCCAGGTCGGCGGCGACGAGGTGATCACCACCTGGATGGGCCCGGGCGGCGGCTACGAAGCGGCCAAGCAGCGGCTGCGGGACACGCGTACCCGCAACCGGCTGTTCTGCGAACGCGTCGCACGCACCCACCCCGTGTCCTTCGCGCCGGCCACGCGTGCCGCGGCCGAGCGGGCCCTCAAGGGCTCCGACGCCGACCGCGCGGCCTTCGTCAAGACCGGCTACGCGCAGGCGCAGCTGGCCGACCGGACGGCGCGTGAGACGGCGGCCACCGAGCAGCAGGCCGTACGGGAGCGGGACCGGGAGTTCGTGCGCACCGTCGCCGAGCGGGATCCGGGGGAACAGGTCCGGGCCTCGGCGCAGTGGGCCCTGCGGCCCGCGGCGACCGACGCGGACGTCCGGGAGTTCTACGGCTTCGGCTGGGTGACCGGCGCCGCCGTCGACCTGGAGGGCCACCGGATGCGGAACGCGGACTCCGAAGTGCTGCGCCACCGGAGCCTGACGCTGCTGGTCGGGGCGGCGGCGGAGGCCGAGGAAGAGCTGCGTACCGCGTCCGATCCCACGGCCGCCCGGGCCGAGGTCCGGCGCGCCTGGCAGGACGTGGCCGGTCAGGCCCGTGCGGCGGACGCGGCCTGGCAGGCCGAGCGGGACCACGCCGTCCGCCAGGCCGACACCTGGAAGGGCGTCCGGGTCCTCGCCTCGGCGGCTCCGGAGGAGATGTGGAAGCGCCTCGCCGCTCCGGCCGGGGACAACGAGCAGTCCTGGAGCAAGGAGGGACAGGAGGCGGCCGACGCCGCCGCCTTCTGGCAGGAGATCCTGCGCCAGGCCCTCCAGGGCGAGGCCCGCTCCGGGGACTGACCACCCCGGGGCACCTCGCCCGCCGTGGGACCCGCCGCGTCGGCGGGTCCCCGACGGCACCCGACGACAGCAACGGTCGGCCGCGTCCGTGAGGCGCGGGCCGACCGTCGGCTCGGCACGCGCCCGACGGCGAGCCCGAACCGACGACACTCGATTCCTCAGGGGGACTTGACGATGAACGACCCATTCCGGCCTCCGGCCGGAAGGTGGCGGCCCCGCCGCGTGCGAACGGCCGCCCGGGCGGTGTCCACGGCGCTGGCCGTGGCCCTGCTGACCGGCCTGGTCGGACAGGGCTCCGCCACCGGAGCCGAGCGGCCCGCGGCCCTCGATCTCCGGACTTCGGAGCTGGTTCGGCGCGGGAGCGCCAACCCCGCCCCGCCCCCGGCCCTCCGGACCGAGCTGGACCGGATCAGCGATGAGCGCGACCGGCAACTCGTCGAGGACTAAGCGGAGTTCGACGACGAGGAGGAGGTGCGCGAGGCCGCCCGCAAGGCTCTGGAGAGCACCGACCCGAACGCGATCCGGGAGTTCCTGGAGCGCGGCGAGGCCGAGGCCCGCAAGCGGGCGAAGGACAAGCGGAACGCGGCCGACACCGAGAACCGGCGCACCGTCGAGGCCCTGCGGGGCACCGGCGGACCGTTCTTCAACGCCGAGGTCGTCCGGGTGCTCGCCGGCACCGCGCAGGACCGGGCGGACTTCCTGGCCTTCGGCGCGGACATCGCCCGCCAGCGCGACAAGGCCGCGGAGCAGAACGAGCGGCAGCGCGCGGCCGAGAACCGCAAGCGCGTAGAGATGCTCGCGGCCGTCGGCGGTCCGGAGGTCAAGCGGGCCGCGCAGGCCGCCCTGGCCAGCCAGGACGACAAGGTGATCGCGGAGTTCCTGGAGAAGGGCTACCAGGTCGCCGCCCAGCAGGACGCCGACGACCGGGCCGCCCACGAGAAGGCGCAGAAGGAGGCCCTGGCCGAGGCGGAGCGGCTGCGCAAGCTCGCCGAGAACACCGCCCGTGCCGCCCAGGCCCGTACCAAGCTGATCGCCGTACACGGCGACGCGGTCCGCGCCCTCAAGAACTCTTCGAACGCCATGAGCCTGGCGGCCGCCGCCGCGCGGGACGCCGACCGCATGCTGGCCGGGGACCGTGCGGGCAAGCGGCTGTCGGACTACACCGAGGTGAAGAAGGCCGTCGCCCTCCAGGTGGGCTTCGCCGACACCGCCGCCAAGCAGGCGCAGGTGGCCGCGGGGCAGGCCAAGGTGCAGGCCGAGGTGCTGGTGGAGACCGGTCTGACCCATGGAGTCCAGTGGGCCGAGGTCGCCGCCGGCATCGCCGCCGCCGCCGACGCCGCCTCCCGGGCCGCGCAGACCGCCCGGCACGCCGTGGACGCCACCGCCGCGAACGCGGCCGGTCTCAACGCCCAGAACAAGGCGGAACTGCACGAGAAGCAGGCCAAGGCGTGGCGTGCCAACGCCGCCGAGCACGCCAAGGCCGCCGCCGAGCTGGCCCGCCAGGCCGACAAGCAGGCGAAGACCGCGGCGAACGCCGCGGCGAAGACCCGGCAGGCCCGCATCGAGGCCGAGCAGGCCGAGAAGTCGGCCTGGGAGCACGCGAAGAAGACCCGCGACGCCCGGCTGGAGGCCGAGCGCCAGGCGGGCGTCGCGGCGGAGCAGCGGGCCGTCGCCCAGCGCGAGCGCGAGCTGGCCGCCGCCGCCCGTGAACGTGCCGAACGGGAGAGCCAGGCGGCCGCCCAGGCCCGGGCCCGGGCCGACGCGGAGGCGCGTACCGCTGCGGCCAGGCGGGCCGACGCGCAGGCCGCCGCCGCCACGGCGGCCGAGATGCGCGCCCGCGCCACCGCCCAGGAAGGCGAGTCCTCCCGGCTCGCCGGACTCGCCCGGGGCGAGGAGGCCAAGGCCCGCCAGGCCCGTGACGCCGCGGCCGAGGCCGAGCGTCAGCACAGGGCCGACGAGGCCCGGGCCAAGGCCACCGAGGCCCTGGCCGCCGCGGCCGGCAGCGCCTCCGACGCCCAGCTCGCCCGCCAGGCCGCCGACCAGGCCAGGTCGGACGCGAACGCCTCCGGCAGGGCCGCGGCGACCTCCCGCAGCGCCGCCGACGCGTCGTCGGCCGCCGCCCAGCGGTCGCGGTCCGCGGCCATCGAGGCCACGGGCGCCGCTTCGCGCGCCAGGGCCGCGGCCGGCGAGGCCACCGCGCACGCCGCACGGGCGGACGCGGCCGCGAACAAGGCGGAGGCCGCGGCTCACGCGGCGAACGCCGCGGCGAACAAGGCCGAGCGCGAGGCCGCCCTGACCCGGGCCGCCACGCAGCGGGCCCACACCGAGGCCGCCGAGGCCACCGCGCAGGAAGGCCGGGCGGGCATCGCCGCCCACGAGGCCACCCGGCTCGCCGGACTCGCCGCGATCCGGGCCAACCAGGCCTTCCAGGCCGCCGGCCGGACCCGTGACGAAGCGGACGGCGCCGTCCGTGAGGCCGCCATGGCCCAGTTGCAGGCCACCACGGCGGTCCAGGCCGCGGCCGCGGCCCGTACCACGGCCGCGGGCATCGCCGACCCCGCGAACACCGCCATCGCGCTGGTCGCCCCGTTCGCCGGAACGGACGTCGGCGCGGACTTCGCGCTCGCCGTGGCCGAAGCCGCGCTGAAGACGGGCCAGGAACAGGTCACCTCGGCGCAGGCCAGGGCGGCGGACGCCCTCAAGGCCGCCGAAGCGGCGGAGGCCGCCGCCAAGCGCGCCAACGCCCAGGTCGCCCCGGCCTTCAAGGAGGCGGCCGCCGCCGCCCGTTCCAGCGCGGACGCCGCGCATTCCTCGGCCGCCGCGATGGTCTCGGCCGCCGAGGCCGCCCAGGACGGGGCCAAGGCCCGCACCGCCGCGTCCCGCGCGAACCAGGCGGACGCCCAGGCCAAGGCCGACGCCGGGCTGGCCCGCCAGGCCGCGAACGCCGCGTTCGCCGACGCGGCGGCCGCCCGCAGCGCCGCCACCCGGGCCGAGGGCGAGGCGCAGCGCGCCCGTACCGCCGCCACCGAGGCGGAGAACCACGCGACGGCCGCCCTGGCCGCCGCCACCCGGGCGGAGAAGGAGGCGAGCACCGCCCAGGCCGCCGCCTCGGCCGAGAAGGACGCCGCCGAGGCCGCCAGGCTCGCCGAATCCGCGGAACGGCACGCCAAGTCCGCGGAGGCGGCGGCCGCGAACGCCCAGGGCCACGCACGCGAGGCCGAGGCCGCCGCCAAGCGGGCCGAGGAGTACCGGCGCGAGCTGCAACGCGAGGACCGGAAGGAAGCCGCCGGGAGCCGGCAGCCCACCCCGGACCTGGACGACCGGATGAAGAAGGCCCTCGCCGCGGCCGGGCTCTCCTCCGAGGAGTACCAGCAGGCGCTGGAGCTCGCCGGGAAGGACCTCATCGACTACCTCCTGGAGAACGGCGGCGAGATCCTCGTCGAGCTGTTCCTGGAGGACATCAAGGCCTGCATCGACGACCCCGACATCCCGACCTGCCTGTGGGCGATCGTCCAGAACCTCGGTCCGGCCAAGGCGCTGAAGATCGCCGGCAAGATCCCGCGGATCGCGAAGGCCATCGCCGGGATCAACGGCTTCCTCGACAAGACGGCGGCGGCCCGCAAGAACCTGAAGAAGTACCAGGACGCGCTGGAGAAGATCAAGACCGTCGCCTCCTGCGTCTCGCTCGTCCTGCCGCAGCGGTCCGGAGCCTCGCGCGCCGGGGCCGTCGCCGCACCGGGCGAGGCCCGCGGCTGGAAGGCCCCGCAGGCCGTCACCCGCGCCGTCACCAACCCGCGCGCGTACACCGTGCCCGCCGGTGTGTCGGCGGCGGCGACCCGTGACGGCAAGAAGGAGGGATGTCTCCTCGCCGACGGCGACGAACTCGTCCTGGGCGTCAACGGTCTCAAGGGGGGCGACCTGATGAGCGGGGACGTCCTGGCCGAGGCCCTCAAGAAGGAGAACGGCAAGCCGTACTTCACCCTCAACGGCGGCGTGTGGGGCCAGATGAGCACGGCCGACCCCAACAAGCCGCTGTGGATGGTGGCGGTGGAAGAGGCCGCGGGCAGGCCCGGGGTGAAGGTCACGTTCTCGCTGGACGGTCTGCGGAAGGCGGACGGGACCGAGTTCGAGACCGCCGAGGAGGCCCTGCGGTACACGGTGGCGCGAGGCAGGACCTACACCGACCCGAAGACGGTCCGGCAGCCGGGGAACCAGACCGCGTGGGAACTGGCGACCGTCGTCAAGGGCGTGGTGCTGAACGAGACGCGCGAGCTCAAGGACATCGCCTGGTACTGGAACGGCAAGAAGATGGACACGCCTCCCCGGTTCGACTGGAGGGAGACCTTCAGCATCGACTAGGAGGCGTCCGGCACGCTTCCCGCCGGGGCGGGGTGGGGCCGGGCCCCCCCCCGGGGGGGCCCCGCCCCGACCGCCCCCCCCCCCCCCCCCGCCCCCCCAGCCCCCCCCCAC
>NZ_JBFBJO010000019.1:0-109855 GCF_040702165.1 Streptomyces sp. NPDC086147 | reverse complement strand
GGCACGGGCACCAAGCTGGGCGACCCGATCGAGGCGCAGGCGCTGCTGGCGACCTACGGCCGGCGTCCGGCGGAGCAGCCCTTGTGGCTGGGCTCACTGAAGTCCAACATCGGCCACGCGCAGGCCGCCGCCGGCGTCGGCGGCGTCATCAAGATGGTGATGGCCATGCGGGAGGGCGTCCTGCCCAAGACCCTGCACGTCGACGCCCCGTCCTCCCAGGTCGACTGGGAGGCCGGCGCTGTCTCCCTCCTCACCGAGTCGCGTACGTGGCCGGAGACCGGGCGTCCGCGCCGCGCGGGCGTCTCCTCCTTCGGCGTCAGCGGCACCAACGCCCACGTCATCCTGGAGCAGGCTCCCGTACGGGAAGAGGCCGAGGAGCCCGCCACCCGCGAACTCCCGCTCGTCCCCCTGGTGGTGTCCGCGAAGTCGGCGACCGCCCTGGAAGCACAGTCCGCCCGGCTGCGGGCCCGCACGGAGGCCGACCCGGGGCTGCGCCCGCTCGACGTGGCCCTCAGCCTCGCCACCGGCCGCTCGCACCTGGACCACCGCTCCGTCTCCCTCGGCGACCTGAAGATCGAGGGCACGGCCGGGGACCACGGCCGTCGGGTGCTGGTGTTCCCGGGGCAGGGGACGCAGTGGGTGGGGATGAGCGCCGGTCTGCTGGAGACTTCGCCCGTGTTCGCGGCGCGTCTGCGGGAGTGCGCCGACGCCTTGGCGCCGTTCGTGGACTTCGACGTGGTCGAGGTCGTACGGACCGGGGCTTCTCTCGACCGGGTCGACGTGGTGCAGCCGGTGACCTGGGCCGTCATGGTCTCGCTCGCGGAACTGTGGCGTTCGCTCGGAGTCGTACCGGACGCGGTGGTGGGCCACTCGCAGGGCGAGATCGCTGCGGCTGCCGTTTCGGGAGCCCTGTCCTTGCAGGACGCGGCCCGCGTGGTCGCTCTGAGGGCCGGGGTAATCGGCCGTGAACTGGCCGGACTCGGCGGTATGGCCTCCATCCCGCTGCCGCGTGTCCAAGTGGAGGAACGCCTCGCTTCCAGCGAATGGGCCGGTCGTCTGAGCGTGGCCGCCGTCAACGGGCCCTCCAGCACCGTCGTGGCCGGTGACGCCGACGCGATCGTGGAGATCGTGGCCGCATACCAGGCCGAAGACATCCGCGCCCGTCAGGTCCCGGTCGACTACGCCTCCCACTCCGCCCACGTCGAGCGCATAGAGACCGAACTCCTCGACGTCCTGGGCCCGATCCAGCCGCGTCGCTCGGAGATCCCCTTCTACTCCACCGTGACCGGCGAGCTGGCCGACACCACCACCCTCGACGCCTCCTACTGGTACCGCAACCTCCGCCGGACCGTCCGCTTCGAAGACACCGTCCGCCTCCTCCTCGACCGGGGATTCGGCACCTTCGTCGAGTCCAGCGCCCACCCCGTCCTCGGCATCGGCATCCACGAGACCGCCGACGCCGCCGGGCTCGACGTGCTCGTCGGCGGTTCCCTCCGGCGCGACGAGGGCGGACTCGAACGGTTCCTGACCTCCGCCGCCGAGCTGTTCGTCCGCGGCGTCGACCTCGACTGGGCCGCCCTCTTCGAGGGCACCGGCGCCCGGACCGTCGACCTGCCCACGTACGCCTTCCAGCACGAGCGCTACTGGCTGGAGAAGGCGGCCGCTCCCGTGGCCGCCACCGCCGTGGAGGCCTCCGGGCCCGAGGCCTGGCGTTACCGCACCGTCTGGAAGGGCCTGAGCGCCGTGGATCCCGCCGCCCGGCTCTCCGGGCGCTGGCTGCTCGTCCTGCCCGAGGCGCTGACCGGTTCCGAGGCCGCCGAGGCCGCCCGGCGGGCCCTGGCCGACCGGGGCGCCGTCGTCGAGCCGTTCGCCGTGAACCCGGCCGCCGCCGACCGGTCCCTGCTGCGGGCCCGGCTCGCCGAGTCCGCCGACCGGGCCGGGGCCGAGCCGCTCACCGGCGTCCTGTCCCTCCTGGCCCTCGCGGAGGGCGCGCACCCCGACCACCCGGCCGTCCCGCTCGGTCTGGCCAGCACCCTCGCCCTCGCCCAGGCCGCCGCCGACGCCGGGACCGAGGCCCGGCTGTGGGCCGTCACCTTCGGCGCCGCCGCCGTGTCCCCGGCCGAGACCCCGTCCCCCGCGCAGGCCCAGATCTGGGGCCTCGGACGGGTCGCCGCCCTCGAACTCCCCGCCCGCTGGGGCGGACTCGCGGACCTGCCGGCCGACGCCGACGCCCGCTCCTTCCAGCAGCTCGCCGGGGTCCTCGCCGCCCCCGGCACCGACGACCAGGTCGCCGTCCGGGGCTCCGGCACGTACGGCCGCCGCCTGGTCCGGGCGCCCGCCGCGCCCACCGCCGCCGTGGCCCGCCCGCGCGGCACCGTCCTCGTCGTCGGCGACGTCGCCGCCGTGGCCGGGCCCCTCGCCCGCCGCCTGCTCTCCGGTGGCGCCGAGCGGGTCGTCCTCGCCGGGATCACCGGCACCCTCCAGGAGGAGACCTCCGACCGCACCACCGTCGTGCCCTGCGCGCTCGACGACCGGGAGGAGCTGCGCGCGCTCCTCGCCGGGCACGCCCCGACCGCCGTCTACGTCGCCCCGCCGACGGCGCCGCTCACCCTCCTGACCGAGACCACGATGGAGGGCTTCGCCGCCGCCGTCGAGGCCAAGACCGACCTGGCCACCCGTCTGGACGGCCTGCTGGCGGACGCCGAACTCGACGCGTTCGTCGTCTTCTCCTCCGTCGCCGGTGTGTGGGGCGGCGCGGGCCAGGGCGGCTACGCGGCCGGTACGGCGTACCTCGACGCCCTCGCCGAGGGGCGCCGGAGCCGCGGGCTGCCCGCCACCTCCGTCGCCTGGACGCCCTGGCAGGACGTCGCCGCCGGGCCCGCCGCCGAGCAGCTCTTCCGCACCGGCCTGTCCTTCCTCGACCCGGAGCGCGCCCTCGACGTGCTCGACGGGATCGTGGGCCGGGGCGAGACCGGCGTCGCCGTCGCCGACATCGACTGGGAGCGCTTCGAGCCCGCGTACACCGCGGCCCGGCCCTCGGCGCTGCTCGACGAACTCCCCGCCGTCCAGCGGTTCCGGGCCGCCGAGCGGGCCGCCGCCGACGAGCGGGACACCAGCGGCACCGGCCTCGCGGCCGTCCTGCGCGACAAGAGCGAGGAGGAGCGGCGGCGCGAGCTGGTGCGCCTGGTGCGCACGCACGTCGCCGCCGTCCTCGGCCACGCCTCCGGCGACGGCATCGCCGCCGACCGGCCCTTCAAGGAGCTGGGCTTCAACTCGGTCACCGCGGTCGAGCTGCGCAACCGGCTGCGGGAGGCCACCGGTCTGGCCCTGGCCCCCTCGCTCGTCTTCGACCACCCCACCACCGCGGCCGTCGCCCGCCACCTGGGCGACCTGGCCAGCGGGGCGCGGGAGCCCGACACCGCCGCCCCGTTCGCCACCGCGCCCGCCGGCGGCGACGGCGAGCCCATCGCCATCGTCTCCATGGCCTGCCGCTTCCCCGGCGGCGTCAACACGCCCGACGAGCTGTGGCAGCTCGTGACCCACGGCGGCGACGCCATCACCACCTTCCCCACCAACCGGGGCTGGGACCTCGACGGGCTCTACGACCCGGACCCCGAGGCGCAGGGCCGCACCTACGTCCGCGAGGGCGGGTTCCTCCACGAGGCCCCCGACTTCGACCCGGAGTTCTTCGGGATCTCACCGCGCGAGGCCCTCGCCATGGACCCGCAGCAGCGGCTCCTCCTGGAGACCTCGTGGGAGGCCTGCGAGCGCGCCGGGTTCGACCCGAACGTGCTGCGCGGCACCCGCACCGGCGTGTTCGTCGGCACCAACGGCCAGCACTACATGCCACTGCTGCAGAACGGCGAGGAGGACTTCGACGGCTACCTCGGCACCGGCAACTCCGCCAGCGTCATGTCCGGCCGCCTCTCGTACGTCTTCGGCCTCGAAGGCCCGGCCGTCACCGTCGACACCGCCTGCTCGGCCTCGCTGGTCGCCCTGCACCTGGCCGTCCAGTCGCTGCGCCGGGGCGAGTGCGGCATGGCCCTGGTCGGCGGCGCCACCGTCATGTCCACCCCGGAGATGCTGGTCGAGTTCTCCCGCCAGCGCGTCATGTCCCCCTCCGGGCGCTCCCGCGCCTTCGCGGCCGGCGCCGACGGCGTCGCCCTCGGCGAGGGCGCCGGCATGCTCCTCGTCGAACGCCTCTCCGACGCCGAGCGCAACGGGCACCCCGTGCTCGCCGTCATCCGCGGCTCGGCCGTCAACCAGGACGGCGCCAGCAACGGCCTCACCGCCCCCAACGGCCCCTCCCAGCAGCGCGTCATCCGCCAGGCCCTCGCCGACGCCGGACTGCGCCCCGAGGACGTCGACGCCGTCGAGGCGCACGGCACCGGCACCGAACTCGGCGACCCCATCGAGGCCCAGGCCGTCCTGGCCACCTACGGCGGGTCCCGGTCCGCCGACGACCCGCTGTGGCTCGGCTCGGTCAAGTCCAACATCGGCCACACCCAGGCCGCCGCCGGCGTCGCCGGCGTCATCAAGATGGTCCTCGCCCTGCGCGGCGGCACCCTGCCCCGCACCCTCCACGTGGACGAGCCGACGCCCCGGGTCGACTGGACCGCGGGCGCGGTGTCCCTGCTCACCGACGACGTGCCCTGGCCCGAGCGCGCCACCCCGCGCCGCGCCGCCGTGTCCGCCTTCGGCATCAGCGGCACCAACGCCCACGTCATCGTCGAGGAGGCGCCGCGCTCCGAGGCCGCCGCCCCCGCCGACGACACCGGGCAGGACGGCGGCGAGACCGGCAACTGGTGGGACGAGGTCACCGTCCCGCTGCTGTTCTCGGCCCGCTCCGAGTCGGCCCTCCGCGCCCAGGCCGCCCGGCTGCGCGCCGGGCTCGCCGAGCACCCCGGCATGCACCCGGCCGACGCCGGCTACACCCTGATGACGGCCCGCGCCCGCTTCGAGCACCGGGCCGCCGTCATCGGCGAGAGCCGCGAGGAGCTCCTCGACGCCCTCAACTCCCTCGCCCAGGACCGGCCGCACCTGGCCGTCCTGCGCGGCACCGCGGGACCCGGCGACCGCATCGCGTTCGTCTTCCCCGGCCAGGGCTCCCAGTGGCCCGCCATGGCCGAGGGCCTGCTCGACCGCTCGCCGGCCTTCCGCGAGTCCGCGCAGGCCTGCGACGCCGTCCTCCGCACGTACCTCGACTGGTCCGTCATGGACGTGCTGCGGCAGGTGCCCGGCGCCCCGTCGCTCAGCCGCGTCGACGTCGTCCAGCCCGTGCTGTTCACGATGATGGTGTCCCTGGCCGAGGCCTGGCGGGCCATCGGCGTCCACCCCGACGCCGTCGTCGGCCACTCCCAGGGCGAGATCGCCGCCGCGTACGTCTCCGGCGGCCTCTCCCTCGACGACGCCGCCCGGATCGTGGCCCTGCGCAGCCAGGCCTGGCTGACCCTGGCCGGCAAGGGCGGCATGCTCGCCGTGTCCCTGCCCGCCGGTCAGATCCGGGCCCGCCTGGAGCGGTTCGGCGACCGGCTGTCCGTCGCCGCCGTCAACAGCCCCGGCACCGCCGCCGTCGCCGGCGACCCCGAGGCCCTGCGCGACCTCCTGGAGGAGCTGACCGCCGAGGGCATCCACGCCCGCGCCATCCCCGGCGTCGACACAGCCGGGCACTCCGCCCAGGTCGACGCCCTCAGGGACCACCTCATGGAGGTCCTGGACCCGGTCGCCCCGCGCACCGGGCAGATCCCCTTCTACTCCACCGTCACCGGCGGACTCCTCGACACCGCCGCCCTCGACAGCGCGTACTGGTACCGGAACATGCGCGAGCCCGTCGAGTTCGAGCGGGCCACCCGCGCCCTGATCGCCGACGGCTACGAGGTCTTCCTGGAGCCCAGCCCGCACCCGATGCTCGCCACCTCCCTCCAGGAGACCGTCGCCGACGTCGGCGGCCGGGCCGCCGTCCTCGGCACCCTGCGCCGCGAGAAGGGCGGCGCCCGCTGGTTCGGCGCCGCGCTCGGCATGGCCCACATCAGCGGCGTCGAGATCGACGCCGACGCCCTCTTCGGCACCGGCTCCCGCCGCGTCGACCTGCCCACGTACCCCTTCCAGCGCGAGCGGTACTGGTACCACGCGCCCGCCCGGCGCGGCGACGCCGCCGGCATCGGCATCCGCGAGGCCGGCCACCCGCTGCTCGGCGGCGGCGTCGAACTCCCCGAGTCCGGCGCGGTCGCCTACACCGCCCGGCTCGGCTCCGACACCCAGCCGTGGCTGGCCGACCACGCCCTCATGGGCACGGCCCTGCTGCCCGGCGCCGCCCTCGTCGACCTCGCCCTGTGGGCCGGCCGCCAGCACGGCTGCGGCCGCCTCGACGAGTTGATCCTCCAGGCCCCCGTGGTCCTGCCCGACAACGGCGCCGTCGAGCTGAGCCTGCTCGTCACCGCCGCCGCCGAGGACGGCAGGCGCACCCTCACCGTCCACTCCCGCGAGGCCGGCGCCGACCCCGGCACCCCGTGGCGCCGCCACGCCGAGGCCGTCGTCGCCCCCACCGGGGACGCGCCCGCCCCCGCCGGCCCGGCCGTCTGGCCCCCGGCCGCCGCCCGGCCCGCCGCCGACACCGACCCCGAGGCCTTCTACGAGCGGTTCACCGCCCGCGGCTACGACTACGGCCCGCTCTTCCGGGGCTTCGGCACCGGCTGGACCGAGGACGGCACCGTCCACGCCGAGGTCGCCCTCCCGCCGCAGGCCGGCGACGCCACCGCCGGCTTCGGCCTCCACCCGGCGCTCCTCGACGCCGCCCTCCAGGCCATGAGCCTCGGCTCCTTCTTCCCCGAGGACGGCAGGGCCCGCATGCCGTTCGCCGTCCGCGGCGTCCGCCTCTACACCGAGGGCGCCGCCCGGCTGCGCGTCAGCGTCTCCCCGGCCGGCGCCGAGGCGGTCCGCCTGCTGTGCACCGACGACTCCGGCCGGCCCGTCCTCTCCGTCGACGAACTCGTCGTGCGGACCGTCTCCGACGAACAGCTCGCCGCCGGCCCCGAGGGCCGCGCCAAGCGCAACGGCGCCCTGTACGAGGTCGACTGGCAGCAGCTCCCCGCCGCCCGGGCCCTGCCCGTGCGCCGGATCGCCGTCGTCGGCGAGGACCACGCCAAGGTCGCCTCCGCCCTGGAGACCACCGGCACCTCCTGCGACTGGTACCCCGGCCCGGCCGAGCTGTTCGAGGCCGCCGCCGCCGGACAGGCGCCGGACACCGTCGTCGTCTCCTTCCCGCACCTGCCCCGGCCCGACGCGGCGTCCGCGCACGCCACCGCCCACCGGGCCCTGGACCTCGCCCAGACCTGGCTGGAGCACGGCGCCGCCCTCACCGGCACCACCCTCGCCCTGGTCACCCGCGGCGCCGTCGCCGCGGGCGCCGACGACGAACTCGGCGACCCCTCCGCCGCCACCGTCTGGGGCCTGATCCGCTCCGCCCAGTCCGAGGAGCCCGGCCGCTTCGCCCTCCTCGACGTCGACACCGACTCCGTCAACGGCACCGCCCTGGCCGCCGCCCTCGCCTGCGGCGAACCCCAGGCCGCCGTGCGCGGCACCGCCGTCCGCGTCCCCCGGCTCGCCAGGACCGGCGCCGACCGCGGCGACGTCCTCGTGCCGCCCGCCGACACCACCGCCTGGCGGCTCACCACCAGTGGCACCGGCACGATGGAGGGCCTGCGCCTCGCCGAGGCGCCCGACACCCTGGGCGAACTCCGGGACGGCCAGGTGCGGATCTCCGTGCGCGCCGCCGGCCTCAACTTCCGCGACACCCTCATCGCCCTCGGCATGTACCCGGGCGAGGGCGTCATGGGCGCCGAGGGCGCCGGCGTCGTCACCGAGGTCGGGCCCGGCGTCACCGGACTCGCCCCCGGCGACCGCGTCCTCGGCATGTGGACCGGCGGCTTCGGCCCGTACGCGATCGCCGACCACCGCATGGTCGCCCCGATCCCCTCCGGCTGGACCTACGCCGAGGCCGCGTCCGTGCCCGCCGTGTTCCTCACCGCCCAGTACGCCCTGACCCGCCTCGCCAAGGCCGAGCCCGGCCAGAGCGTCCTGATCCACGCGGCCGCCGGCGGCGTCGGCATGGCCGCCCTCCAGCTCGCCCGCCACCACGGACTGACCGTGTACGCCACGGCCAGCACCGGCAAGTGGGACACCCTGCGCCGCCTCGGCCTCGGCGACGGGGCGATCTCCAACTCCCGCACCGTGCAGTTCGCCGACGAGTTCCTCGCCGAGACCGGCGGCAGGGGCGTGGACATCGTCCTCAACTCCCTCGCCGGCGAGTTCGTCGACGCCGGCCTGCGGCTCCTCCCCGGCGGCGGCCACTTCCTGGAACTCGGCAAGGCCGACGTCCGCGACCCGGAGCGGATCGCCGCCGACCACCCCGGCACCCGCTACCGGGCCTTCGACCTGGTGCAGGCCGGACCGGACACCGTCGGCGAGATGCTGCGCGAACTGCTCGTCCTCTTCGAGGCCGGGGTCCTCGAACCCCTGCCGCTGACCACCCACGAGATACGGCACGCCCGCGAGGCGTTCCGCACCCTCAGCCAGGCCCGCCACACCGGCAAGCTCGTCCTCACCCTGCCGCCGTCCTTCGGACCGTACGGCACCGTCCTGGTCACCGGCGGCACCGGCACCCTCGGCAGCGCCGTCGCCCGCCACCTGGTCGCCGAGCACGGCGTCCGCCACCTCGTCCTCGCCGGCCGCCAGGGCCCCGCCGCCGACGGCGCCCCCGAACTCGCCGCCGAACTGACCGCCCTGGGCGCCGAGGTCGCCGTACGGGCCTGCGACGCGGCCGACCGCGAACAGCTCGCCGCCCTCCTCGCCGGCATCCCGGCGGAACAGCCGCTGACCGCCGTCGTCCACACCGCCGGCGTCCTCGCCGACGGCACCCTGCCCACCCTCACCCCCGAGGGCCTCGACACCGTCCTGCGCCCCAAGGTCGACGCCGTGCTCAACCTGCACGAACTGACCCGCGACCTCGACCTGTCCGCCTTCGTCCTCTACTCCTCCTCCTCGGCCCTCTTCGGCAGCCCCGGCCAGGGCGGCTACGCGGCCGCCAACGCCTTCCTCGACGCCTTCGCCGGCCACCGCCGCTCCCTCGGCCTGCCCGCCGTGTCCCTCGCCTGGGGCCTGTGGTCCAGCAGCAGCCGCATGGCCGGACACCTCGACCAAAGCGGCATGCACCGCCGGCTCGCCCGGGGCGGCGTCATGCCCCTCACCGACGCCGAGGGCCTCGCCCTCTTCGACGCCGCCCAGGCCGTCGACAGCCCCCTCCAGATCCCCATCCGGCTCAACCACGCCGCCCTGCGCGCCGCCGGACCCGTCCCCGCCTTCCTCAGCTCCCTCGTCGGCGGCACGGAACACCGGACCGACCGGCCCGCCCAGGACGGCCCCGCCGAGACCCTCGCCGACCGGCTCGCCGGCCTCGCCCCCGAGGACCAAGAGGAACTGGTCCTGGAGACCGTGCGGATCCACGCCGCGGCCGTCCTCGGCCACGGCGGACCGGAGGGCATCGTCGTCGACCGGGCGTTCAAGGAGCTCGGGTTCGACTCCCTCACCGCCGTCGAGATGCGCAACCGGCTGGCCGCGGCCACCGGACTGCGCCTCGCGGCCACCCTGGTCTTCGACCATCCCACCCCGGCGGCCCTCGCCGCGCACCTGCGCCGCGAACTGGCACCGGAGGGGACCGCGCCCGCGGCCGCCCCGGCCCCGGACGCGCGCGGCACCTCCGTCATGGCGGAACTCGACCGCCTGGAGGCCCTGTTCGGCGCCCTCGCCGGACGGACCGCCGACGGCACCGCCGGCCCCGACGAGACGGCGCACAAGGAGATCGCCAACCGGCTCGCGGCCCTCACCGGCCTGTGGGGCGGCATCGGCGGCGGACCCGCCGGCCCGCGCCCCGCGGACACCGGGGCCGAATCGGTGGCCGAGTCCATCGAGGACGCCGACGACGACGAGATCTTCGCATTCATCGACGAGCGGTTCTGAACCGCACAGCACGTGACGGGTGACGAGACATGGCCAACGAAGAGAAGCTCCGCGAGTACCTGAAGCGGGCCACCACCGAACTGCACCGCACCAGCGAGCGCCTCAAGGAACTGGAGGCCCGCGCCCACGAGCCGATCGCGATCGTCGGCATGGCCTGCCGCTTCCCCGGCGGCGCCGCCTCCCCCGAGGCCCTGTGGGAGCTGGTGTCCGGCGGCACCGACGCGGTCTCGCCCTTCCCGGGCGACCGCGGCTGGGACACCGAGGGGCTCTACGACCCCGACCCGGACGCGGCCGGCCGCTCGTACTGCCGCGAAGGCGGCTTCCTCGGCTCCGCCGGGGCCTTCGACCCGGCGTTCTTCGGGATCTCGCCGCGCGAGGCGGTCGCGATGGATCCCCAGCAGCGCCTGCTCCTGGAGACCTCCTGGGAGGCCCTGGAGCGCGCCGGGGTCGACCCCCGCTCCCTGAAGGGGTCCCGCACCGGCGTGTTCGTCGGCGCCTGGGACGGCGGCTACACCGCCGGGGTGCACGAGCCCTCCGCGCAACTGGAGGGCGACCTGCTCACCGGCGGGGTCGTCAGCTTCACCTCCGGCCGCATCTCCTACACGCTCGGCCTCGAAGGCCCGTCCGTCTCCGTGGACACCGCCTGCTCCTCCTCCCTGGTCGCCCTCCACCAGGCGGCCCAGTCGCTGCGCCGGGGCGAGTGCGACCTCGCCCTCGCCGGCGGCGTCACCGTCATGTCGACGCCCGCCGTCTTCGTGCAGTTCTCCCGCCAGCGCGGCGTCGCCGCCGACGGCCGCTGCAAGGCCTTCGCCGAGGCCGCCGACGGGTTCGGCCCCGGCGAGGGCGCCGGCATCCTCCTGGTGGAACGCCTCTCCGACGCCGTGCGCAAGGGACACCGCGTCCTCGCGGTCCTGCGCGGCTCGGCCGTCAACCAGGACGGCGCCAGCAACGGCCTCACGGCCCCCAGCGGCGCCGCCCAGCAGCGCGTCATCCGCCAGGCCCTCGCCGACGCCCAGGTCACCGCCGCCGACGTGGACGCCGTCGAGGCGCACGGCACCGGCACCCGGCTCGGCGACCCCATCGAGGTGCACGCCCTGATCGACACCTACGGCAGCGCGCACACCCCCGAACGGCCCCTGTGGCTCGGCTCCCTGAAGTCGAACATCGGCCACACCCAGGCCGCCGCCGGCGTCGGCGGCGTCATCAAGATGGTGATGGCCCTCCAGGAGGGCCTGCTGCCGCGGACCCTGCACGTCGACGCCCCGTCCTCCCAGATCCTCTGGGACGGCGGCGCCGTCTCCCTCCTCACCGAGTCGCGCGCGTGGCCCGAGACCGGGCGCCCGCGCCGCGCGGGCGTCTCCTCCTTCGGCGTCAGCGGCACCAACGCCCACGTCATCCTGGAGCAGGCCCCCGCGCCGGAGACCACGGAGGAGCCCGCGACCCGGGCACTCCCCGTGATCCCGCAGGTCGTCTCGGCCCGCTCGAAGACCGCCCTCAAGGCCCAGACCGAACGGCTCCGGGCCCGCCTGGAGACGGCGGACGCACCGCGCCCGCTGGACGTCGCCCACTCCCTCGTGACCTCGCGCTCGGTGTTCGAACACCGGCGGGTCACCCTCGACACCACGGTCGTCGAGGACACGGCAGGGCCGACGGGTCGTCGGGCGCTGGTGTTCCCGGGGCAGGGGACGCAGTGGGTCGGTATGGGCGCCGGTCTGCTGGAGACCTCTCCTGTCTTCGCGGCGCGTCTGCGGGAGTGCGCCGACGCCTTGGCGCCGTTCGTGGACTTCGACGTGGTCGAGGTCGTACGGGAAGGCCGCTCGCTGGACCGGGTGGACGTGGTGCAGCCGGTGACCTGGGCCGTCATGGTCTCGCTGGCCGAGCTGTGGCGTTCGCTCGGAGTCGTACCGGACGCGGTGGTGGGTCACTCGCAGGGCGAGATCGCCGCCGCAGCCGTGTCCGGGGCGTTGTCCCTGGAAGACGCGGCCCGTGTCGTGGCCCTGCGGGCTGCGGTGATCGGCCGCGAGCTGGCCGGTCTCGGGGGCATGGCCTCCATCCCGCTGCCGCGCGTTCAGGTCGAGGAACGCCTCAGCCAAGCCGAATGGGTCGGCCGTCTGAGCGTGGCCGCCGTCAACGGGCCCTCCAGCACCGTCGTCGCCGGTGACGCCGACGCGATCACGGAGTTCGTCGCGGTCTGCCAGGCCGAGGACGTCCGGGCCCGTCAGGTCCCGGTCGACTACGCCTCCCACTCCGCACACGTGGAGCGGATCGAGGCCGAACTCCTCGACGTACTCGCTCCGATCCAGCCGCGCCGCTCCGAGATCCCCTTCTACTCCACCGTGACCGGCGAACTGGCCGACACCACCACGCTCGACGCCTCCTACTGGTACCGGAACCTGCGTCAGACCGTCCGCTTCGAAGACACCGTCCGACTCCTCCTCGACCGGGGCTTCGGCACCTTCGTCGAGTCCAGCGCCCACCCGGTGCTCATCATGGGCGTCCAGGCCACCGCCGACGCCGCCGGGCTCGACGTGCTCACCGGGGGTTCGCTGCGCCGCGACAAGGGCGGCCTGGAGCGGTTCCTCACCTCCGCCGCCGAACTGTTCGTCCGGGGCGTCGACGTCGACTGGGCGGTCCTCTTCGAGGGCACGGGCGCCCGGACCGTCGACCTGCCCACGTACGCCTTCCAGCACAAGGACTACTGGCTCGAACCCTCCGTCCGGTCCGCCCCCGCCGCCGACCCCACCGGCACGGACTCCTGGCGCTACCGCACCACCTGGAAGCCCCTGGGGGCGACCGGTGCTCCCGTGCTCGACGGCCGGTGGCTCCTCGTCCTCCCGGAGGGCGCGGACGCGTTCGCCGACGCGGCCGAGGACGCGCTCGTCCGGCACGGCGCCCGCACCGAGCGCCTGACCCTCGACGCGCACACCGCCACCCGCGAGGACCTGACCGCGCGGCTCACCGCGTACGAGACCGGCGAGGGGAGCGGCGGACCCTTCGCGGGCGTCCTCTCCCTGCTCGGGACCGACGGGCGCGAGCACCCCGGCCACCCCGGACCGGCCCTCGCCGTGCTCGGGACCACCCTCCTCGCGCAGGCGGCGGCCGACGCCGGCCTCACCGCCCGGCTGTGGGCCGCGACCCGCGGCGCCGTCGCCGTCTCGCCCGCCGAGCGGCCCGGTTCCGAGGGCGCCCAGGTCTGGGGGCTCGGCCGCGGCATCGCCCTGGAGCACCCCACCCTCTGGGGCGGTCTGGTCGACCTGCCCGAGGACCCCGACGAGCGCGCCTGGCAGCGGCTGGCCGCCGTCCTCGCGGGCACCGCCGACGAGGACCAGGTCGCCGTCCGCGCCTCCGGCTCCTACGGCCGCCGGCTCGTCCCGGCCGGCGGCGCTCCCGCCCGCCGCGCCTACGCCCCGCGCGGCACCGTCCTGGTGACCGGCGGCACCGGCGCCCTCGGCGCCCACGTCGCCCGCTGGCTCGCCGGGGCCGGGGCCGGGCACCTGGTGCTCACCGGCCGCCGGGGCCCGGACGCGCCGGGCGCCGCCGAATTGGCCGGGGAACTGCGCGCCCTGGGCGCCGAGGTGACCGTCGCCGCCTGCGACGTCTCCGACCGCGACGCCCTGGCCGCCCTCCTGGAGGCCCACCCGCCCACCGCCGTCTTCCACACCGCCGGGGTCCCGCACTCGGCCGCCTTCCTCGACACCGACGCCGGCTCCCTCGCCGAGGTGTACGCGGGCAAGGTGACCGGCGCCCTGCACCTGCACGAGCTGACGCGCGCCCGTGAACTCGACGCGTTCGTCCTGTACTCCTCCGGCGCGGGCGTCTGGGGCAGCGGCGGCCAGAGCGCCTACGGCGCCGCGAACGCCGCGCTCGACGCGCTCGCCGAGCGGCGCCGGGCCGACGGCCTGCCCGCCACCTCCGTGGCCTGGGGCCTGTGGGGCGGCGGCGGCATGGGCGAGGGCGCGGGCGAGGAGTTCCTCAGCAGCCGGGGCCTGCGCGCCATGGACCCCGTGCGGGCCGTGGCGGCCCTGGCGCGGGCCCTGGACCGCGAGGACGGCTGCGTCGCGCTCGCCGACATGGACTGGCCGCTCTTCGCCAAGGGGTTCACGACCTTCCGGCCCAGCCCGCTGATCGGCGAACTGCCCGGCGTGGGCGGGTCCGGCGACGGAGCCGCCGGGGCGTCCGGCGGGGAGGCCGACGGGGCGGACCCGGACGGGCTGCCCGCCCGGCTCGCCACCGCCGATCCCGCCGAGCGGTACGGGATCGTGCTCGACGAGGTGCGCGGCGGCGTCGCGGCCGTGCTCGGCCACGCCGGGCCCGAGGACGTCGACCCCGAGGAGGCCTTCAAGGACCTCGGGTTCAGCTCCCTCACGGCGGGCGAGCTGGCGGGCCGGCTCAGCCGCGCCTGCGGCCGCAAGCTGCCCCCCACCCTGGTCTTCGACCACCCCACGGCCGCCGCCATGGCCGCCCACCTGGCCGAACTCCTCCGTCCGGCCGACGGGGCGGACACCGGTACCCCCGAGGAGCGGCGGATCAGGGCCGCCCTCGCCACCCTCCCGCTGGACGTGCTGCGCGAGGCGGGACTGCTGGACACCCTGCTCGCCCTGGCCTCCGCCGAGCCCGCCACGGCGGCGCCCGAGCGGTTCTCAGGCGCGGGCGTGTTCGATGGGACGGACCGGCTCGACGCCGCCGGCGCGATCGGCGACCTCGACGAGATCGCCGCCCTCGACGAGCTCGACGAACTCGACGGGGACGCGCTGATCGAGCTGGCGCTGCGCGACGCGGCCTGACCCGTGACCCGGGCGGCGGCCGCGGGGCCGCCGCCCGGGCCGACCGCCCGCAGACCCGGCCCGACCGTCCGCCGCTCCGCCCGACCGTCCAGAGAGGGACCCCACCGATGGCCATGTCCTCCGAAAAGCTCATGGAGGCGCTACGGACCTCGCTGAAGGAGACCGAGCGGCTGCGCCGGCGCAACCGGGAGCTGCTCTCGGCCGCCCACGAGCCCGTCGCCGTCGTCGGCATGGCCTGCCGGTACCCGGGCGGGGTCGACTCGCCCGAGGCCCTGTGGGAGCTGGTCGCCTCCGGGACGGACGCCGTCGCGCCCTTCCCGCAGGACCGGGGCTGGGACCTCGACGGGCTCTACGACCCGGACCCCGAGGCGCAGGGCACCACGTACTGCGACCGGGGCGGGTTCCTCGACGGCGCGGCCGACTTCGACGCCGCGTTCTTCGGGATCTCGCCGCGCGAGGCCGTCGTCATGGACCCCCAGCAGCGGCTGCTCCTGGAGGTCTCCTGGGAGGCCCTGGAGCGCACCGGCCTCGACCCGCGCACCCTGCGCGGGACCGGCACCGGCGTCTACATCGGCGCCGCCCACGCCGAGTACGCCACCGACCTGGACCGGGTCCCGGCCGGCTCCGAGGGCTACCTCCTGACCGGCAGCGCCGACGCGGTGCTCTCCGGCCGGATCAGCTACGCCCTCGGTCTGGAGGGCCCGGCCATGACGGTGGAGACGGCCTGCTCCTCCTCGCTGGTCGCCCTGCACCTGGCCGTCGCCGCGCTGCGGCGCGGCGAGTGCGGCCTGGCGCTCGCGGGCGGCGCGGCCGTCATGCCCGACGCCGCCGCGTTCGTCGAGTTCTCCCGGCAGAAGGGCCTCGCGGCGGACGGCCGCTGCAAGGCCTTCTCCGCCGACGCGGACGGCACCGGCTGGGCCGAGGGCGCGGGCGTGCTCGTCCTGGAGAGGCTCTCCGACGCGCGCCGGGCGGGCCGTACCGTCCTCGCCGTCATCCGGGGCTCGGCCGTCAACCAGGACGGCGCCAGCAACGGCCTCACCGCCCCCAACGGCCCCTCCCAGCAGCGGGTCATCCGTGCGGCCCTCGCCGACGCGCGGCTCGAACCGCAGGCCGTCGACGCCGTCGAGGCGCACGGCACCGGCACCCGCCTCGGCGACCCCATCGAGGCGCAGGCCCTGCTCGACGTCTACGGCCGGGGCCGCGAGGAGGACCGGCCCCTGTGGCTCGGCTCCCTCAAGTCGAACATCGGCCACGCGCAGGCCGCCGCCGGGGTCGGCGGCGTCATCAAGACCGTCCAGGCCCTGCGCCACGGGCTGCTGCCCAGGACCCTGCACGCCGACACCCCCACCCCGCACGTCGACTGGTCCTCGGGCCGGGTGCGGCTGCTGACCGAGCCCGTCCCCTGGCCGGCGGGCCCGCGCCCGCGCCGCGCCGGGGTCTCCGCCTTCGGCGTGGGCGGTACGAACGCGCATGTGATCGTGGAGGAGGCGGGGGAGGAGACCGCCGGTGCCGTGACGGCTTCCGGCGCGGCCCCCGTCACGGCCTCTGCTACGGCCTCCGGCGCGGCTCCCGTCACGACTTCCGGCGCGGCCCTCGGCGCGGCCCCCGTCACGGCTCCTGACGTGGTCACCGAGAACAGCCCGGCCCCGGAATCGGCGGGCGCCGAAGACCGCCCGGCCCCGGAGCTCCCGACCGCCTGGTTCCTCTCCGGCCGCTCCGCCGAGGCCCTCCGCGCCCAGGCCGGACGGCTGCGCGACCACCTCGCAGGACCGGCCGGCGCCGGTGCCACGGCCGAGGCCGTCGGCCACGCCCTGGCCACCACACGCACCGCCTTCGAACACCGGGCCGTCGTCCTCGGCGGCTCGTACGAGGAGCTCACCCGCGCCCTCGGCGCCCTCGCCGACGGCGCCCCCTCGCCCGCCGTCGTCACCGGAGTGCGCCGCCGCGAAGCCAGGACCGCCTTCCTCTTCACGGGGCAGGGCAGCCAGCGCCCCGGCATGGCCCGCGAACTGTACGCCGCTCACCCGGTGTTCGCCCGCGCCCTGGACGCCGTCGCCGAACGCCTCGATCCGCGCCTCGGCCGCCCGCTCGCCGCCGTCCTCGACGCCGCCCCCGGCAGCCCGGACGAAGCCCTGCTGCACCGCACCCAGTACGCCCAGGCCGCCCTCTTCGCCGTCGAGACCGCCCTCTTCCGGCTCCTCGAACACTGGGGCGTGCGCCCCGACGTCCTCCTCGGGCACTCCGTGGGCGAGATCGCCGCCGCCCACGCGGCCGGCGTCCTCGATCTCGACGACGCCTGCGCGCTCGTCGCCGCCCGGGGCCGGCTGATGCAGGCCCTGCCGGCCGGCGGCGCGATGCTGTCCGTACGGGCCTCGGAGGACGAGGTGCGCGAGATCCTGGCCGGCCGCGAGGACGTCCTCGCCGTCGCCGCCGTCAACGGCCCCCGGTCCGTGGTCCTCTCCGGGACGGAGGAGGCCGTCGGACGGGCGGCGGAGCTGCTCGCCGAACGGGGCCGCAAGACCAAGCGCCTGACGGTCAGCCACGCCTTCCACTCCCCGCTCATGGACCCCATGCTGGAGGAGTTCCGGACCGTGGCCGACGGGCTCACGTACCGGGCGCCCCGGATCCCCGTCGTCTCCGACGTCACCGGCCGCCGGGCCACCGGCGACGACCTGCGCACCGGCGCCTACTGGGCCCGGCACGTCCGCGCGGCGGTCCGCTTCGCCGACGGCGTGCGCACCGCCCGCGACCTGGGCGCGGCCACCTTCGTCGAACTCGGCCCCGACGGCGTCCTCTGCGGCATGGCCCAGGAGGTGCTGTCCGCGGACGGCCCCGGGACGGAACCGGCCGCCCTGGTCCCCGTGCTGCGCCGGGGCCGCCCCGAGGCCGCCACCCTGCTGCGGGCGGTGGCCGCCGCCGCGAGCCGGGGCACCTCCCTCGACCGGGGGCGGCTCTTCCCCGCCGCCCCCGCCCGCCCGTTCCCGCTGCCCGTGTACGCCTGGCAGCACCGCCGGTACTGGATCGCCCCCACCCCGCGCGGCGGGCGCGGCGGCCCGGCCGGCGGACCCCGCCGCCACCACGTCGACTGGACCCCGCTGCCCGCCCCCGACGGCGCCCCCCTGACCGGCACCTGGCTCCTTGTCGAGCCCGCCGGGACCGCCGCCGACCCCGCCACCGCCGACCGCGCCGAACGGGCCCTGCGCGCCCGGGGCGCCCGGGTCCTGCGCCTCCCGGTCGACCCGGAACGGACCGACAGGGCCGCCCTCGCCGCGCTGCTCGACGGGGCCCGGGGCGACGCGGTCGCACCCGTGGAGGGGGTCCTCTCCCTGCTGGGCGCGGAGGACCGGGAGCGGCCCGGCACCGGTCTCGTACCGGCCGCCGTCCTGGCCACCCTGGCCCTCGCCCAGGCGATGGAGGAGACGTCCACGACCGCCCGCCTCTGGTGCGCGACCCGGGGAGCCGTGACCACGGCCCCCGGCGAGCGGCCCGGGTCGGCGGGCGCCCAGCTCTGGGGCCTCGGACGCGTCGCCGCGCTCGAACTCCCCGCGCTGTGGGGCGGCCTGGTCGACCTGCCCGGAAAGGGGAACGGAACCGGAGGCGAAACCGGTACCGGCCCGGCCGACGAAGCCGGTGAGGACGACGCCTGGCGGCTGCTCGTCGGAACCCTCGGCGGTCCCGAGGACCAGGTGGCCGTCCGCGGCCCCCGCACCCTCGGCCGCCGGCTCGTCGCCGCCCCCGCGCCGCGCGTCCCCGCCCCGTACCGCCCCCGCGGCACCGTCCTGATCACCGGCGGCACCGGCGCCCTCGGCGGACACCTGGCCCGCCGGCTCGCCCGCGAGGGGGCCGAGCACCTGCTGCTCGTCACCCGGCGCGGATCCGGCGCCCCCGGCGCGGCCGAACTGGAGGCCGACCTCCTCGCCCTCGGCGCCAAGGCCACCTTCGCCGCCTGCGACGTCGCCGACCGGGACGCGCTCGCCGGCCTCCTCGGCCGGATCCCCTCCGACGCCCCGCTCACCGCCGTCTTCCACGCCGCGGGCGTGCCCCAGGTCGGCCCGCTCACCGGGACCGGCCCCGAACGCGTCGCCGAGGTGTACGCCGGGAAGGTCGCCGGCGCCCTGCACCTCGACGAGCTCACCCGGGACCTCGGCCTCGACGCGTTCGTCCTGTACTCCTCCGGCGCGGGCGTCTGGGGCAGCGCCGGGCAGTGCGCCTACGCCGCCGCGAACGCCGCGCTCGACGCGCTCGCCGAGCGGCGCCGGGCCGACGGCCTGCCCGCCACCTCCGTGGCCTGGGGCCTGTGGGGCGGCGGCGGCATGGGCGACGGCGAGGGCGCCGCGTACCTGCTCCGCAGGGGCGTGCGCCCCATGGACCCGCAGGCCGCCCTCACCGAGCTGTTCCGCGCCGTCGCCGCGGGCGAGGCCCAGGTCACCGTCACCGACACCGACTGGGAGCGGTTCGCCCTCGGGTTCACCTCCCGCCGCCCCAGCCCGCTCGTCTCCGCCCTCGCACCCCCGGCCCCGGACCGTGCCCCGGCCGCCGACGGCACCGCCCCGGCGGGCGTCCGGCCGCGCGACCCGCGCGCCGGACTCGCCGCCCTCGGCCCGGCCGAGCGCGCCGCCGCCGTCCGGGCCCTGGTCCGCGCCGAGGCCGCCGCCGTGCTCGGGTACGAGAGCCCCGACGAGGTCGCCGCCGACGAGCCCTTCACCCTGGCCGGGTTCGACTCCCTGGCCGTCGCGGAGCTCCGGCGCCGGCTCACCGCCGCGACCGCCACCGACCTGCCGCCCGAGGCCCTCTACGACCACAACACCCCGGACGCGCTCGCCGCCCACCTCCTGGACCTCCTCCGGGACCCGGCCGACGCGGCGGGCCCCCCGGCCGGGGGCTCCGGGTCCGGCTCCGGGTCCGGCGACACCACGCTGGTCGCGGTCTACCGCTCCGCGGTCGCCGACGGCCGGGTTCCCGAGGCCGTCGACGCCCTCGGCGCCGTCTCCGCCCTGCGCCCGGCCTTCACCGACCCCGGGCGGCAGCCCGTCGTCCCCGTCCGGCTGGCCGACGGCCCCGCCGGGGACGAGGGCCCGCTGCTCTTCGCGGTCACCGGCACCGCGGCCGTCTCCGGCCCCGTCGAGTTCGCCGCCCTCGCCGCCGCCCTCGCGGGCCGTCGCACCGTCGTCGCGCTGCCGCAGCCCGGCTTCCGGCCCGGCGAACTGCTGCCCGGCACCCTCGAAGCGCTGTGCGCGGCCCACGCCGAGGCCGTCGAACGGTACGCCGCCGGACGGCCGTACGCCCTGGTCGGCCACTCCGCCGGGGCCAACGTCGCCCACGCGCTCACCCGCCACCTGGAGGCGCGCGGAGCCGGGCCCGCCGCCCTGGTCCTCGCCGACGTCTACACCCCCAGTGCCCCCGGGGCCATGGGCGTCTGGCGGGACGTCATGCTCCGCTGGGCGACGGACCGCGCGGTCGTCCCGCTCGACGACACCCGGCTCACCGCCATGGGCGCCTTCCACCGGCTGCTCCTGGACTGGGCCCCCCGGCCCACCCGCGCGCCCGTCCTGCACCTGCGGGCCGCCGAGCCCATGGCCCCGTGGACCGACCCGCTGACGGACTGGCGGTCCGTCTGGGACGGCGCCCGCGCCGTCGCCGACGTACCCGGCAACCACTTCACGATGATGACCGAGCACGCCCCGACCACGGCCCGCACCGTCGACGCCTGGCTCGACGCGCTGCCCGGCGGTGACCGATGACGAGGAGTCGCACATGACAGCGGAGCCGCTGACCGACGCCCCGGGCCGCGCGACCGCCCCGGCGGGCGCCCCCGCCCCCGAACCCCTCCCCGACCGCGCGACCGCCCCGACCGGCACCCCGGACCGGGCGATCACCCCGGACCACGGGACCGCCCCGAGCCACGGCGCCGCCCCCACCGACGCCCCGGACCTGGCGACCGCCCCGTACCCCGAGGCCGTCCCCACCGACGCCCCGGACCTGGCGACCGCCCCGTACCCCGAGGCCGTCCCGACCGACCCCCGGCGCGCCCGGGGCAACCAGCTCACCCGTGCCGCCCAGTGGTTCGCGGGGACCCGGAACGACCCCTACGGCCTGATCCTGCGCTCCGGCACCGAGGACCCCCGCCCCCACGAGGAGCGCGTCCGCGCCGGAGGGCCGCTGTTCCACAGCGCGCCGCTCGACACCTGGGTGACGGCCGACCGCGCCGTCGCCGAGGCGGTCGTCGCGGACCCCGCCTTCGACGGCCCCCGCCCCGGGCCGGAGGCCGCCGCCGGGGACGGGCTCCCGTACCGCAGCGCCGTCCTCGCCGTGGACCGGGAGACCGCCGCCCGCCTCGCCCCGCTCACCGCCCTCGGCGGCCCCATGCTGTGGGCCCCCGAGGAGGAGTGCGTGGAGAAGCGGACCGTGACGCTCGCCCGCGCGCTCCTCGCCGGGCTCGGCGACCGCTTCGACCTCGCCGAGGACTTCGCGCGCCCGCTCGTCGGCCGGGTGATCGGCGAACAGCTCGGCCTGCCCGAAGCCGCCCACGAGCGGTTCGTCCGCATCCTGCCCGACTGCCGGCACGCCCTCGACGGGCTGCTCTGCCCCCAGCCGCACGCCGTCGTCCGTGCCGCCGAACGGGCCGAGGCCGCCCTCTCCGCGGTGCTCGCCGAAGGCCTCTACGAGGCCGGGGCCGACAGCGTCCGGGCCGCCCGGATCCTCGCCGTCGGCGCCGCCGAGACCACCGTCGTGCTCGTCGCCAACGCCGTGCGCCGGCTCCTCGCCGAGCCCGGCGCCTGGCAGCGGCTGGCCGCCGACCCGGCCCTGGCCGCCGGAGCCGTCGCGGACACCCTGCGCCTGGCCCCGCCCGTCCGGCTGGAGACCCGTACCGCTCGCGCCGACACCGTCCTCGCGGGCACCGCACTGCCCGCCGGCAGCCGCGTCACCCTTCTCGTCGCCGCCGTCAACCGCGACCCGGCGGCCCCCGCGGACGCCGCGCCCTTCGGCCTCCCCGGCGACCTGCACTTCGCGCTCTCCGGCCGACTGGTCCGGGTGATCGCCCGAGCGGCGCTCGGCGCGCTCGCCGGGGCCCTGCCCGCCCTGCGCACCGACGGCGAGGAGGTCACGCGACCGCGCTCACCGGTCCTGGCCGCCCCCGCCCGCCTCCCCGTCGCCAGGACCGCCTGACGGCGGCCGACGACCACGACCCCGACCGCAACGAGCCAGACGAGGGCGGACGACGCCATGCGCGTACTGATCACGTGCTTCGCGCACAACACCCACTACTACAACCTGGTGCCGCTGGCCTGGGCGCTGCGGGCCGCCGGGCACGAGGTCCGGGTGGCCAGCCAGCCGGCGCTCACCGAGGTGATCAACGGCTCCGGGCTGACCGCCGTGCCCGTCGGAGACCTCGACTCGATCGTCGAGCTGATGACGCAGATCGGCGGCGACCCCACCCCGTACCAGACGGGCTTCGACTTCGCCGACACGGTCACCGAGCCGATCGGCTGGGAGCACGCCCTCGGCCAGCAGACCATGATGACGGCCATGTCGTTCGCGCCGCTCAACGGCGACACGACCATCGACGACCTCGTGGCGTTCGCCCGCTCCTGGCGGCCCGACCTGGTCCTCTGGGAGCCCTTCACCTACGCCGGTCCCCTCGCCGCGCACGTCACCGGCGCCGCCCACGCCCGCCTCCTGTGGGGCCCCGACGTGGTCCTCAACGCGCGCCGCCAGTTCCTCGAACTGCTCGCCGCGCAGCCCCGGGAGCGCCGCGAGGACCCGATGGGCGAATGGGTGACCTGGACCCTCGAACGCTTCGGAATCGTCCCCGGCGCCGACGCCGTCGAGGAGATCGTCCGGGGGCAGGCCACCGTCGACCCGGCCCCCGCGAGCCTGCGGATCCCCGTGCCCGGCGACCTCCTGCCGATGCGGTACGTCCCCTACAACGGCCCCGCCGTCGTCCCGGACTGGCTGCACGCCCCGCCCGCCCGGCCGCGGGTCTGCGTCACCCTCGGCGTCTCCGCCCGCGAGACCTTCGGCCGCGACGCGGTCCCCTTCGAGGACCTGCTGCACGCCCTCGGCGACGTCGACGCCGAGATCGTCGCCACCTTCGACGCCACCCAGCTCCGGGACCGCGACGCCCTCCCCGCCAACATCCGCGTCGTCGACTTCGTCCCGATGGACGCCCTGCTGCCGACCTGCGCCGCGATCGTCCACCACGGCGGCGCCGGCACCGGCTACACCGCCACCCTGCACGGCGTGCCGCAGATCATCGTGGCCTCCCTGTGGGACGCCCCGCTCAAGGCCCGCCTGCACGAACGGCAGGGCGCCGGCATCGACCTGCCGCCCGAGAAGCTCGACGCCGCGTCCCTGCGCGAGGCGGTCGTCCGGGCCCTCACCGACCCCTCGATCACGGCGGCCGCGCACCGGCTGCGCGACGAGGCCCTCGCCGACCCCTCACCGGCGGAGCTCGTCCCCGCCCTCGAACGCCTCGCGGCCCGCCGGGCCCGCCCGCGCACCGCCCACCCCAGCCAAGGAGAGACGACGTGACCACCACCGGAGCCCCCGCGGACAACGGCTACGCGGACGGCATCGCCCGCCTCTACGACCTGGTCCACCAGGGCAAGGGCAAGGACTACGCGCGCGAGGCGGCCGACCTGGCCGCCCTGGTCGCCTCCCGCGCGCCCGGCGCCCGCAGCCTCCTCGACGTGGCCTGCGGCACCGGCCTCCACCTGGAGCACCTCACCCGGGCGTTCGACACCGTCGAGGGCGTGGAGATCTCCGCCGACATGCGGGACATCGCCGTACGCCGCAACCCGGGCGTGCCCGTCCACCTCGGCGACATGCGCGACTTCGCGCTCGGCACCACCTTCTCCGCCGTCACCTGCATGTTCAGCTCCATCGGCCACATGCGCGACCAGGCCGAACTCGACGCGGCCCTGGACCGCTTCGCGGCCCACCTCGCACCGGGCGGCGTCGTCGTGGTCGAACCCTGGTGGTTCCCCGCCACGTTCACGCCCGGCTTCGTCGGCGCCTCCATCACCGAGGCCGAGGGCAAGACCGTCTCCCGCGTCTCGCACTCGCGCCTGGAGGGCGACGCCACCCGCATCGACGTGCACTACCTGATCGCCGAGCCCGGCCGGGACATCGCGCACCTCTCCGAGACCCACCTCATCACCCTCTTCCCGCGCGAGGCCTACGAGCGGGCCTTCGTCCGCGCCGGTCTCGCCGTCGAGTTCCAGGAGGGCGGCCCGTCCGGCCGGGGCCTCTTCGTCGGCGTCCGGGCGTGACGGCCGCGTGATCGAGGAGATCCTCCCGCCCGGGACGGTCGCGGCCGACACGGCCGGGGAGCACCCGCCGGAGCTGCTCTTCGCGGGGGAGCGGGCCCTGATCCGCGACGCCGTCGAGGAGCGGCGCCGCGAGTTCGCCACGGTCCGGGTGTGCGCCCACCGGGCGCTCGCCGCCCTCGGGCGGGCCGCCGAACCGGTGCTCACCGGCCGCCGGGGCGAGCCCCTGTGGCCCGCCGGCACGGTCGGCTCCCTCACCCACTGCGAGGGCTACCGGGGCGCCGCCCTGGCGTCCGCCGACCGCTGGCGGTCCCTCGGCATCGACGCGGAGCCGCACCTGCCGCTGCCGCCGGGCGTGACCCGGGGGATCGCGTCGGCCGCCGAGCGGGAGCGGCTGCGCGAGCTGGCCCGCCGCCACCCCGGCACCCGCTGGGACCGGCTGCTGTTCAGCGCCAAGGAGTCCCTGTTCAAGGCCTGGTCCCCGCTGACCCGCCGGGCCCTGGACTTCGACTCGGCGGAGCTCGCGCTCGACCCGGCGGCCCGGACGTTCACCGCCCGGCTGCGGATCCCCGGGCCGGTGCTCGACGGCCGGACCCTGACCGAGCTGACCGGCCGGTGGACGGTGACGGACGGACTCCTCCTGACCGCCGTCGCCGTCCCGGGCCCCCGCCCGGCGTCTGCGGGAGGCCGCCCGACGCCCCTGGGAGACCGTCCGGCACCCCCGTGAGACCGTCCGACGCCCCCGGGACCTCCCGAGAACCGTCCGGCCCCCTCGGAAGCCGTTCGCGCCCCGGGACAGAACGGCTCGTGAACCGGCGGAGGAACACCCCGCCGCCCTCCCCGGGCCGTCCGGCCCGCCGGCGTACGCCCGCCCCTCCCGCGACCCCGCCCGCTTCCCGCCCCGGGGTGAACGGGCCAGCGTAGGTACGGGCCGTGCCGCCGTCCAAGGTGCGCGGAGCACACCGCGGCGCCCCGGAACGGCCCGTCTGCGGTGGTCCGGTCACCGGGCCCGTCGGCGTCCGGCCGCCCGGCGGCCGGTTGACGCTCCTTCAGCGGGCCGGTTACGTTCCCCGGGTCGTCGGGACAGGGTCGATTCGTCCGCTGGGGGGCTGGGATGACAGGGGAGGAACCGCAGTCCGGGACCGAGGTCCTGCGCGTCCTCGAACTCCTCGCGGAGGAGGCGCCGGCCCACGCGTACGAGCAGCTCGTCGCCCAGGCCCGCCGCTCCGGCGCCGGGCCCGACCGGATCGACCGGCTGACCCGCGCCAAGGGCCTCGCCCTGGAGGTCAACGCCCTCTTCGACCGGCGCCGCCAGCGCGAGGCCGAACTCGCCGCGCTCGTCGACACCGCCCTCGAACTGACCGCGTCCGCCCGGCTCGACGCCACCCTCCGCCTGATCACCCGCCGCGCCCGGCTGCTCCTCAATACGGACCTCGCCTGCACGGCCCTGGCCGACGAGGCCACCGGGGACCTGGTCGTCGGCACCGCCGACGGCGCCGTCAGCGCCCGCACGACCGGCCACCGGGTGCCCGCCGCCGCGCTTCCCGGCGGCGCCCCCGGCGAACTGCCCGGCCCCTTCCGGACCGCCGACCACCTCGCCGACGACCGGGCCGGCCACACCGCCGCCCTCGGAGACCTCCTGGAGGCCGAGTCGCTGCACGCCGTCCTCGGCGTGCCGCTGCGCGCCGGCGACCGCTGCCTCGGCTTCCTCTACGTCGCCGACCGCAGGACCCGGCACTTCACCCCCGACGACGTGTCGCTCATGTCCTCCCTGGCCGACCTCTCCGCCGCGGCCGTGGAGACCGCCCGGCTCCTGGAGGACGTACGGGCCGCCAACACCGTCCTGGAGGACGCCGGGACCCGGGCCCGCGCCGGACTCAGCGACGCCCTGCGGGCCAAGGACCTCCAGGACGACCTGGTCCGGCTCGTCCTGGAGGGCATCGGCCTGGACGAACTCCTGGCCCGCGCCGCCGCCGAGCTGGGCGGCGGCCTCTCCGTCCGGGGCCAGGGCGGCGAACGCCTCGCCGGGCACGGCCGCACGTCCGTCCCCGACACCGCCGAACTGGAGCGCGTGCGGCTCAACGCCGCCGCCACCGGCATCGCCTGCCCGCTGAGCGACGGCACCCTGGTCGTGCCGCTCTCCGTCCGCTCCGAGGACGTCGGCACGCTCCTCCTCCACCCCGCCGAACCGGGCGCGGGCAGCGACGGCGCCACCGCCGACCGGCCCGGCGAGCAGGTCCTGCTCTCCTACGCGCGCACCGTGTCCCTGCTGCTCGTCCTCCAGCGCTCCACGGACGCCGGGGGACGGGCCGACGACGACCTCCTGGAGGACCTCGTCACCTGGGACGGGCCCGCCGAGGGCCTGGAGCGGCGCGCCCGCCGCCTCGCGGCCCGCCTCGAACGCCCCCACGTCATGGTCGTCGCCCGCCCCCGGAGCGAGGCCGCCGACCTGGTCGAGAGCTGGGGGGCGGGACACGCCCGCCGCCACCGCGGAATGAAGACCGTCCAGGGCGACCGGCTCGCCCTGCTCCTGCCCGGCGACGACCCGGCCGCCTGTGCCGACCGCGTCCGCGCCGAACTCGCCGGGGCCACCGGCGCCCCCGTCACGGTCGGCGCGGCCCGGCTCGGCCGGGGCCCGGACGCGGTCCGCCGCGCCCACCGGGAGGCCGTGCGCTGTCTGGACGCGCTCACCGCGCTCGGCGGCACCGGGCGCTCCGCCGCCGCCCGCGACCTCGGGTTCATCGGCATGCTGCTCGCCGAGGAGCACGACGCCCCCGGCTTCGTGGAGCGCACCCTCGGCCCGCTCCTCGACCACGACGCCGAACGGTTCGGCAACCTTGTCGAGACCCTCGACGGCTGGTTCCGCGCCGCCGGCAGCCCCACCCGGGCCGCCGAACTCCTCTACGTGCACCCCAACACGGTCTCCCGCCGCCTGGAGCGCATCACCCAGCTGCTCGGCCCGGACTGGCAGCACCCGGAACGCTCGCTGGAGCTTCAGCTCGCCCTGCGCCTCCAGCGGGCGCGCATCTTCCACGGCCTCGCGCCCGACGGCCCCCGGTCATGGGAACCGGAGTGACCGTGCCGAGGCCCCGGCGCGTCCCCGGGCCCAGCAGCCGCACCGCGTGAGCCAGCGACACCAGCGTCACGTGCCGGTGCCAGCCGTGGTACGAGCGCCCCTCGAAGTCCAGCGCGCCCACCGGCAGGCTCGTGTCCGTGAAGTCGGCGTCGGCCCGCCCGATCAGCCGGCCGAGGCCGAGGAGCGTGCTCCGGCTCGCGCCGGTCAGGTTCGTCAGCCACAGCTCGGACGCCTCGCGGCTGTTCGGCGACCACACCCCCACCAGCGTCAGCGGGGCGCCCGCCGACGGCGTCCCGCCGAACGCCCGGCGTGGCCCCTGCACCGCCGGCCCCGGCAGCCGTACGGGCAGCAGGGACACCAGCGAGGTCCTCGGCAGTCCCGTGCCCGCCGGTTCGAACCACTCCACCGGCCGGCCCTGGGAGCGCGCCAGCTCCGCGAGGCGTCCCGCCGAGGCCGCCACGGACCGGCTCCCCCCGCCGGAGAGCGCCGGGGCCAGCAGGCCCGTACCGCCGCCGATCCGCAGCAGGAAGGGCAGTCCGGCCCGGGAGAAGGCCCCCACCATCGACGGCACGGCCTCCTCGCGGGCGTCCGTCACCACGGGCAGCCGGGTGATTCCCCAGCCCGCCGTCTCCAGCGCCATGTCCAGGGCCAGGCCCTCCGCCGACCCGGCGTCCGCCGAGTCCGGTATCGCGGCCCGCCGGCGCATCTCGGCGTCCTCCAGCCAGTCGCCCGACAGCGACAGCCGCCAGTTCACCGGGGCCGCCGCCGCCCCGGAGGCCAGCCACAGGCCGTACCCGTGCTGGCTGTTGACCACCTGCCCGAGCTGCGGGACGAACCGGCGGCCCACACCCACCGAGTGACGGCCCGTCTTCGGGATGACCAGCGGGCGCACCACCCACGCCTTCGGCGCGAGCAGCCGGTCCACCCGGGCCGCGAGCTCCGCCCGCAGCGGGGACCAGTCCCACGTCGAGCAGCTGATGAAGTGGTGCAGGCTCTGCTCCGCCGACCGCTCGTCCGTGCTCGCGGCCAGGTTCCGCATGGTCTTGCGGCCCGGGGCGTGCAGGAGCCCGTGCACGTAGAGCTCGCCCTTGTGCCGCTGGTCGCGGCGGCGCAGCGAGGACAGCACCGACGCGACCAGCGCCCGCGCCGCGCCCGCCGCCGGGTCGTGCGGCAGGCTCGGGGCTTCCACCGCCTGGAGAGTGGCCCTCATGACGCTCCTCGGGGTCTCGGCGCCCCGGGACCCGCCGGGCCGGGGCTGCGCTCGCTGGACCCCTCCACCGTCCCCGGCGGCCCGGCCACGGCCCAGGTCGGCCGGGGACACACTTCCCGGACCGCACCGCCCCCGCCCCCCGTACGCCCCGGCGCGCGCCCCGCGCCCACGGGGGGGTGGTGGCCCGGCCACCACCCCCCGGCACCACGCGCCCCCCTCCGCCGCCCCGCCGCCCCGGCGGTGCCCCGAGCCCGCCGTTCTCAAGCGATCCTCAAGCGCCAACTCCCGTACGACACGGAGCAAAACCCCCGAACTCCGTAGAGTGTGACGGGCCGACCTCGTCTCCCGCGGCCCGTTCCGTGAGCGTGGAGGCACGCGCACCGCGCGCGCGCACCGACGCACCGAAACAACAGGAGACCGCATGCTGTCCCGCAGGCCGGCGGAGCGAACGTCCCGCCCACCCACCAGACTCCGGACCGACGGGCGCGGGCGCCCGGGCCGCGCACCGCGGCTGCTCGCCCTCACCGTGGCCCTGCTCTGTACGAGCGGCCTGCTCACCCCCGCCAACGGCACCACGGCCGACGGCGCCGCCCCGAGGGCCGCGGCCGAGGAGGGCAGCCAGCGCGTCCGCGCGCTCGTCGCCCGGATGACCCTCGACGAGAAGCTGTCCTTCGTCCACTGGACGGCCGGGGCCGAGGGCGGCCCGCTGGCGCGCGGCGTCGGCTACCTGCCCGGCGTGCCCCGCCTGGGCATACCCCCGCTACAGGCCGCCGACGGCCCGGTGGGCGTGCGCATCAACGGCAGCCGCGCCACCGCGCTGCCCACGCCCACCGCGCTCGCCGCCACCTTCGACGACGGCCTCGCCACCGCGTACGGCAAGGTCATCGGCCACGAGGGCCGGGCCCTGGGCCAGGACGTGGTCCTCGCCCCGATGGTCAACAACATCCGCGTGCCGCACGGCGGCCGCAACTTCGAGACCTTCAGCGAGGACCCGCTCGTCACCTCCCGCACCGCCGCCGCCGAGATCCGGGGCATCCAGGGCCAGGGCCTGATGGCCACGGTCAAGCACTTCGCGGGCAACAACCAGGAGACCGACCGCTTCACCGTCGACGCGGCCATCGACGAGCAGACCCTCCACGAGACGGAACTGCCCGGCTTCCGCAGCGCCGTCGAGGCCGGCGCCGCCTCCGTGATGTGCGCCTACAACGGCGTCAACGGCACCCCCGCGTGCAGCAGCGACCAGCTCCTCCAGAAGGTCCTGCGCGAGCAGTGGGGCTTCAGGGGCTGGGTGATGTCCGACTGGCTCGCCACCAAGGCGACCACCGACATCACCAAGGGCCTCGACCAGGAACTCGGCCTGGAGATGGGCAAGCCCACCGACCCGGTCCCCGACTCCCAGCACTTCGGCGCCGCCCTGAAGGCCGCCGTCACCGCCGGGACGGTCCCCGAGGCCGCGCTCGACCGCTCCGTGGTCCGCATCGTCGGCCAGATGGAGCGCTTCGGCCTCCTCGACCCCGCCGGCGGCCCCGCGCGGCCCGCGCGCGACGCCCAGGCGGGCCGGGCCACCGCCCGCGAGATAGCCGAGAACGGCGCCGTCCTGCTGCGCAACACCACCGCCGCCGGCCGCCCCGCCCTCCCGCTCACCGGGACCGCCGCCACCTCCCTCGCCGTCATCGGCGACAGCGCCCTGCACCCCAAGGTCTCCGGCCTGGGCAGCGCGCACGTGGTGCCCGACGCGGCCGAGGCCCCGCTCGACGCCCTGCGCGAGCGCGCCGGCGCGAACGCCTCGGTCACGTACGAGCCCGGCATCGAGCGGCTCGGCGCCCCGCTGACCGCGACCGAACTCAGCCCCGCCTTCCAGAACGGCAGGCAGCTCGACCCGGGCGGCGACCGCGCGTTCTACGACGGCACCCTGACCGTCCCGGCGGACGGCGACTACCGCATCGGCGTCCGCGTCGACGGCGGCCTCGCCATCCTCCAGATCGAGGGCCAGGCCCCCGTCTACGCCGCCGACTCGTTCAGCGAGACCACCAGCGTCGTCCTCCGGCTCACCAAGGGCACCCACAAGCTCGCCATGAGCGGCTGGGCCTGGCCCGACCGCCCGCTCTCCGTCGACCTCACCTGGGTCACCCCCGAGCGGGCGAGCCGGAACATCGAGCGGGCCGTCGCCGCCGCGGCCGCCGCGGACACCGCCGTCGTCTTCGCCCAGGACGAGGGCTCCGAGGGCTGGGACCGCCCCTCGCTCTCCCTCCCGGACGGCCAGGACGCCCTGATCGCCGCGGTCGCCGCCGCCAACCCCAACACGGTCGTCGTCCTCAACACCGGCTCCTCCGTGCTGATGCCGTGGCTGGGCTCCACCCGCGCCGTCCTCCAGATGTGGTACCCGGGCCAGGAGGGCGCCCGCGCCACCGCCGCGCTCCTGTACGGGGACGTCAACCCCGGCGGAAAGCTCACCCAGACCTTCCCCGCCGCCGAGGACGCCCACCCGATGGCCGGCCGCCCCGAGCGCTTCCCCGGCGTCGCCGGCAGGCAGGAGTACAGCGAGGGGATCCACGTCGGCTACCGCTGGTACGAGCGGGAGGGCGTGGCCCCGCTGTTCCCCTTCGGCCACGGCCTGTCGTACACCTCCTTCTCCTACCGCGACCTCGCCGTCGAACGGACCGCCACCGGCGCCACCGTGCGCGTGACCGTCCGCAACACCGGCCGCTCCACCGGCAAGGAGGTCGTGCAGGCCTACCTCGGCCCCAGCGACCGGATCACCGCCCCGCAGGCGGTCAAGAAGC
This sequence comes from Streptomyces sp. NPDC086147, assembly GCF_040702165.1. NCBI lineage: Bacteria > Bacillati > Actinomycetota > Actinomycetes > Kitasatosporales > Streptomycetaceae > Streptomyces > Streptomyces sp. NPDC086147. The sequence goes on along the minus strand of NZ_JBFBJO010000019.1, from coordinate 78,719 downwards.
TCGCCGGCTACACCAAGGTCACCCTGGCCCCCGGCCAGGAGAAGCGGGTCGCCGTCACCGTCGACGCCCGCCAGCTCCAGTACTGGGACACCGCCCGGCACTCCTGGCGGGACGCCCCCGGCGCCCGGACCGTCAAGGTCGGCTCCTCCTCGGCGGACATCCGCCTCACCGGCCGCCTCGCCCCCTGAACCCCCCACCCAGTGAGAGGACACGCATGACCGCGACAGAACACGGTTCCACCCCCGCCCCCACCGGCGGCCGCATCGCCGCCGCCGACGCCATCGACACCACCCAGGACACCGGCCTGCGCCACGTCGCGGCCCTGTCCACCGAACTCCGGGACGTCGTCGAGGTCGAGCAGCGCCAGGTCCGCCTGGAGCGCGTGGTGCTCGTCGGCGTGTGGACCTCCGGCACGGTCGCGGAGGCCGAGAGCTCCCTCGCCGAGCTCGCCGCCCTCGCCGAGACCGCGGGCGCCCTCGTCCTCGACGGCGTCATCCAGCGCCGCGACAAGCCGGACCCGGCCACGTACATCGGCTCCGGCAAGGCCGGGGAGCTGCGCACCCTCGTCGAGACCACCGGCGCCGACACCGTCGTCTGCGACGGCGAGCTGAGCCCCGCCCAGCTCGTCCGCCTGGAGGAGTTCGTCAAGGTCAAGGTCGTCGACCGGACCGCCCTGATCCTCGACATCTTCGCCCAGCGCGCCACCTCCCGCGAGGGCAAGGCGCAGGTCGCGCTCGCGCAGATGCAGTACATGCTGCCGCGGCTGCGCGGCTGGGGCGCCTCGCTGTCCCGGCAGATGGGCGGCGGCGGTGGCGCGGGCGGCGGCATGGCCACCCGCGGCCCCGGCGAGACGAAGATCGAGACGGACCGGCGCCGGCTGCGCGACAAGATGTCCAAGATGCGCCGGGACATCGAGGAGATGAAGACCGCCCGCGACCTCAAGCGGCAGGAGCGCCGCCGCAACAAGGTCCCGTCGGTCGCCCTCGCGGGCTACACCAACGCGGGCAAGTCCTCGCTCCTCAACCGCCTCACCGGCGCCGAGGTCCACGTCCAGAACGCGCTGTTCGCCACCCTCGACCCGACCGTGCGCCGCAGCGAGACGGCCGGCGGACGGGCCTACACCCTGGCCGACACCGTCGGCTTCGTGCGGCACCTGCCGCACCAGCTCGTCGACGCGTTCCGCTCCACCCTGGAGGAGGTCGCCGAGGCGGACCTCATCCTGCACGTGGTCGACGGCTCGCACCCCGACCCGGAGTCCCAGATCGAGGCCGTGCGCAGCGTCATCGGCGAGATCGGCGGGGAGGGCGTGCCGGAGCTCGTCGTCATCAACAAGGCGGACGCCGCGCCGGCCGACGTGCTGGAGCGGCTCAGGAACGCCGAGCCGACGGCGATCACGGTGTCGGCCCGCACCGGCGAGGGCATCGACCACCTCCTGGCCCGGATCGCGGAGGAACTCCCGCACCCCGACATCGAGGTGGAGGTGCTCGTCCCCTACACCGAGGGGCAGCTCGTGGCCCGCGTCCACGAGTCGGGCGAGGTCCTGGAGGAGACGCACGAGGAGAACGGCACCCGCCTGAAGGCGAACGTCGACGCCTCCCTCGCCGCCGACCTGGCCGCCTACACGGCCTGACGCACCCGGCGCGCACGACGGGCCGGCCCCCTCCCGGGTACGCGGGGAGGGGGCCGGCCCGTCGGCGTGACCGGGTGGGGTCAGTGGGCGCGGGTGGTGAACTCGCGGATCGAGGAGACGACGTAGTCGACCATCTCCTCGGTGATGCCCGGGTAGACGCCGATCCAGAAGGTCTGGTCGGTGATCAGGTCGCTGTTGACCAGCGGCTCGGCGATCCGGTGCGGCTTCTCGGCGTACGCGGGGTGGCGGGTGAGGTTGCCCGCGAAGAAGCGGCGCGTGTGGATCCGCCGCGACTCCAGGAAGTCCACGAGGGCGGCCCGGGTGTAGGCCGCGTCCGGGTCCACCGTGATCAGGAAGCCGAACCAGCTCGGGTCGCTGTCCGGGGTCGGCTCCGGCAGCAGCAGGCCCGGCAGCCCGTCGAGCCCGGCGCGCAGCAGCGCCCAGTTGCGGCGGCGGGCCGCGCTGAACTCCTCGACGCGCCCCAGCTGGCTCAGGCCCAGGGACGCCTGGAGGTCGGTCGCCTTCAGGTTGTACCCCACGTGGGAGAAGATGTACTTGTGGTCGTAGCCGTGCGGCAGCTTCCCCATCTGCTGGTCGAAGCGCTTCATGCAGCGGTTGTCCTCGCCCGGCTCGCACCAGCAGTCCCGGCCCCAGTCGCGGAAGGACTCCACGATCCGCGCCAGCACCAGATTGCTCGTCAGGACGCAGCCGCCCTCGCCCATCGCGATGTGGTGCGCCGGGTAGAAGCTGGTGGTCGCCAGGTCGCCGAAGGAGCCGGTGCGCTTCCCCCGGTACGTGGAGTCGACCGCGTCGCAGTTGTCCTCGACGAAGAACAGGCCGCGCTCCTCGGCGAGCTGGGCCACCTCCTCCACCCGGAACGGGTTGCCCAGGGAGTGCGCGATCATGATCGCGCGGGTCTTCGGCCCGATGGCCGCGGCGATCCGCTCGGGCGTCGTGTTGTACGTGCCCAGCTCGACGTCCACGAAGACCGGCACCAGGCCGTTGTGCAGGATCGGGCTGACGGTGGTCGGGAAGCCCGCCGCGACGGTGACGACCTCGTCGCCCGGCTTCAGGCGCTGCTCCTCCAGCTGCGGGGAGGTCAGGGAGCTGAGGGCCAGCAGGTTCGCGGAGGAGCCGGAGTTCGTCAGATGGGCCTTGCGGGTGCCGATGAAGCGGGCGAAGTCCCGCTCGAAGCGCCGGGAGCTGACGCCGGCGGCGATCCGCATGTCGAGCGCCGCGGAGACCAGCGCGAGCCGGTCCTCCTCGCTGAGCACGGCGCCGGAGACCTGGACCGGGGAGACCCCGGGTTCGAAGGGACCGGGAGCCTGCTCCCGGTGGTATTCACGGACGAGCTCCGCGATCCGGTCCTTGGTCTCGCCCATGGTCGTTCCCTCCTGAAGGCACCGCTGACGGAACCGTGAGCCTAGGCCCGGAGACACCTCGAATCGGCAGAGCGCCGGTCGACTTCATCAGGTCCGCGAGAAATTCCGGCGCGTGGCGAAAAGTATTCCCCCGGGCCGGGAAGAGGCTCGCCGGGAGGTCACTCGGATGCCACAATAAAACCGCTCTAGAACATGCCCAGGAGGTAACGCATGACTGCTACGCCGGAAAACAACGCCGCCGAGACCGACGCCAAGCGCAAGTTCCAGGAGGCTCTGGAGCGCAAGTCCCGCAACGCCCGATCCCAGCAGGCGCACCACGAGGCGCGTCTGAAGATCAACGGGGCCAGTGGCCTCAACCGGCAGAGCCGGAATTTCCGACGCAAGTCCGGCTGAGCCCGCACGGGCCTTTCGGAGGGCCGTCGCGATCCCACCCCCGGGGATCGCGGCGGCCCTTTTTCCTGTGCTCGGGGCGCCCCTCGGGGGAGACCCGCTGGAGTCTCCCTCGATTTCCGGTGGAGAAACGCTCGACAATTCCTGGGAATGAGCTCTGTATTCAGCCGAACCCTGTTCCCCCGATGGGGGTGATTGTTTTCTACTGCGAGCGCGCCGTGGTGCGCCGTGCGCGCGACCGTGTCGCCGCCGGCGCTTTCGTCCGAGGGAGGGACGCGTCCGGATGGACGACAAGGAGATACTGACCCGCTTCAAGGACGGGACCCTGGACCGCGCCCGGGCCGCCGCCCTGCTCGCGGCGGGGGCGGGGGGACGTACGGGAGGCCGGACCGAGGGCTGGTCGGGAGGCCGGACCGAAGTCCGGTCGACGGGCCGGTCGGAGGGCCGGGCCCGGGACCGGTCCCGGGCGGGGAGTGCGCCCGTCCTGGCGCCTGTGCCGCCTCCGGCCTCGGGCCTTGCCCCGGTCCCGTCCCTCGCGCCGGTCCCGGGTCCCGGCACGACCGGGGGGACGGGGGAGACGGGGGACGTCCGGGACGTCCAGGGTCTCCAGGACGTCCAAGGCGCCGGGGAGGCCCAGAGCCCCGGAGACACCCGAGGCACCCGGGAGGCCCAAGTCGCTCCGTACACCGGCCGCGTGGCCGTCGTCGGCGTCTCCGGCCGGTTCCCCGGGGCCCCGGACCCGGACGCCCTCTGGCGGCGGCTCCGCGCCGGACGCGCCGCCGGTCCCGGCCCGCTCCCGAAGGACCGCCCCGGCGGCGGCGGTGCGGGGACGGGCCACTACCTGGACCGCGTGCAGGACTTCGACCCGGTGTTCTTCGGGATCGAGCCCGCCGAGGCGGCCCTGATGGACCCCCAGGAGCGGATCTTCCTGGAGACCGCCTGGGAGGCGTTCGAGGACGCGGGCTGCACCGGCGGCCGCCTCGACGCGCTGACCGCGCCGGACGGGACCCCGCGCAGCGTCGGCGTCTTCGTCGGGGCGAGCGCGGGCGACTACGCGCTGCTGGCCGCCGGGGCCTGGGCCCGGGGCGCCCGCGCCATGCCCCGCCGGGGCCACTGGAGCCTGCCCAACCGGCTCTCCGCCCTGCTCGGCCTGACCGGCCCCAGCCAGAGCGTCGACACGGCGGAGTCCTCCGTGCTCGTCGCCCTCGACCTGGCCCTCGCCGCCCTGCGCCGCCGTGAGTGCGAGGCCGCGCTCGTGGGCGGGGCCCACCTGCTGCTGCACCCCGCGAGCCGCCGCCCCGGAGCGGGGGAGTGCGCGGGCGCGCTGCTCCTGAAGCCGCTGGACCGGGCCCTGGCCGACGGCGACACCGTCCACGCCGTGGTCCTCGGCGGCGCGGTCGCCCACACGGAAGGTACGGACGCCCCGCGGCGCCTGGCCCGGGCCGCGCTGCGCCGGACCGGGCCCGGGACGCAGGAGCCCGGACTCCGGGAGGACGCGGGGACGGCCGCCGCTTCGGTGGGCGACGCCGGCGCGGCCACCGGCGTCGCCGTCCTGACCCGCGCCGTGCTCCAGCTGCGCCACCGCGTCCTGCTGCCCGGCCCGGACCGCCCCGAGGCCGAGCTCTGGACCCGGTCGGGACCGGAGCCGCGACGCGCCTCGGCGACCGTACGGGGGGCGGGCGGGGTCGAGGCCCACGTGATCCTGGAGGAGTTCCGCCCGGAGCCGCCCGAACTCCCCGGGCTCCCCCAACTCCCGAACGGCGGAAGCCGCACGCCCGCCCCCACCCCCGAAGGCGAACTGTTCCTGCTGTCCGCCCCCACCCCCGCCCACCTCGCGGCCACCGCCGCCCGGCTCGCCGGGCGGATCGCCGGGCGCGACGCGCCCCCGCTCCCCGTCCTCGCCCGCTCCCTGCGGACCGGGCGGGCCCCGATGGACTGCCGCTTCGCCGTCCTCGTCCACGACCTCGCCGAACTCTCCGCCGCCCTCGAACGGCTGGCCGCGGGCGCCATGCGGGGCGTCGCCGACCTGCGGGGCGGCGCGGCCGACCCGCTGGGCCTGGGCGCGGTGCCCGAGACCCGCGCCTACCTCGCCGGGCTCTGGGAGGCCCGCCAGCTGCCCCAGCTGCGCGACCTCTGGCTGTCCGGGGTGGACGCCGACTGGGCCGCCCTGGAGCCGGCGGCCGGCCCCGGCGCCGTGACGGTGCCGCTGCCGCCCTCCGCGTTCCTGCGCACGCCGCTCTGGCTCCCCGGCGCGGGAGAGGGCGGATGAGCGCGGCGACCGCGCCGGCGGAGGAGCGGACGCCCCCGGTCAATCTCTGGTTCTGCCCCAACGACGACCTGGCGCCCGCCGTCGCCGCCACCCTCTGCACCCACTGGCTGGACGAGAACGAGCAGGAGATCGCGGGCCGCTTCCTCTTCGAGCGCGACCGCCGCCAGTACCTGGTCGCGCACGCCCTGGTGCGCCGCGTCCTCGCCCTGGAGACCGGCATCCCCGAGGCGGAGGCCGTCATCTGGCGCTCCTCGCGCGGCCGTCCCCACCTCCAGACCCCGGCCGGTGGCCTGCCGCGCGGCGGCGACGCCCTCGACTTCAACCTCTCGCACTCGCAGACGTACAACCTGCTCGGAGTCGCCCGCGGGCACCGGATCGGGGTCGACGTCGAGCGGCTCGACCGCTCCGACGTGGGCCTGTCCACCATCGTGAGCACCTTCACCCCCGCCGAGCGCGACTGGATCGCGCGCCTGGCCCCCGGCCGCCCCCGCGACCAGCGGACGCTGCGCCTGTGGACGCTCAAGGAGGCGTACTCCAAGGCCCGCGGGCTCGGCCTCGGTCTGCCCTTCGACTCCTTCGCCTTCACCCTCGCCGAGGACCGGGGCGTGCTCCGCTTCCGGCCGCCGGAGGACGACTCGGCGTCCCGCTGGCGGTTCCTGGAGTTCGAACCGGTCCCCGACGTGCTGGCCGCCGTCGCGCTGGAGGTCGACGGGGTGCGCCCGCCCCCGGTCCACCTCCACCACGGCTTCCCGTGGGGCCGCGCCGCCCCGCGCCGGCTCGTGCTCCCGGCGGCGAGCACCTGACCCCCGCGCCCCCGCCGGGCGAGGGGACCGCTACGGGAGCGCTTGAGGAGTCTTTGAAGGATCCTCGATCCGGCCGCCGGAGACTGTCCGCACCGAATCCGGGTCCCCTCGGCCGGCCCCGCACCCCGGGCCACGGCCGGAAGCGGAGGCAGACTCATGACCGTCGAACTGGTCCGCACCGAGGGGGACCCGCTCGGGAACGGGGGGTTTCCCGCCCTGTACGCGGACGTGCAGCGGTTCTACGCGCGCCAGATGGAGCTCCTGGACACCCACGACACCGCACGCTGGGCCGAGACCTTCACCGAGGACGCCGTCGTCGAACTCCCCTCCCCGGCCCCGCCCCTGCCCGCCCGCTCCGGACTCGGCCGCTACGTGCGCGCCGGCGCGGCCCGGCGGCGGGCGCACGGCCGCCTCGACCACTGGGTCGGCATGCTCGACGTGCGGCCCCGGGAGGACGGCACGCTGCGGATCCGCTGCTCGGCCCTCGTCCACGCCGCGCCGCACGGCGGCGGACCCCCGGTCCTGTACGTGTACGCCATGGAGGACGTCCTGGTCCGCGCCCCCGGCACGTGGCGCGTCGCGCACCGCCGGGTGACCCGCGACGACCTGGCGTGAGCGCCCGGCATCAGGACGGAGGGCCGAACGAGGCGAGCACGTCGTCCAGTTCGTGCGAGTGGACGGTGAAGGCCTCCGGGACGAGCGCGGCGGCGTCGAGGACCCCGAGCACGGCCCGCACCGTCTCCACCGCCGCCTCGCCGCGGATCGTCAGGGCGAGCGCCCCGGGATCGCTCCACGCGTCGCCGAGGACGGGGGCCGGTCCGGCCCGGAAGGCGGCCTCGGCGCGCCCGAGGTCCGCCGCGTCGGAGAACCGCAGGCGGACGAGACCGCTGGGCGCCGGGCGGAACCCGCCGGCCGGACGGTTGGCGCGCATGGCACGACTCCTTCGGTGAGGACCCCGGCCGCTGACCCGGCCGGTGACGTGTGACGAAGAGAAAGGGGAGTGGAACGATGAGCAGCAACCCGCCCGGGGACGCCGGAACCCGGTTCTACGTGCTGGCGGGCGAGGAGCGGCAGAGCCTGTGGCCCTCGTTCACCGACGTGCCCGCCGGCTGGCGGATCGTGTTCGGCGAGGAGAGCCGCGACAACTGCCTCGCGTACATGGAGGAGTGCCTCACCCGCCCGCGGGCGGCCGGGGGCCGCGCGGCGGAGGCCGCCGGCGCCGCCTGATCCGACCGGCGGGCCGTCCGGCCCGACCGGCAGACCGCCCCCCGGCCGGTCCGGGACCACCCTCCGGTGGTTCCGGACCGGCCGGTTCAGGCCGCCGAGGCCGCCTTCTCCACGGAGCCGGCGCGGCCCAGCTCCCGCTCGGTGCGCCGCAGCACGATCGAGTCGGCGATCTCGCCGCTGCGCACCGCGATGTTCGACAGCAGGGCCGAGGTCAGGCCGTGGGTGTGCTCCGTGCCGCCCTGGAGGTAGACCCCGCAGGTCATCCCGGAGGCGCTGACGAGCCGGTAGTCGCGCTCCACCCGGTGCTTGCCCGCCGCGTCGCGCTCGAAGTGCCGGTCGAACCCGCCGAGCAGCCGGGCCGGATCCAGGCCGTCGTACCCGGTGGCGAACACCAGGGCGTCCACGGCCGTCTCCTCGACCGTGTCGTCGAGCAGCGAGCGCAGGACCACGCGCGTCTCGTCCCCGGCGCCCTTCACCCCGTCGACCCGGGTCAGGTTCCGGAAGTGCAGCCGCCGGGTCCCGCGCACCTGCTCCTCGTACGAGCGCTGGTACAGGGCCCGGATGACGTCGGCGTCGACCACCGAGTAGTTGGTGTTGCGGTGGTAGCGCCAGAAGGAGTCCCGGGCCCGGTCGGTGCCGAAGTAGTACTCGTCCACCGCGGAGGGGTCGAACACCTGGTTGGCGAAGGGGGTGTCGTCGGCGATGGAGTAGCCGTACGACGGGATGACCGCGCTGACCTCCGCGTGCGGCAGCGCGTCGTGCAGGAACCGGGTGATCTCGGCCGCGCTCTGGCCCGCGCCGACCACCATCACCCGCCGGAGCCCCTCCGGGTCCCGGGCGTTGAAGCTGCTCAGGAACCGGGAGCTGTGCCAGACCCCTTCGTGGCCGTCCATGCCGTCCGGCAGGCGCGGCACCAGGCCGGTGGAGACGGCCACGTTGCGCGCGGCGACCACGCGGACGGTGCCGTCGCCGTCGCGCACCTCGACCTCCAGGAGGTCCGGCGGGCCGTCCCCGCCGTCCTCGGTCACGGGCCGGATCGCGGTGACCTCGGTGCCGTACGACACCCGGTCGGCGAGGCCGGCCGCCGCCCACTCCAGGTACTGGTGGAACTCCTGGCGGGTCGGGAAGAAGTCCTGGTTGTTCACGAACTGCACGAGCCGGTTCGAGGCGTGCAGGAACGAGACGAAGCTGTACCGGGACAGCGGGTTGCGGAAGGTGACCAGGTCCTTGAGGAACGAGATCTGCATGGTCGCCGACGGCAGCAGCATGTCGCGGTGCCAGCCGAACGCCGGCTGCTTCTCGAAGAAGTGGGACGTGACCGGACGCCCGGGAGTGCTCTCGCCGTGCTCCTCCAAGGCGATCGCGAGCGACAGGTTGGACGGGCCGAACCCGATGCCGACCACGTCGTGAATCTCTTGGCTGCGCCTGCCCTTTATGCCCATGGAAATTCTCCCGATGACGTCTGGAAAACTCGGCCGATGGCCCGAGAGACCGCTCTGCAGTCTGCTGGTGAAAGTCGCTCGAAGGCAACTCAAAGGCGACTCGAAGACGACATGAAGGCAATACGGAGACCGCTGGAGCCGCTCGGGGCCCGCAAGCGTTGTCCCGTCGACAGGACGTCGTTAGGGTCGGCCCGGATTCTCGAGAACTCCACAAGTCCGGCTTGAGTGGACCTCGCGCCGGGGCTTTTCGCCCCGGCGCGTCCCGAGCCGGATTCTCGACCCGAGGGAAATACCGAAAGGTGAATCCGCATGTTCGTACCCAGCTTCTACCGCGAGCCCGACAGCTCGTGGATGGTCGACGTGATCCGCGACAACCCGCTGGCGCTCGCGGTGTCCAACGGCGGCTCCGACGACGGCCCCTTCGCCACCCACCTGCCGGTCATCTTCGACCCCGAGGCCCCCACCGAACCGTCCGGGGACCTGCGGGGGACCACGCTGCTCGGGCACATGAACAAGGCGAACCCGCACTGGAAGGCCCTGGAGACCGGCAGCGTCCTGCTGCTGACCTTCACCGGGCCGCACTCCTACGTCTCGCCCACGGTGTACCGGAAGTCCCCGGCCGCCCCGACCTGGAACTTCACCGCCGTGCACGTCCGGGGCGTGGTCAGGATGCTCGGCTCGGCCGAGGAGACGCTGAGCGTGGTGGAGTCCACCGTCCGCGCCTTCGAGAAGGACTTCGGCGACGGCTGGGACATGACCGAGTCGCTCGGCTACTTCCGCAAGATCGTGCCCGCCGCCGGGGCCTTCAGCGTCACCGTCACCGGTGTCGAGGGGATGTTCAAGCTCAGCCAGGAGCAGCCGGGCGAGGTGCGCGAGCGGGTGCGGGAGTCGTTCGGGCAGAGCGCGTGCACGTACAAGCGGGAGACCGCCGGGCTGATGGGCCGCCTGTAGGGCGCGCCGGCACGGCCCGTCCGGCCGCGGGTCAGCCGGCGACGGCCGCCGCCACCAGGGCCTGACCGGAGGTCTCGGCGGTCCCGGGAACGGCCTCGGGAACGGGCGCGGGAACAGCCCCGGGAGCGATCCCGGAAGCGGCACCGGCCGGCTCGTCCAGCGGCTCCGCCGGCTCCTCCAGCGCGTCCGCGGCCGCGCTGTCCAGGACGCTCGTCACCCACTGCTCGAACCCGATCCCCGCCTGCTCCGCGGCCCTGTGCCACCGCTCCAGGCGCCCGCCGGGCAGCTCCAGGCGCCCGCTCGGCCCGGCGGTGGCGGCGGGCGCCTGCCGCTCGGTGCCGCGCCCGGCGCGCAGGGCGCCGCGCAGCTGCTTGGTGGTCCACCGCAGCCGCTCGGCCCGGTCGAGCCAGGCGTCCTGCTCCTCGGGCGGCAGGGAGGCCAGCTCGGCGTGGTGCTGGAAGCTCAGCGCGGACCGCCGCCGGTCCAGGCCGAAGCGGCGCGAGACCCAGGCGTAGTTGCGCAGGGTCTGGTACGAGAGGCCCACGGCGCGGATCCCGCGCTGGTACCGGTCGGCGTAGTGGTCCTTGCCGTAGACGAGCCAGTCGCCCAGCCACCAGCAGGAGGAGTCGACGACCCCGGCGAGCCGGAGCCCGGTCCGCTCCCACTCGTCGTAGGCCATGGAGACCGGCATCTGCAGGCCGACCCTGGTCGTCAGCACCTGCCGGTCGTGGCGCGGCCGCCGCGCCGGAACCGGTGCCGGCGGCTGCGCCGGGGACGGGGCCGGGGACTGCGTCGCGGTCTGCGGAAGGGGGTCCTCCGGACCGTCGTACGACCCCGCGGTCCGACCGGCCTGACGCGCCATCATGCCTCCATGAGAAGGGTCCACATGTCCGGCGAGAAGTTTCGTCGGCCCGGCTGGAACGGCGCCGGAGCAGCGTTCGAGCCCGTACGGGGATACGGAACCGGCCAACGAGATGTACCGTCGACAGGACGCCGCGAGGCCGGCGCAGCCGCCGTGGACCGAGCGCCCTTTCCCCTTCGCCGATTTCCGGCCGGAAAGAAGTCCTCGGCCCGGTCGGATTCGGCCGCCGCGGCCCGGCGCCGCCTTTTCGCGGCCCCTGTCGATCACTGCGTGCGCGGCACGGGCGAATCGCCCCGCCGCCGGTGTTCCCGAAAGCGCGGAACCGGCCCGACGGGCCTCCCTCAGACGATTCTCAGAAGATTCTCAGAACGGGGAAAACACGATGCGGACGATGCGGAAGAGACCGGGAACGGCGACGGCCGGATTCCTCGCCCTCGCCCTGACGGCCACCCTTTTCACGGGGTCCGCCCAGGCGTCGCGGGGCATCGGGCCCGCCGCGGGCGGCCACGAGGCGACGCGGCGGGCGATCGACGCCGCCGTCGCCGCCGGCATCCCCGGCATCACGGCGGAGGCGCGCGACTCCCGGGGCGTCTGGAAGACCGCCGCGGGCGTCGGCGACCTGACCACGCGCGCACCGCGCGGCGAGAACGACCGGTTCCGCGTCGGGCACCTCACCAGCACCTTCGTGGCCACGGTCCTCCTCCAGATGGAGGCGGAGCGCAAGCTCGACCTCGACGACAGCGTGGAGCGCCACCTCCCCGGCCTGGTCACGGGCAACGGCAACGACGGCCGCGCCATCACCGTCCGGCAGGTCCTCAACCACACGAGCGGCCTGCCCGACTACTTCTCCGACGCCGCGTACGTCGACACGTACGTCCTCGGCGACGGGTTCTTCGCGCACCGCTACGAGACCATGCCGCACGACAAGCGCGTCCGGGTGGCCCTCGCCCACCCGCCGCTCTTCCCGCCCGGCACCCGGCACGGGTTCTCCAACACCAACGACGTCATCGCCGCGATGGTGGTCGAGAAGGCCGGCGGCAGGACGTACGAGGAGGAGGTGCGCCGCCGCATCGTCAAACCCCTGGGCCTCACGGCGACGACCACCCCGGGCAACGGCGTCCAGCTGCCCCGGCCGAGCGGCCGCGGCTACTCCAAGCCCTACTTCCTCACCCAGCCCGACCGGATCGAGGACGTCACCGAGCTGAACGGCTCGCACAACTGGGGCAACCTCGACATCATCTCCAGCGCGGCGGACCTGAACCGGTTCTACGGCGCCCTGATGCGCGGGGCCCTGCTGCCGCCCGAGCAGCTCCGGGCGATGAAGACGACCGTCGTCAACCCCGACGTCCCGATCGCGGCCTACGGCCTCGGCATCGAGCGGCTGACGCTCGGCTGCGGCACCACCGTCTGGTACCGCGACGGCGGCACGGTCGGCTGGCTCTCGATGGTCGCGCTCACCGAGGACGGCCGCCACCAGTTCACGTTCAACTACAACAGCGACTGGCGTGCGGACGACCTCCTCCCCATCCTCAGCGCCGAGTTCTGCGACTCGGCCCCGCGCACCCGCTGATGCGGGGCGCGGAACCACCGCACGCCCGTCGACCAGGAGGGTCCATGTCCGTCAGAGCGGCCGTGCTGGGAGCGACCGGATACGCGGGGGGCGAGCTCCTGCGCCTCCTCCTGGCCCATCCCGGAGTGGAGATCGGCGCGGTGACCGGGCACTCCGGCGCGGGGCAGCGGCTCGGAGACCTCCAGCCGCACCTGGCCCCGCTCGCCGACCGTGAGGTGCTGCCCACCACCGCCGAGGCGGCCCGGGGCCACGATGTCGTCTTCCTCGCCCTGCCGCACGGCCGGTCCGCCGCGCTCGCGGAGCGACTGGGCGAGGAGACGCTCGTCGTCGACTGCGGCGCCGACTTCCGCCTCGCGCGGGCGGCCGACTGGGAACGCTTCTACGGCTCGCCCCACGCCGGCACCTGGCCCTACGGCCTGCCCGAACTGCCCGGCGCCCGGGCCGCCCTCGCGGGCGCCCGGCGGATCGCCGTCCCCGGCTGCTACCCGACCGCGGTCCTGCTGGCGCTCCTGCCCGCGTACGCGGCCGGGCTCGCCGAGCCGGAGGCGGTGGTCGTCGCCGCGTCCGGCACCTCCGGCGCCGGCCGGGCACCCCGCGCCGACCTGCTCGGCAGCGAGGTCATGGGCTCCATGCGGCCGTACGGCGTCGGCGGCGGCCACCGGCACACGCCCGAGATGGCGCAGCACCTCGCCGCCGCCGCCGGCCGGCCCGTCACCGTCTCCTTCACCCCGACCCTGGCCCCCATGCCGCGCGGCATCCTCGCCACCTGCTCCGCCGCCGCCCGGCCCGGCACCACGGCCGAGGACGTCCGCGCCGCGTACGAGAAGGCGTACGCCGACGAGCCGTTCGTCCGGCTGCTGCCCGAGGGCCGGTGGCCGGCCACGGGGTCCGTCGTCGGCTCCAACGGCGCGCAGGTGCAGGCGGTCCTCGACCCGGCGGCTGGGCGGATCGTCGTGGTCAGCGCCATCGACAACCTGACCAAGGGCACCGCGGGCGGGGCCGTCCAGAGCATGAACGTCGCCCTCGGCCTCCCCGAGGCGCTGGGCCTCCCCACGACCGGAACCGCACCGTGACCGCCGCGCGCCCCACCGCCGCCCGCGGCCACGAGAACGCCGGCCCCGCCCACAAGGCCGCCGCGCACGTCCACGACAACGCCGCCCGCGTCCACAAGACCGCCGCGCACGTCCACGACCACGCCGATCCCGCCCACGAGAACAGCGAGTACGCCTCATGAGCGCTCCTCCGTCTCCCCTCCTCCCGGCCCCGGCACCACCCCCGCTCCCGGCCCCGGCGGCCCCCTGCTCCTGCTCCTCCACCCCCACCGGGCCCGCCGAACCCGCCGAGCCCGCCGCCCTGTCCAAGGCCCGCGTCCTCGCCGGGGCGCTGCCCTGGCTGGCGCGCCACCGGGGCCGGACCGTCGTCATCAAGTTCGGCGGCAACGCCATGGTCGACGCGCGGCTCAAGGCGGCCTTCGCGCAGGACGTCCTCTTCCTGCTCCACGCCGGCCTCAAGCCGGTGGTGGTGCACGGCGGCGGCCCGCAGATCGGCGCCCAGCTCGACCGGCTGGGCCTGGAGTCCCGCTTCGAGGCCGGTCTGCGCGTCACCACCGACGAGACCATGGACGTCGTCCGGATGGTCCTCGCCGGGCAGGTGCAGCGCGAGCTGGTCGGGCTGCTCAACGGCCACGGCCCGCACGCCGTGGGCCTGACCGGCGAGGACGCCCGTCTGATGACCGCCGTCAGGCACTACGCCGAGGCCGGCGGCCGGGCCGTGGACATCGGCCGCGTGGGCGAGGTCGCCCGCGTCGACACCGGGATCGTACGGACCCTCCTGGCGGACGGGCGGATCCCCGTGATCTCCTCCGTCGCCCGGTCCGAGGACGCCAAGGACGCCGCCGGGGGAGGGGTGTTCAACCTCAACGCCGACACGGCGGCGGCGGCCCTCGCCGCCGCCCTCGGGGCCGAGACGCTCCTGGTCCTGACGGACGTCGAGGGCGTGTACGCGGACTGGCCGCACGGCGAGGTCGTCCCCCGGATGACCGCCGCCGAACTGACGGCGCTCGCCCCGCGCCTCTCCGCCGGGATGATCCCCAAGATGGAGGGCTGCCTGTACGCCGTGAACAACGGCGTGCGCACGGCCCGCGTCATCGACGGCCGGGTCGAGCACGCGGTCCTGGCGCAGGTCTTCGCCGACGGGGGCACCGGCACGGAGATCGTGCCGGACCACGACCCGGCCCCCGTACCCGGCGACGGCCCGGCCCACCCGCCGGGGGCGGGGCACGAGCCCCCTCCCGGCCGGGCCCCGCGTCGTTGAGCGGGACTCGACCGGGCCCCCACGGGCCCGTGGATACAGTGCGACGAGTCTCCCGCCCGGCCCCACGGGCGGGCGGGCCCGTACGCGCACGGCGCCGGCCCGGACGGCACGGGTCCCCGCCGCGGCACCACTCCACACCACTCGAAACGCCGGACCACCCCATGACTGCTAAGGACGGTGCCAGGTGAGCACGAACCCCTTCGACGACGAGAACGGCCGCTTCAACGTCGTGGTCAACGACGAGGACCAGCACTCGCTGTGGCCGGCCTTCGCCGAGGTGCCCGCCGGCTGGCGGGTCGCCTTCGGCGAGGCCTCCAGGGCCGAGTGCCTGGAGTACGTCGAGCGCAACTGGACCGACCTGCGTCCCCGGAGCCTGCGGGAGTCCATGGCCGCGGGCTGAGCGCCCGGCAGGCCCGCGCGACGCGCTCAGCGGAGCGGCGCACGGCGTGCCCGGCGGCCCGCAGCACCGGACACCACTCACATCGGAGCCAGTTGATGATCCTTCAGGGAAAGCGGGTCGCCCTGCCCGCGGTGCCCGTCGTGCACAAGCGGTTCGAGGAGCACGTCGCGGCCGCCCCCGACGCCGTCGCCGTCGTCTGGAACGACCGGCGGCTGACGTACGCGGAGCTCGACGCGCGGGCCAACCGCTTCGCGCACCACCTCGTCGCGCGCGGCATCGGCCGGGGCGCGAAGGTCGGCGTCTGCCTCGACTACTCGATCGACCTGCTCGTGGCCGTCCTCGGCACGCTCAAGGCCGGGGCGGCCTACGTGCCCTTCGACCCGGCGTACCCGGCGGCGCGGCTGGGCCTGCTGCTCGGCCAGGTCCCCGACCTCGCCCTGATCACCGCCTCCCCGGCCACCGCGGCCATGGTCGCCTCGGCGGACGCCGAGGTCGTCGACCTGGAGCTGCTGGCCGACGAGCTGGCGGAGCTGCCCGCCACCGCCCCCGGCGTCGAGGTCACGGGGGACGACCTCTGCTACGCGGTCTTCACCTCCGGCTCCACCGGAACGCCGAAGCTGACCGCCGTGCGCCACGAGGGCTGGTTCAACCTGATGAACTGGCTGACCCTGGAGTACGGCCTGCACAGCGGGTCGCACCACCTGGTCGTCAGCGCCTTCGGGTTCGACCTGTCCCAGCGCAGCCTGATGACCCCGCTGTTCTGCGGGGCCACCCAGCACCTGATGGCGAGCCGCAACTTCGACGCGATGCTCGCCTACCGCATCCTCGACCGGCACGACATCCGCGTCGTGCACTGCGCCTCCAGCACGCTGTACCTGCTGGTGGACTGGGAGACCGCCCGGGGCGGCGACGCCCTGACCCGGCTCGACCACATCCTCTTCGGCGGCGAGGCCCTCAAGGCCGAGCGGCTCGCCGCGTGGGCGGCGCGCGAGGGCAACGACTGCGTCCTGCTGCACCAGTACGGCGTCGCCGAGTGCACCGACGTCGCCACCTCCTACGACCTGGCCGGCCACCGGCCCGGCGTCCACACCGTCCCGCCGGTCGGCACCCCCGCCCACAACACCGACATCCACCTCCTCGACGGGGACCTGCGCCCGGTCGGACCGGGGGAGGAGGGCGAGATCTGCATCTCCGGCCTCGGCGTCGGCGCCGGATACCTGGGCAACGGCCCCGAGAACGCCCGGTTCACGCACATCGAGGTCGACGGGGAGCGGCGCCGGATCTACCGCACCGGCGACCGCGGCCGGGTGGACGCGGCAGGCGACCTCGTCGTGCTCGGCCGGATCGACTCCCAGGTGAAGGTGCGCGGCATGCGCATCGACCCCACCGACGTCGAGCGCGCGCTCGCCCGGCTCGACGGGGTCCGCGAGGCCGCCGTGGGCGTCTCGTACGACACGGGGGACGCCGAGCTGATCGCGTTCCTCGTCCCGGCGGGCGCGGAGCCCGCGGAGGAGGAGCTGCGCTCCGGCCTCCTGCGGGACCTGCCGCGGAACATGGTCCCGGCCCGTTTCGTGCACGTCCCGCGCCTCCCGCTCAGCCCGCACGGAAAAGTCGACCGCCCGGCCCTCCTGGCCGAGTTCCGCGGCCGGTTCGCCGGAAGCGGGGCGGCGACGTGACGGCGACCCCCGAAGAGACACCGAGAGGAATGTGATGATCGCCGACGACGTGCGCGCCATCTGGTGCCGGGAACTCCGGATCGACGACATAGCCGTGGACGACGACTTCTTCGCCCTGGGCGGCCAGTCGCTGGTCATGGTCAGGATCCAGGGGGCCCTCCTGGAGGAGCTGGGGGCCGAGGTCCCGATGGACCAGCTGTTCCTCAACCCGACCGTGGCCTCGCTCTCCGCGTACCTCGAGTCCCAGGGCGCGACCGCCCGCTGACGTGCGGCGGCCGGAGGCGCCCGGTGCGCTCCGGTTCCGCCGGATCCATTGAAAACCACCTGGTAGAAGAGGCGGAGGCGCCGTGTACGACGTGATTGTCATAGGGGCCCGTTGCGCGGGCTCTCCGACGGCCATGCTTTTCGCGCGGCAGGGATACCGCGTACTGCTCCTGGAGAAGGCGAAGTTCCCCCAGGACACCCTGTCCTCGCACTATCTGCACATGCAGGGCGTGGCGCTGCTCGAACGCTGGGGCCTCCTGGACAAGCTCCGGGCGGCGGGCTGCCGGCCCATCACCAAGCAGGTCTACGAGGGCCCCGGCGTCCGCATCGAGGGCTTCTCCCTCCCGATGGACGGCCTGCGCGCCACGTACGCGCCGCGCCGCTACGTCCTCGACCCGCTCCTCGCCGAGGGCGCCGTCGAGGCGGGCGTGGAGTTCCGCGAGGGCTGCGCCGTCAACGACCTGGTCCACGAGGGGGACCGGGTCGTCGGCGTGCGCTACACCACCCCCGGCGGCGCCGAGGCGACCGACCGGGCCCGCCTGGTCGTCGGCGCCGACGGCATGCGCTCGCTGGTGGCCCGCAAGACCGGTGCGGAGAACGTCATCGAGCACCCGCGGATGACCTGCACCTACTACAGCTACTGGTCCGGCGTCCCCTCCGACTTCGAGCTGTACGAGCGCCCGGGGCGCTGGATCGGCGTCCTGCCCACCAACGACGACCTGACGCTCCTCATGGCCTACTTCCCGCAGGCGGACTTCGGCGCCGTCCGCAAGGACGTGGAGCCCGCCTACCTGGACGCCTTCCGCACCACCGCCCCCGAACTGTGGGAGCGGATGCAGCAGGGCGAGCGGGTCGAGCAGCTCTACGGCACCGGCCACCAGGACAACTTCTTCCGCCGGGCGTACGGCCCCGGCTGGGTCCTGGTCGGCGACGCGGTCAACCACAAGGACTCCATCACCGCCCGCGGCATCACCGAGGCCTTCGTCCAGGCCCAGAGCCTCACCGACCACATCGGGGACGGCCTGCACGACGACGCCCGGCTCAAATCGGCGCTGCGGCGCTACGAGAACGACCTCGGCGACGAGGCGCTGAACCACTACCAGGGCGCGCTCAACGTGGCCGAGCTCAAGCCCGAGGGCCGGACCGAGATGCTGCGGAAGCTGGTCGGACACCAGGAGCACATCGACCGCTACTTCTCGACGCTGTCGGGGGCGTGCTCCATCGACGACTTCTACAACGACGAACTGCTGACCCTGCTCGACCAGGGCTGAGCGCCGATCCGCTCCCTGGTTCCGCCGATTTGGAGAAACAATGATCCCGTTGTCGTTCGCGCAGCGCCGGCTGTGGTTCGTGGACCGGTTCGAAGGCCCTTCGCCGACCTACAACGGCGCTTTCGCCCTGCGGCTGACCGGTGAGCTGGACGTGGCGGCGCTGCGGTCGGCGCTCCACGACGTCGTGGAGCGGCACGAGGTGCTCCGCACGGTGATCGTCGAGAACGACGACGGCGTCCCCCACCAGCGGATCCTGGCGGCCGACCGGGCGCCGTCCGTCCTGTCGGTCGTCGAGGCCGCGCCGGACCGGCGGGCCGCCGAGGTCGACGCGGCGGCCAGGGAGACCTTCGACCTGGCCGCCGACGTGCCGATCCGCGCCCGCCTCGTGCGGACCGGACCGGCCGACCACACCCTGGTCCTCGTCGTGCACCACATCGCCCTGGACGGCGAGTCCCTCGGGCCGCTGCTGCGCGACCTGGCCGCGGCCTACGCCGAGCGCCGGGAGGGCCGCGCCCCCGTCTGGGAGCCGCTGCCGGTCCAGTACGCGGACTACACCCTGTGGCAGCAGGACGTGCTCGGCGACGAGACCGACCCGGAGAGCCTGGCCCACCGCCAGCTGGAGTACTGGCGCGGGGCGCTGGCCGACATGGCGCAGCCGCTGGCGCTGCCGACGGACCGCCCCCGCCCGAAGCGGACGGGCTCCGACGGCGGCCTGGTGACGTTCGGGATCGGCCCCGACCTGCTCGCGTCCGTGGAGAAGCTGGCCGCCGAGCGGGACACCACCGTCTCCATGGTCATGCACGCGGCCCTCGCCGTGCTCCTGCGCCACCTCGGCTGCGGCGACGACATCCCGATCGGCGCGCCCATCGCGGGCCGCACCGACGAGGAGCTGCGCGACCTCGTCGGCTTCTTCGTGAACACCTGGGTGCTGCGCGTCGACCTCTCCGGCGACCCGACCTTCCACGAGCTGCTCGGCCGGGTGCGGGACCGTTCCCTCGGCGCGTACGACAACCAGGACATGCCCTTCGAGCGGCTGGTCGAGCTGCTCAACCCGGACCGCTCCACGGCCTACCACCCCTTCTTCCAGGTCATGCTGGCCTGGCAGGAGCCGCTGGGGCGGCTGGAGTTCGCCGGCCTGGACGTCGCGTCCGAGACGCTGGAGACCGGGACGGCCAAGTTCGACCTGTTCTTCAACATGATCCCGGACGCGTCCGGCGGGGCCGGGGTGCGCCTGGAGTACGCCACCGACCTCTTCGACCGGAGCACGGCCGAGACCCTCGGGGAGCGGTTCGTGCGCGTCCTCGACCGGCTCGTGACCGACGCGGGCCGCCGCGTCGACGGCGTCGACGTGCTCGACGCGGCCGAGCGCGAACTGCTGCTCACCGGCCTCAACACCGTCCCCGGCGCCACCGCGCCGTCCGAGCTGACCGTCCCCGACCTCTTCGAGCGCCAAGCCGCCGCGACCCCGGACGCCCCGGCGCTCGTCTGCGGCGACCGCACCCTGACCTACCGGGAGCTCGACGGGCGCGCGGACGCCGTCGCCCGGGAGCTGACCCGGCACGGCGCGGGACCGGAGGACCTGGTGGTCCTCGCCCTGCCGCGCACCGAGGACCTGGTCGCCGGCCTGCTCGGCGTCCTCAAGTCCGGCGCCGGATACGTGCCGCTGGACCCGCAGTACCTCGCCGGCCGGGCCCCGACCGTGTTCGCCGAGGCCCGCCCGCGCTTCGTGGTCACCGACACCGCGACCGCCCGGGAGCTGCCGGAGCACGGCCTGCCGGTGGTCGACCTCGACCGGCGCGCCGAGTGGCCCGCCGGGGCCCCCGGCGACTCCGCCCGCGCCGCGCGGCCGCACCCGGACAACCTGGCGTACGTCATGTACACCTCGGGCTCCACCGGCAAGCCGAAGGGCGCGGCGATCACCCACCGCAACCTCGTCAACGGCGTGCGGGAGCTGGTGCGCGTCCTCGACGCCCCGACCGGCTGGAAGATGCTCGCCGGCACCTCCGTCAACTTCGACGTCTCCGTCTTCGAGCTGCTGACCACCCTGACCACCGGCGGCACCGCCGAGATCGTGGAGAACGCCCTGGCGCTCGCCGAGCGCGACTCCTGGGACGGCCACGTCCTCAGCGGCGTCCCCTCGGTCCTCGGCGAACTCCTCGGCCACCTGGAGAAGGCGCCCGACGTCCGCTCGGTCGTCTTCGCCGGCGACGTCCTCCCGGCCCGCCTGGTGCGGCAGGTCCGCGAGGCCCTGCCCGGCGCGCAGATCGTCAACTCGTACGGGCAGAGCGAGAGCTTCTACGCCACCGCCTTCGCCCTCGGCGCCGGCGAGGAGTGGCCCGAGGGCGACGTCTCGCCCATCGGCACCCCGCTCGGCGGCATGCGCGCCTACGTCCTGGGCCCCGGCCTGGCCCCGGTGCCCCGGGGCGTCGTCGGCGAGCTGTACGTGGTGGGCGCCTGCCTCGGCCGCGGCTACCACGGCCGCCCGGCCCTCACCTCCGAGCGCTACGTCGCCGATCCCTTCGGCCCCGCCGGCGGGCGCATGTACCGCACCGGCGACCTCGCCCGCTGGAACGCCGACGGGCGCCTGGAGTGCGTCGGCCGCGGCGACGGCCAGGTCAAGGTGCGCGGCTTCCGCATCGAGACGGCCGAGGTCGAGGCGGCGCTGACCGCCCACCCCGGCATCAGCGAGGCCGTGGTCGTCGCCCGCGAGGTCCCCCAGGGCGGCAAGCGGCTCGTCGCCTACGTCGTGCACATCGGCGAGGGCGCCGTCGGCGACGACGGCGCCGGCGGCATCGGCGACGTCGACGTGCAGGCCGGCGCCTCCGCCGCCGAACTGCGCAGGTTCGCCGCGGCCCGGCTGCCCGACTACATGGTGCCCTCCGCCTTCGTGGCCCTCGGCGCCCTGCCGCTGGGCCCCACCGGCAAGCTGGACCGGTCGGCGCTGCCCGAGCCGGAGTTCCTCGGCGAGGCCTACCGCGAGCCCCGCACCGAGGCCGAGAAGACCATCACCGCGGCCTACGCCGATGTCCTCGGCGTGGACCGCGTCGGCGTCGACGACGACTTCTTCGCGATCGGCGGCGACAGCCTCCGGTCGATCCAGGTGGTCGCCCGGGCCCGCGCCCGCGGCCTGGAGCTGACCACCCGCGCCATCTTCGAGTGCCGCACGGCCGCCCGGCTGGCCGAGGTCGCCGCCGACCGCCGCGACCGGACGCCCGTCCTCGAAGAGCTCGACGGCGGCGGCGTCGGCACGCTGCCGCTCCAGCCGGTGGCCCGGCACGTCTTCGAGCACGGCGGCGGCATCGACCGCTTCGCCATGTCGATCGTCCTCGAACTGCCCGCCGGCATCGACGAGAACGGTCTCGCCGCGACCCTGGACGCCGTCCTGGACCGCCACGACCTGCTGCGCGCCCGGCTCGTGCCCGGCGACGAACCCACCCTCCTGGTGCGCCCGAAGGGCGCCGTACGGGCCGCGGAGCTCCTCCACCGCGTCCCCGTCACCGGCGACTGGGACGACCCGGCCGTCCTGGCGGCGGCGAAGACGGAGCTGGAGGCCTCGACCGGACGGCTCGACCCCCGGGCCGGCACCATGGCCGACTTCGTCTGGTTCGCCGCCGGATCCGGCGCCGGCCGGCTCCTCGTGGTCCTGCACCACCTGGTCGTCGACGGCGTCTCCTGGCGCATCCTCATGTCGGACCTCGCCGAAGCCTGGCAGGCCGTCCGCTCCGGCGGGGAGCCCGACCTCCCCGAGGTCGGCACCTCCGCCCGCCGCTGGGCCGCCGCCCTGGAGGCCGAGGCCCTCACCTCGGAGCGGGAGGACGAGCTCGACTACTGGCGCGAGGTCCTCGAATCGCCCAACCTCCCGCTGGGCGAGCGCTCCTTCGACCCCGCCGTGGACCTGATGTCCACCCTCGACACCGTCCGCGTGCGGCTCTCCGCCGAGGTCACCGAGGCGGTCCTCACCCGGCTCCCCGCCGCGTTCCGGAGCACCGGCACCGACGTCCTGCTCGCCGCCCTCGCCCTCGCGGTGAACCGCTGGCGCGGCGACGACCGCTCCACCCTGGTCCGCCTGGAGGGCCACGGCCGCGAGGAGGAGGCCGTCCCCGGCGCCGACCTCTCCCGCACCGTCGGCTGGTTCACCAGCATGTACCCGGCCCGCGTCGACGTGCGCGACGTCGACCTCGACGAGGTCCTGGCCGGCGGCGCCGCCGCCGGACGGGCCGTCAAACTGGTCAAGGAGCAGTTGCGCGGCGTCCCCGACAAGGGCCTCGGATACGGGCTGCTGCGCCGGCTCAACCCGGAGACCGCCCCGCAGCTCGCCGACTACGCGGACCCGCAGATCGGGTTCAACTACCTCGGCCGCATCTCCGGCGCCGACGTGCCCGAGCACCTGCGCGCCGAGGGCTGGGTGCCCGCTCCCTGGTCCGCCGAGCTGGTCCCGGCGCCCGACCCGGACCTGCCCGCCCTGTCGGCCCTCGAAGTGAACTCGGTCGTCACCGACACCGAGGACGGCCCGGCCCTCCAGGCCGCCTTCATGTTCCCCACCGGCGTCCTCACCCGCGAGCGCGCCGCCGAACTGGCCGACCTGTGGGCCGAGGTGCTGCGCGGCATGGCCGCCCACGCCGCCCGCCCCGGCACCGGCGGCCTCACCCCCTCCGACGCCCCCCTGGTGAAGGTCGGCCAGGACGAGATCGAGGCCTGGGAGGAGCGCTACGGCCGGCTCGCCGAGATCTGGCCGCAGGCCCCCGGCCAGTCCGGCATCCAGTTCCAGGCGGCCCTCGCCGAGGGCACCTTCGACGTCTACCACATGCAGTTCGTCCTGCACCTGTCCGGGCACGTGGACCCGGAGCGGATGCGGGCCGCCGGACAGGCCCTCCTCGACCGGCACCCCAACCTGCGCTCCGCGTTCCTCACCGGCGCCGACGGCGAACCCGTCCAGATCGTCGCCGAACACGTCGCCGTCCCCTGGCGCCACACCGACCTCGGCGGCCTCGACGAGGCCGGGACCGACGCGGCGCTCGACCGGGCGCTCGCCGACGACCGGGCCGACCAGCTCGACCCCGCCCGCCCGCCGCTGCTCCGCCTGCACCTACTGACCTGCGGACCGGAGCGGGCCAAGCTCGTCGTCACCGCGCACCACACCCTCTTCGACGGCTGGTCGTCGCCGATGGTGATCACGGACCTCGTCCGGCTCTACTCCGACACCCGCGGCCTCCCCCCGGTCCGCAGCTACGGCGACTACCTGGGCTGGCTCTCCGCCCAGGACCAGGAGGCGTCGGCCGCCCGCTGGAAGGCCGAGCTCGACGGCTTCGAGCAGCCCACCCTGGTGGCCCCGAACGCCGCCCTGAAGGGCACCGCCTCCGCCCTCGGCCGGGTCGAGGTGCCGCTCTCCATCGACCAGGGACGCGGCCTCGCCCGCCGCGCCGCCGAACTCGGCGTCACCCTGAACACCCTCCTCCAGGGGGCCTGGGCCATCCTCCTCGCCCGGCTCACCGGACAGCGGGACGTGATCTTCGGCGCCGCCGTCAACGGCCGCCCCGCCGACCTGGTCGGCTCCGACGAGATGGTCGGACTGTTCATCAACACCCTGCCGACCCGCGTGTTCTGCCGCCCCGACGACACCATGGGCGAGGTCGTCTCCGCCCTCCAGGACCGCCAGACCGCCCTGCTCGACCACCACCACCACGGACTGGCCGACATTCAGCGCGACGTCGGACTGCCCGCCCTGTTCGACACCCTCATCGTCTTCGAGAACTACCCGATCGACCGCGAGGGCATGATCGACGCCCACGACTCGGCCGGATTCACCATCGACCGGATCCGCCCCTTCGCCGGCTCCCACTACCCGCTCACCCTCAACTCCGCCGACCCCTACCTCCGCCTCTCCCTCGACTACCAGGACAACCTCTACGACCGCGCCGAGGCCGAGGAGATCGCCGCCCGGCTCGTCCGGGTCCTCGAACAGCTCCTCGCCGACCCGGACACCCGCCTCGGCGACGTCGACGTCCTCGACGCCCGCGAACGCGACCTGCTGCTCCACGGGACCAACGCCACCGACGAGCCCACCCTCGAAGCCGGCCTGGCCGAGACCGTGCGGCGGCGCGCCGAGGCCGCCCCCGGCGCCCTCGCCGTCGCGGCCGAGGACGGCACGCTGACCTACGCCGCGCTGGAGGAGCGCGCCAACCGGCTCGCCCACTGGCTGATCGACCGCGGCGTGCGCCCCGAATCGCTCGTGGCCGTGCGGCTGCCCCGCACCGCCGAACTCGTGGTCGCCCTCCTCGCCGTCCTCAAGGCCGGCGCCGCCTACGTCCCGATCGACCCGGAGCACCCCGGCACCCGCATCGACCACATCCTGGAGGACTCCCGCCCGGCCCTCGTGCTCGACGCCGACGCGCTCGCCGCCGCCGACCTCGCCCGCCACCCGGCGACACCCCCACGGGTCGCGGTCCGCCCGGAGAACACCGCGTACGTCATCTACACCTCGGGCTCCACCGGCAGGCCGAAGGGCGTGGCCGTCCCGTACGGCGCCCTGGAGAACTTCCTCGCCTCCATGGCGCGCCGGTTCGCGCTCACCCCCGAGGACCGCCTGCTCGCCGTGACCACCGTCGCGTTCGACATCGCGGGCCTGGAGCTGTACCTCCCGCTGATCTCCGGGGCGGCCGTCGTCCTGGCCGGCAAGGAGACCGTCACCCGGCCCTCGGCCGTCGTCGAGACGGTCCGCCGCCACGGCGTCACCCTCGTCCAGGCGACCCCGGCCTTCTGGCAGATGCTCCTCATGGACGAGCCCGAGGGCGCGCGCGGCCTGCGGATCCTGGTCGGCGGCGAGGCCCTGCCCCCGCAGCTCGCCACCGCCCTGGCCGGGCAGGCCGCCGAGGTCACCAACATGTACGGCCCGACCGAGACCACCGTCTGGTCCACCACCTCCCCGGTCGCGCCCGGCTCCGGGACCCCGTCGATCGGCGCCCCCATCGGCAACACCCGGGTGTACGTGCTCGACGAACTGCTGCGCCCGGTCCCCGCCGGGGTCCGCGGAGAGCTGTACATCGCCGGCGACGGCCTGGCCCGCGGCTACCAGGGCCGGCCCGACCTGACCGCCGGACGGTTCGTCGCCTGCCCGTTCGGCGGGCCCGGGGCGCGGATGTACCGCACCGGCGACCTGGTCCGCCGGGGCCGCGACGGGCGCCTTGAGTACATCGGGCGCAGCGACTTCCAGGTGAAGGTCCGCGGCTTCCGCATCGAACTCGGCGAGATCGAGCACGTCCTCGCCGAGCACCCCGCCGTGGCGCAGGCGGTCGCCGTGGTCCGCGAGGACCGCCCCGGCGACCAGCGGCTCGTCGCCTACGCGGTGCCGAGCGGCAAGGCCGACCCGGCCTCGCTCGACCTCGCCGAGCTGACGGCGCTGCTGCGCGGGCGCCTTCCCGAGTACATGGTCCCGTCCGCCGTCGTCCCGCTCCCCGGGTTCCCGACCTCGCCGAGCGGAAAGCTCGACCGCGGCGCGCTGCCCGCGCCCGACCAGGGCGCGGCGGAGCCCGGCCGCGCGCCGGGCAGCCCCACCGAGGAGACCCTCTGCCGCCTCTTCGCCGACCTCCTCGGCCGGACCGGGGTGGGCGTCGACGACGACTTCTTCGCCTGCGGCGGGCACTCCCTCCTCGCCACCCGGCTCAGCGGCCGGATCCGCAACGAGTTCGGCGTCGACTCCAAGGTCACGATGGTCTTCCGCAACCCCACGGTCGCCCGCCTCGCCGCCCACATCGACGAGCTGACCTCCTCGAACGGCCCCCGGCGGCGGAAGGCCGCCCGCCCGCAGCTGCGTCAGATGACCGTGGAGGAGTACAGCCGATGATCCCGCTGTCGTTCGCCCAACGCCGGCTCTGGTTCCTCCACCGGCTGGAGGGCCCGTCCCCGACGTACACCATCCCGTTCGCGCTGCGCCTGGAAGGACCGCTGGACACCGCGTCCCTGGCCGCGGCCGTGAAGGACGTCGCCACCCGGCACGAGACCCTGCGCACCCTGATCGTCGAGAACGAGGACGGCACCCCCGAGCAGCGGATCCTGCCGCCGGAGGAGGCGGTCCACCCGTTCCGGGTGGTCGACGTCGCGGCGGACGCGGTGGACGCGGCCGTGCGCGAGGCCCTGCGGGAGGGGTTCCGCCTGGAGGCGGAACTCCCCCTGCGGACCACCGTCCTGCGGGTGTCCCCGCAGGAGCACGTCGTCGTGTTCGCCTTCCACCACATCGCGGTGGACGGCGCCTCGATGGCGCCCTTCCTCCAGGGCCTGGTGTCGGCCTACACCGTCCGCCGCCGGGGCACGGCGCCCGACTGGGAGCCGCTGCCGGTCCAGTACAAGGACTACACGCTGTGGCAGCGGCAGCTCCTGGGCGACGAGGACGACCCCGACAGCCTCGCCGCCCAGCAGATCGACCACTGGCGCCGCGAACTCGACGGGGTGCCGCAGCCGGTGCCGCTGCCCCTGGACCGGCCCCGCCCGACGGTCTCCGACCACCGCGGCGGCCACGTCTCCTTCACCCTCGAACCCGAACTGCTCACCGGCCTCGGCAGGCTGGCCGCCGACCACGGCGCCACCGCCCCGATGGCCGCCCAGGCCGCCCTGGCCGTGCTCCTGTACAAGCTGGGCGGCGGCCCGGACGTCACCGTCGGAAGCCCCATCGAGGGCCGCGCCGACGAACAGCTCGACGACCTGATCGGCTTCTTCGTCAACACCTGGGTGCTGCGCGCCGACCTCACCGGGAACCCGACCTTCGCCGGCCTCCTGGAGCAGGTGCGCGAGAAGGCCCTCGCCGCCTACGACAACCAGGACGTGCCCTTCGAGCGCCTGGTCGAACTCCTCGGACCGGAGCGCACCACCTCGTACCAGCCGCTGTTCCAGACCATGCTGGCCTGGCAGTTCGTCTGGCCGCGCATCGAGATGCCCGGCCTGCGGGCCACCCCCGTCGCCGCCGACACCGGCACCGCCAAGTTCGACCTGTTCCTCAACGTCGTCCCGGACGCCTCCGGAGGCGCGTACGGCCGGCTGGAGTACGCCACCGAGCTCTTCGACCACGACACGGCCGAGGGCATCGCCGAGCGCTTCGTCCGCGTCCTGCGGCAGGTCGTCGCCGACCCCGGGACGCGCCTCGCCGGGCTCGACGTCCTCAGCGGGGCCGAACGGGAGCTGCTGGCCGGGCTCGACGGCACCGCCGCGCCCGACCGGACGGCCACCGTGCACGAGCTGGTCGCCGCGCGGGCGGCCCGCACCCCCGACGCCACCGCCGTGGTCTCCGGGCGGACCGTCCTGACCTACCGCGAGCTGGAGGACCGGGCCGGACGGCTCGCCGCCGCACTCCGCGACCGGGGCGTCGGACCCGGCGTCCTGGTCGCCGTCGCCCTGCCGCGCACCGCGGACCTGGTCGTCGCCCTCCTCGGCGTCCTCAAGGCCGGCGGCGCCTACCTTCCCGTCGACCCCGGCCACCCGGCCGCCCGGATCGCCCTGCTCCTCGACGCCGCCGCCCCCGCGCTCGTCCTCACCGACCGCGCCACCGCCGCCGTCACGGCCGGGTCCGGCCGGCCCCTGCTCCACCTCGACGGACTGCCGCTCGACGGCCCCGCGCCCGCGCCGCTCCCCGGACCGGCCGCCCGGCCGGACGACCTGGCCTACGTCATGTTCACCTCCGGCTCCACCGGCACCCCCAAGGGCGTCGCCGTCACCCACACCGCCGTGGTCAACGGCCTGCGGGACCTGCGCCGGACCGTCCGGGTCGGCGAGGGCTCCCGGACGCTCGCCGCCACCTCCGTCACCTTCGACGTCTCCGTCTTCGAGATCTTCACCGCGCTCACCTCGGGGGCGAGCGTCGAGGTCGTCCGGGACGTCCTCGAACTCGCCGAGCGCGACCACTGGTCGGGCACCACCGTCAGCGCCGTCCCCACCGTCTTCGCCGCGCTGCTCGACCAGCTCGGGGACGGGGGACCCGCCGCCGACCGGCTCGACGTGGAGACCGTCGTCCTCGCCGGCGAGGCCCTCCCCGCCGACCTGGCCGCCAGGATCCGCGCCGAGCTGCCCGGCGTACGGATCGTCAACGCCTACGGGCAGACCGAGAGCTTCTACGCCACCACCCACGTCCTCCCGGAGGGGCGGGACGGCACCGGCGCGGTCCCCGTCGGCCGCCCGCTCGCCCACATGCGCGCCCGCGTCCTGGGCCCGGACCTCGCCCCGGTCCCGCCCGGCGTGACCGGCGAGCTGTACGTCGGCGGACTGACCGCCCGCGGCTACCACCGCAACGCCCCGGTCACCGCCGAGCGCTTCGTGCCCGACCCCGCGGGCCCGCCCGGTGCCCGCATGTACCGCACCGGCGACCTCGCCCGGCTCGACCGGGACGGCCACCTGGAGTACGAGGGGCGCGCCGACACCCAGGTCAAGGTGAACGGCATCCGGATCGAGCCCACCGAGATCGAGACCGCCCTCGGCCGCCACCCCGCCGTCGGCCGGGCCGTGGTCACCGTCCGCGAGGACGGCGCCGGGACCGCCCGGCTCGTCGGCTACGTGACCCCGTCCGGCGACGCCGCCCCCTCGCCGGAGGAGCTGCGGCGGTTCGCCGCCGAGCGGCTGCCGGACTACATGGTGCCCGCCGTGCTCGTGCTCCTCGACCGCCTGCCGCTGACCCCCAGCGGCAAGCTGGACCGGGCCGCCCTGCCGGAGCCGGAGTTCGCCGCGACCGCCTACCGGGCCCCGCGCGGCGGGACCGAGCGGATCCTCGCCGAGGTGTACGCGGACGTGCTCGACGCCCCGGGCATCGGCGTCGACGACGACTTCTTCGCCGCGGGCGGCGACAGCATCCGCTCCATCCAGGTCGTCGCCCGCGCCAAGGCGCGCGGCGTCCGGATCGGCACCCGGGAGGTCTTCGAGCACCGCACGGTCGCCCGCCTCGCGGAGCTGGTCGACGGCCGCCGGGACGAGGAGCCGGCGGGCCTCGCCGAGCTGCCCGGCGGCGGCGTCGGCCGCTTCCCGCTGCCGCCCACCGCCGCGCACGTCCTCGAACGCGGCGGCGGCCTCGGCCGGTTCTCCATGTCCGCGCTCCTCACCCTGCCCGAGGAGATCGACCGCGCCGGACTGCTCGCCGTCCTCCGGTCCGTACTGGACCGGCACGACGTCCTGCGCTCCCGGCTCGACCGGGAACGGCGGGAGCTCCACACCGCCCCCGCCGGGGGCGTGGACGCCGCCGCGCTGCTGCGCGAGGTCCCCCACGACGCCGACCCGCGGGCCGAGCTCGACGCCGCCGCCGACCGGCTCGACCCCGACGCGGGCGTCATGGCCCAGTTCGTACGGTTCACCTCCGAAGGCTCCGGGGCTCCCGGGACCTCCGGGACCCCTGAGGCCTCCGGCACGGGCCCCGACCGGCTGCTGATCGTCCTCCACCACCTGGTCGTCGACGGCGTGTCCTGGCGGATCCTGCTGCCCGACCTGGCCGCCGCCTGGCAGCGGGTCCGCCGGGGCCCCGCCCCGGAGCCCGCCGCCCCCGGCACCTCCCTGCGCCGCTGGACGCACGCCCTCGCCGACGAGGCCGCCGCCCCCGGCCGGGTCGCCGAACTGCCCCTGTGGCAGGGGATCCTCGAAGGCGGCGACCCCGTCCTGGGCGCCCGCGACCCCGACCCCGCCGTCGACGTCGCCGCCACCGTGGACACGGTCCGCGTCCGCGTCCCCGCCGACGTCACCGCGACCCTCCTGGACACCCTCCCCACGGTGTTCCGGGGCGGCGTCGACGACGGCCTCCTCGCCGGACTCGCCCTCGCCCTGGCCCGCTGGCACCGCGACCGGGGCCTGACCGGGGGCTCCCCCCTGGTCCGCCTGGAGGGCCACGGCCGCGAGGAGCACGTGGTGCCCGGCGCCGACCTGTCCGGCACGGTCGGATGGTTCACCGCCATGTACCCCGTGCGGCTCGACCTGGACGGCGTCGACCTGGCCGACGCCTTCGCGGGCGGCCCCGCCGCCGGCCGCGCCGTCAAGGCCGTCAAGGAACGGCTGCGGGCGGTGCCGGACAACGGCATCGGCTACGGCCTGCTGCGCCACCTCAACCCCGCGACCGCCCCCGTGCTCGCCGCGCTGCCGGAGCCCCGGATCGGCTTCAACTACCTGGGCCGCTCCTCCGCCGCCGACCTCCCCGAGGAGCTGCGCGGCCTGGGCTGGACCCCGGACCCCGACGGGCGGGACCTGATCGCCGCCCCCGACCCGGACATGCCCGCCCTCTCCGCCCTGGAGATCAACGCGGTGGCCGCCCCCGGCGCCACCGGCGAGGAGCTGACCGCCCACTTCGGCTTCCCCACCGGGATCCTCTCCCGCGAGGAGGTCACCGAACTCGCCGGACGGTGGGTCGAGGCGCTGACCGCCCTCGCCCGGCACGCCCGCACCCCCGGGGCGGGCGGCCTCACCCCCTCCGACGCGCCCCTGGCCGGGGTGGACCAGGCGGAGATCGACGGCTGGGAGGCCCGCTTCGGCCGCCTCGCCGACGTCTGGCCCGTCACCCCCGCCCAGTCCGGCATGCTCTTCCACACCCTGCTGTCCGGGACGTCGTTCGACGCCTACCACATGCAGATGGTCTTCCACCTCTCCGGCGCGGTCGACCCCGAGCGGATGCGCCGTGCCGGACGGGCCCTCCTCGCCCGGCACGCCAACCTCCGCGCGGCCTTCACCACCCGGGCCGACGGCGAGGTGGTCCAGGTGGTCCCGGAGACCGCCGAACTGCCCTGGCGCCACCTCGACCTGACCGCCGCCGGTGAGGACGGGCGCACCGAGGCCTTCGAGCGGTTCCTCGCCCGGGACCGCGCCGACCACTTCGACCGCGAGGCCCCGCCGCTGTTCCGGCTGTCGCTCGTCGTCCTCGCGCCCGACCGGGCCGAACTGGTCATGACCGCCCACCACGTCCTCTTCGACGGCTGGTCCACCCCCCTCCTCGTCCGCGACCTGCTGCTCCTCTACGGCGCCCACGGCGACCCGAAGGACCTGCCGGCCACCCGCGACTACGGCGACTTCCTCGCCTGGCGCGCCCGCCGGGACCCGGCGGAGTCGGACCGCGCCTGGGCGGCCGAACTGGCCGGCCTGGAGGAGCCGACCCTGCTCGCCCCCGGCTCCGGGGAGACCGGCGGGGAAGGGCTCGACGAGGTCGAGGTCGCCCTCCCGGCCGACCTCGCCCGCGCCCTGTCCGACACCGCCGCCCGCACGGGCGTCACCGTCAACACCCTGGTCCAGGGCGCCTGGGCGCTGCTCCTCGGCGGCCTCACCAACCGCCGGGACGTGGTGTTCGGCGCCACCGTCTCCGGCCGCCCGCCCGCCGTCGCGGACGTCGAGTCGATGGTCGGGATGTTCATCAACACCCTTCCCGTACGCGTCGAGCACGCCCCCGGCGACACCCTCGCCGAGGTCCTGCTCCGGCTCCAGGACCGGCAGGCCGCGCTCCTGGACCACCACCACCACGGGCTCACGGACATCCAGCGGGCCACCGGCCTGCCGTCCCTCTTCGACACCCTGGTCGTCTTCGAGTCCTACCCCGTCGACCGGCGGAGCCTGGGCGCCGCCACCGACGCGGCGGACGGCATCTCCTTCACCGGCCTGCGCCTGGCCACCGGCACCAACTACCCGCTGGCCCTGATGGCGCTGGTCGAACCGCACCTGCGGCTCACCCTCCAGTACGCCCCCGGGGTCTTCGACCGGGAGACGGTGCGGGAGTACGCGGACCGCCTCGCGCGCGTGCTGCGCGCGCTGGCCGACGACCCCGGCGCGAGGACCGCCGACCTCGACCTGCTGAGCCCGGACGAACGCCACCGGCTGCTCGGCGCGTTCAACGACACCGCCGTCCCGACCCCGCCGACCACCGTCGACGGCCTCGTCGCGGCCCAGGCGGCCCGCACCCCCGACGCGCTCGCCGTCGTCGCGGACGACGCCTCGCTCACCTACCGCGAACTGGACGCCCGGGCCGACCGCCTGGCGCGGGAGCTGGCCGACCGGGGCGTGGGCCCCGAGTCGCTGGTCGCGGTCTCCCTGCCGCGCACGGCCGACCTGGTCGTCGGGCTGCTCGCCGTCCTGCGGGCGGGCGGCGCCTACCTGCCGGTCGACCCCAAGTACCCCGGAGCCCGTCTCCGGGCGATCCTGGAGGAGGCCCGGCCGAGCCTGGTCCTCACCCACTCCGCGACCGCCGGGGCGCTGCCGGAGCACGACGCCCCCGACCTCCTCCTCGACGCGCTCGACCCGTCCCGGGACGTCCCCCCGCCCGCCCGGACCGCGCACCCGGGGCAGCTGGCGTACGTGATGTACACCTCCGGCTCCACCGGCAAGCCCAAGGGCGTCGCCATCACCCACGCCAACGTGGTCAACGGCGTCCTGCGGCTCGCCCCCCGCGTCGGCATGGCACCGGGCAAGCGCCTCCTCGCGGGCACCTCGGTCAACTTCGACGTCTCGGCCTTCGAGATCTTCACGACCCTCGCCTCCGGCGGCACCGTCGAAGTGGTCCGCGACGTCCTGGTCCTGGGCGAGCGGGACGGCTGGAGCGGCGCCGTCGTCTCCACCGTGCCCTCCGCTTTCGCCGAACTCCTCGACGGCATCACCGGCCGCGTCCGCGTCGAGACGGTCGTCTTCGCCGGGGAGGCCCTGCCCGCCTCGCTCGTCGAGAGGACCCGCCGGGCCTTCCCCGGCGTCCGCGTCGTCAACGCGTACGGCCAGAGCGAGTCGTTCTACGCCACCACCCACACCGCCTCCGACACCACCCCCGCCACCGCCGCCGACCGGGCCGGCAGCGCGCCCGTCGGCACCCCCCTCGGCAACATGCGCGGCTACGTCCTCGGCCCCGGCCTGGCCCCCGTGCCCCCGGGCACCACCGGCGAGCTGTACGTCGCCGGGAACGTGGGCCGCGGCTACCACGGCCGCGCCGGACTCACCGCCGAGCGCTTCGTGGCCGACCCCTTCGGCCCGCCCGGCGACCGCATGTACCGCACCGGCGACCTGGCCCGGATCAACCGGGACGGCCACCTGGAGTACGCGGGCCGGGGCGACGCCCAGGTCAAGGTGCGCGGCTTCCGCGTCGAGCCCGCCGAGGTCGAGGCCGTCCTCACCGCCCACCCCGGGATCGGCCAGTGCGCGGTCGTCGCCCGCGAGACCCCGGGAAGCGGCACGGGCAAACGGCTGGTGGCGTACGTCGTACCCGCGCAGGACGCGCGGGGCGCGGGGAGTGCGGGGGGTGCGGGGGGTGCGGGGGCCCCGACACCGAAGGAGCTCGACGCCTTCGCCGGGGAACGGCTCCCGGAGTTCATGGTCCCGTCCGCCGTCGTCGTGCTCGACCGGCTGCCGCTCGCCCCCAACGGCAAGCTCGACCGGGCCGCGCTGCCCGAACCGGAGTTCACCGGCGCCGCCTACCGGGCCCCCGGCACCCCGCGCGAGAAGGCCCTGACCGCGCTCTTCGAGGAGGTGCTCGGCGTGGACCGGGTCGGCGTCGACGACGGCTTCTTCGAACTCGGCGGGCACTCCCTGCTCGCCACCCGCCTGATCACCCGCGCCCGCACCGAGCTGGGCGTCGAGATCCCCATCCGCAAGATCTTCGACCTGCCCACGCCCGCCGCGCTGGCCGCCTGGTCCGAGGAATCGGCTGCTCCGCCCCGCCGCAGCCTGCGCCCGTTGATAGTCAAGGAGTGAAGCGATGATTCCCCTGTCCTACGCACAGCGCCGCATGTGGCTTCTGCACCAGCTCGAAGGCGGGGCGGCCACCTACAACATCTCGGCGGCGTTCCGGCTCACCGGCGACCTGGACGCGGCCGCCCTCGGCGCGGCCGTGCGCGACCTCGCCGAACGGCACGAGATCCTGCGCACCGTCTACCGCACCGACGAGCGGGGCGAACCGTACTCGGTGCTGCTCTCCCCGGAGGAGGCCGCGCCCGGCCTGCGCCTCGCCGAGGCGGCGCCCGACGACCTCGCCGCCGCCGTCGACGAGGCCGTCGCCCACCGCTTCGACCTGTCGGCCGAACTCCCCCTCAGGGCGAGCCTGCTGCGCCGCTCCGCCGAGGAGCACGTCCTCGTCCTGGTCATCCACCACATCGCCTCCGACGGCAGCTCCAGCGCGCCGATGATGCGCGACCTGATCCGGGCCTACACCGCCCGCAAGGAGGGCGCGGCACCCGACTGGGAGCCGCTGCCCGTGCAGTACAAGGACTACGCCCTCTGGCAGCGCGACGTCCTCGGCGAGGTGTCCGACCCGGAGAGCCTCGCGGCCGCCCAGGTCGAGTACTGGCGCAAGGAGCTCGACGGGGTCCCGCAGCCGATCGACCTGCCGCTCGACCGGCCCCGGCCCGCCGAGGCCGGCTCGCACGGCGACCGGGTCGGCCTCGCCGTCGGGCCCGGGGTGGCCGCCGGCCTCCAGAGGCTCGCCCAGGAGCGCGGCACCTCCCTGTCGATGGTCCTCCAGGCCGCGCTCGCCGTGCTGCTGCGCAAGCTCGGCGGCGGCGACGACGTGACGATCGGCTCGCCGATCGCCGGACGCACCGACGAGGCGCTCACCGACCTGATCGGCTGCTTCGTCAACACCCAGGTCCTGCGCGCCGACCTCTCCGGCAATCCGGTCTTCACCGAGCTGCTCGCCCAGGTCCGCGACAAGTCGCTGACGGCGTACGAGAACCAGGACGTGCCCTTCGACGTCGTCGTCGAGACCATCAACCCCGACCGCTCGGCGGCCTACCAGCCGCTGTTCCAGGTGATCTTCTCCTGGCAGAGCTACGAGAAGCCCGAGCTCGGACTCCCCGGCCTCACCATGGGCTTCGAGCAGGCCATCCCCTCCACCGCCATGGTCGACCTCACCTTCTTCATGGCCCTGGACGCCGAGGGCGCGCTGCGCGGCGACCTCCAGTACGCCACCGACCTGTTCGACCGCGAGACCGCCGAACTGATCGCCGCCCGCCTCGCCCGGGTCCTGGAGCAGCTCGCCGCCGACCCCGGCATGCGCGTCGGCGACGTCGACGTGCTGACCGCGGGGGAGCGGACGGAGCTCGAACGGGCCGCCGGGGCCGCCCCCGCCGTCCCCGACACCACCCTGGTCGAGCTCTTCGAACGGCAGGCGGCGCTGCGGCCCGCCGAGACCGCCGTCGTCTTCGAGGGCGCCTCCCTCACGTACGGCGGGCTCAACGCCCGCGCCAACCGGCTCGCCCGGCGCCTGGTCGCCCGGGGCGTGGGCCCCGAGTCCCTGGTCGGCGTCCGCCTGGAGCGCTCGGCCGACCTGGTCGTCGCCCTCCTCGCCGTGCTCAAGGCGGGCGGCGCCTACCTGCCCGTCGACCCGGACTCCCCGGCCGACCGCGTCGCCCACATCGTCGAGGACGCCCGGCCCGTCCTGTTCGTGACCACGAGCGCCGACACCGCCGCCCGGGACCTCGCCGGCGGCCTGCCCCTCGTCCACCTCGACGAGGACGAGGAGGACGACGACCCGGCCGCGTCCGGCGCCGACCTCACCGACGCCGAGCGCCGCGCGCCCCTGTCGGCCGACCACCCGGCGTACGTGATCTACACCTCCGGTTCGACCGGCCGCCCCAAGGGCGTTCTGATCCCGCACCGCAACGTCGTCGGCCTCTTCGAGGCCACCCGGGACTTCGGCTTCGGCGCGGACGACGTGTGGACCCTCTTCCACTCCTACGCCTTCGACTTCTCGGTCTGGGAGCTGTGGGGCCCGCTGCTGCACGGCGGGCGCCTGGTCGTGGTCCCGTACGACGTCTCCCGCTCCCCGGCCGACTTCCTGCGGCTGCTGGACCGCGAGCGCGTCACCGTCCTCAACCAGACGCCCTCCGCCTTCTACCAGCTCGTCCAGGCCGACGCCGAGGAGCCCGGCCGGGAACTGGCCCTGCGGTACGTGGTCTTCGGCGGCGAGGCCCTCGACCTGCACCGCCTCACCGACTGGTACGCCCGGCACCCCTCCGACGCGCCGGTCCTGGTGAACATGTACGGCATCACCGAGACCACCGTGCACGTCACCCGCGTCGACCTGGACGCGGACTTCGCCGCCCGGCACCGGGCCAGTGTGATCGGCCCGGCCGTCCCCGGGCTGCGCGCCCACGTCCTGGACGCCGACCTCAGGCCGGTGCCCGACGGCGTCACCGGGGAGCTGTACGTGGCCGGCTACGGCCTGGCCCGCGGCTACCACGGCCGCCCCGGACTGACCTCCGGGCGCTTCGTGGCCTGCCCCTTCGGCGCGCCCGGCGAGCGGATGTACCGCAGCGGCGACCTGGTCCGCCGGGCCCGGGGCGGACAGCTGGAGTACGTGGGCCGCGCCGACTCCCAGGTCAAGGTCCGCGGCTTCCGGATCGAGCTCGGCGAGATCGAGCACGCCCTGGCCGGACACCCGGGCGTGGCGCAGTCCGCGGTCCTGGTCCGCGAGAACCAGGACGGCGACAAGCGCCTCGTCGGCTACGTCGTCCCCCAGCCGGACGCCGCCTTCGACACCGCCGGGCTCGACGCCCTGACCGCGTACCTGCGCGAGCGCCTGCCGGACTACATGGTGCCGTCCGCCGTGGTCCCGCTGCCGCACATCCCGCTGACCCCGAACGGCAAGCTCGACCGGCGCGCCCTCCCCTCCGAGGACGCGCACGCCGAGGCCGGCCGGGCCCCGCGCAACGCCTACGAGAAGCGGCTGTGCGAACTCTTCGGCGAACTCCTCGGCCGCGAGAAGGTCGGCATCGACGACGGCTTCTTCGCCCTCGGCGGGCACTCGCTGCTGGCCACCCGGCTCAGCGTCCGCGTCCGCAACGAGTTCGACATCGACATCCCCATCCGGACCATCATCCGCTACCCCACGGCAGCCGAGCTGGCCGCGCTGATGCTCGCCGGCGGCGTCCCCGACGACGACGCCGACTCCTTCGCGGTCGTGCTGCCCCTGAACGCCGACCCGGGCACGGGCAAGCCCCCGGTGTGGTTCTTCCACGGCGGCGGCGGGCTCGGCTGGGCGTACTACAGCTTCGTCCTGCACCTGCCGGACCGGGCCGCCTACGCCCTGCAGTCCCGGGGCTCCGACGGCGTGGAGACGCCGGCGGCCTCGGTGCGGGAGATGGTCGAGGACTACGTCACCCAGATACTCCGGGTGCAGCCGGAGGGCCCCTACAACCTGATCGGCTGGTCCTACGGCGGCTCCGTCGTGCAGGCCGTCGCCGACGCGCTCGACCGGCGCGGCCACGAGGTCGCCCTGGTGGCGATCCTGGACGCCCAGCCCGGCGGCCACGGGTTCGCCGAGGTCCACGCCGGCAAGGACTCCTCGGACTTCCGGGCGGAGCTGGAGGACGACTTCGGCCAGTACATCCGCACCGGGAACCGGCAGGAGTTCCTCGACACCATGGCGCGGATCCTGGCCAACAACACGGCCCTGATGATGGATTACGAGTCGCCCGTCTACCGCGGCGACGTGGTGTATTTCAACGCCACGCTGGAGGACACCTCGTACGCGCACCTGTGGCGCCCGTACGTCCTCGGCTCCCTGGAGGTGCACGACGTGCGCGTCACGCACCACGAGATGCACATGCCGGCCCCGGTGGCCCAGATGTTCGAGGTCCTCGGCCGCAAACTCGCGTAGCCGCCCGGCGAACGACCGAAACGATGGAGAGAGGTGAGCCGGAATGACAGACCCCGGCAAGTCCGCGGAAGACGGGGCCCCGACGCTGCTGTGCGTGCCGTTCGCAGGGGCCGGACCGTCGTTCTTCCACCCGTGGCGCGACCTGGCCGCGGGCCGCTGGCGGGTGACGTCCGTCGAGCTGCCCGGCCGGGAGCGGCGGATCCTGGAGGAGCCGTACCGGAACGTCCAGGAGGCCGCGAAGGGCGCGATCGACGAGATCGTCGCCGACCTCGGCGAGGGCTCCCGGGCCGTGCTGTTCGGGCACAGCCTGGGCGCCGTCCTCGCCTACGAGCTCGCGCACCTGCTGGGCGCGCGCGGCGTGCGCGTCGAACGGCTGGTCGTCAGCGGCTCCCCGGGGCCGTGGACCCAGCGCGAACGGCGGGCCTCGGGCCTGGAGGACGAGGAGTTCCTCGCCCGGGTCGAGGAGTTCGCGGGCTTCCGCCACGAGGCCCTGGACCACCCGGAGATGCGCGAGCTGATCCTTCCGGTGCTCCAGGCCGACTGCGAGATGCACGAGAACTACGTCCCGACCACGGACGACCCGCTCCCCGTGCCGATCACCTCGCTGCGGGGCGCCGTCGACGGCCTGGTCACGTCCGAGGAGGCCCGCCAGTGGCACGCGGCCACCACCGCGTCCTTCGACTACGTCGAGTTCCCCGGCGACCACATGTACCTGGTCGACGCGGGGCGCGAGGTGCTGGACGCGATCGGGGCGGCTTGCGCGGGGGGTCGCTAGGGGCGGCCGGAGGCCGGAATGCCTGGACGGCACGTGGGATCGGATCCCACGTGCCGTCCAGGCACCTGTGCCGGTGCCGTCCACGGACGGCCTTCCGGCGGTCGGGCGCCCGGCCGCACTCGGCCGGGCCCCGGGTCAGCTGAGGGACTGGATGGTGTGCCAGCCGCCGCTGCCGACCTCGACGCTCGAGCCGTCGATCGGGCCGTGGATGTCGGCGCCGCCCTTGTAGAACCTCAGGGTGCCCTCGTTCGTGGTGGTCCACGTGTCGGCGACGCCGTTGCGGTCGGCGTCGGCGGCACCGGCGATCAGGGGCCGGAAGGAGGTGGTGTAGCCGCGGCCGTATTCGGTGCGCTCGCTGAAGTTCTTTCCGTCGGGCAGTCCGGCGTAGTGGTACAGGATGCCGTCACGGGTGTCGCGGGCCAGCAGGTCGACGCGGCCGTCCTTGTTGGCGTCGCCGGGCGCGGCGAGGTCCATGACGCCCCAGCCGCCGGTGCCGATGGTGATCGGGGCGGCGACGGCCGGCTTGGCGCCGCTGGTGCCGTTGTACAGGTAGAGCTTGTTGTCGTAGGCGGCGACGACGTCGGGGTGTCCGTCCTTGTTGACGTCACCGGGAACGACGATCTGGGCGCTGGTGGGCAGGGTGCCGATCTTGACCGGGGCCGCGAGGGTGCCGTCACCGCGGTTGGGGTAGACCATCAGCTCGCCGCCGACGACGGCGACGACGTCCTCCATGCCGTCGCCGGTCCAGTCACCGCGGTGCGCCACCGAGGCGCCGCTCCAGCCGCCGGTGCCGATCTGGATCCGGGCGCCGAGCGCACCGGTGCCGGTGCCGGGGTAGATGAAGAGCTTCCCGGTGTCCTCGACCGCGACGAGGTCGGGCTTGTTGTCACCGGTCATGTCACCGGGGACGAGGTTGGCGGTGCCGGTGATCCAGGTGCGGATGTCGTCGACGCGGGTGGCGACGGCCCCGGTACGGGTTTCTTCCGCCGGGGCACCCAGGCATCCCTTGTTCCAGGACTTGCTGGCGACGGCGATCAGTTCCTGGGTGGTGCCGTTGGTACGCAGGACGGGGCCTCCGCCGTCACCCTGGCAGATGCCGGTGTCGGCAGCGGGGGTGAGAGCGAGATCCGCGGTGCCGTCACCGGTGGCGTTGAACGCGCCGGCGTGCAGCTTGTTGGGGACCCACTCGGTCATCGTGCGGCCGAAACCGGCGGCGGTGACGGCCTGGCTGGCGGTCACCGGGGTGGAGGCCAGAGCGACCGGCTTCACACCGGTCACGCCGGTCGCGAGCTTGACCAGGACAAGGTCCCGGTTGGGGTGCGGAACGAGCTCGACCGCGGCCCGGGTGGCGCCGACTGTGATCTGCGCCAGGTCGGTACGGCCGACGGTGACGGTGGTGGCGATGGCGGGCTTGCCGGCCGCGGGCTTGCCGTTGGCGGCGAAGCAGGAAGCCGCGGTCAGAACCCAGCGCTGGGAGACGAGCGTTCCGGTGCAGGCGGTCTGCTCGCCGACGTTGATCTTGGCGGCGAAGGGATACGGGGCGGCGGTTCCGCCGGAGGCGGGCGCGGTTCCGCCGGGGCCGGTGACCCGGATCTCGATCAGGGTGCTGCGCGGGCCGCCCACTTGGCCCTCGCCGACGCTCGCGTAGCCGTCCTTGGCGATGGCGACGGTCTTGGAGGTGCCGTCGGCGGCGGTGAGTTCGGCGTTCAGGGGCTGATCGGCGGCGTCGATGGCGAAGACACGGTCGAGTTCCAGAGTGAGACGACCGCTGCCGGCACGGGACTCGAAGCAGTAGGTGCCCTGCCGGTTGACGCTTTCGTCCTTGACCGCCATGACACGGATCTGCTCGGCGGACGGGTCACAGTCGGCGAGGGTGATGTTGCCGTCACCGCGAACGAGCTTGATGCCCTTCTCGGCCAGGATCTGGGCGGCGTTCGGGTACGAGCCGTCCTCGAAGGTGAACGGCATGTCCGCCGTCGGAGTGTCGGCGGCGACGGCGGAACCGGCCAAGGGAGCCGTCAGAGCGGCGGCTGCCATGGTCGCGATGGCCATTCTGGTGGCACGAGAGTGCACCTGTTGAATCCTTCCAGAGGCGGCCGTGAGGCCGCAAAAACGGCTGAACACCGCTGCCTGGCCGTACCGGCAGGCGCAGATGCTCCAGAAAGATTTCTTGTTGATTGCCGCGTGTCAAATGAGGTCGAGGTGACGAGGATCACCAGCGCTTCCGTACAACCTTTCCCGGTTTCATAAACGTCCGTGCGCGGATCGAATCGGAAACGAGCGGTAGTGGTTTGGCGGGCTTACTCGACCTCTGATCACCTGTGGCAAGATGCCTGCTCGGACCGGGGGTGTGTGCGGCTGACCACCGCGCGAGAGGTCGCAACGGCCATTTCGACGAGGACGACTGACTTCTCGATGCCCGTGCTGGAACAGCCTGCACGCACTTCCTGAGAAATTCATGAACCCAGTGGCCGTATTCATGCGGCCGGATGACGAGATGAGCTGACCTTGAGGCGAAAAATTCGCCGATCAAATCCGCCACGGACGACACACGGCGTCGTCACGTCGCTCGGTCGTTCCGGGCTGATGCTGGCGCTCGTGGCGGGGCTGCTCGGCACGACACCCGCAGCGGCCGGGGCGGTGGACCTCCCCGCCGTTTCGGCCGACGGAGTTCCGGCTACGCCACGAGGCAGGGTCGTCGAGCTGTGGAAGTCCGGTGGCCCCGGACTCAAAGCCGCCGCCGAGGTGGCCCTGACCGGCACGGACACCCAAGTCCAGCGGTTCCTGGACCAGGTCGCGCCCGAGACCGCCCATCAGGACGATCGTGTGGCCACCGCCCAGATCGCCAGCGTCGGCGGCCAAAGCCTCATCGCAGCCGCGCGGAACGCCTTGGGCGGTACGTCGCAGGACCTGCGGACCTTCCTCACCGAGGGCTGGAAGGCGCCTCTGGAGCAGGACCAACGTGTCCGCGTCGCGCAGGTCATCGACACAGCCGGGCCCATTGAGCAGGAAGAGGGGCGCAAGGCCCTCAAGGGAACGATCGAGGACGTCAGGGCCTTCCTCGACAAGGGGCACTACGACTGGCAGGAGCAGGACGAGCGGGTCCAGCTCGCCCAGATCCTCAGCGTCGGAGGGACCAACGTCCGCACGGCCGGTCGGATCGCGCTCAACGGTTCCGCCGCCGACATTCACGAGTTCCTGATCGTCGGCCAGTTCGTGGCGCGCAACCGTGACCAGGAACACGCCACGGTCGCTGAACTCGCTGCCCTGGCCAAGGAAGCGGGCCGACAGGCCAGGAAGGAGACGCTCGCGGCGAAGGAGGACTCGGCTCAGGCGGTCGAGGCGTCCAAGATGGCGAAGGAGGCCGCCGCGAAGGCGGCGGCCGAGACCCAGGCCGCTCGCGACGACTCCCAGCGAGCCGCCGCTGCCGCCTCCCGCGCCGCTTCCGCAGCCACTCAGGCCGCGAAGGCGGCCGAAACCGCGATCGGTGCGGCCCGCAAGGCCAACAACTCCGCCCGCGTCGCCGCCAACGCCGCCGCCCAGGCGGCCGCCGCCGCCGCCGGGGCTTCCCAGGCCGCCTCGCGGGCGCGCGGAGCAGCCGCCGATGCGGCGACCAACGCCTCACAGGCGTCCGCGTCACGCCAAGCGGCCGAAGACGCACGCAACGCGGCCAAGGGTGCCGAGGAAGC
Organism: Streptomyces sp. NPDC086147; assembly: GCF_040702165.1. Lineage (NCBI taxonomy): Bacteria > Bacillati > Actinomycetota > Actinomycetes > Kitasatosporales > Streptomycetaceae > Streptomyces > Streptomyces sp. NPDC086147. The sequence goes on along the minus strand of NZ_JBFBJO010000019.1, from coordinate 36,235 downwards.
GGCTGAGGCCGCCTATCAGGCAGGCAACGCCGCCAGCGCCGCCGGACAGGCAGCGGATGCCGCCATCAGCGCCGGTACGAACGCCAGCGCTGCGGCGAGCGCCGCCGACGACGCCAGTCGGTACGCCGACGACGCCGGTGTCCACGCGGGCGACGCCTCCGCAGCCGCCTCCCGGGCACGTAAGCAGGCCGCCGAGGCCACCCGCGCGGCCAACGCCGCCAAGGGACTCGCGACCAAGGCCGCCACCGCCGCCTACGAGGCCCGTGACGCGGCGCGCAACGCCGCCACCCACGCCCGTAACGCGGCTGCGGCAGCCGATGAAGCCGCCGAGCACGCCGGCGATTCCGCGACCGCGGCGACCCAGTCCACGGCCCACGCGAATGCCGCCACCGCGGCCGCCGACATAGCCACCGCAGCGGTGGACAAGGCCAAGAAGACCTATGAGCTCGCCCGCCAGGTCGAGACCGAGGAGCTGAACACCCGCACCAACGCCGCAGTCGAGGGCGCCGCGTTCCTCAAGGCCGACGAGGAAGCCCGCATAAAGAAGCGGACCGACCTCGTCAAGCAGGTCGCGGACCTCGAGGACGCCCAACGCCGACTGGCCGCAGAGGCGACTGTGCCCGGAGCTGACGCCGGCGTCATCGCGGCCAAGGCACGTCCGATCGCCATCACCACGATGAAGATCGGTGGTGTCTGGTCGCGTTCCGCCGCCCAGGTCGCCCTTGCTGGTACCGACGCGCAGCTGGCCGAGTACGCCCGCACCGGTTGGGCCAAGGGTGCCGAGGACGACGCCCGTACCGATGTCGAACGTCTCGCCCTGGACTCGCCGTCCGGCAAGATCCGGGCTGGGGCCGAACAGGCACTCCGGACCGGTGGCGCAGCAATGCGCGCGTTCCTCGACAAGGGCCAGTACGAGGTGGCCGCCCAAGACATGCGGGTCCACATAGCCCGGGTCGTCGACGCCGGCGGGCCCGTCGTCAAGGAACGCGGCCGCGCCGCGCTGCTGAGCGACTCCACCGACGCCTACCGCGCCTTCATCGTCGACGGCGAGCGTCTCGCCCGCCAGGAGGACGAGCGCGTTCGCGCCGCCCAGCTGCGCGACGCCGCCCAGCAGGGCGAGGAAGTGGTGGCCGCTGCGCGCGTCGCCCTCGCAGGCCCCTCGGACCTCCTGCACGCCTTCATCCAGAACGGCCAGTTCAAGGCCGATCGCCAGGAGCAGCTCGCCGCGGTGCACCGCGCCCGCGTGCAGGAGCTGATCTTCGAGGGGCAAGCCGTCGCCGCGACCGCGCGAAAGGACGCCGCCCTCGCCCGTAAGGTTGCCGCGCTCGCCCGCAAGGCCGCCGCCGAAGCGGACGAGGCCGCGCGTCAGGCCACAAACTCTGCGAGCGAAGCCTCCGGTTACGCGCAGGACGCCGCCGACTCCGCGACCGCGGCCAAGGCCTCGGCCGACAAGGCGGCTGCCTCGGCCAGAACCGCGGATCGGGCGCGCAAGGACGCACAAAGTGCCCTCGCCCGCGCGGTGTGGTCCGCCAACTCCGCCCAGGGTTCGGCCACCTATGCCCGCTACGAAGCCGAATCGGCGTGGTCGGCCGCCGACCAGGCCCGAGCGAGCGCTACCGCTGCAGGAAAGGACACCGAGGCGGCCGCTGCTGCGGCGACGGAGGCGTTCGATGTCGCGGTCAAGAAGTACCGGGAAGAAGAAGAGACCTTCCGCCAGGTCGAGAAGGAGTGGCGCGAGGCCGAGGCCGAGGCCGGGGAGCCGGAGCCCGAGGTCGATGAGGGCTGGGTGCCCGACTGGCTGCAGGAGAAGGCCAACACCGTCGGCATCTACGCCACTGAGATCTTCACCAACACCGATGTCCTGACCGGTGCCTTCGAGTCCGCCCTCAGCATCTTCGCCATGGAGGCAGGCGTCGGCGGCGTCATCGGCGGCGGAGCCGTCTGCCTCACGGGCGTGGGGTGCCTCGCCGGCGCGCCCGCCATCGCCGTCAGCAGTGGTCTCATCGTCGGCGGTGCCTTCGGCGCAGCCGACGGCATCTCTCGCATCGACGACGGTCTCAACGTCGCCCTGCGCAATGCGAGGAATCGGACTAATTCCTCCCAGAAGGTGCAGACGGGACCTGCTCCGACCCCCAAGGAGCTGCCTGCCTTCCCCGGAGCGAAGCCCGCCAAGAAGAAGACTCCCGTCCAGGGAGGCGGAGGGCTGCGCGCTCGCTGGAAGGACGCCAAGGGCAACATCTACGAGCACGACCGGCAGCACGACACGGTCGAGAAGTACGACAAGAACGGTAAGCACCTGGGCGAGTACGACTACCGCACCGGAAAGCAGACCAAGCCGCGTGACCCCACACGTAAGGTGGAGAAGTAATACCCCTGATGGCCCGGTGCCCGGCCGGAATCGTCACGAGCCGGTAGCAGGCTGATCATAGGAACGGGACCCCGCTCGCGGCCCGGTGCGTCACCCATGACGCACCGGGCCGCGTGGCGTTGTCACCCGACCGTGGAAGAAACTGTCCTGCCGAAGAGCTCGACGGCTTTTCCGGTGGAACTCCCAGCAGCCGTCATCGGACGCCCCGCGGAAAGCGGTCAGTCCGCCGCGTAGCTACCGGTCTGGTAGTCCAGCGTCGGATCAGGAGGTCCGCAGTGCAGGATCTCCTCCACTGCGGGCCAGACGGACAAGGGAACGTCATAGCCGTAGAGCATCCAGGGGTCATCCTCATCAGGAGTGATGACTTCCCGCAGACGGACGATCTGGTCCCGGCTGATGGGGTACTGCGTGCGCAAGAACTCGTCTTCCTTGCTGAATCCGTCCAGGGACCAGACGACGTCTTGAGGTTCTTCTGCGGTCATAAGAGCAGGCTAGACCCTCTGCCCCATGTGTTCGCCATGGCCCTGGAGAGCGTCTTCAAAGGTCGCATCCAGAGCATGACGGAGGCGATGGCGACAGCAGCTTGTTGGGACTCGCGCATCTTGCGAGAGCTGCAGCCCTTACGAGCCCATTGCACTACCGCTGTACAAGCGCCCGACCCGAAGAGCAGAGCACACTGCTCGCCCCACCCCGCCGGCCCGCAGCCCTCACGCCCCCTCAGCCCCGCCCCGCCGCCCCGAACCACCTCGTGAGCGCCCCCCGCAACGCGACCGTGTCCACCGGTTCCCCGGGCCCGGAGGCCCAGGCCACGTGGCCGTCGGGGCGGATCAGGAGGGCCGTGGGGGTCGGGACCTCGTCGATGACCGGGACGGGCCAGGCGTCGTCCTCGCCGCGTGCCTCGACCAGGTCGACGCGGTCGGACCAGTCCCCGGCCACCGCCGCCACCCCGGCGCCCAGGTCGAGCAGGACGGGGCGGCCCGCGTGCAGCAGCTCGTACACCCGGGTCGCGCCGCCGGCCTCCTTGATGTCCGCGTCCGGGACGCGGCGGCCCGCCAGCGGGTGGCCGCAGTCGGCCGGGTAGCGGACGTCCAGGGCGTTGAGCATCGTGCGCAGCAGCCGGTTCACGTCGTCGAAGACCATCAGCGAGCCGAAGACCTCCCGCAGCGCGTCCGTCTGCGCGCCGGGGCGGGCCAGGGCCGACTGCGCCCGGGTGTTGTGCAGCACCCGCTCACCGACCGGGTGCCGCTCGTCGTGGTACGTGTCGAGCAGGCCCTCCGGGGCCGTGCCCCGCACCACCGCGGCGAGCTTCCAGCCGAGGTTGACGGCGTCCTGCACGCCCATGTTCAGGCCCTGCCCGCCGGCCGGGAAGTGGATGTGCGCCGCGTCGCCCGCCAGCAGCACCCGGCCGCTGCGGTACCGGTCGGCCTGGCGCGCGGCGTCGTTGAAGCGGGAGATCCAGCGCGGGTTGCGCATGCCGAAGTCGGACCCCGCGAGCCGTACCAGCGAATCGCGGAGCTGCTCGAAGGTCACCGGCTCGTCGCGGTCCACGACGCGGTCGTACTCGGAGGTGATCACCCGGTGCCAGCCCGGCTCGAAGGCGATCGCCGAGTAGTCCCCGCCGACGCGGCGCCGGATCCAGACGTAGTCCTCGGGCAGGTCGGGAAGCTCGACGTCGCCGATCAGGGCCGTCATCGTCGCCTCCGTGCCGGGGAAGCCGATGCCCGCCAGCCTGCGCACCGTGCTCCGCCCGCCGTCGCAGCCCACGAGGTGGCCGGCGCGCAGCGTCGCCAGGCCCCCGTCCGAGGCGTCCAGCGCCACCGTCACCCCGGACGCGTCCTGGTCGACGCCGGTGACCGCGCAGGACCTGCGGATCCGCACGCCCAGCTCCCCGGCCCACTCCTCCAGGATCCGCTCGACGGCGGACTGCAGGATCATCAGGGGGTACGGGTGCCGGGACTCGAACTCGTCGAACTCCAGGTACAGGCCGGAGAAGTGCCCCACCGGCTGGAGTTCGCCGGCTGCCAGGAAGCGGTCCAGGACCCCCCGCTGGTCGAGCACCTCCAGGGTGCGCGAGTGCAGGCCCCCGGCCCGCGACTCGCCCGAGGGCTCCGCGAGCCGCTCGACCACCACCACGTCCACGCCCGCGAGGCGCAGCTCGCAGGCGAGCGTCAGACCGGTCGGTCCGGCGCCCGCGATCACCACGTCCGCGTCCGTGCCGCTGTGTCCCACGTCGATCCCCCTCGTTCCAGTGCGCCTCTAACGCCGCTGAATAGCCTCCACGTTCACTGAACGTGGATCAGGCCGGTCGAGCAACGCTGGTGCCGGACCGGGACGGACCCGCCGCCGGGAACACCGGCGCGGTGCGGGCGGACACCGATCCGCGCGGGACCGCCCCGGCCGTCCGGACGGCGTTTCCCGCCGGCGGGACGGCACAGGGGCCCCGGGCCCGTGTGGGTGGCGACGGCTCCGGTACGGGGCCGCGGACGACGCGAGCGGGCACTCCCGGTCGGCGGAAGAACGGAAGGCTGGCAATGGAATCGGCGACGCAGGTGGTCCACCCGACCGGTGGACGGGACGAGACGTCGGAACGACCGACCGGGGCCGGGGCCCCGGTCGCGGCATCGAGCACGGCCCCGGGCGTGAACCCGGACGCGGCATCGGGCACCGCACCGGACGCGTCCGGCTCGCGGGCGCGGGAGGTCGCCGCCCTGTGGGCGGAGGTCCTCGGCGTCCCCGAGGTCGGCGTGGAGGACGACTTCTTCGCCCTCGGCGGCAACTCCCTGTCCGGGATCAAGATCATCGAGCGGGTGGCGCAGGACCACGGCGTCCAGTTGTCCGTGCGCGACTTCTACCTCGCGCAGACCCCCGCCCGCGTCGCCGAGCTGATCGAGCGAGGGAGGGCCGAGGCGTGAGACTGACGCCGGGTCCCGCCCGCGCCGTCGACCTCGACGCCGTCGACCTGTTCGACCTGGACCTGTACTCCTCCGGGGACCCCCACCGGATCTGGGACGTCATGCGGACGGAGGCGCCCCTGCACCACCAGGTCCTGCCGGACGGCCGGGAGTTCTGGTCGGTGACGCGCTACGAGGACGTCCACCGGGTCCTCGCCGACCACCGCGCGTTCACCTCGGAGCGCGGCACGGTCCCCACCCACCTCGGGACGGACGACGCCGCGGCCGGCGTCCTGATGACCTCCACCGACCCGCCGCGCCACACCGAGGTCCGCCGGCCCCTCGGCTCCAAGCTCACCGCGCGCGCCGTGAAGTCCTGGGAGGACTCCATCCGCGCCACCGTGGCGCGCTTCCTGGAGCCCGCCCTCGACGGCGAGGTCTTCGACCTGGCCGAGCGGGCGCTGCTCCTGCCGGCGATGGTCACCGGACCGCTCCTCGGCATCCCGGAGAAGGACTGGGCCGAGCTCGTCCAGCTCACCGCCATGGTCACGGCCCCCTCCGACCCGCACTTCATGGTCGGCCACGAGGCCGCGACCCTCGCCATCTCCCACCACGAGCTCGTCACGTACGTCCGCGAGTGGGTCAGGAACCGGCGGGCGACCGGCGAGGAGGACGACAGCCTCCTGCACCACCTCATGAGCGTCCGGCCGGGCGGCGAGCCGCTGAGCGACGAGGAGATCGCCCTCGACGGCTACAGCATCCTCCTGGGCGCCAACGTCACCACCCCGCACACCGTCTCGGGCACGGTCGAGGCCCTGATCGAACGGCCCGAGCAGTACGCCAAGGCCGCCGCCGACCCCACCCTCGTGCCCAACCTGGTCGAGGAGGGCCTGCGCTGGACCTCGGCCGCCTGCAACTTCATGCGGTACGCCGTCGACGACGTCGAGATCGCCGGGGGCACGATCCCGGCCCGCGCCGCCGTCGTGGCGTGGATCGGCTCGGCCAACCGGGACGAGACCCTCTTCCCCGACCCGCACTCCTTCGACATCACCCGGGCCGGCGCCAAGCGCCAGGCCGCCTTCGGCTTCGGCACGCACTTCTGCATCGGCGCGCCGCTGGCCCGCATGACGCTGCGGATCTTCTTCGAGGAGCTGTTCCGGCGCTTCGAGTCGATCGAGCTCGCCGGCGAACCGCAGCACCTGCGGTCGTACTTCATCGCGGGCATGACCCACCTGCCCGTCGTCGCCAGGAAACGGCGGACCCCGTGACCACCACACCCACGTCCACGTCCACATCCACTCCCGCGACCACCACACCCGCACCCGTGACGACCAAGCCCAGAGCCGCGCCCTCGCCGTGGTTCGTCCGGCCGTCGTCCGGCGAGCACCCGGCCCGGCTCTTCTGCTTCCCCTTCTCCGGGTCCGGGGCCTCCGCCTTCAGCGCCTGGCCCGCCGCGATCGGCGGGGCCGAGGTCTGCCCGGTGCAGTTCCCCGGCCGCGAGAACCGGCTCGGCCACCCCCACTACGGCACGTACGAGGAGCTGGCCGACGCCCTGGCCGAGGCCCTCGCCCCCCGGCTCGACCGGCCGTACGCCTTCTTCGCGCACTGCGCGGGCGCCCTGCCCGCGTACGAGACCCTGCTGCGGCTCGCCGCGCTCGGCCTGCCGGGCCCGGAGCGGCTCTACGTCTCCGGCCAGCCCGCCCCGCACGACGCCGCGCGCGACCGGATGCTCACCCTGACCGAGCCCGAGCTCCGGGCCGAACTGGAGGGCTTCGTCCGGAGCCGGGGCATCGAGCCCCGGCCCGACATGATCGACCTGGGCATGCTCGTGCTCCTGCGCGACCACGCCGCCGCGGGCGCCTACCGGCGGACCGAACCGGCCCCGGTGGACTGCCCCGTCACCGTCCTGCACTGGAGCGACGACCCCGACGCGGGTCTCGAAGAGCTCGACGGCTGGCGCCGGTACGCCGGCTCCGTCGAGTTCCGGACGGTCGGCGGCGGCCACTACGACTTCATGGACGCCCCGCCCGAGCTGCTGGACCTGTTGACCTCCTGGCGGTGACGGCGGTGCCGTCCGCACACGCCGCGACCCGTGGGAATCCGGAAGGAACGCATATGAGTGGCACAGCCGCCGACATCGCCGTGATCGGGATGTCGTGCCGCTTCCCCGGCGTGCAGAACCCCGCCGACTTCTGGCGCCTGCTGTACGACGGCGGGACGACCGTCGGGACCTTCCCCGAGGGCCGGGCGGCCGACGCGAGCCACGGCTCCCACCCCGACGCCGCCACCCTGGACGCGGGCTCGTTCCTGGAGTCCGTCGCCGGGTTCGACGCCGGGTTCTTCGGCGTCGGCCCGGAGGAGGCCGCCGCCATGGACCCCGTCCAGCGCCTGGGCCTCGAACTGGCCTGGGAGGCCGTCGAGGACGCCGGGATCCCGGCGTCCGCGCTCGCGGGCCGCGCGATCGACGTGGTCGTCGGCGCCGGACCCTCCGGGTACGAGCGGCTGCGCGCGCGTTCCGGAAGCGACCGGGACGACCACTACGCCGCGCTCGGCTCGTCCGGCGCGCTGATCGCCAACCGGATCTCCGCCCTCCTCGACGTCCGGGGCATGAGCTTCTGCGCCGACTCCGGCCAGTCCTCCTCCCTGGTGTCGCTGGCCCTGGCCTGCGACCGGATCCGGGCCGGCGCCGTCGACACGGCGCTCGCGGGCGGCGTGCACCTGATCGTCGACCCCGAGGCGGGCACGGGCCTGGTGAACCTGGGCGCCCTGTCGCCCGAGGGCCGCTGCTTCCCCTTCGACGAGCGGGCCTGCGGCTTCGTCCGGGGCGAGGGCGGGGCCTTCGTCCTGCTCAAGCGGCTCGACCTGGCCCTCGCCGACGGCGACCACGTCTACGCGGTGGTACGCGGCTGGGGCGTCGCCACCGGCGGCGCCTCCGCCCGCATCCCCGACCCCAGCCCGAGCGGGCAGGCGGCGGCCGTCCTCGCCGCCCTCGACCGCGCGGGCCTCCCCTTCGACGACGTCGACTACGTCGAGGCCCACGGCACCGGCACCCGCAGGGGCGACCCCGCCGAACTCGCCGGACTGCGCGAGGCGGCCCGCGTCTCCGGCCGCACCCGCCCCCTGGTGATCGGCTCGGCGAAGGCCAACGTCGGACACCTGGAACCCGCCGCCGGCCTGGTCGGCCTCGTCAAGGCCGCCCTCTGCGTGGACCGGGGACACCTGGTCCCGAGCCCGGACTTCCGCGCCCCGAACCCCGAGGTCGCCGACTTCCACCAGGACTTCGAGGTGCTGCGGGCCCCGCGCCCCTGGCCGGGCGGCCCCGACCGGCCGCGCCGGGCCGGGGTGTCGGCCTTCGGCATGGGCGGCACCAACGCCCACGTCGTCCTCGAACAGGCCCCCGAGCCGCCCCGTACGACGACGGCCGACGCAACCGGCATCGCGACGGACGACACCGCGACCGACGCGACCGACGCGACGGACGGGGCGGACGCGACGGACGCGACGGACGCGACGGACGGGGCGAACGACACGACCGGCACCGCGACCGACACGACAGACGGCGCGACCGCCGCCCCCCGCACCCTGCCCTGGGTGCTCTCCGCCCGCTCCGAGCCCGCCCTGCGCGCGCAGGCCGCGCGGCTGCGCGACCTGGTGGCCGCCGACCCCGCCCTCGTACCGGCCGACGTCGGGCACTCGCTGGTCTCGACCCGGGCGGTCCTCGACCACCGGGCGGTCGTCCTGGCCGACGGCCGGGAGGAGGCGCTGGCCGGTCTCGGACTCCTCGCCGCGGGCGGCGACTCGGCCCGGGTGGTGCGCGGGAGGACCGCCGAAGGCCCCTCGGGACCGGTGGTCTTCGTCTTCCCCGGCCAGGGCTCCCAGTGGCTCGCCATGGGGAAGCGGCTGTACGCCGGGTCGGAGGTCTTCGCCCGGTCCGTCGACGCCTGCGAACGGGCCCTGGCCCCGTACGTCGACTGGTCCCTGGTGGACGTCCTGACCGGCGCGGAGACGGCCGCCTCCCTCGACCGGGTGGACGTGGTCCAGCCGGCCCTGTTCTCGATGATGGTCTCGCTGGCCCGGGTCTGGCGGTCCCTGGGGGTGGTCCCCGACGCCGTCGTGGGCCACTCGCAGGGCGAGATCGCCGCGGCCTGCGCGGCCGGCGCCCTCAGCCTGGACGACGCGGCGCGGATCGTCGCCCTGCGCAGCCGGGCCGTGGTCGAACTGCTCGGCCGGGACGGCGGGATGAGCGCCGTGGCCGCGCCCGCCGACCGGGTCGGGGAACTGCTCGCGCCCTGGTCGGGGCGGATCTCCGTGGCCGCCGTCAACGGCCCCTCGTCTGTGGTGGTCGCCGGGGACGGCGCGGCGCTCGACGCGTTCGGCGCCGCCGCCGAGGCCGCGGGCGTCCGGGTCCGGCGGGTCAAGGTCGACTACGCCTCGCACTCCCACCACGTCGAACGCCTCCGCGAACGCGTCCTGGAGGTCACCGAGGGGATCGCGCCGCGCGAGACGGCGGTGCGGTTCCACTCCACGGTCACCGGCGGCCCGCTCGACACGCGGTCCCTCGACGGCGCGTACTGGTACGCCAACCTGCGCTCGATGGTGCGCTTCGGCGAGGTCGTCGAGGACCTGATGCGCGTGCCCGGGGCCGTGTTCGTCGAGGTCAGCCCGCACCCGGTGCTCCAGGTCGCGATGGAGGAGGCCGCCGACGCGCTGCCCGTCCCGCCCCCGGTGGTCCACAGCCTGAGCCGGCACGACGGCGGCGCGGGCGAGGTCCTGGCCTCCCTGGCCGGACTCCACGTGCGGGGCGTGCCGGTGGACTGGGGCGCGGTGTTCGCCCCGTACCGGCCGCGCCGCGTCGCCCTGCCGACGTACGCCTTCCAGCGGGAACGCCACTGGCCGACCGCCCCCGGCGGCACCGGTCAGGCGGACCGGGAGGCCGTGGAGCGGGCGACCGCGCCCGGGATCCCCGGCCCCGTCTCGGCCGAGGCGGTCCTCGCCCTCGTCTGCGCCGAGACGGCGGCCCTGCTGAGCGCCGGGAACACGTCCCTGACCGGCGCCGACCTCGCGACGAGGGCGGACGACTCCTTCAAGAGCCTGGGCTTCGACTCCTCGATGGCCGTGGGACTGCGCAACCGGATCGGCGCCGCCGCCGGAGTGCGGCTGCCGGCCACCGTCGTCTTCACCCGCCCCACGCCGCGGGCGCTCGCCGACCACGTCCTCTCCCTGCTCGCGCCGGAGGAGCACGGGGCCGAGCAGGCCGTGGTGGCGGCCGTGGCGGAGGCGCCGGTCCCGGAGCACCACAGCGACGACGACCTGTACGCACTGATCGACCGCGGATACGTGTAGCCGCACGCCCCGTATCCGTTCACGGACCCGTGCAGCCGCACGCCCGCACCCGTTCGCGGACCCGTGCGACCGCACGCCCGCACCCGTTCTTCGAAGCAATCGTTTGGGGGAGGCCCTGGTGGAGGATGTCGACAAGCTCCGGTCCTACTTGCGACGCGCCGTCGGCGACGCGCGGGAGCTGCGCGAGCGCGTGCGCGAGCTGGAGGACGCCGCCCGCGAGCCCGTCGCGGTCGTGGGCGTGGCGTGTCGCTTCCCGGGCGGCGTGGCGTCCCCCGAGGACCTGTGGAGGATCGTCTCCGACGGCGTGGACGCCATGGGGGAGTTCCCGGAGGACCGGGGATGGGACCTGGACACCCTCTACGACCCGGACCCCGAGGCGCAGGGCAGGACGTACACCCGCTCGGGCGGGTTCCTGTCCGGCCTCGCGGAGTTCGACGCGCCGTTCTTCGGCATCAGCCCGCGCGAGGCCCTGGCCATGGACCCGCAGCAGCGGCTGATGCTCGAGACCTCCTGGGAGGCCCTGGAGCGGGCGGGCATCGACCCGACCGGCCTGAAGGGCTCGGCCACCGGCGTCTTCACCGGGCTCTACGCCACCGATTACGGCCCGAGGATGGGCGGCGGCGCGGCCGGCGAGGTCGAGGGCTTCGCCATGACGGGCCTGTACAACAGCGTGGCCTCCGGCCGGGTGGCGTACGTCCTCGGCCTGGAGGGCCCGGCGGTCTCCACCGACACCGCCTGCTCCTCCTCCCTGGTCGCCGTCCACCAGGCCGTGCGGTCCCTGCGCTCCGGCGAGTGCGCGCTCGCCCTGGCCGGCGGCGTGACGACCATGCCCACCCCGGGCATGTTCGTGGAACTCGCCCGGCAGCGCGGCCTGTCGGCCGACGGCCGCTGCAAGGCCTTCGCCGACGCCGCCGACGGCACCGGATTCTCCGAGGGCGCGGGCGTCCTGGTCCTGGAGCGGCTCTCGGACGCGCGGCGCAACGGCCACCGCGTCTGGGCCGTGATCCGGGGCTCCGCGATCAACCAGGACGGCGCCTCCAACGGCCTGACCGCGCCCAACGGGCTCGCCCAGCAGCGGGTGATCCGCGCGGCCCTGGCCGACGCCGGGCTCGCCGCCGGAGCCGTCGACGCCGTGGAGGCCCACGGCACCGGCACCCGGCTGGGCGACCCGCTGGAGGCCGAGGCGCTGCTCGCCACGTACGGGCAGGGCCGCGACGCCGACGGCCCGCTGTGGCTGGGCTCGCTGAAGTCGAACATCGGCCACACCCAGGCCGCCGCCGGAGTCGGCGGAATCATCAAGATGATCATGGCGATGCGGTACGAGGTGCTGCCGCGGACCCTGCACGTGGACCGCCCGTCGGAGCACGTGGACTGGTCGGCCGGAGCGGTCGAACTCCTCACCGAACCCCGCCCCTGGCCCGCCGCCCCCGACCGTCCCCGCCGCGCCGGAGTCTCCTCCTTCGGCATCAGCGGCACCAACGCGCACGTGATCCTGGAGGAACCCCCGGCCGCCGACGGGCCGGTCACCGACACCGGTGGCACCACCGAGGGGACGAGCACCGCTCCCGGGGACTCCGGTGCCGCTCCCGGGGACGCCGACACCGTCTTCGGCGGCGCGGACGCCCCCGTCCCCTGGATCCTGTCGGCCCGCTCCGCCGAGGCCCTGCGCGAGCAGGCGCGGCGGCTGGCCGACGCCGTCGCCGCCGACGCGGACCTGTCGCCCGCGGGCGTCGGCCACGCGCTCCTGGACACCCGGTCGCTCTTCGACCACCGCCAGGTCGTCGTCGGCGCCGACCGCGCGACCCTCCTCGCCGGTCTGGCCGCCGCGGCCTCCGGCGACGAGAGCGCCCCCGCCACCGTCTCCGGAACCGCCCGGCCGACGGGCCGCACCGTCTTCGTCTTCCCCGGCCAGGGCGGCCAGTGGACCGCGATGGGCCGCGAACTCTACGCGGCCTCCCCGGTCTTCGCCGAGCGGCTGCGCGCCTGCGCCCGCGCCCTGGAGCCCTGGACGTCCTGGCCGCTGGTCGAGACCGTCTGCGGCGGCCCCGGCGCCGCCGACCTGGAGGACATCGACGTCGTCCAGCCCGCGCTGTTCGCCGTCATGGTGTCGCTGGCCGAGGTCTGGCGCGCCCTCGGCGTCACCCCGGACGTGGTCGTCGGACACTCCCAGGGCGAGATCGCCGCCGCCTGCGTCGCGGGCGTCCTCACCCTGGAGGACGCCGCCCGGATCGTCGCCCTGCGGTCCCGGCTGCTGGCCTCCGCCGCCGGCGAGGGGAGCATGGCCGCGATCCTGCTGCCCGAGGAGCGCGTACGGGAGCTGCTGCCGCGCTGGGACGGCCGGGTCGGCGTCGCCGCCGTCAACGGCCCTGGCTCCACGACCGTCTCGGGCGAGACCGACGCGGTCGAGGCGCTGGTCGCGGCCTGCGAGGCCGAGGGCGCCCGCGCCCGGATGATCAAGTCGAGCGTCCCCGGCCACTCCGCCCTGATGGACCGGTTCGAGGGCCCCCTCAAGGAGGGCCTGGGCACGATCACCCCCGCGCCCTCGCCCGTGACGGTCTACTCCACGGTCACCGGCGGGCCCGTCGACCCCTCCGCGCTCGACGCCGACCACTGGTTCCGCAACCTGCGCGAACCGGTCCGGTTCGCCACCGCCATGCGGCGCATCGCCGAGGCCGAGCCCCACGCCACCGTCATCGAGGTCGGCCCGCACCCCCTGCTCACCATGAGCGTCCAGGAGCTGTACGACTCCGTCCCCGGCGCCACCGGCTCCGCCCTGGGCACGCTGCGCCGCGACGAGGGCGGGCCCGGCCGCTTCCTCCTGTCCGCGGCCGAGGCCTTCACCGCCGGCCTCCCGGTCGCCTGGCGCGCGGCCCTGCCCGCGTACGAGGGGCCCAGGGCCGACCTGCCCACGTACGCCTTCCAGCGCCGGCGCTACTGGCTCGACGCACCCGGCGAGTCCACCGCCCGCAGCACCTCGGACCACCCGCTGCTCGACACCGTGGTCGAGCTGCCCGAGGACGGCGGACACCGGGGGGTCGTGGCCGGCGGACGCCTCTCGCCGGAGCGCCACCCGTGGCTCGCCGAGCACGTGGTCCACGGCGCCGCCCTGGTGCCGGCCGCGGTCCTGGCCGAACTCGCCGCCTGGGCGGCGGAGAAGGCGGGCTGCGGGGGCGTCGGGGAACTCGCCCTGGAGACCCCGCTGGTCCTCTCCCGGACGGCCGAGCGCGAGATACGGGTCGTCCTCGACGCCGGACGGAGGATCACCGTGCACTCGCGCGGCGACGGCGAGGCGGGGTGGACCCGCAACGCCGTCGGCACCGCCGTCGCCGACGTCCCGGCCCCGGCGGACGGGGACCTCCGGTCCTGGCCCCCGGCGGGCGCGTCCCCGGTCCCCGCCGACGACGCGTACGCCCGGCTCGCCGCCCTCGGATTCGCCCACGGGCCCCTGTTCCGGGGCCTCACCCGGCTCTGGGACCGCGACGGCACCCTGTTCGCGGAGGTGGAACCGCCCGGCGACGAAGGGGTCTCGGGCGGCTTCCGGATCCACCCGGCGCTGCTCCAGACCGCGCTGCTTCCGACCGCGCTGCCTCCGGCCGGGTCCCTCCCGGCCGAGGGCCGGCTGCCGCACCGCTGGACGGGCCTGCGCCTGGACCGGACCGGGCCGTCCGCGCCGTCCGGGCCGTCCGCGCTGCGCGTGCGCCTCGCGCCCGCAGGGGAGGACGCGGTGTCCGTGACCCTCGCCGACCGGACGGGAGCGCCCGTCGGCTCGATCGCCTCGCTCGGCCTGCGGCCCGTGGACGCCGCCGAACTGGCCGCGCTGGGCTTCGACCACCGGGACTCGCTCTTCCGGACCGCGTGGGTGCCGGTGCCGGTGCCGGCGTCCGGGGACGACCGGCCCCACGCCGTCGTCGGGACGCCCGGCGGTCCCGAGGGACCCGCCGAACTCGCCGCCTCCGGAGCGGAGATCCCCGCCGTCGTCGTGGCCGTCCTGGACGCCGTGGGCTCTGTGGACTCAGTGGGCACAGACGCGGGCGCGGACCCCCTCGCCGCCACCGGCCGCAACCTCCACCGCGTCCTGCGCTGGACCCGGGAATGGCTCGCCGACGACCGCTTCGCCGACTCCCGGCTGGTGTTCGTGACGCGGAACGCCTGCCCCGACGGGCCGTCGGACCGCACCGACCCCGCCGCCGCCGCCGTCTGGGGCTTCGTCCGCACCGCCCAGACCGAGAACCCCGGCCGTTTCGTCCTCGTGGACACCGACGGCCGGGACGCCTCCCTCGCCCTCGTCACGGCGGCCGCCGCCACCGGCGAGGCCCAGCTCCGCGTCCGCGCCGGACACGCCGCCGTCCCCCGCCTGACCCGCGCCGACCTCACCGCGAAAACGACCGCGGAAACGGCTGTGGAGACACCGGACGCACCGGCGTTCGGCACCGGCACCGTCCTCATCACCGGCGGCACCACCGGCCTCGGGGCGCTGCTCGCCCGGCACCTCGTCGCGCACCACGGCGTCCGCAGCCTGCTCCTCACCAGCCGGCGCGGCCCGGCGGCCCCCGCCGCCGCGACCCTCCGCGAGGAGCTGACGGCGGCGGGGGCCCGCGTCGACATCGCGGCCTGCGACGTCGGCGACCGCGCCGCGGTCGCCGCGCTGCTCGCCGCCGTGCCCGCCGAGCACCCGCTGACCGCCGTGGTCCACTGCGCGGCCGTCCTCGACGACGGGGTCGTCGAGGCCCTCACCGAGGACCGCGTGGACGCCGTGCTCGCGCCCAAGGCGCACGGCGCCTGGCACCTGCACGAGCTGACCCGGCACCTGGACCTGTCCGCGTTCGTGCTCTTCTCGTCCGTCGCCGGTGTGCTCGGCACGGCCGGACAGGCCAACTACGCGGCGGCCAACGCCTTCCTCGACGGCCTCGCGCGGGCCCGGCACGCCGCCGGGCTGCCCGCCCTCGCCCTCTGCTGGGGCTTCTGGGGCGAGCGCAGCGAGATGAGCGCCGACCTCGTCGACGCCGACGTCGTCCGCCTGCGGCGCCAGGGCGTCCTGCCCCTGTCCTCGCGGGAGGGCCTCGCGCTCTTCGACGCGGCCGTCCCGGCACCGGACCCCGTCCTGGTGCCCACCCGCCTCGACCCGTCCGTGCCGGGTGCGCTCCGGGCCGACGGCGCCATGGGATCACCGCTGCTGCGCGACCTGGCCGGCCCGTCCGCACCCGGCGCCCCCGACGGCGCGCCGGCCCCGGACGGCGGCCTCGCGGAACGGGTGGCCGCGCTGCCGCCGGCCGCCGCCGAGGCGCTGCTGCTCGACGCCGTCCGCACCCGGACCGCGCTCGTCCTCGGCCACCCCGACACCACGGCGATCGGCCCGGAGACGGCCTTCAAGAAGCTCGGGATCGACTCGCTCACCGCGCTGGAGCTGCGCAACAAGCTCGCGGCGGCGACCGGCCTGAAACTGCCCGCCACGCTCGTGTTCGACCACCCGAACCCGAACGCCCTCGTGCGGTTCCTCGGGGAGCGCCTCGCACCGGCCGCCGCCACCGCGCCGCCGTCCCCGGCCGCCCACCTCGTCAAGGAGATCGAGGGCCTGGGCGCGCTCCTGGAGGACGCCTTCCGCGAACTCGCGGACGACGACAAGGACACCGTGTCCGCCCTGCTCGGCGCGTTGCAGGGCCGGGTCCGCTCGATGGCGACCGCCGGGGCCCCGGCCGGAATCGTCGACCAGATCAGTTCGGCCTCGGCGGGAGAGCTCCTCTCCCTCCTGGACAAAGAGCTCGGCTAGGGGAGAGCGATGACGAAAGACGACAACGCCGAGGTCCTCGCGTACCTCAAGCGGACCTCCATCGAGCTCCTGGAGACGCGCAAGCGCCTGAAGGAGCTGACGGACGCCGCCGGCGAACCGATCGCCGTGGTGGGCGTCGCCTGCCGGTTCCCCGGCGGGGCGGCGTCCCCGGAGGCCCTGTGGGACTTGGTGCGGACGGGCACCGACGCCGTGTCGGACTTCCCGGCGGACCGCGACTGGGACCTGGACGCCCTCTACGACCCGGACCCGGACCGGCCGAACACCTGCTACACCCGCTCGGGCGGCTTCCTGTACGACGCGGGCGACTTCGACGCCGAGTTCTTCGGGATCAACCCGCGCGAGGCGCTCTCCGCCGACCCGCAGCAGCGGCTGCTCCTGGAGACCTCCTGGGAGGCCCTGGAGCGGGCCGGGATCGACCCGCACACCCTGCGCGGCAGCGCCACCGGCGTCTTCGCGGGCATCGCGTACTTCGGCTACGGCAACCACCACTTCACCTCCGAGGCCGTCTCGGGGTACGCGCAGACCGGCTCCCTGCTGAGCGTGGCCTCCGGCCGGGTGGCGTACGCGCTCGGCCTGGAGGGCCCGGCGATCTCCACCGACACCGCCTGCTCCTCCTCGCTCGTCGCCGTCCACCAGGCCGTGCAGTCACTGCGCCGGGGCGAGACCGCGCTCGCCCTCGCCGGCGGCGTCACCGTCATGGCCACGCACCAGGTGCTGCGCGAGATGTCCCGGCTCCGGGGCCTGTCGGCCGACGGCCGCTGCAAGGCCTTCGCCGACGCCGCCGACGGCACCGGCTTCGCCGAGGGCGTCGGCATGCTCGTCCTGGAACGCCTCTCGGACGCCCGGCGCAACGGCCACGACGTCTGGGCCGTGATCCGGGGCTCCGCGATCAACCAGGACGGCGCCTCCAACGGCCTGACCGCCCCCAACGGCCCCGCGCAGCAGCGGGTGATCCGCGCGGCCCTCGCCGACGCGAAGGTACGGGCGGACGACGTGGACGTCGTCGAGGCGCACGGCACCGGCACCACCCTGGGCGACCCCATCGAGGCGCAGGCCCTGCTCGCCACGTACGGGCAGGACCGGGAGGCGGACAGCCCGCTGTGGCTGGGCTCGCTGAAGTCGAACATCGGCCACACCCAGGCCGCCGCCGGAGTCGGCGGAATCATCAAGATGATCATGGCGATGCGGCACGGCGTGCTGCCCCGGACCCTGCACGTGGACCGGCCCTCTACCCACGTGGACTGGTCGGCCGGAGCGGTCGAACTCCTCACCGAACCCCGCCCCTGGCCCGCCGCCCCCGACCGCCCCCGCCGCGCCGGAATCTCCTCCTTCGGCGCCAGCGGCACCAACGCGCACCTGATCCTGGAGGAGCCCCCGGCTCCGGAACCCGAGGACCCCGACGGCACCGGGGCCGACACGCCGGGCACGGCGAGTACGCCGGGTACTGCGGGCACGTCCCGTACAGCAGGCACAGCGAGTACGGCGGGCACCTCCGGCATACCGGTCCCCTGGACCGTGTCGGCCCGCACCGCCGAGGCGCTGCGCGCCCAGGCCGCGAGGCTCCGCGCGTTCGCCGCCGCCGACGGCGCCCCGGACCCCGCCGACATCGGCTGGTCGCTGGCCACCGGCCGGGCGCGGCTCGACCACCGCGCGGTGGTCCTCGGACACGACCGGGAGACCCTCCTCGCCGCCCTGGACGCGCTGGCCGAGGGCGCGGAGTCGCCCGCCGCCGTCCGAGGCACGGCGGGCGAACCCGGCCGCACCGCCTTCCTCTTCCCCGGCCAGGGCTCCCCGTGGGCGGGCGTCGCGGGCCCCCTGTACGAGGCGTTCCCCGTCTTCGCGCGGGCCCTCGACGAGGTCTGCGCCCACTTCGACGCCCACCTGCCCTTCGCCCTCAAGCCGCTGCTCCTGGCCGGCGGACCCGCCGACCCCGAGCGCACCGACATCGCGCAGCCCGCGCTGTTCGCTCTCCAGGTCGCCCTGTACCGGCTCGTCGCGCGGTACGGCCCCCGACCGGACCTCCTCGTCGGCCACTCCGTCGGCGAGATCGCCGCCGCCCACGTCTCCGGGGTCCTCGACCTCGACGGCGCGACCCGCCTGGTGGCCGCCCGGGGCCGCGTCATGCAGACGGTCCGCGAACCCGGCGCCATGCTCGCCGTGCGCCTCACCGAGGCCGAGGCCGTCGAACTGACCGCCCCGTACGACCGGGTCGGCATCGCCGCGGTCAACGGACCCGCGTCGGTCGTCCTGTCGGGCCTGCGCGAGCAGGTCCACGCGATCCGCGACCGGCTCGTCGCCGACCGCAGGCCCGCCAAGCTCCTCCCGGTCGACCACGCCTTCCACTCCCCGCTCATGGAGCCGGTCCTCGCCGAATTCGCGGAGGCGATCCGCGGACTGAGCGCGGGCGAGGCGGAGATCCCAATCGTCTCGACCCTGCTGGGCCGCGAGGCCACGCACCGGGAGCTTGCGTCGGCCGGCCACTGGGTGGACCACGTCCGCGAGCCCGTCCGCTTCCACGCGGCCGTCGAGAGCGCCCGCGCCGCCGGCGTCGGCACCTTCCTCGAAGTCGGGCCCGGCGCCACCCTCACGGGCATCGTCAAGGAGTCCTTCGCCGCGCAGGACGTCACCGGCCCGCTGGTCCTGTCCGCCTCCCGGCGCGACCGGAGCCCGGCGGAGGCGCTGACCGCCGCCCTGGCCGAACTCCACGCGCACGGCGCCGCCGTGGACTGGCCGGCCCTGTTCGGCCCCCGCCGCCGCGTCGACCTGCCCACGTACGCCTTCCAGCGGCAGCGCTACTGGCTCGACCTGCTCGCCGGCACGGGCGGCTCCCCGGACGTGGCCTCCGCGGGCCTCTCCGCCGCCCGGCATCCGCTGCTGGGCGCCGCCGTCGAGCACCCCGGCACCGGCGAGACGGTCTTCACCGACCTGTGGTCCCTGCGCACCCACGAATGGCTCGCCGACCACACCGTGTTCGGCGCGGCCGTCGTACCCGCCACCGCCCACCTCGACCTGGCCCTGTCGGTCGCCGCCCACGTCGGCGCCGGAACCGTCGAGGAACTCTCCCTCGAAGCGCCCCTGATCCTGCCCGAGCGGGGCGAGACGCAGGTACGGATCGTCGCCGGCGCCGCCGACGAGAGCGGGCGCCGCTCCCTGGACGTCTACGCGCGCCCCGCCCCGGACGGCCCCGACGCCCCGGACGCGGGCGGCTGGACCCGGCACGTCCTGGGCACCCTGACCGCCGAGGTCCCGGAGGCGGCGGACCGCCCGCTCACCGCCCGGCCGCCCGCCGGCGCCGACCGGCTCCCGCTCGACGGCCTCTACGACTCCCTGGCGGACGGGGGCTTCGACTACGGCCCCGGGTTCCGGGGGCTGCGCGAGGTGTGGCGCGACGGGGACGACCTCCTCGCCCTCGCCACGCTGCCCGAGGACTCCGCCGCCGCCACGGCCGGGCCGGGCTTCGGCCTGCACCCCGCGCTGCTCGACACCGTGCTCCACGCGGTGGTGGTCGGCGGGATCATCGAAGTGACCGGCGAGCGGGGCTGGATGCCCTTCTCGTGGTCCGGAGTCCACCTGGTCCGGCCCTGCGGCCCGACCGCCCGGGTCCGGATCACCCCGGTCGGCGAGGGCGCCGTCTCGGTGACCGTCGCCGACGAACGGGGCGCCGCCGTCGCCCGGATCGACCGGCTGACCTTCCGTCCGGCCACCGCCGAACAGGTGCGCGGCGGCCGGGACCTCCCGCTGTACGAACTCGCCTGGCGACCGGTCCGCGAGGCCGGGCGGACCGCCGCCCGCGCCCCGTACGCCGTGCTCGGCACCGCCGACGGCCTGGCCGGCCGGTTCGCGGGGGCCGGCGGCCCCGCCGTCGTACGCCACGCCTCCCTGGAGGAGGCCGCCGAGGCCTTCGAGACCGCCGGAGCGGCGACGCCGGGACACCTCGTCCTGTGCCTCGACGACTTCCTCACCGAACAGACCGAACAGGTGGAACAGACCGAGCAGACCGAGCAGACCGAACAGGCAGAGCGGACCGAACAGACCGCCCCCCTCACCGAAGTCGCCACGGCGACCCAGCACGTCCTGGCCACCCTCCAACGCTTCCTCGCCACCGAGCGGTTCGCCGGTACCACCCTGGTCGTGCTCACCCGCCGCGCCCAGGCCACCGCCCCCGGCGAGGGCGCGCGCAGCCTGCCCGGCGCCTCCGTCTGGGGCCTGCTCCGGTCCGCGCAGAACGAGCACCCCGGCAGGTTCCGCCTGGTCGACACCGACGACGACCAGGCGCCCCCGGCCCGCCTCGCCGACGCGCTCGCCCTCCCCGAGGACCAGCTCGCCCTGCGCGGCGGCACGCTCCTGGCCCCCCGGATGGTCCCGGCCGAGCCCGTGGAACGGCGGCTCGGTCCGCCGCCCAGCGGCCCCCACCGGCTCGGCATCCCGGACAAGGGCACCCTGGAGAACCTGACCTGGATCCCCTGCCCCGAGGTGGAGGCCCCGCTGGAGAGCGGACAGGTCCGCATCGCCGTCCGGGCCGCCGGGCTCAACTTCCGCGACGTCACCCTCGCCCTCGGGCTCATCGACCGGACCGCCATCGACGCCGGCCTCGGCAGCGAGGGCGCCGGAACGGTCCTCGAAGTCGCCGACGACGTCACGGGCCTCGCGCCCGGCGACCGGGTGACCGGCATCTTCACCGGCGCCTTCGGCCGCACGGCGATCGCCGACCACCGGCTGCTCACCCACGTCCCCGACGGCTGGACCTTCGCCGAGGCGGCGTCCGTGCCGAGCACCTTCCTCACCGCGTACCACGCCCTCTTCCACGTGACGAGGCTGGAGAAGGGGGACAAGGTCCTCGTCCACGCCGCGGCGGGCGGCGTCGGCATGGCCGCCGTGCAGCTCGCCGCGTACGCCGGGGCCGAGGTCTACGGCACCGCCGGACCGGCCAAGTGGCCCGCCCTGCGCGCCCTCGGCCTGGACGACGCCCATCTGTCCTCCTCCCGCGACCTGGACTTCGTGCGGAAGTTCCTGGACGCCACCGGCGGCCGGGGCGTGGACGTCGTGCTCAACTCCCTCGCCCACGAGTTCGTCGACGCCTCGCTGGAGCTGCTGCCCGGCGGCGGCCGCTTCGTCGAGATGGGCAAGACCGACGTCCGCGACCCCCGGCGGGTCGCCGCCGACCACCCCGGGGTCGCCTACCGGGCCTTCGACCTCTACGAGGCGGGCCCGGACGCGATCCGCGCCATGTTCCGGGAGGTCATGCGGCTCTTCGCCGACGGGCACGTACGGCTCAACCCGCTGTCCGTACGGGACGTCCGCGACGCGCGCGCCGTCTTCCGCGACATGAGCCGGGGCCGGCACACCGGCAAGCTCGTCCTCGACGTCGGCGGCGGCTTCGGCGGCGGCACCGTCCTGATCACCGGCGGCACCGGCGGCGTGGGCTCCGCCGTCGCCCGCCACCTCGTCGCCGAACACGGCGTGCGCAGCCTGCTCCTGGCCGGCCGCCGGGGGCCGTCGGCCGACGGCGCCCCCGAGCTGGTCGCCGAACTCGAACGGGCCGGCGCGACCGTCCGGGTCGAGGCCTGCGACGTCGCCGACCGGGCCGCCGTGGCGGAACTGCTCACCCGGACGCCCCCGGACAGCCCGCTGACGGCGGTCGTGCACGCGGCGGGCGTGCTCGCCGACGGCACCGTCGAGGCGCTCACGCCGGAGGACCTGGACCGCGTCCTGGCCGCCAAGGCCGGCGGCGCGCTCCACCTGCACGAACTGACCCGGGACCGCCCGCTGTCGGCCTTCGTCCAGTTCTCCGCCCTCGCCGGCACGCTCGGCACCGCCGGGCAGGCGAACTACGCCGCCGCCAACGCCGTCCTGGACGCCCTGGCGGACCGGCGCGCGGCCGAGGGCCTGCCCGGCTCCTCGCTCTGCTGGGGCTGGTGGGAGGAGACCGGCGGCATGACCGGCGACCTGGACCGGGCCGACCTGTCCCGGCTGCGCCGGGCGGGCGTCGGCCCCATGCCGACCGCAAAGGCCCTGGCCCTGTTCGACGCGGCGCACGCGTCCGGCAGGCCGGTCCTGATCCCCGCCCGCCTCGACCTCGCCGCCCTGCGCGGCCGGCCCGCCGACGAGGTGCCGCCGCCGCTGCGCGAGCTCGTCGGCCGGGGCCGCCCCCGCCGCGACCGCACGGCCGGAGGAACGAACTCCGCCGGACCGGTCGCCGGGCTCGCCGCCCTGGCGCCGCACGAGGCGGCGGAAGCCGTCCTGGAGTGGCTGCGCGAACAGGCCGCGGTGGTGCTCGGACACCCGTCCGCCGCCGCCGTCGACGCCGACCAGGCCTTCACCCAGCTCGGCTTCGACTCGCTGACCGCCGTCGAGCTGTGCAACCGCCTGTCCGCCGCCACCGGCCTGCGCCTGGCCTCCACGCTCGTCTTCAGCTACCCGACCCCGCGCGAGCTGGGCGGCCACCTCACCGGGCTGCTGCGCCCGGCGGAACCCGGGGCGAGTCCCGCGGGCACGGCCCCGGACACGGACGCCGGGATCAGGGACATCCTGCGGACCGTCCCGCTCGACGCCCTGCGCGACGCCGGCCTCCTCGACCGGATCCTGGCCTGCGCCGCCGAGGCCCGGACCGGCACGGGGGCGGACGCGGCGGACGCGCCGGGCGGGGGAGCGGCGGACCCCGCCGGCCCCGTGGAGGAACTGTCGGACCTGGGCCTCGACGCACTGCTCGACCTGGCCCTGGAGGAGAAGAGGTGAACGGCATGACCAACTCCGCGGACCACCCGGCGGAGGGCGCGGACCGGGTCCAGCGGGCGCTGCGCGCGCTCCTGGAGGAGCGCGACCGCCTCCGCAGGGAGAACGACGCCCTCAGGGCCGGCCGCGACGAACCGATCGCCGTGGTCTCCATGGCCTGCCGCTACCCGGGAGGCGTCTCCTCGCCCGAGGAGCTGTGGGACGTCGTCCGCGAGGGCCGCGACGTCGTCGGGGAGTTCCCCGCCGACCGAGGCTGGCGCGACGTGTACGACCCGGACCCCGACGCCACCGGCGCCGCGTACGTGCGCCACGGCGGGTTCCTGACGGACCCGGGCGGCTTCGACGCCGAGTTCTTCGGCATCAGCCCGCGCGAGGCGCTGGCCACCGACCCGCAGCAGCGGCTGCTCCTGGAGACCTCCTGGGAGGCCTTCGAACGGGCCGGGATCGTCCCGGCCGACGTCCGGGGCTCCGAGGTCGGCGTCTTCGCCGGGATCAGCTCGACCGAGTACGGCTGGCGGTTCCTGGAGTCGGGCCGCAGCGACCTGGAGGGCTACCTCCTCCACGGCAGCTCCCTCAGCGTCGCCTCCGGCCGGGTGGCGTACGAACTCGGCCTGACCGGCCCGGCGGTGTCCGTGGACACGGCCTGCTCCTCCTCCCTGGTCTCCCTGCACCTGGCCGTGCGGGCGCTGCGCGCGGGGGAGTGCTCCCTCGCCCTGGCCGGCGGGGCGCTGGTCATGTCGACGCCCGCCGCCTTCGTGGAGTTCGCCCGGCAGGGCGCCCTGTCGCCCGACGGCCGGTGCAAGGCCTTCGCCGACGGCGCCGACGGCACCGGCTGGGCCGAGGGCGTCGGCGTCCTGCTCCTGGAGCGGCTCTCCGACGCCCGCCGCAACGGCCACCCGGTCCTCGCCCTCGTCCGGGGCTCCGCCGTCAACCAGGACGGCGCCAGCAACGGCCTGACCGCACCCAACGGCCTCGCCCAGGAGAAGGTGATCCGCAAGGCCCTGGCCGACGCGGGGGTCGCCGCCGCCGACGTGGACCTGGTCGAGGCCCACGGCACCGGCACCCGGCTCGGCGACCCCATCGAGGCTCAGGCCCTGCTCGCCACGTACGGACAGGGCCGCGACGCGGACAGCCCGCTGTGGCTGGGCTCGCTCAAGTCGAACATGGGCCACGCCCAGGCCGCCGCGGGCGTCGCCGGGATCATCAAGACCGTCATGGCCCTGCGCCACCGCTACCTGCCGGGGACCCTGCACGCCGACGCGCCCTCGCGGCACGTCGACTGGTCCTCCGGCGCCGTCGAAATCCTGTCGCGGGGACGCGAGTGGACCCGGGAGCGCGGACCCCGGCGGGCGGGCGTCTCCTCCTTCGGCGTCAGCGGCACCAACGCGCACGTCGTCCTGGAGGAGGCCCCGCCGCAGGAGCCCGCCGAGGACACCGCCCCGGAGACCGGCACCGGCGCGCCCGTGCCGTGGCTCCTCTCCGCCAAGACCCCGGCGGCCCTGGAAGGACAGGCCGCCCGGCTGCGCGACGCCGTGGCCGCCGGTGCCGCCCCCGCCCCCGACCCCGCCGCCGTCGGCTGGTCGCTGGCCTCGGGCCGTACGCACTTCGAGCACCGCGCGGTGGTCCTCGGCGGCGACCGCGACGCGCTGCTCGACGGCCTGGACGCGCTCGCCCGCGGTGCCGAGTCCCCCGCCGTGGTGCGCGGCGCCGCCGGGAAGCCCGGCGCCACCGCCTTCGTCTTCCCCGGCCAGGGATCGCAGTGGGCCGGCATGGGCCGGGAGCTGTACGAGGCCTTCCCCGTCTTCGCCCGCAGCCTCGACGCCTGCGCGGCCGCCCTGTCCGAGTGGGTCGACTGGGACCTGGTCGACGTCGTGCGCGGCGCCGAGGGGGCGCCGGGCCTCGACCGGGTGGACGTGGTCCAGCCCGCCCTGTTCTCGGTGATGGTCTCCACGGCCGCCCTGTGGCGGTCCTGGGGCGTGGAGCCCTCTGCGGTGATCGGCCACAGCCAGGGCGAGATCGCCGCCGCGTACGTGGGCGGCGCGCTGTCCCTGCGGGACGCCGCCAAGGTCGTGGCGCTGCGCAGCAAGGCCCTGGTCGACCTCATCGGGTACGGCGGGATGGCCTCGGTCGCGGAGTCCGCGGACACCGTGGCGGAACGCCTCGCCCCCTGGGGCGACCGGGTGGGCGTCGCCGTGGTCAACGGCCCCCGCTCCGTCGTCGTCTCCGGCGAGCCGGACGCCCTGGACGAGTTCGTCGAGAAGATGCGGGCCGACGGCTCCCAGGCCCGCCGCATCTCCGTGGACTACGCCTCGCACTCCCCCCACGTGGCCCGGGTCCGCGAGCGCGTCCTCGACGCCCTCGCCGACGTCCGCCCGAAGAGCTCGGACCTGCCCTTCTACTCGACCCTGTACGGGGAGGCGATCGACACCGCGCGGCTCGACGGGACCTACTGGTACGAGAACCTGCGCGAGAAGGTCCTCTTCGAGACCTCCGTGCGCCGGCTGGCCGGGGACGGCTTCCGGGTCTTCGTCGAGATGAGTCCCCACCCCGTCCTGGCCGTCCCCGTCCAGGAGACCGCCGAGGAGGTCCTCGGGGAGGACGAGGAGGCCCTCGTCCTGTCCTCGGGCCGCCGCGACCGGGGCGAGGCGGAGACCGTACTCGGCTCCCTCGCCCAGCTCCACACCCACGGCGGGACCGTCGACTGGCCGGCCCTGTTCCCCGTCCGCCGCCGGGTCGACCTGCCCACGTACGCCTTCCGGCGGCAGCGGTACTGGCTGGACTCCGCGCCGGCCGCCCCGGCCGCCCCGGTCGCACCGGCACCCGAGGAGCTCCCGGCCGGGGAGCCGGACGTCCCGCTGGCGGAACGGATCTCCCTGCTGCCCGCCGAGGAGGCGGGGGAACTGGCCCTCGCCCACGTCCTGGAGAAGGTCGCCGTGGTCCTCGGCCACGCGTCCGCCGACGCCGTCGACCCCGACCAGGAGTTCAAGGAGATCGGTTTCGACTCCCTGCTGTCGGTGGAGCTGAGCAAGCGGCTCAAGGCCTCCACCGGCCTCGGTCTGAAGGCGAACCTCGTGCTGCGGCACCCGTCCCCGCGACGGATCGCCGGGCACATCGTGTCCTCGATCACCAAGCATTCTTCACTGAGAGGTTGATCCGTATGCGTTCGTTCGGTGCGTCTTCCGCGCACAAGGGCATGTGGCGGGCGCAGCGCATGGCGGCCGACACGCCGAACCATGCGCTGACCATGTGGGACGTGGCCGGCGCGCTGGACGCGTCGGCCGTGGAGGCCGCGTTCCTGCACGTCATGGAGGAGGCGGAGGTACTGCGCGTCACCTTCTCCGACGAGAGCGGCGAACTGCGCCTCACCCCCCGCGAACTGGGGGACTGGCGGCCCTTCCACCTCGACCTGAGCGCCGAGCCCGACCCCGGACAGGCGGCCCGCGA
Organism: Streptomyces sp. NPDC086147; assembly: GCF_040702165.1. Classification (NCBI taxonomy): domain Bacteria; kingdom Bacillati; phylum Actinomycetota; class Actinomycetes; order Kitasatosporales; family Streptomycetaceae; genus Streptomyces; species Streptomyces sp. NPDC086147. The sequence goes on along the minus strand of NZ_JBFBJO010000019.1, from coordinate 9,669 downwards.
CGCGCTCGCCGACCTGGTCCGCCGCCCCTTCGACCTGGGCCGGGACCTGCTGTTCCGGCTCGGCGTCGTCACCCTCGCGCCGGACCGCTCCCTCCTGGTGATCGCGTACCACCACCTGATCTCGGACGGCTTCGGAGCCGGCGGGCTGCTCTCGCGGCGCCTCGCCGAGGTCTACACGGCCCTGGTCCGCGGCGAGCCGGTCCCGGAACCGGCGCACCCGTGGGACGCCGGGTCCTTCGCCGCCGAGGCCGTCGACTACCTCGCCTCCGAGAGGTTCACCGAGGACTCCGCCTTCTGGCGCGACTACCTCGCCGACGCCCCGCCGCCCGCCCAGGTCCCGCGCCTCGACCTCCCCGAACCCCTGCGCACCGCGCTCGCCGAACCGCTGGGCGACGCCGACCGCTGGTCCGAGGTGGCCGGCACCATCGGCATGGTGAGCCGGACCCTGACCGTCCCGCGCGCCGAGGCCGACGCCTGGACCGAGACCGCCCGGGACATGGGCGTGTGGCTGTCGCAGCTGGTCACCGCCGCCGCCGCGGTCCACCTCCGCCACGCCTGCGACCGCCCCGAGTTCCTCCTCTCGCTGGCCGTCGGCAACCGCGTCGGCGTCGCCGCCCGGACCCCCGGCCTCGCCGTCAACGTGGTCCCGGTCCGCGTGAAGGTCCCGCTCGGCGCGACCTTCGCCGAGGTCGCCGAGGCCATCGCCGACGAGACGTACGAGATCTTCGACCACGCCGGCTGCCACTACTCCGACATCCAGCGCGCCGCCGGCACCGCCCTGAGCGGCCGGGGCAGCTTCGGCACCGTCGTGAACGTCGTGGAGTTCGCGGAGCGGCTCCACTTCGGCGACAGCCCGGCCCGCTACTCCGGCGCGACCACCGGCACCTTCGAGGAGCTGTCCATCGGCGTCTACACCGACGGCGGCCCCGACAGCGACCTCTTCATCCGCCTCGACGCCCCCGCGAACCTGTACCACCGCGCGGAACTGCGCTTCATCGGCGAGTCCCTGATCGCGTACGTGCGGGCTGCGGTCGCCGACGCCGACCGGCCGGTCGGCACCCTCCGGACGGTGACCGGCGCCGCGCGCGAGCAGCTCCTGACCGCCCCGAACGCCACCGCCGTCGAGGTCCCGGAGCTCACGGTCCCGGAGCTGTTCGCCCGGCAGGCCGCGCGCACCCCCGAGGCCGTCGCCGTCGTCGACGGGGACACCGTCCTCTCGTACCGCGAACTCGACGCGCGCGCCGACCGCCTGGCCCGCGCCCTGCGCCGGCGCGGCACCGGCCCCGAGACCGTCGTCGCGGTGGCCCTGCCCCGCTCGGCGGACCTGGTCACCGCCCTGCTCGCGGTGGCGAAGGCCGGCGGCGCGTACCTGCCGCTCGACCCCGCCCTGCCGGCCGACCTGGTCGCCGGCACGACCGCCGACGCCCCGGCCCGCCTCCTGCTCACCGACGGCACCGGAGCCGTGTCGGCGCCCCCGGGACTCGCCACGGCCGTCCTGTCCGACCTGCTCGCCGAACACACCGAGCACGTCGACGGTACGGAGGGCACCGGCGGCGCCCCGGACGGGCCCGCCCTCCCGGCCGTCCACCAGGACGGCCTGCTCGCCCTCGCCCACGGCTCCGCCCCGGGCGCCCTGACCGCCCTGACCCACCGCAACCTGCGCCGCTTCGCCCTGGACCGCCGGTGGCGGGAGTCCGGTCCCGGCACCGTGCTCTGGCACGCGCCCGTCACCTCCGAGGCCCTCGCCCTCGACGTGTGGGTGACCCTCCTGCACGGCGGCCGCCTCGTCGTCGCCCCCGAGGAGGTGCGCGGCGCCGAGGCCCTGGCCGCGGCGGGCGCCGCGCACGGGATCACCGCCGTGTGGCTGCCCGCCGGGCCGTTCTCGGCCGTCGCGGCGGAACGCCCCGAGGCCCTCGCGGGCCTGCGCGAGGTCCGCACCGGCGGCGACCGCGTCCCGGCGGCGGCCCTGCGCCGGGTCCGCGAGGCCTGCCCCGGACTGACGGTCGTCCACGGCCACGGGTCCCCGGAGACCGCCGTGTTCGCCGCGAGCCACCGCCTCGCGTCCGACCGGCCCGCCGAACGGGCGGGCGCGGTCGGCCGCCCGCTGGACAACACCGCCCTGTACGTCCTCGGGCCGGGCCTGGAGCCCGTCGCCGCCGGCGTCCCGGGGGAGCTGTACGTGGCGGGCGACGGCGTGGCGCGCGGCTACGCCGGGCGGCCCGCGGCGACCGCCGAACGGTTCGTGCCCTGCCCCTTCGGCCCGGCCGGCGCGGTCATGTACCGGACCGGGGACCGGGTGCGGTGGAACACCGACGGCAGCCTCGACCCCGTGGGCCGTCCCGGCACCCGGGCCGACGTGCGCGGCGTCCGCGTCGAACTGACCGAGGCCGAGGAGCTGCTGTCCGCCCACGACGGGCTCGCGCAGGCCGTCGTGGCCGTGAAGCGGGACGGCGCCGGGACGGAGCGCCCGGTCGCGTACGTCGTCCCGGCGGCGGGCCGCGAGGTGTCCGCCGACGAGCTGCGCCGCTTCGCCGCGGGCCTGCTCCCGGAGTCCCTGGTGCCGTCGGTGTTCACGGTCCTGGACCGTCTGCCGGTGACGCCGGCCGGCCGGACCGACCGGGCCGCGCTGCCCGAGCCCGCCTTCGAGGACGGGACGTACAAGGCGCCGCGCAACGACACCGAGCGGATCCTCGCCGCCGCCTTCGCCGAGGTCCTCGAACTGGACCGGGTCGGCATCGACCAGGACTTCTTCGACCTCGGCGGCAACTCGCTGCGGGCGATCCGGCTCGTCGGCCTGATCCGCCAGGAGCTCAAGCAGGAGGTGACGATCCGCAGGCTGTTCGCGGCCCGCACGGTCATCGGCCTCTCCGACATGTGGAACGACCTCACCCGCTCCAGCCGCCCGAGCCTGCGGCGGCGCACCAAGGAGGGCGCGGTCCTCTAGCAGACGCCCGGAGGCCCGGCCGACGAGAGTCGGCCGGGCCTCCGTCGTTCCCGGCCGTCAGGCGCGGCCCGTGAGGGCGGGCAGCCCGCCGGTGACGGCCCCGGCCACCCCGGCGAGGTGGTCGTTGAGGTAGAAGTGGCCGCCGGTGAAGACCTTCAGGTCGAACGCGCCGGTCGTGTGGGCCCGCCAGGCCTCCGCGTCCGCCACCGACACCATCGGGTCGTCGTCCCCGATCAGCGCGGTCACCGGGACGGGCAGCGGCTCGCCGCCCTCCCAGGCGTACGCGCTCAGGGCCCGGTAGTCGGCCCGCAGCGCCGGCAGCACCATCTCCAGGACCTCGGGGTTGTCGAGCATGGACGGCGCGGTGCCGTTCAGCCGGCGCACCTCCGCCAGGACGTCGGCGTCGTCGAAGGTGCCGGTGAACGGGCTGGGCCGGGTCTCCGGGGCGCCCCGCCCGGACAGGAACAGCCGCTCGGGGGCGGGGACGCCGTCGCGGGCGAGCAGCCGGGCCGTCTCGAAGGCCACGAGCGCGCCCATGCTGTGCCCGAACAGGGCGTACGGCCGGTCCGGCTCGGCGGCGACGCCCCGGGCCAGCTCCCCGGCCACGGCCTCGACGAGCGGGGCCAGGGCCGTGAACGGCTCCTCTCGGTACCGGTCCTGGCGTCCGGGGTACTGCACGGCCACCACGTCCAGGTCGGCGGGCAGCGTCCGCGCGAGCTGCGCGTACGCCGTCGCGGCGCCCCCGGCGTGCGGGAAGCACACGAGCCGGGGGCCGTCGCCCACGGTCTTGGTGAAGCGCCGGAACCACGTGCTGTTCATCCTGGTGTCCCTTCGTCTGCGCGGAGCGGGCCTCCCCGGCCCGGACACGGCGAAGGCCGCCGGTGCCCCGGGGGGATGGGGACGCCGGCGGCCGGTTTCGCCGCTCCGCGGGGGTCTGAGCCCGTCCGTGCCGGAGCTCGCCACCCGAGCATCGCGCTCCGCCCTCGACACGCGCTCGCGAGGCGGTCGAGGGCGGGGCGGATGCCGGGGGACTACTTCGGGTCGCGGTCGAACTGGGACTTGGACCAGCGGTAGCCGAGCGCGGTCAGGGCCAGGCACCAGCCGACGGCGATCCAGCCGCTGTTGCCGATCTCGGTGCCGAGGAGCAGGCCGCGGAGGGTCTCGATGGCGGGGGTGAAGGGCTGGTACTCGGCGATCGGCTGGAACCAGCCCGGCATCGACTCGATCGGCACGAAGGCGCTGGAGATCAGCGGCAGCAGGATCAGCGGCGTGGCGCTGTTGCTGGCGGCCTCCGCGTTCGGGCTGCCCAGGCCCATGCCGACCGCGATCCAGGTGAACGCCAGGGCGAACAGGGCGAGCAGGCCGAGCGCCGCGACCCACTCGACGAAGCTCGCGTCGGTGGACCGGAAGCCGATGGCCACGCCGACCGCGCCGACCAGGACGACGGCGAGGATCGCCTGGAGCACGCTGCCGGCGACGTGCCCGAAGAGCACGGACCCGCGGTGGATGGCCATGGTGCGGAAGCGGGCGATGATGCCCTCGTTCATGTCGGTGGCGACGGACACGGCGGTGCCGACCAGGGTGGAGCCGATCGTCATCAGCAGCACGCCGGGGACGACGTACGCGATGTAGGCGTCGCGGCCCGCTCCCTCGCCGAGCCCCGAGCCCATCGCGTCGCCGAAGATGTAGACGAAGAGCAGGAGCAGCATGATCGGCGTGAGCAGCAGGTTGAGCGTGAGGGACGGGTAGCGCCGGGCGTGCAGGAGGTTGCGGCGCAGCATCGTGGTCGAGTCGCGCACGGCGAGGGACAGGGAGCTCATCGGGCAGCCTCCTTCGGCTGGTTCGCCTGGGCGGGGACGTCGGCGCCGGTGAGGGCGAAGAAGACGTCGTCGAGGTCGGGGGTGTGGACGGTGAGCTCGTCGGCCTCGATGCCGGCGGAGTCCAGCCGGTCGAGGATGGCGCGCAGGTCGCGCTGGCTGCCGTCGCTCAGGATCTGGAGGGACAGCGACTCCTCCTCCCGGGCCGCCTCGCGCAGCGTGTCGGCGGCGCTGCGGTAGGCGGCGGGGTCGGTGAAGCGGAGCCGGACGTGCCCGCCGGGGATGAGCCGCTTGAGCTCCTCGGCGGTGCCCTCGGCGGCGATCCTGCCGTTGTTGAGGACGGCGATGCGGTCGGCGAGCTGGTCGGCCTCCTCCAGGTACTGGGTGGTGAGGAAGACGGTGACGCCGCCGGCGACGAGCTCGCGGACGATCTGCCACATGTCGTGGCGGGAGCGCGGGTCGAGGCCGGTGGTGGGCTCGTCGAGGAAGATGATCCTGGGGCCGCCGACCAGGGTCATGGCGATGTCGAGGCGGCGCTTCATGCCGCCGGAGTAGGTGGAGGCCGGCTTCTTCGCGGCCTCCACGAGGTCGAAGCGCTCCAGGAGTTCGGCGGTGACCCGGCGGCCCTCCTCCTTGGACAGGTGGTGCAGGTCGGCCATGAGGAGCATGTTCTCCTCGCCCGTGATCAGGCCGTCGACGGCGGAGAACTGCCCCGTGACGCCGATCGCGGCGCGGACCTTCTGCGCGTCGGAGGCCAGGTCGTGGCCGCCGACGGCGGCCTGGCCGCCGTCGGCTCCGATCAGGGTGGACAGGATCTTCACGACGGTTGTCTTGCCGGCCCCGTTCGGTCCGAGCAGGGAGAAGACGGTACCGGTGGGAACGGTCAGGTCGACGCCGTCGAGGACGGTCTTGTCGCCGTACGACTTGCGCAGTCCGTGCGCCGCGATCGCCAGGTCGGACATGGGCGTGTGCTCCTCGGAGAGTGGGGGCGCGGTCAGTTGCTGTGGGCGGTGATGTCGCCGTGGGCGGTGGTGGCGCGGATGGTGAGGCCGGCTCCGGTGCCCTCGGCGTTGCGGAGGGAGTTGGAGACCCGGCCGTGGGTGGTGCCGGCGTCGAGGGTGGCGGAGACCCCGGGGGCCGCGCCGACGGTGATGGAACCGGACTGGGTGGCCAGGACAAGCTGCCCGCCCAGGGCCTCGACGATGCGCAGGTCGCCCCGCGCGGTGGTGAGTTCGGCGGAGCCGTCCAGGCGGCCGACGGTGATGTCGCCGTCCTGGAGGATCAGGCGGACGCTCGCGGCCTCGTCGAGCTCGACCGGGCCCTGGGCGCTGTCGAAGGAGACGTCGCCGAGCCGGCCGGTGCCCCGCAGGTCCGCGGCGGCGGCCTTGGCCTCGACGCGGGAGCCGGCCGGGAGCTGGACGGTGACCTCGACGGAGCCGGTGGAGCCGAGGATCTTGTTCTTGGCCTCGGGGGCCTCGATCCGCAGGACACCGTCGGCGAAGGCGACCGTGGTCTCCTCCGCCGCCTTCACGTCCTTGCTCTTGGAGGCGACGGCCGGGCGGACCTCGACCGTGGTGTCGGCGCGGTCGGCGGCGACGAGACGGATGTGACCGGCCGGGATCTCGACGACGGCGGTGATCGCTGCGGGGGTCTGGAAGGTCTGCATGGTGTCTGCTCCTGAAGTCGTTCCCGACGGTGTCCTCGTTGTTTCTGACACTGGAAAAGCTACGTTGCGTTCACATCTCTGGCAACACCTTCGTTGCGCATTATCGGTAAAACCGCAGGTGGTTGACGTGAAATCATTGCGACGACCTCAAAGCTAACGCAATGACTGGCACCTCGTTTATTGCAATGAGCTGAGGGTGAACGCTATGGAGCCGCCCTGGGGCGCACACGGCGGAGAGCCCGCGGGGGCCGGGGCCCTCCGCCGTGTCCGGTGCACCGGATCAGTGCGCCGGCTCGTGCTCGCGCCGGGGGCCCGGCACCCCGGCCCGGTCGCCGTCGGCCGGCCGGCCGCCCAGCCCCTCGCCCTCGACGTCCAGGTTCGGCAGGACCCGGTCGAGCCACTTCGGCAGCCACCAGGCGGAGGCGCCCAGCAGGGCGAACAGGGCGGGGACGATGGCCATGCGGACCACGAACGCGTCGAAGAGGACGGCCGACGCGAGGGCGAAGCCGATCATCTTGATCAGGTCGTTCTGCTCCGTGATGAAGCCGGAGAAGACGCTGATCATGATGATCGCGGCCGCGCCGACCACGCGTCCGCCGTGACGGAAGCCGGTGACGACCGCCTCGCCGGGCTCCGCCCCGTGGACGTACGCCTCGCGCATCCGGCTGACCAGGAACACCTCGTAGTCCATCGCGAGGCCGAACACCACGCCGATCATGATGATCGGCATCGTGCTCATCACCGGACCGGCCTCCTTGACGCCGAACACGTCGGCGAGCCAGCCCCACTGGAAGACGGCGACCACGGCCCCGAGGGCCGCGCCGACCGACAGCAGGAAGCCGAGCGCGGCCTTGAGCGGCACCAGGACCGACCGGAAGACGAGCACCAGGAGCAGGAAGGCCAGGCCGACCACGAGCGCGAGGTACGGCACCAGGGCGTCGTCCAGCGTCTTGGAGAAGTCGATGAACACCGCGGTCTGGCCGGTGACGAGGACCTCGCTCGCGCCGGTGGCGCTCTCGATGCCGCCCAGCCCGGCGCGGATCGTGCGGACCAGCTCCTCGGTGGCGTGGTCGTTGGGCCCGGTGCTCGGCACCAGGTTCAGGATCGCGGTGTCGTTCCCCGCGTTGGGCACGGGCGGCGAGACGGAGACGACCCCGTCGACCTCGGCCAGCTCCTTCCCGACGCCGCCCGCCGCGGCCGCGGCGTCCTCGGCGCTCACGGTGATCATCAGCGGTCCGTTGAAGCCGGGGCCGAACGACTCCGACAGCATGTCGTACGCCTTGCGCTGGGTGGTCTCGGTGGCCATGGTGCCCTCGCCGGGCAGGCCCAGCTCCAGACTGGCGGCGGGCACGGCGACCGTGCCGAGGCCGACCACGCCGACGAGCAGGACGGCCACCGGGTGGCGCAGCACGTAACCGGCCCAGCGCGTGCCCAGGTTGGGCTTGGTCCGCGCGGCCTCCTTGGCGGCCTTCCGCTCCTGCCGGGCGGAGAGCGGCTTGCCCGTGATCGCCTTGCGGTCGATCCGGCGCAGCACCTTGACCGGCGCGAAGCCGAGCAGGGCGGGGACGAGGGTGACCGCGACGAGCACGGCGACGGCGACGGTGCCCGCCGCGGACAGGCCCATCTTGGTGAGCACGGGCACGTTCACCACGGCGAGGCCGGCGAGCGCGATGATGACGGTGAGCCCCGCGAAGACGACCGCCGAGCCGGCGGTGCCGACGGCACGCCCGGCGGCCTCCCGGCGCTCGTGGCCCTCGGCGATCTCGGAGCGGTAGCGGGAGATGATGAACAGGGCGTAGTCGATGCCGACGGCGAGGCCGATCATCATGGCCAGCGTCGAGGTGTTCGTGGACAGGCCGAACGTGCTGCCGAGCGCGGTGATGCCGCTGATGCCGACGCCGACGCCGATGAGGGCGGTCAGCAGGGGCATGCCGGCGGCGATCAGCGAGCCGAAGGTGACCAGCAGGACCACGGCGGAGATGAGGACGCCGACGATCTCGGCACCGCCCATCGCGGTCTCGATCTTGACGGCGTCACCGCCCGCCTCGACGGTCAGGCCCTTGGCCCGGGCGTTCTCGAACGCCTTCGCCTGCGCCGCGTGCTCCTCCTCGGTCAGCTGGAGACCGGGGACCTTGTACGAGACGACCGCGTACGCGGTACCGGCGTCCTTGCTGACGCCCCCGGTCCGGTACGGGTCGGTGACCCCGACGACCCCCGGGGCCTTCTTCAGCTCGGCGAGGAGTCCGGAGACGGCCGGCTTGTGCCGCGGACCGGAGACGTCCTGGCCCTCGGGCGCGCGGATCACCACCCGGGCGCTGGCCCCTTCGGCGCCGGCGGCCGGGAACTTCTCCTTGAGCAGGTCGAAGGCCTTCTGCGACTCCGTGCCGGGCATGGAGAAGGTGTCGGCCGGGGGCGGAGGGGCCGAGGAGGCCGCGACCCCTCCGCCCACGAAGACCAGCAGCCACAACAGCACTGTCAGGCCGCGCCTTCGGAACGCGAAGCGTCCCAGTCTGTGGAGGAACGTTGCCATGGTGGGGGGACTCCCGTCGGGTCAGTGGCAGCAAGCCCGGGAAGATTAACAAACCGCGCGTACGGTTTTATGTGGACGCGATGCGTTTCCGCCACCCCGGAACCCCTCCTGGGGCATGACGGAGCCACGCGCCACCCGACCTGGCCCCGCGCGCCGCTCCTCGCTCCGGAACGCATGACGGCGGAACCCGCGCGCGCCCGGACCGGGGAACCGGCACGTCGTCAGGGTGGGGCGGCGCGCTAGAGGATCGATCGACTCTCGATCGACTTCGCGGGGACCGGCCGGCGCCACCCGGACGGACGGGGCGACGGGCGGCCGAACAGGCCCCTAAACCTCGGGAGGCCGACAAAAATAAACCAACCTAGCGGTTTTTTATGGCCGAAAATATCCCCCGGAAGGGGAGATTCCTCGCCCTGCCGGACGTCCGCGCGAGCGCCTCTCTATCGGCGGTGCCTACTCTCCGGGCGGCAGATGACCTTGCACCGACCGCCTGTCCGCCGACGTTCTGCGTCTCCACCCGCGGACCAGCACCGACGGGAGCCGACACACGCATGTCCGTGGAAACCACCGCCCCTGCCACCACAGGGGCGCGCGACAAAGAAGTCCGCCGCCTGGACCGGGTGATCATTCGTTTTGCGGGTGATTCGGGTGATGGTATGCAGCTCACGGGGGATCGGTTCACGTCGGAGACGGCGTCGTTCGGGAATGATCT
>NZ_JBFBJO010000018.1:0-118963 GCF_040702165.1 Streptomyces sp. NPDC086147 | reverse complement strand
ACACGCCCCCCCCCGCCCCTGGGGCCGCCGCTCCCCCCGGCCCCCGCCCCCCCGGGGTGTCCCGTTCGGGGGGGGGTGGGTGGCACTCTGTGCCACCCAGCCGCCCCTTTCGCACGATGTGGGACGGAGCGCCCGCTCACATCCAGCCGTCGAGCGGGACCTCGTCGCAGAGCCGGACGACCGGCCGGCGACCGGAGACGCCGACGCCCGAGGAGAGCTTGACCCGGAGCCCGGGGCGCACCGCGTGCGGCGGTCCGTCGACCCGGCAGCGGACCACGAACCCCTCCGCCATGTGCACCGGCCAGAGGTCCGCGTCGGCCGCGGCGACCCCGCGCCGTACGGAGATGACGCCCTCGCCCCCGCTGAGTTCGGGCGCGAGGTCGGTCGACCCGCAGGTCGGACAGAGCAGTCGCTGGAACGTGGTGGTGTGGCACCAGCGGCAGCGCTGGAAGTAGAGCTCGGAATCGGGGGCCGTCTCCTCGGCGTGGACGGCGGTCCCGCTCCTCAGTCCCGTGTGGAACACGATGCCTTCTCCTTGCACTCGGCGGCTCGACCGTGCATGGAGCAAAGATATGGCACTGAGTGCCATCAAATAAAGACCTGAGTTCCCTCAATCGGAGATACTGAGATCCCCTGGCACCTTCCGGACCCCGTCCGGGCGCCCCTCAGCCCTCGCCGAGGCTCGACTCCACCTCGCGCACCACGCGCCACATCGGGGTGGACCGTTTGGTGATGACCACCACGACGTCCTCCGCCTCCTCGGCGGGTGCGTCCGCGGCCGGGGCGGAGCTCCAGGTGGTGCGCACGAACTCCAGGGCCTCGTCCACCGCGGCCAGCGGGTCGCCCTCGCCGCCCGAGCGCAGCCAGTGGCGCAGGGCGTGGTTGTGGGCGGCGACCACGGCCGCCGCGACCACGTTGGCGCGCAGGGTGCCGTCCCTGCGGTCGGCCCAGCGGGTGCGCAGGTAGTCGCCGAGGGTCTTCTCGTACCGCCAGACCACCGACAGCTCGTACGTGCGGAGCCCGGCGACCTCGCGGGTGAGCCGGTAGCGCTGCACGGAGAAGGTGGGGTTCTCGGCGTACATCCGCATGACGAGCCGGGCGGCGCCGCAGACCCGGACGATCGGGTCGTCGGAGTCGGCGCTCGCCGCGAGGAACCGGGTCATGTCGTCGAGGCACTGCTCGTGGTCGGGGAAGACCACGTCCTCCTTCGACGGGAAGTACCGGAAGAAGGACCGCCGGCCGACGCCCGCGAGGGTCACGATGTCGTCGACGGTGGTCTGCTCGTAGCCCCGCTCCAGGAAGAGCTGGAAGGCCGCGGCGATGAGGGAGTCCCGCATCGCGGGCTTCGTGGAGTTCGTCGACGCTGTTCCCATGCGTCGAAACTAGCATTGGAAGGACGGTCTCGCGGCACTGGGTGCCGGACTAATCCGGCACCCAGTGCTTTTTAGAGGGTACGGAGGCTCAGCGCGCGGACATCCGGAGCGCGCCGTCCATGCGGATCGTCTCGCCGTTGAGGTAGTCGTGCTCGGCGACCATCGTGACCAGCCGGGCGTACTCCTCCGGGCGGGCGAGGCGCTGCGGGAAGGTGACGCTCGCGGCGAGACCGGCCCGGACGTCCTCGGTGAACCCGGCCATCATCGGGGTGTCGACGATGCCGGGGGCGAGGGTGACGACCCGGATGCCGAACTGCGCGAGGTCGCGGGCGGCGGTGACGGTCATGCCGGCGACGCCCGCCTTGGAGGCGGCGTACGCGATCTGGCCGACCTGGCCCTCGAAGGCGGCGATCGAGGCGGTGTTGACGACGAGGCCCCGCTGCCCGTGCTCGTCGGGCTCGTGCCGGGCGATGGACTCGGCGGCGAGCCGCATCACGTTGAACGTGCCGATCAGGTTGACGTTCACGACGGCGCGGAACAGGTCGAGGTCGTGCGGGCCCTTGCGGCCCAGGATCCGGGCCGAGGGGGCGATGCCGGCGCAGTTCACGGCGAGCCGCAGCTCGGCCCCGTCGGCGTCGGCCTCGGCGAGGGCCGCGCGGACCTGCTCCTCGTCGGTGACGTCGGCGGCGAGCAGCCGGACGCCCTCGGGGAGGGCCCCGGCGGCGGCCACGGACTTGTCCAGGTCCAGGCCGTAGACGGTGGCGCCCCGGGCGGCGAGCGCGGCGGCGGTGGCGGCACCGAGGCCGGAGGCGGCGCCGGTGACGAGAGCGGCGGAGCCTGCGATGTCCATGGAACTCCTCGTTCGTGTCGTGCGGGGGCGACCCTGCCGCCGGGATGGCCGCCGGATCGGGCGCGTGCCCGCGGAGGACCGCGCGGTCCGCGCGATCTGCGCCGCCCACCATAGAACCGCGTGCGGCGCCCCCGGAAGCGGAGGCCGGACCCCCGGCCGCGGGGCGGCGGCGGTCAGTCCGAGGGCACGGCGTACGGGCGGAGGACCATGAGCGAGTCCTCCACGGCCGCCGCCATGGCGAAGGGGAACCGGTCGAGTTCGAGGCAGAGTGCGACGTCGTCGGGGTGGGCGCCCTCGCGCACGCCCTCCCTCAGCTCGGCGGCGGCGCGCGACTCCGCGGCGCGGCGGAGGAACCCGGCCGCGTCCGTCCCGGCCCCGGCGGCCCTCCCGGCGATGTACTGGGCGCACGCCAGGTCCTCCTCGGCGCGCCCGTCCTCGCCGGTGACCACGAACGTGACGTCGCCGCGGGCGCGCGTCCGCAGGAGCCGGGCCGTCGCCTCCGCCACCACGAAGCCGGCGCAGAGCACCAGCGGCGCGTCCTTCACCGCGAGGGCGCCGACCGTGCCCGCCGTGGTCTTCTGCACGACGGTCCGGCCGCCGAGGTCGGCGGAGCGGAGCAGGCCGGGCGAGTTGACGGCGTCGAACCCGGGCGCCGGCGGGCCGTCCTTGAGCGCCACCCAGTCCGGGTGACGGGCCTTCAACTCCAGCGCCTCGTCCAGCGATCCGGCGAGGACGATCCTCTCCGCGCCCCGGCCGAAGGCCCAGGCGGCCACGGTGAAGGCGCGCATGACGTCGACGACGACGGCCGTCGACGGGGTTCCGGTCAGTTCGGCGGTGCCGAGGAAACGAGCGTCCATCGGGTCATGATCGCCCATGCCCGAACCGCGACTCGCGGGGAGTGGCGCGCGTCACACCTGCGGTAACGGCGTCGGCGGAGGCGTTAGCGCGACGGCAGCGGGACGTGAGCAGCGCGCGGCAGGCTGGTGGCGACCATCGTGGCCGGCGTGCGCCGGCCACGGCCAGCAGACCGCGGGGGACCACCGTGCGTGCCGGACACCGGCCCGGGGCACCGGCGCGGCCGCCTCGCCTTCCGTACCGGGCGCCCGACCACGCCCGGACGGCCGGGACGCGCGAGAAGGAGCAGGTGGCGGAAGTGCTCACCAAGCGGGTGACGGTGACCGTCCACGCGTCCGATCCGCTCAGCCGGGCCGGGCTGATCAGCCACTTGCGGCACCAGCCGTCCCTGGACGTCCTGCCGGAGCGGGGAGAGGACGGGCGGGGCGGGCAGGAACAGGCCCCGGAGGAGCGGAACGCCCCCGCCGTCGCCGTGATGCTCGCGGACCGGATCGACGAGTCCACCACGGCCGAGCTGCGGCGGCTGCTGCACGGCCGGGACCGGCGGGTCGTGCTCGTCGCGGGCGAGCTGCGCGAGTCCGATCTGCTGTCGGTGGTCGAGTACGGGGTGCGCGCCATCATCTGGCGCCACCAGGCCACCGAGCAGCGCCTGTTGAGCGCCGTGCACAGCGCGGCGCGCGGGGAGGGGGAGCTACCGCCGGATCTGGTCAGCCGGCTCCTGAACCAGGTGGGACGGCTCCGGCGGGCGACGGCGGCGGGCGCGACGGCCGGCGGGGCGGTGCCGCTCCTCGGGATGGCGCCGCGCGAGGTGGACGTCCTGCGGCTGCTCGCCGAGGGCCTGGACACCCGGCAGATCAGCGAGCGGCTCGCCTACTCCGAACGCACCGTCAAGAACATCCTGCACGCGCTGATGACCCGTCTCCGGCTCACCAACCGGGCGCATGCCGTCGCGTACGCGCTCCGCGAAGGCTACATCTGATGATCCACGAGATCGACGAGGCGCTGCGCGGCCTCCTCGCGCCCGCCGTGACGGGCGACGTCGCCTTCGACGCGCCGACCCGCGCCACCACCCGCACCCCACCGCACCGGAGACCTCGCACGAAGACCTCCTCCGAGGCGGGGGGCGAGCCCCGCCTGCACGACCCGGTGGACGCTCTCCGCCGACACCGACCCGCTACTTCTCCGATACGGCAAGCCCCCGGCTGATCACCAGCCGCTGGATCTGGTTCGTGCCCTCGAAGATCTGCATGATCTTTGCCTCGCGCATGTAGCGCTCCACCGGGAAGTCCCGGGTGTAGCCGTAGCCGCCGAGGACCTGGACCGCGTCCGTCGTGACCTTCATCGCCGTGTCGGTGGCGATGAGCTTGGCCGCGCTGGCCTGGCGGCTGAAGGGGCGGCCGAGGTCGCGGCGGCGGGCCGCGTCCAGGTAGGTGGCGCGGGCCGCGTCGACGGCGGCGGCCATGTCGGCGAGCAGGAAGCCGAGGCCCTGGTGGTCGACGAGCCGGCGGCCGAAGGTGGTGCGCTCGTTGGCGTAGGCGACGGCGGTGTCCAGGGCGGCCTGGGCGAGGCCCGTGGCGCAGGCGGCGATGCCGAGGCGGCCGTTGTCGAGGGCGCTGAAGGCGATCTGGAGGCCCTGGCCCTCCCTGCCGACGAGGCGGTCCTCCTCCAGGAGGGCTCCGTCCCAGTACGCCGAGGTGGTGGGCACGGCCTGGAGGCCCATCTTGCGCTCGGGCACCCCGAAGCCCAGGCCCTCGGCGGTGCCGGGCGCCAGGAAGCAGGAGACGCCGCGGCTGCCGGGGGCCGTACGGGCGAAGAGGGCGTAGAAGTCGGCCCGGCCGCCGTGGGTGATCCAGGCCTTGGTCCCGGTGATCCGGTACCCGCTGCCGTCCTCCTGCCGCTCCGCCTTGCAGCTGAGGGCGGCCGCGTCGGAGCCGGCCTGCGGCTCCGAGAGGCTGTAGCCGCCGATGGTCCGGCCCTCCAGCATCGCGGGCAGCCAGCGCTCCTTCTGCTCCGGCGTGCCGAAGGCGTGCAGCGGGTGGCAGGCCAGGGTGTGGACGCTGGTGGCGACGGCCACGGCCGCCCAGCGCGCGGCCAGTTCCTCCAGGACCTGGAGGTAGACCTCGTACGGCTGGCCCCCGCCGCCGTACTCCTCGGGGTACGCGAGGCCCAGGAGCCCCGCCTCGCCGAGGGTCGCGAAGAGCCCTTCGGGATAGGTCTCGGCGGCCTCGTGCTCGTCCACCCGGGGAGAGAGCTCCTTGTCGGCTATCTCCCGGGTGAGGGCGATGAGGTCCGCGGCTTCGGGGGTGGGAAGCAGGCGGTCGACATCCATGGCGACTCCAGCGGCGCGCAAAGTGGTACTGAGGGGGGTACTCCAGTACCGGTCAGAGTAGCGCAGGAGCGGCCGGCCGCAACCCCTGGAGCCGTGCCGCACGAACCGGTCCCGCGTGCACGGGGCCACGGCCTCCTCCGGGCCCGGCCTGGAATACTGGGCGGGTGATCGAGACCTCCGCCGCCGACACCCCGCAGCTGACGGGCCGCGGAGCGGCGCGCCGCTCCGCGCTCTTCGAGGAGCTCGTCGCCCTCCTCGTCGGCGAGGGCTTCGCCGGCCTGACGCTCGACGACCTCGCCGCCCGGCTGCACTGCTCGAAGCGGACCCTGTACGGCCTGGCCGGCAGCAAGGAGCAGCTGGTCCGGGCGGCGGTCGTGCACTTCTTCCGGCGCGCCACGGCCCGGGTCGAGGCCGTCCTCGCCGCCGCCACCGGGCCCGCCGAACGGCTCGCCGCCTATCTGCGGGCGGTCTCGGCCGAGCTGGCGCCGGTCTCGCCGCAGTTCTTCGACGACGTGGCGGCCTTCGAGCCCGCCGCCGAGGTGTACGAGCGCAACACGCGCGCGGCCGCCGGGCGGGTCCAGCAGCTCATCGAGGAGGGGGTGCGGGCCGGGGTCTTCCGCGAGGTGCACGTGACCTTCGCCGCCGACGTCATCTCCTCGGTCATGGTCCGCATCCAGCGGCGCCAGGTCGCCGCCGCGACCGGCCTGGCCGACGCGGAGGCGTACGACCAGCTCGCCGAACTGCTCCTCAGCGGCCTCCGGAAGGCCTGAGCCTCCGCGAGGCCCGAGCCCCCGACCGCCGGGACCATCGGCCGCGGGGACCGGGAGGCGCAGGGACCGGGAGGCGCAGGGACCGGGGGCGCAGGGGACCGCCCCACGACGCCCCCACGCGAATGGCCGGTTTCCACCCCCACCCGTCCCTCACCCTGCGCACCCGCTCCACTACTCTGTGCCGCGCCACTGACCACCCCCTCCCAGGGAGACCTCCGCGTGGAGCGCAGCCGTACCGTCCTCAGGATCCGTGCCGTACTCGCCGCCATGGGCGTCACCGCCGCCCTCACCGCGGCCCCCGCGGCGCAGGCCGCACCCGTCGAGAGTTCCGGGAAGCACCGGCCCGCTCCCTGCACCGGGGAGTTCCGCGGCGACGCGCGGCTCGGGCCCGAGCACCTGCCGAAGAAGCGGCAGAAGCCGGTCGGGCCGCTGCTCGACGGCTACCACCGGACCGGCAAGCTCTCCCCCGCCGCCTTCCTCAAGAAGTACTGGGAGGGCCCGGCCGGCACCGGCGGCTGGAAGTACCCGCCGAACGACGGCTTCGGCGAGGTGAACGGCGAGGTCGACAAGGCGCCCGAGCTCCTGGTGAGGGGCGAGCGCCTGGACCGCTTCGGCTCGGAGTTCGGCGGCTACCTGGCCCCCGCGGGCGACGCCTACGCGAAGCGGGCGCTGCCCCCGCAGAACCTCAACACCCGTGACGCCGCCTTTCCCTGCGACTACCACCTGTACGAGGTGACGCGGGCGTTCGCGGTCTGGGAGGGCTCCGTCGCGCCCTGGTTCGAGCAGCCGGGCGGCGGCCGCCAGATCAAGCTGGACCCGGCCTTCCTGGACCCGGGCGAGGGGCAGCGGCTCAATGTGAAGTGGCTGCTCGACAACGGCTACCTCGTGCGCGTGCCCGCATGACCGACCACCGCCGCACCCTCGAACGGGCCCTCCAGGAGGCCGGGGTGCCCGCCGGCTACTACTGGATCGAGGGCGTCCACGAACCCTCCCCCGTCCCGACCGACTTCGCCTATCTGCGGGCGGCGCCGGGCGGGGGCGGCTGGGAGACCGGGGTGTACGAGCGGGGCGCGTACGAGCCGGTCGCCACGCACCCGGCCGAGGCGGACGCCTGCGCCCACCTCCGGACCCTCCTGGGAGCCTAGGAGGCACCCCGCCGGCACGTCCCGCGTTCGGGAAGTGAAGGCGACGGGGCCCGACCGGCTTATTTCACCTCATGACTTAAAGCTAAAGATAATGTCGCCTCCCCGGCCCCGCAGCGGTATGTTCGACGAGGACTACTTCACCAGGGGGCCCAGTGACCAAGCGGAACGGACGCACCGTCCGTGACCTGCGGCGCGAGAACCGCACCGCCGTCCTCCAGCGCCTGTACTTCGACGGGCCGACGAGCCGCTTCTCGCTGGGCCCCGCGACCGGACTGAGCTCAGGCTCGATCAGCAACGTGGTGGCCGAGCTCGTCGCGGAGGGGCTGGTCGAGGAGGCCGGCAGCGTCGACTCGGCCGGCGGGCGCCCCCGTACCCTGCTCCGGATCTCCCCCGGCAGCGGCTTCATGATCGGCGTCGATGTCGGCGAGACCCGGATCAGGATCGAGCTGTTCGACCTCGCCCTCACCGAACTCGCCCGCGCCGAGCGCCCGTTGGCCGTGGGCGGTCCGCATCCGCACGACCGGTACGAGGTCGGGGTCGTCGTCGGCCACGTCCGGGACGGCATCGCGGAGGTGCTGCGGACCGCGGACGTGCCCGCCGAACAGCTCCTCGGCGTCGGTGTCGGCGTGCCCGGCATCGTGGCCAGGACCCCGGAGGACGGCGCGGTCGTGCACGGCCAGACCGTCGACTGGGACGCCGTGCCCCTGGAGCGCCTGCTGCGCGAGCACGTGGAACTCCCGGCCTCGGTGCCGTACTGGATCGACAACGGCGCCAAGACCCTCGGCCAGGCCGAGATGTGGTTCGGCGCCGGGCGCGGCGCCCGCAGCGCCGTCGTCGTGCTCTTCGGCTCCGGCGTCGGCGCCTGCGTGGTCACCGACCCGACGGGGCCGGGGCGGGCGGTCGAATGGGGCCATCTGAAGGTACGGGTGCGGGGGCGCCGCTGCCGTTGCGGCGCCCTGGGCTGCCTGGAGGCGTACGCGGGCGCGGAGGCGCTGCTCGAACGCTGGCGGGAGGCGGGCGGGCACCCCCCGGAGGGCACGGACGAGGAGACGGCCCTCACCGCCATGCTCGCCGCCGCGTACCCCGCCGACGCCGGGACCCCGCCCGATCCCACGGTGCTCGCCGTCCTGGAGGAGACCGCCGAGTACCTGGGCGCGGGGTTCGCCGACCTCATCAACCTCTTCCAGCCCGAGCGCATCCTCATCGGCGGCTGGGCCGGACTCCAGCTCGGCACCCGCTTCCTGGAGACGGTCGAGCGGTACGCGCGGGAGTACGCCCTGAAGTACCCGGCGGCCCGCGTGGGCATCGGCCTGGGAACACTCGGCCCGGACGCGGTCACGGTCGGCGCGGCGATCCTGCCGCTCGCGGACTTCTTCGCGCGCGGCGGGCGGCGGGCCGAGACCGGGGGCGAGGCCGCCGAGGAGCAGCCGGTGTGGGCGACGGCCGTACGGGAGCGGACGGCACACTGATTCCGCCCCCACCCGCGACTTGTGTCATTCATTTGACACAAGTCGCGGGGCCCGCCATCTTGTACTCGACACATGACACAAGAGTTCCGACGGGGGTCCCCATGCCCGGCTCCGCCCCGCCCGCCCCGCTCCGGCCGGCCCGCGCCGAACTGCTCGTCCGGTGGGGCGCCGCGGCGACCGGCGCGGCGGCGGCCTGGACGGTCGCCCACGACGCCGGGCTCGGGCTCGGCGTCCTGCACGCCCTGCCGGTCTTCGCCGTCTGCGCCACGGCGGGCGTCCTGGCCGCCGACGCGCTGACGCCGGGGCCCGGGGGCGCGGTGCGGCTCGCGGGCCTCGTCCCGCGCCGCGTCCGCGACGTCCTGCCGGCCGGCCTCGGTCTCCTGCTCGCCGCCGAGGCCGCCGTACTCCTCGCGCTGCTGACCGTCGCCGCGCTCACCGCCTCCCCGGACGACATGGGCAGGGCGGGCCGCACGCTCAGCGTCGCCTGCACGGGCCTCACCGAGTCCCGGGGGCCCTGGCCCGGCCTCTTCTACGGCCTCCCGGTGCTCGCCGCCCTCGCGGCCGGCACCGCCGCCTGCGGCTGTGCCCTGCGCCGCATCACCGGGCGCCCGGCCCCCGGGGGCGACTCCGCGGCGACGGCGGACGACGCGCGGCGGCGCAGGGAACGCGGTCGTGCCGTGACGGCCGCGTGGGGCCTCCTGGTCTCGGCGCCGCTGGCCGGCGCCGCCCTCTTCGCCTCCGGCGCGCTGCGCTCGCTGTCCTGCGTGGGGCCCCTGGTCCACACCGCGGGGCTGCTCCTGCTGCCGGTCGCCGCGGTCGCGGCCGGCACGACGCTGTGGTCGCTGTTCACCGTCCTCGCCCCGCCGGCCTCCCCCCGGAGCGGGCCGTGACCGGTCCGGCCGTACGCGTGGACACGACCGGCCCGGTCCCGCCGTACGAGCAGATCCGCTCCCGGCTCGCGGCGCTCATCGACGGCGGCGTCCTGCCGGAGGGCGAACGGCTCCCCACCGTCCGACAGCTCGCCGCCGACCTGGGGCTCGCCCCCGGCACCGTGAACCGCGCCTACAAGGAGCTGGAGGCGGCGGGCCTGGTCCGCACCCGGCGGGGCGCGGGCACCAGGGTCGCCGCCCGCCCCGGCGCGGCCCCCGTCGACACCGCCGCCCTCACCCGGCTCGCCCGCGCGTACGTCGCCGGGGCCCGCGCGACGGGCGCCGACGAGACGGCCGTCCTGGCCGCTGTACGGGCGGCCCTGGACGCGCCGTCCGCCTGACGAGCCGTCAAGATCCTTCCCTGCGGGCGGGGAAGCCGTGGGTGCGGGCCGCGACGACCACGGCCGCCACGGGGACCAGGAGGGCGAGCACGCTCCAGGGGAGGGCCCCGGTGCCGAACGCGTCGAGGAGGAGGCCGCCGACCACCCCGCCGCCCGCCATGGCGACGTTCCAGAGGGTGACGAGCATCGCCTGCGCGGCGTCGGCCTGTTCGCCGCCCGCGTCGCCCGCCGCCGTCTGGAGCAGGGTCGGCGCGCCGCCCCAGCCCAGGCCCCAGAGCACCACCGCGCCGTACACGAGCGCGGACGACCGCGCGAACAGCGCCAGGATCCCGCCGGCCACCGCGACGAGCAGTGTGCCGGTGATCATCAGGGCCCGGAGCCGGCGGTTGATCAGGGTGCCGACGGCCCAGATGCTCAGCAGCGAGGCGGCGCCGAAGACCAGGAGGACGGTGTCGGCCCGGCCGCCCATCCCGAG
The DNA here is from genome assembly GCF_040702165.1 of Streptomyces sp. NPDC086147. Classification (NCBI taxonomy): domain Bacteria; kingdom Bacillati; phylum Actinomycetota; class Actinomycetes; order Kitasatosporales; family Streptomycetaceae; genus Streptomyces; species Streptomyces sp. NPDC086147. Next base: position 108,427 of record NZ_JBFBJO010000018.1, on the reverse strand, counting down.
CCGGTCGAGGAAGGCGGCGATGTAGGTGTAGAGGAGGGTGTGGGCGAGGACGAAGACGAGGGTGACGGCGAGGACCGGGGCGACGCCGGGGACCTTGAGCGCGGCCGTCATCGACGGTGAGGAGCCCTTCTCCGGGCGGTGTCCCGGGTAGTCCGGGACGGCGGCCAGGATCCAGCCGAGGAGGACCAGCGTCAGGCCGGTCATGACGAGGAAGGCCGTCCGCCAGTCGACGACCCTGCCGACGAACGTCCCGGCGGGCACGCCGAGGGAGAGCGCGACGGGGATGCCCGCCATGGCCACCGCGATGGCCTTGCCCTGGAGGTGCGCGGGAGCCATCCGCCGGGCGTAGCCCGCGAGCAGCGCCCACGCGAGGCCCGCCGCGACCCCTGCGGCGAACCGGGCCCCCATGGTCAGCGGGTAGGAGGTGGAGAGCGCCGTCACGGTGTTGGCGAGGGCGAACCCGCCCATGGCCGTCAGCAGGAGCCGGCGGCGGCGCCATCCGGCGGTCGCGGCGGAGAGCGGGATGGCGGTGAGGACGGTGCCGAGGGCGTAGATCGTCACCGTCTGCCCGGTGGCGGACTCGCTGACGCCCAGGTCGCCGCCCATCGCGGGCAGCAGCCCGGCGGGCAGCGTCTCGGTGAGGCTCGTGATGAACACGGCGGTCGCAAGCGCGAGCAGCGCCGACAGGGGCAACCCGCCGGACGGGGAAGGGCTTTCGGCCCGCCGGGAGGAGGGAGCGGGGCTGTGGGAGGGTCCTCTGGTCAGGTCTGTGCTCGACATGACAGCATGGTCGAACCCTTCCATTGATGTGAAGGTCAAGCGGGATCCGGAAGAGCGTCGCGGGAACGCGGGGAGGGCGGGGATCGTGCGCGTCGGGGAGCTGTCGGAACGCACCGGGGTCTCCCGCCGGATGCTGCGCTACTACGAGGAGCAGGGCCTCATCGCCTCCCACCGGTGCGCCAACGGCTACCGGGACTACCCCGAGCCCTGCGTGGACCGCGTCCAGCAGGTGCGCGGGCTGCTCGACGCGGGCCTCTCGACGCAGACGATCCGCAGGATCCTGCCCTGCCTGGGACCGCCCGGCCGCATCGACATCCCGAACCCGACGCCGGAGACGATCGCGCTCCTGGAACTGGAGTGCGCGCGCATGGCGCAGCGGATCGACCGGTTGACCCGCAACCGGGACGCCATGACCGCGTACCTCGCGGACGTCCGGAAGGCGGTTCCGGCCGAACCGGCCGCCTGACGCCTACCGGTGCGGCGGGGCGCGGATCCAGCGAACGGCCTTCCGCCACAAGCCTGTTGACCTAGACAGCACTCCAAGTTCTAGCGTCGGTCCGTCGGCCACAAGACGATCGGACGGTGGGAGAACATGGGTGTTTGGTTTGTCACGGGTGCCTCGCGCGGGCTCGGCGCGGAGATCACCCGGGAGGCGCTGGGCCGCGGGCATCGCGTGATCGCCGCGGCGAGGGACGCGTCGGCGGTGCTCCACGCGTACCCGGAGAAGCCGGACGGACTGCTGGCGGTGAGCGCGAACGTGACCGAACCGGAACAGCTGGCGGCCGCGGTGGAGGCGGGCCTGAAGGAGTTCGGCCGGATCGACGTCGTGGTCAACAACGCCGGTCACGGCCTGGTGGGCGCGATCGAGGAGATCTCCGACGAGGCCGCCCGCGCGCTGTTCGACGTCAACGTGTTCGGCGTGCTCAACACCTTGCGGGCGACCCTGCCGACGCTGCGCGCCCAGCGGTCCGGACACGTCGTGAACATCGGCTCCGTGGGCGGCTTCGCCACCGCTCCGGCGGCGGGCCTGTACGGCGCGTCGAAGTTCGCCCTGGAGGGCGTCTCCGAAGCGCTGCACGGCGAGCTGGCCCCGCTCGGCGTGCGCGTCACGATCGTGGAACCGGGCGGATTCCGCACCGACTTCCTCAGCGCCTCCAGCATCCGGGTCGAACCGGCCTCCATCGAGGACTACGCCGTCGGCGCGGGGCCGGTGCGCGAGGCGCTGGCCCGGAACGACGGCCGCCAGCCGGGCGATCCGGTGAAGGCGGCCAGGGCCGTCGTCGACGTCACCGAGGCCACCGAGCCCCCGCTGCGGCTGCAGTTGGGCGCGGACGCGGTCGAACGCGTCGAGGCGAAGCTGGACCTGGTGCGGCGCGAACTCGACCGATGGCGTCACGTGGCCCTCTCGACCGGCATCGAGGAATCCGCCCGCTGACCGGGCGCCCCGGTCAGACGGGGGCGAAGAGGTCCCCGGGCGCGTCGTCGAGGACGAAGCCGTTGTCGAAGCGGACGCGGACGGTCGTGCGGAGCTTCCGCTCCAGGTAGGCGGTCCAGGCGGGCTCCAGGGCATCGACCCGCTCTTCGAGCTGCTGCCTGCTGGCCGGGGGCATCTGGTGGCCGAAGTCGTCCAGGAGGGACTTGAGCCGCTCGTACTCGCGCACCTCCGGACCCTGCGGACGGTCCTCGTCCACCCGCTCGACCGTGCCCTCGGCGCCCGCCGCCAGGGCCAGGAACCCCGCCCCGGCGCCGCTCTCCGCCGGGGGTCCGCCGGCCGGGACGACCTCTCCGGCCAGCCTGAGGTCCACCGTGAGCCGCACGCGCCGGCCCTCTTTCAGCATCGTCGGTCCTTCGTCCTCGGGATGGTCGGGCCGCGCGCACGCGTGGCCGCCTCGATTATCGCGGTCCGGAAGCCCCGGCCCCGTTTCGGGGGCCGGTTCGCGGTTATGCGGCATTTCACCAAGGCAAGGGTTTTCCAGGTTCTCGGAGAGGAGCCGACATGTCGGGCAACGAGAAGATGAAGGCCAAGGGCGAGCAGGTCAAGGGCGCCGTCAAGGAGAACACGGGCCGGGCGCTCGGCGACGAGCGGATGGCCGGCGAGGGCCGCGCCGAGCGCGCCAAGGGCGACGCCCGGGAGGCCAAGGAGAAGACGAAGGACGCCTTCAAGCGCTGACCCTCCGGGTCGGCACATGCCGCGGCCCCCGGCCCCTCACGGGGGTCGGGGGCGCGGCGCGTGCGGGGCCGTGCGCGAGGGGTCGCACGGGCGGGGTCGTACAGGTGGGGCCGTACAAGTGGGGTCGTACGCGAGGAGTCGTACGCGAGGGAGGGAGGGGCCCTGATGGGATCCGTCGGGCAGGACAGGGGCGCGCTCCGGCGCGGCCCCGTGGCGATCGGTCGCGACCTGGTGCTCGCGATCGGGCTCGCGGGGACGTGCGTGGGCGGTCTGGCGCTCTTCTTCAAGACGGCCGAGGCGGCCGGGGACCGCGGCTCGGGGGTGTCTTCCGCCCTCCTGGTGGCGTTCGCCGCCCTCGGGGCGCTGGCCGTCGGGTTCGCGCTGATCAGGAGGGGCGCGGCGTCCGCCGGGCGGCGTGCGGCCTTCCGTACGGCCGTCGCCGCGCCGGTCCCGGACGTGCCCGGCGCCGTCCCGGAGGCGCTGGATCACACGGTGCTGGACCACACGATGGTGGACCACACGACTCTGGATCACACGGCGCTGGATCACATGGCGGTGGACCCCGACGGCTTCGAGCACACGGTCGCCGCGCTCTGTGCCCGGGACGGCTGCACCCCCGTGGAGGTGGTCGGCGGCGCGGGCGACCTGGGCGCCGACGTGATCGCGACGACCGCGGACGGGCGCCGGGTGGTGCTCCAGTGCAAGCAGTACGCGGAGGACCACCGGGTGGGTTCCCAGGACCTCCAGCGGTTCGGCGGCACCTGCTTCACGGTCCACGAGGCCGATGTGGCCGTGCTCGTGACCACCAGCTCCCTCACCGCGCCGGCCGCCGAGTACGCCGACACCTGCGGGATCGTCTGCGTGGACGGCGAGGCCCTGGCCGCCTGGACGGACCAGCTCGCGCCTCCCCCGTGGGAGACGCTTCCGGTGGATCCGGCCTGACGGCGGGGGCGTCTCCCCGAGCCACGGACCTCAGGCCACGGACCCTATCCGGCCCACCGGCCCCCGGGGGCCGTCGTGGTGGATCGGGGTGTGGGCGCCGGTGAGGGAGGCCCCCGTGCCGCCCCGGCGGTGGGCGACGATCTCGGCGCCGATCGAGAGGGCGGTCTCCTCCGGCGTGCGGGCGCCGAGGTCGAGGCCGATCGGGGAGCGCAGGCGGGCGAGTTCGAGTTCGGTGACGCCGACCCCGCGCAGCCGCTCGTTGCGGTCCTCGTGGGTGCGGCGGGAGCCCATCGCGCCGACGTAGGCGACGGGGAGCCGCAGGGCGACCCGGAGCAGGGGGACGTCGAACTTGGCGTCGTGGGTGAGGACGCAGAGCACGGTCCGGCCGTCCACCTCGGTGGACTCCAGGTAGCGGTGCGGCCATTCGACGACGATCTCGTCGGCCTCGGGGAAGCGGGCCGGGGTCGCGAAGACGGGCCGGGCGTCGCAGACGGTGACGTGGTAGCCGAGGAACTTGCCGACCCGGACGAGCGCGGCGGCGAAGTCGATGGCCCCGAAGACGATCATGCGGGGGGCGGGGACGGAGGACTCGACCAGGAGGGTCAGGGGCTGTCCGCAGCGGCTGCCGTCCTCGCCGATCTCCACGGTGCCGGTGCGGCCCGCGTCAAGCATCGCGCGGGCCTCGCCGGCCGCGGTGCGGTCCAGCTCGGGGTGACCGCCGAACTTCCCCTCGTACGAGCCGTCGGGGCGGACCAGGAGGGACTTGCCGAGCAGGTCGTCGGGGCCGGAGACGATCCGGGCGAGGGCCGCCGCCTCGCCCTCGACGGCGGCGGCGAGCGCGGCGGGGAGGACCCCGCCGCGGACCGGAGTGACGAGGATGTCGATGATCCCGCCGCAGGTCAGGCCGACGGCGAAGGCGTCCTCGTCGCTGTAGCCGAAGCGCTCGACGACGGTCCGGCCGTCGTCGAGGGCCTGGACGCACAGGTCGTAGACCGCGCCCTCCACACACCCCCCGGAGACCGATCCGATCGCCGTGCCCTCGCTGTCGACGGCGAGTGCGGCGCCCGGCTGCCGGGGCGCGCTGCCGCCGACCGCCACCACGGTGGCGACGGCGAAGGCGCGTCCCTGCTCGACCCACCGGTGCAGCTCTTCGGCGATGTCCAGCATCTCGGTTCTCCTTGGGGGTGCGGGAGGGCGGTGGGGCGTCAGCCGACGCCGAGCCAGCTCTCGATCGGGTGGATGGCGAAGTACACGATGAAGATCGCGGTCAGGCCCCACATGAAGGCCCCGACCTCCCGCGCCTTCCCCTGGGCGGTCTTGATCACCGCGTAGGAGATGACACCGGCGGCGACACCCGTGGTGATGGTGTACGTGAACGGCATCAGGACCACGGTGAGGAAGACCGGGATCGCCACGGAGCGGTCGCTCCAGTCCACGTGCTTGGCGTTCTGCATCATCATCGAGCCGATGACGACCAGGGCCGCGGCGGCGACCTCCTGGGGGACGATCGCGGTGAGCGGGGTGAAGAAGAGGCAGAGGGCGAAGAAGCCGCCGGTGACCACGGAGGCCAGGCCGGTGCGGGCGCCCTCGCCGACGCCGGTGGCGGACTCGACGAAGACCGTCTGGCCCGAGGCGCCGGCGCCGCCGCCGATGATGCCGCCGGCCCCGTCGATGAAGAGGGCCTTGGAGAGGCCGGGCATGCGGCCCTTGTCGTCGGCGAGCTTGGCCTCGGTGCCGACGCCCAGGATGGTCGCCATGGCGTCGAAGAAGCCGGCCAGCACCAGGGTGAAGACGATCATGGTGATCGTGATGTAGCCGACGTCGCCCCAGCCGCTGAAGGACACGTCCCCGATGAGGGAGAAGTCCGGGGCGGAGACCGCGCTGCCGTCCAGCTCCGGCGGGCCGGAGAACCAGGCCTTGGCGGGTATGTCGGCGACCGCGTTGAGGACGACCGCGACGACCGTGCCGACGACGATGCCGATGAGGATGGCGCCGGGGATGTTGCGGGCCTGGAGGGCGAAGATCAGGAGCAGGGTGAAGGCGAAGATCAGGACGGGCCAGCCCTGGAGCTCGCCGGCCGGGCCGAGGGAGACGGGGCCGCCGCCCGGGGCGGGGTTCTCGTGGACGAAGCCGGCCTTCACGAAGCCGATGATCGCGATGAAGAGGCCGATGCCGATGGTGATGGCGTGCTTCAGGGCGAGCGGGATCGCGTTCATGATCATCTCGCGGAGGCCGGTGACCACCAGGAGACAGATCACCGCGCCGTACGCCACGGACATGCCCATGGCCTGCGGCCAGGTCATGACGGGGACGACCTGCGAGGCCATCACGCCGGAGACGCTCAGACCGGCGGCGAGGGCGAGCGGGACCTTGCCCCAGAAGCCCATCAGGAGGGTCGTCGCGGCCGCGGCGAGGGCGGTGGCCGTGATGAGCGCCGGCTGGCTGAGCAGATTGCCGTCGACGTCCTTGCCGCCGAGGATCAGGGGGTTGAGCAGGAGGATGTACGCCATCGCCATGAAGGTGGTGACGCCGCCGCGGACCTCCGTCGCGACGGTGGATCCTCTCTCCGAGATGTGAAAGTACCGGTCGAGCCAAGACCTGCCGGCGGGGGTGCGCGAGCCGGAGCCCGCGTCCTCGGCGCTGGTCTTGGGCTCCACTGACGACTGGGTCATGGGGCCTACTCCCAAGGTTCAAAGGGGCACCCGCGTCGGACTTCGAAGGGTTCTGGTCCGGCTGAAGCCGCGGGATTTGGGATGCTGCGTGGCTGCACGACCCGGGGGACGGCCCGAGACGAACGGGGGTGGTGCGTGGGGGGCTCCGGGCGGTACGGGCGGGGAAGGGTGACGTTCCCGGGATGGGCCGTACCGCCCGGAGGGTCCTACAGGGTGCCGGTGAGCGCCTCGGGGCGGACCGGCGTCTTGTTGAGCTCCAGGCCCGTGGCGTTCCGGATCGCCGCGAGGACGGCCGGGGTGGACGACAGGGTCGGGGCCTCGCCGAGTCCCCGCAGGCCGTACGGCGCGTTGGGGTCGGCGAGTTCGAGCACGTCGACCGGGATGGTCGGCGTGTCGAGGATCGTCGGGATCAGGTAGTCCGTGAAGGAGGGGTTGCGCACCTTCGCGGTCTTCGGGTCCACGATGATCTCTTCCATCACTGCGACGCCCAGGCCCTGGGTGGTGCCACCCTGGATCTGGCCGACGACGGAGAGCATGTTGAGCGCCTTGCCCACGTCCTGGGCGGTGGCGAGCTCGACGACCTTGACGAGACCGAGCTCGGTGTCCACCTCGACCACCGCGCGGTGCGCGGCGAAGGTGTACTGGACGTGGCCGTCGCCCTGGCCGGTGACCAGGTCGAAGGGGACGGTCGGGCGGTGCCGGAACTCCAGCTCCAGGTCGACCGGGTCCTCGCCCTCCAGGACGTCGGCGAGGGTCGCGAGGACCTCGCCGCCGTCGGTGACGACCTTGCCGCCCTCCAGGAGGAGTTCGGCGGTCGCCCAGGCGGGGTGGTAGGAGCCGTTCTTGCGGCGGCCGATCTCCAGGACCTTCTCGCGGACGGCCTCGCAGGTGTTCTTCACCGCGCCGCCGGTCATGTACGTCTGCCGGGAGGCGGACGTGGAACCGGCGGAGCCGACCTGGGTGTCGGCCGGGTGGATGGTGACCTGCGTGACGCCGAGCTCGGTGCGGGCGATCTGGGCGTGCACGGTGACGCCGCCCTGGCCGACCTCCGCCATGGCCGTGTGGACCATGGCGACGGGCTCGCCGTTGATGACCTGGAGGACCACGCGGGCGGTCGAGTAGTCGTCGAAGCCCTCGGAGAAGCCGACGTTCTTGATGCCGACGGCGTAGCCGACGCCGCGGACGACGCCCTCGCCGTGCGTGGTGTTGGAGAGGCCGCCGGGCAGCGCGCGGACGTCCGCGCCCTCGCCGGCCGACTCCCACTGGCGCTCGGGCGGCAGCGGGCGGGCCTTGACCCGGCGGAGCAGCTCGGCGACCGGGGCGGGCGAGTCGACGACCTGTCCGGTGGGCATGAGCGTGCCCTGTTCCATGGCGTTGATCTGCCGGAACTCGACCGGGTCCATGCCCAGCTTCGCCGCGAGCTTGTCCATCTGCGCCTCGTACGCGAAGCACGCCTGGACGGCGCCGAAGCCGCGCATCGCGCCGCAGGGCGGGTTGTTGGTGTAGAGGGCGACCGCCTCGATCTCGACGTCCTCGACCACGTACGGGCCGGCGCCGAGCGAGGAGGCGTTGCCGACGACGGCCGGGGAGGCCGAGGCGTAGGCGCCGCCGTCGAGGACGATCCGGGCCTTGAGGTGGGTGAGCTTGCCGTCCCTGGTGGCGCCGTGCTCGTAGTGGAGCTTCGCCGGGTGGCGGTGCACGTGGCCGAAGAAGGACTCGAAGCGGTTGTAGACGATCTTGACCGGCTTGCCGGTGCGGAGCGCCAGGAGGCAGGCGTGGATCTGCATCGACAGGTCCTCGCGTCCGCCGAAGGCGCCGCCGACGCCGGAGAGCGTCATGCGGACCTTCTCCTCGGGCAGGCCGAGGACGGGCGCGATCTGGCGCAGGTCGGAGTGGAGCCACTGGGTGGCGACGTACAGGTCGACGCCGCCGTCCTCGGCGGGTACCGCGAGGCCGGACTCGGGGCCGAGGAAGGCCTGGTCCTGCATGCCGAAGACGTACTCGCCCTCGACGATCACGTCGGCCCGCTTGCGGGCCTCCGCCACGTCGCCGCGGACGATCGGCTGGCGGTGCACGATGTTGGGGTGCGGGACGTGTCCCGCGTGGTGGTCGTCGCGGCCCTCGTGGATGAGGGGCGCGTCGGGGGCGAGCGCGGAGGCCTCGTCGGTGACGAGGGGCAGCTCCTTGTACTCGATCCTCACCTTGGCGGCGGCGCGGCGGGCCGTCTCCGGGTGGTCGGCGGCGATCAGGGCGACCGGCTCGCCGTGGTGCCGCACCCGGCCGTGGGCGAGGACGGGGGTGTCCTGGATCTCCAGGCCGTAGTTCTTCATCTCGGCCGGCAGGTCGTCGTAGGTGAGGACGGCGTAGACGCCGGACATCGCCAGGGCCTCGGAGACGTCGATGGAGACGATCTCGGCGTGGGCGACGGTGGAGCGGAGGGTCTGGCCCCAGAGCATGTCCTCGTGCCACATATCCGAGGAGTACGCGAACTCGCCGGTGACCTTGAGGGTGCCGTCGGGGCGGAGCGTGGACTCGCCGATGCCGCCCTTGGTGTGGTTCTGGGTGACGTTGGTGGGCGTACCGGCGGGTGCGGTACGGGTGTTCTGCGCCATGGTCAGACCGCCTCTCCCTGACGGGCGGCCGCGAGGCGGACCGCGTCGAGGATCTTCTCGTAGCCCGTGCAGCGGCACAGGTTGCCGGAGAGGGCCTCACGGATGTCCTGGTCGGACGGGTCGCTCTGCCGCTCCAGGAGCTCGTCGGCGGCGATCAGCAGACCGGGGGTGCAGAAGCCGCACTGGACGGCGCCGGCGTCGATGAACGCCTGCTGGATCGGGGAGAGTTCGACGCCCTCGCCGGTCTGGGAGTCCTGACCGGGCTTGGCCTGCCACTTCTTGGCGGCGTCGAGCGGGGTGCCGCAGGCGCCCGTGCCGCAGGAGCCGTGCTCCGTGCGCTCCTTGGCGAACTCGGCGAGGCCCTCGACCGTGACGACCTCGCGGCCCTCGACCTGGCCGGCGGCGACGAGGCAGGAACAGACGGGGACGCCGTCGAGGCGGACCGTGCAGGAACCGCACTCGCCCTGCTCGCAGGCGTTCTTGGAGCCGGGAAGGCCCATCCGCTCGCGCAGGACGTAGAGGAGGGACTCGCCCTCCCAGACGTCGTCGGCCTCCTGCGGACGTCCGTTGACCGTGAAATTGACGCGCATGTTATGCAGCTCCCTCAAGCGTGCGGCCGGTGCCGCGGTACTGCTCCCAGGTCCAGCCGAGCTGGCGGCGGGCCATGATGCCGACGGCGTGGCGGCGGTACTTCGCGGTGCCCCGGACGTCGTCGATCGGGTTCGCGGCGCCCGAGCAGAGGTCGGCGAACTGCTTCGCGATCGACGGGGTGATGATCTTTCCGCTGTCCCAGAAGCCGCCCTCCTCCAGGGCCGCGTTCAGGAAGGCCTCGGCCTCCTTGGCGCGGATCGGGGTCGGCGCGGCGGAGCCGATGCCGGTGCGCACGGTCCGGGTCTCCGGGTGGAGCGCGAGACCGAAGGCGCAGACGGCGATGACCATCGCGTTGCGGGTGCCGACCTTGGAGTACTGCTGGGGGCCGTCCGCCTTCTTGATGTGGACGGTCTTGATGAGCTCGTCGGGCTCCAGGGCGTTGCGCTTCACGCCCGTGTAGAACGCGTCGATCGGGATGAAGCGGCTGCCGCGCACGGACTCGACCTCGACCTCGGCGCCCGCGGCGAGCAGGGCCGGGTGGGCGTCGCCGGCCGGGGAGGCGGTGCCGAGGTTGCCGCCGACGCCGCCGCGGTTGCGGATCTGCGGGGAGGCGACCGTGTGCGAGGCGAGCGCCAGGCCGGGCAGCTCGGCCCGCAGCTCCTCCATGATCCGGGTGTACGGGACGGAGGCGCCGAGCCGGACGTTCTCCTCGCCGACCTCCCACTCGCTCAGCAGCTCGATACGGTTCAGGTCCAGGAGGTACTCGGGGCGCCGGTGGTCGAAGTTGATCTCGACCATGACGTCGGTACCGCCCGCGATGGGCACGGCCGTGGGGTGCTCGGCCTTGGCGGCGAGCGCCTCCTCCCAGCTGGCGGGGCGAAGGAAGTCCATGGTGGCTCTCTTCTAGTGATTCTGGTGATCGGATGATCAGTGCGGTGCGGATGGGCCCGGGAAGACGGCCGGCCCTCGACTTGTTCATGTGCTGTTCACGCGGTGTGTGGCCTAGTACACAAGGCCACGTTCTCCTGGGTGCAGTCACCGAAAACATGAAGGAGTTGGCTGGTGTCCACCGTCGTCTTGTAGATTCGAACGAAAGACGGAGAACGGAAACCTCACCGTTTCCCCATGGAAACGGTGGCACCACCGAACCGTCGACAATGCGACAACGCGACCACCACGACCACTGACGAGAAGGACGGCGGCGACATCATGCGGCTGCGCGCACTGCTGGAGAACGACGCGCTGGGGCTGCGCCTGCTCGGCGGCGACGACGAGCTGGACCGCACCGTCCGGGGCGTGATGACGACGGACCTCAAGGACCCCAGCCGTTACCTGTCCGGCGGGGAACTGGTCCTGACCGGGCTCGCCTGGCTGCGGGAGCCCGAGGACGCCGAGCCCTTCGTCCGGATCCTGGCATCGGCCGGGGTGGCGGCGCTGGCGGCGGGCGAGGCGGAGCTCGGGGACATCCCCGACGATCTCGTACAGGCGTGTTCGCGCCATCGGCTGCCGCTCTTCGCGGTCAACGAGTCCGTTGCGTTCGCGACGATCACCGAGCACGTTGTTCGACAGGTGTCCGGCGAGCGGGCCGGGGACCTGGCGGCCGTCGTGGACCGGCACCGGCGCCTGATGACCTCCGGCCCGGCGGGCGGCGGTCCCGAGGTCGTCCTCGACCTGCTCGGCTCCGACCTGGACCTGCGGGCCTGGGTCCTCTCCCCCACCGGCCGCCGGATCGCGGGCGCCGGGGAGCCCCTGGACAGCGCGCTCGCCGCCTCCCTGGCCGGTGAGCACCTGGCCGCCGTCCGGACCGGCCGGCGCGGCCCGCACCGGGTCTCCGGCGGCGGCACGACGTACTCGCTCTTCCCGATCCGCAACACCGGCCGGGGCGCGGCCCCCGCCGTCCGGGACGTGCGCGAGACGGTCCTCTCGGACTGGCTGCTCGCCGTCGAGGCGGACGCCGGGGACTGGCCGGCCGCCCGGCTGGACCTGCTCCAGGGCGTGACCCAGCTGATCGCGGTCGAGCGGGACCGGCGCGACGCGGCCCGCACGGTGCGGCGCCGGCTCGCCCAGGAGGTCCTGGAGCTGGTGCAGACGGGTGCCGCGCCCGCCGAGATCGCGGCCCGGCTGCGGGTGGCCGCCCCGGTGCTGCTGCCCGGACTCGGCACGGCCCCGCACTGGCAGGTCGTCGTCGCCCGGGTGGAGTGGGAGCAGGAGGCCGGCCAGGGGTCCCCGGTGGACGGCGGGCCGGTCGCGCAGGCGCTCCTGGAGGAGATCCTCGTGGACCCGGCGGCCGTCGGCGCCGAGTCCGCCGACCGGATCGCCGTCGCGCACAGCGGGGACGAGGCCATCGCCCTGGTGCCGCTGGCCGCCGGGCCGCCGCCGGAGAGCGAGGACGCGGACGGCGCCCCCGCCGTCGGCCTGCACGCGGACGCGCTCCTCGCCGCCGTACGGGCTCCGCTCTCCGCGGGCCTCGCCGACGACGGGCGCCTGACCCTGGGCGTCAGCGCGGCCGTGCACTCGGCGGAGGGCCTGCGCGGGGCCCTGGAGGAGGCCCGGCACGCCCGCCGGGTCGCGGCGGCCCGGCCGGGCCGGGTCTGCGCGGCCGGCCACCACGAGCTGGCCTCGCACGTGCTGCTGCTGCCGTTCGTCCCGGACGACGTCCGCCGGGCGTTCACGGCCCGGCTGCTCGACCCGCTGCGGGACTACGACCGGCGCCACCGGGCGGAGCTGATCCCGACCCTGGAGGCCTTCCTGGACTGCGACGGCTCCTGGACGCGCTGCGCGTCCCGGCTCCACCTGCACGTGAACACGCTGCGGTACCGGGTGGGCCGGATCGAACAGCTCACCGGCCGGGACCTGTCCCGCCTGGAGGACAAGCTCGACTTCTTCCTGGCGCTGCGGATGAGCTGAGCGCCTTCGGCGGAAGCCCGTCGGAGGCCCGTCGGAGGCCCGGAAAAGCATCCGGAAATTCACTCGTTCGGAGGAGCCCGAAGGAGTGGCGTACGGGCTGGTGGGGCCCTGTCGGCCGGGGCTGCCGACAGGCCGCGCTGGGGCCGGATCCCGGGCCCGGCGGCGATCTGACGGGTCGTCGGAGGCGCCCCGAAGGGTGGTCACCACACCGATCGTCCCTTTGTGAAATCTTTCACCCGACCCCTTGGCCGGGTATGCCGCTTCGTGCTGAGATGCGGGTCTACTCAACAGCTCGACGGCGCGCTCGGGGAGGGCAATGTGGCGGATACCGCCATGTCTGGTTCCGAATCAAGGGATGGCGCGGATCCGTCCCTCGCCCACGGCAAAAAGACTCCCGTGGAGACCGCCGTGTGGCGTCTCCGCTCCCGGGGCTGCTGGACGGACGCGGCCGCGCTGCTCGCGCCGCGCGCCGCCGAACCGGCCGCGGCGCTCGAACGGGCCGCGCTGCTCATCGAGCGCTGCCTCTACACCGAGAAGGGCTGGGCCGACGCCGAGGAGGCCCTGCGGACGGCCGAGGCGGTCGCCCGCACCGACGAGGAGCGCGGGGCCGCCGCCTGTGAACGCGGCTACCTCGCCTACGCGTCCACCCTCCTCGGGGTCCGCGACCGGGCCGACGAGGCCAGGATGGCCCTGGGCCGGGCGGCGGCCCTGACCGCCCCCTCCGCCGAGGGCCGGCCGCTGCTCGACTTCCGGCGCGGCCTCGTCGCCCAGAACCTCGGCGACTCCCCGCAGGCGGCCCGCGCCGCGTACCGCAGGGCGCACGCGGGGGCGGTCGCCCAGGGGGACTCGCTGCTGCTCTCCTCCACATGGCGCCATCTGGCCGGACTGGCCCTGCGGGACGGCGAGTTGGCGGAGGCGAGGCACGGGTTCGCCGAATCGCTGCGGATCCGCGAGGAGTTGGGCTATCTGGTGGGTACGGCTCCGGCCCTCACCGCCCTGGCCACCACGGAGACCGAACCGGAGGCCGGACGGCTGCGGGCGGAGGCGCGGCGCCTCTTCCGGCTGCTCGGCGGGGTGCCGACCTGGCTGTCGGCCCAGCTCACCCCACACCCGGCCGCATGAAAGACCTTGACAGCAGGACTTCTTGACGCCGGGTCACCTCTTCGCCGCGAGACACAGCAGGCTCTCGTCGGTGCCGACGAGGAGGGACCCGGAGCCGGTGACGGCGACGGCGCGGACCGGGGGGCCCGGGCGGAAGGAGAGCTTCGGGCCGCCCTCCGGCCGGTGGAGTTCGACGAGCCCGTCGGCCCAGGCCGCGGCGACCAGGGGGCCGTGCGGAGTCTCCGCGGCGTGCAGCGAGACCACCGGCGAGCGGCGTTCGGCGAGCGGCTCGGGGCGCGGGTCGCGGCCCGGCGTCCAGAGCCGTACGGTCCCGTCGGCACCGCCGGAGCAGACGAAGGGGGTCTCGGACTCCACCGCCGCGACCGCCGTGACCCGGCCGCTGTGGGAGGCCGCCTGGTGGAGGCCGGTGAGGCCGAAGGCGTGCACGGAGCCGAGCCGGTCCCCCACCACCACCGAGCCGCCGATCGCCGCGAGGGCCGTGCCGGGATGGCGGGCGAGGGTCGCGGAGACCGCCTCGGTGAGGCGCTCCAGGTACGGGGGCCGGGGCGCCGTCCCCCGTACGGCGTGCAGCCGGCCCCGGTCGTCCAGGATCAGCACCGTGCCGTCCGGCGCGGGCGCGAGGGCGGCGATCCGGCCGGGGACGGTGTGCGCCAGGCGCCCGGCGGAGCTCGCGTCGGCCTCGCGCAGCAGGCGTACGGTGCCGGTGCGGTCGCCCACGAGCAGGGTGCCCTCCAGCGGTCCGCCCGCCGCGCCGAGGACGGCGACCGGGCCCGGCCAGGGCGGGGTCAGATCGCCCCGGTGACGGGCCCAGCGGAGCCGCCAGGGCGCGGCCGCCGCGAGGTCGGCGAGGGCGGGGCGCAGCCGGGGGTCGGCCCCGTCGCCGAGCGCGGCGAGCAGCACCAGGGCCCGTTCCGCCCGGGGCTGGGCGCGGCAGAGCGACTGCCCGGCCCGCATCCAGGCGGTGCGCAGGCCGCCGTGGTCGTCGGCGGTGGTCTCGCCGGGGCGGCCTGACGGTTCGGGCCCGTCGAGGGTGCCGGGCACCCCGGCCGGCGCGGAGCCGGTGACGTACGCCGTGGTGACGAGCAGCGGGTCGGCGGCGCAGACGGCGGCCGGGTCGGAGAGGTCCGGCAGCGGCCGGGCGGCGGGCTCCCCGGCCGCGTCGAGGGGGCCGGGGTCGCCGTCCAGGTCCACGACGGCGGCTCGGCGGTCGGCGCGCAGGACGGCGAGGGCGGGGGTGTCGTCGCGGGCCTCGACCACGAGGCGGACCCGGCCCACCCCGGCGAGTTCCGCGACCAGCCGGGCGAGCGCCTCGGGTTCGGCGGCGGCGTGCAGGTCCGTGAGGAGGAGGACGGCCCGGCCGGTGGGCCGCGCCTCGCCGGTGGCGAGGGCGTCGACGAGGTCGCCGGGGGTCTCGGCGACCACGCCGAGGCGGTCGGCGACGGTCCAGGTGACGCCGAGGGCGCACTGTCCCGCCAGCGGGACGAGCACCCGGGCGGGACGGCGGCGCGGCCGGCCGGCGCGCGGACCGTGCGCGGCGAGCCAGCCGAGCAGGGCCGTCTTGCCGCTCCCGGGGGCGCCGGTGACGAGGCAGAGCCGGGGCGCGTCGGGGTCGGTGAGCCAGCCGAGCAGGGCCGCGGCCCCGGGTTCCGTACCGGTGGCGGGCCGGCGTCCGTCCCAGGCCGGGGACGGGGTCGCGGACGGCATGGTGACACCTCACGGACGGCACGGTGCGAGCGGCTGACGCACACGACCTTAGTCGTCCCGGGCGCTCAGCACTCCGATCCGGTGAAGTGCTCCCGTACCAGGGTCCGGACGACCGTCAGGTCCTGGGCGATCAGGGCGTCGAGCAGGGCGGTGTGCTCGGCGGCGTCGGCGACGAGGACGCCGTGGCTGACGGCGGGGGCGCTGATCAGGGGCCACTGGGAGCGGCGGTGGAGGTCGTCGGCGACGGCGAGGAGCTGCTGGTTCCCGGCGAGGGAGAGGACGGCCCGGTGGAAGGCGCGGTCGGCCTCGGCGTAGTGGGCGCGGTCGCCCCGGGCCGCGGCCGTCGCGGTGGCCTCGGCCAGCGGGCGCAGCTCGGCCCAGCGGGCGGCCGGGACGGTGCGGGCGAGCCGCAGCATGACGGGGACCTCGATGAGCGCGCGGATCTCGGCCAGCTCGGCCAGCTCGCGGGGGGTGCGCTCGGTGACGCGGAAGCCGCGGTTCGGCACGACCTCGACGGCGCCCTCGACGGCCAGGCGCTGCATGGCCTCGCGGACGGGGGTGGCGGAGACGCCGAAGCGCTCGGCGAGGGCGGGCGCGGAGTACACCTCGCCGGGGACGAGCTCGCCGCCGACCAGGGCGGTGCGGAGCGCTTCGAGGACCTGCCCGCGCACGGAGTGCCGCCGCACGGTCCGGGGCACGAGCCCGGCCGGCCCGGCGTGGGTGTGCTCGCCGCGCGCGTACGGGGGACCGACGGAGGCCGGCTCCGCTCCCCCGCCCGTCTCCCCGCTCCGGGCCTGGCCCGGTACGCGGGCGGAGCGCGCGTCCGGGGTCCCGGCCGGGTCCGTCGGCTCCCCGTCCCCGGCGTCGGCGGGGGGCGAGGCCGGGGACGGGGTCTCCGTCGTCCGCTCGCGCGCCGCTCCCTGCTCCACCCGGGTCCTCCTGGGGCCTCGTACCGGGCCCGGCTCGCGTCGCGCGGGTCCTCTGTGCACCATAGGCGAACGGACCGGTACCGGGGGTGTGAGAGACGCCTCGCAGGTCCGGAACGGTGTGCTGGTGGTGAGACACCCGATCGAATCGGGTAAGGTAAGCCTTACCTGTCAACGATCGCGATTCGGTGGTCCGCATGACCGTCCCCACCCTGTTGCCCGCCCCCTCCGCCTCGCCCGTCGCGGCCTCCTACGCCCGCCTCGCCGAGGTCTTCTCGTACCTGCGCATAGAGGAACACGCCCCCGGCGACCTCCTGCCGTACGGCGAGGGCTGGGTCGGCGCGGAGGAACTCGCGGCCGGCGGAGCCGAGCTGGACGCCTTCCTGGCCTGGGACGACGAGCAGGTGCGGCGCGACTACGGCGCGCAGGCCCGTCCGGACGTCGTCGCCAGCTTCGGGCTGCACCGCTACGCCTGGCCCGCCTGCCTCCTGGTCACCGTCCCGTGGTTCCTGAACCGCCGGGTGCCCCGCCTCCCCGTCCGGAACGTCGCCTTCCAGCGGACGCTCGGCCGCATGGCGGTCCGGATCGAGGAGTTCGCCTGCCTGCCGGGCGACCCCGCCGCGGACCTGCCCGGCGCCCGGGTCGTCGCCGACGAGGAGGCGCTGCGGGCCGAGGTGCGCTCCTCGCTCGCCGAGCACTTCGAGGCGGTCCTCGACGGCTTCGGCTCCCGGATGCGGCGCGGCCGCCGGGCCCTGTGGGGCATGGCGACGGACGAGATCGTCGAGGGCCTCTGGTACGTCGGCAACCTGCTCGGCGAGGAGCGGCGGGCCACGGAGGAGCTGGAGCTCCTGATGCCGGGCACCGCCAAGCCGCACAAGCCGTACGCGGGGGCCGCGGGCTTCCGGGAGCTGCCCGGCGCCGAGGGTCCGGACGGCGCCCCGCTCACCACCCGGGACCGGGCCACCTGCTGCTTCTTCTACACGCTGCGCCCCGAGGACACCTGCGTCACCTGCCCGCGCACCTGCGACGCCGACCGGGTCCGCCGGCTGACCGCGGCCGCCTGACGATTACGCCACCCGGAAGGGTGGCGTCAATCGAACGCAACTCCCCTTCCTTGCAAGGGTGTTCGACCAGATCGCCCCTATTCGCATGGACCGGCACCCCGTTGGCGTGCTCTTGCCCCGAAACGGCGTGAGCGCCGCTCGGGGTCGGTCAGTATGGGCGACCGAACGCCCTACCGCGATGCAAGGGACACCGCATGAGACTGACCGACATATCGCTGGACTGGCTGCTCCCGGGCGGCGTGATGGTCGCCGGAGTCCTGACGGCGGTGGCGGTGCTCGCGCGCGGGAAGCGCGCCGGTGACCAGGCCCCGGCCGAGGACTCCTGGGAACGCAGCGAGGAGCGCCGGAGGCGCAAGGAGGCGATCTACGGATTCGCCTCGTACGGCCTGCTGTTCTGCTGTGCGGCCGTCGCGGCCGCGCTCTCCTTCCACGGCCTCGTGGGCTTCGGCCGCCAGAACCTCAGCCTCTCCGGCGGCTGGGAGTACCTCGTGCCCTTCGGGCTCGACGGCGCGGCCATGTTCTGCTCGGTCCTCGCCGTCCGCGAGGCCAGCCACGGCGACGCGGCCCTCGGTTCGCGCCTGCTCGTCTGGCTGTTCGCGGGCGCGGCGGCCTGGTTCAACTGGGTGCACGCGCCCAGGGGCCTCGGCCACGACGGAGCCCCGCAGTTCTTCGCGGGGATGTCCCTCTCGGCGGCGGTCCTCTTCGACCGGGCGCTGAAGCAGACGCGCCGGGCCGCACTGCGCGAGCAGGGCCTCGTGCCCCGTCCGCTGCCGCAGATCCGGATCGTCCGCTGGCTGAGGGCGCCCCGGGAGACCTTCGCGGCCTGGTCCCTGATGCTCCTGGAGAACGTGCGGACCCTGGACGAGGCGGTCGACGAGGTGCGCGAGGACCGCAAGGAGAAGGAGCAGAACCGGATCCGCAGGCGGGGCCAGGTGAAGCTGGACCGGGCCCGGCTCAAGGCGATCAACCGTCAGCACCGGTCCTTCGGGCTCGGTCGCGGCGGTGGCCGCCAGGTCGAGATGGCGGCGCTGAACGCCACGGCCGCCCCGGGCACGGCGCCCGCCCAGGTCTCCGGGTCGGGCTCCACGACGGGTGCCGTCCAGGCCCCCGTCGTGGAGCCCGCCATAGCGGATCCCGGACAGCTGCCGCTTCGCCCCCGGCCGTCCCTGCAAGCCGTGAGGGGCGATGAGCCCCGTACGGGAGACTCCCGGGCGGTGGACCTCACCGCCGAGGACGACACCCAGGCGCTGCCCCGTCTCGACTCCCTGGAGCGCAAGCTCAAGGACCTGGAGCAGCAGTTCGGCTGAGCACAGTACGGAAGCAGAGAGAACGGCGGGGTCGCCCCCTCAGGCGGCCCCGCCGTTCAGTTCGAACCACACCACCTTGCCCACCCCCCGGTCCTCGACCCCCCAGGAGTCGGCCAGCGCCTGGACGAGGACGAGCCCCCGGCCGTTCGTGCGGTCGTCGGCGGGCGGTGCCTCCGGCGCGGTCAGGCCGGGGACGAAGTCGCGCACCTCGACCCGTAACTGCTCGGGGACGACCGTCGCGGTCACGACGGCCCCGTGGTCGGTGTGGACCAGGGCGTTGGTCACCAGCTCGCTGGTGAGCAGCTCGGCCACGTCCGAGGCGCCCGGGTCGCCCCACTTCCGCAGCAGTTCCCGCAGTGCGTGCCGCACTTCCGGCACCGCGGTGAGATCCGCGCACCCCACCTTTCTGAGCAGCTGAGTCGGCTGTCGTGCCTCCCCGGTCATGTCCCCCCACCCGTGGTCGCGTCGAACAGGCTCACGGGGATGCATGCCCCACAGGACCGTCGGCATACATGGGTCGTGTCGGAGGGTCAGGGCCGGGGAACGTTCCGCAGGTTGGAGCGGGCCATCTGGAGCATCCTGCCCACGCCCCCGTCCAGGACCATCTTGCTGGCGGAGAGCGCGAAGCCGGTCACCATGTCCGCCTTGATCTTGGGCGGGATGGAGAGCGCGTTGGGGTCGGTGACGACGTCCACCAGGGCCGGGCCCTTGTGCTTGAAGGCGTCCTTGAGCGCGCCCGCGAGCTGCTTGGGCTTCTCGACGCGGACGCCGTAGGCCCCGGCGGCGCGGGCGATGGCGGCGAAGTCCGGGTTCTTGTTCGTCGTCCCGTAGGAGGGCAGGCCGGCGACCATCATCTCCAGCTCGACCATGCCGAGCGAGGAGTTGTCGAACACCACCACCTTCACGGGCAGGTCGTACTGGACCAGGGTGAGGAAGTCGCCCATGAGCATGGAGAAGCCGCCGTCGCCGGAGAGCGAGACGACCTGGCGGTTCAGGTCGGTGAACTGGGCGCCGATCGCCTGCGGGAGGGCGTTCGCCATCGAGCCGTGGCTGAACGAGCCGATGATCCTGCGCCGCCCGTTGGGCGTGAGGTAACGGGCCGCCCAGACGTTGCACATGCCGGTGTCGACGGTGAAGACGGCGTCGTCGTCGGCGAGTTCGTCGAGGACGGAGGCGACGTACTCGGGGTGGATCGGGGTGTGCTTCTCGACCTTGCGGGTGTAGGCCTTGACGACCCCTTCGAGGGCGTCGGCGTGCTTCTTGAGCATCTTGTCGAGGAAGCGGCGGTCCTTCTTGGCCCGGACCCGGGGGATCACGCAGCGCAGGGTCTCCCGGACGTCGCCCCAGACGGCGAGGTCGAGCCGGGAGCGGCGCCCGAGGTGCTCGGCCCTGACGTCCACCTGGACGATCTTGACGTCGTCGGGCAGGAAGGCGTTGTACGGGAAGTCGGTGCCGAGCAGGATCAGCAGGTCGCACTCGTGGGTGGCCTCGTAGGCGGCGCCGTACCCGAGCAGTCCGCTCATGCCGACGTCGTACGGGTTGTCGTACTGGATCCACTCCTTGCCCCGCAGGGCGTGGCCGACCGGCGCCTTGATCCGCTCGGCGAACCGCATGACCTCGGCGTGGGCCCCGGCGGTGCCGCTGCCGCAGAAGAGCGTCACCCGGTCGGCGTCGTCGATCATCCGGACCAGGGCGTCGACCTCGGCGTCGCCCGGGCGGACGGTGGGCCGGGTGGTGACGAGCGCGGACTCCACGGCCTTCTCCGGGGCCGGCTCGGCAGCGACGTCGCCGGGCAGCGAGACGACGCTGACGCCGCCGCGGCCGACGGCGTGCTGGATCGCCGTGTGGAGCAGCCGGGGCATCTGCTTCGGGCTGGAGATCAGCTCGCTGTAGTGGCTGCACTCGCGGAAGAGCTGGTCCGGGTGGGTCTCCTGGAAGTAGGAGAGGCCGATCTCGCTGGACGGGATCTGGGAGGCGAGGGCCAGGACCGGGGCCATGGAGCGGTGGGCGTCGTACAGGCCGTTGATGAGGTGCAGGTTGCCCGGCCCGCAGGAGCCCGCGCAGGCGGCGAGGCCACCGGTGATCTGGGCCTCGGCGCCCGCGGCGAAGGCGGCGACCTCCTCGTGCCGGACGTGGATCCAGTCGATCCCCTTGGTGCGGCGGATCGCGTCGACGACCGGGTTCAGGCTGTCGCCGACCACTCCGTAGAGGCGTTTCACGCCCGCGCGCACGAGGATGTCGACGAACTGCTCCGCTACGTTCTGCTTGGCCATGGTCCCATCAACACACGGCCCGGCGGATCACGCCTCCCAGACGGCCACCCCCGTACGGTCATCGGCGTAACCGGTCACCCTCAGCTGGGTGTCGGCGAGGAAGGCGGCGAGGCCGGGCGGCTCCGCGTCGGCCCAGCGGTCGGCGAGCTCACGGGCGAGGCCGGGCTCGCCGCGCACGGGGTCGGCGAGGCCGGGCGAGGCGAGCAGCAGGGTGTCACCGGGACGGGCGACGGAGGCGCGGAAGCGGAACGGCTCGGCGGGCGGCGGCACGGGCTCCTCCACGAGCGGCCCGGGCGCGGTCGTGATGCCGAGGTCCATGGTGAGCCGGTCCTCCTCCTCGGTCGCCTCCGGGACGGACGGGGCGGGCGGCGGGGAGCCGAAGCCGACGACGGGGGCGCCGGTGACGGCGCCCCGCTCGGGCAGCAGCGGTTCGATGTCCTGCCAGACGCCGTCGCGGAGCCGGAAGAGCCCGCCGCCGCCGATGCCGAAGAAGACCCGGGTGCGGCAGTCGGGGTCGGCGGGGAGCAGGAGGCAGCGGAGGGAGGCGGTGTACTCGTCGGGGGCGAGGCCCCGCTCGGCGGCGCGGGCGCGCAGCTTGCCGTACGTGCGGTCGGTGAGCCGGTGCAGTCCGGACTTGAGGTCGCCGCGGCGGCCGGACCTGATGTCCTCGGAGAGCCGGCCGTGGCTGCGGCAGACGGCCTCCGCGATCCAGCGGCAGGCGTCGGCGGCGGCGAGGTGGGCGTCCTCGGTGGTCCGGGATCCGGCGGCGACGGCGACGAGGACGAGCGCGGCCTCGTCGTGGCCGAAGCGGGCGGTGAGGAGGGCGTCGCGGCGGGGCTCGCCCCGGAAGCGGGCCGAGTCGCCGCGCACGGAGACGGCGCGCAGCGTGCAGGTGCCGTAGCGGGCGCCGTCGAGGACGGTGTCCGCGACCACGCCGGCGAGTTCGCCGGGGCGGGCGACGGGCAGGGCGGTGGGCTCGGGCTCGTAGGTGGGCGGCCTGCTGCCGACGAATCCGGTACGGGGGCGGGGGACGGGGACCTGGACGGTCGGGGCGTGGTCGGTAGGGGCCGATGCCTGCTCCGCCTCCGGCTCCTGTTCCTTCTCCGGCTCCGGGTCCTGTCCCGGCGGGTCCGGAGGCACCGGCACCTGGACGGTGGGCGCTTCGACCGGCGGGGCGGGGAAGGTCCGCGGCCCGGTCTCGGCGGCCTCCCAGGGGGCCCGCCCGGGAACGGGCGGAACGGGAGCGGGTGGTACGGGTGGTGCGGCTGGCGTGGGTGGTGCGGTCGGCGTGGGTGGTGCGGTCGGTACGGGCGGCGGTTCCGGGTCCGTGCCGGGAGCGGTGCTCCTCGGTGCCGGTGCCGGAACCGAGGCCGGAACCGGAACCGGAGCCGGTGCCGGAACCGGGGCCGGTGTCGCGGCCCGGGGGTCCGGGCCCGCCGGACGGGTCGGGCTCTTCACGTCGGTCGGGCTCTTCGCGGCGGCCGGGACCGCCGCGTCGGTCGGCGCCCCGCCCGGCGGGTCCGTCGTGGCGCGGGCCGCCGTGGCGAAGTGGTCGTCGAGCGTGTCACCCGAGACCGTCGGGGCCGTGTCCGGCGCCGACTCGTCGTAGAGCTTGTCCCACCAGCTGTCCCCCTGCTGAGTCATGCCCTTATTGTCCACCGCTCGGAGGGCCCGAAAACGGCGCATCGGAAAAAGCGTTGCGGCGAATGGGTGGTCCGCCGGGCGGCCCCACCCCCCACGGGAAGGACGCCCGGCGGACCGGCGTGGTCAGCGCACGTCGTAGGCGCGGACCACGGTCTGGGTGACGGAGTTGCCCCCGGCGTCCGTCAGTTCGGTCTTCAGGGTGACCTGCTCGCCGGTCGCGCCCGCGTGGTTCACGGTCGCGGTCCAGCGGCCGCCCTGCCGGGAGACCCGCGCTTCGGTCCAGGTCGTGCCGCCGTCGTAGGAGTACGAGAGCCTGGCCGAGGTGAGCGCCGCGGGGGTGTGGCCCGCGTGTCCCGTAGCGGTGAGGCCGATGTGCTGGCCGTCGGTCGCGGCGAGGGTCTTGAGGCCGTCCTCCGGAAGGTCGTACCGGGGGAAGAGAATCGGGATGCCCTGAGAATAGACGCTCTCGTCAAGCTTGGAGGTGAATTCCCACACCGAGTTGACGGAGGTGGACCGGTTCCACACCCTGCTGCCGATCTTCGTGGTGTTCTGTTCGAGCGTGTACCTCCCGGCTTCGGCCGGGACCTCGAAGACGCCGTACGGCCAGCCGGTCTCGCCGATGGGCTCGCCGTCGCGGCGGAGGCGCAGGTTGCCGATGTCGCCGAAGGAGCCGGGCTCGGCGTGATGGGTGGAGTCGCCCCACATCGCGGCGGCGAAGCCGATGAGGTTGCCCTGGCGCTCGGCGACGAGGACCGGCTTCCCGGTGGCGTCGCGCGGGGCGGTGGGGGCGAGGACGCCGTCGTACCAGCGCTCGGTGCGCCTCTCCCCGGCCCTGTAGGCGTGGCGGGCGCCGGCCATGAGCTCGCCGAAGGGGAAGTTGCTGCCGATCAGCTGCTCCCAGGCGGTGTCGCCGGCCGAGTAGTACTCGGTGCGGGTGCCGGGTACGGGGACCGTTTCGAGAGAGCCGAAGAAGACGCGGGTGCCGTTGGGGCGGTGGGCGGCGGGGCTGTCGAAGAAGTCGGTGGCGACGCCGGTGGAGCCGTACGTGGAGTCCGTGCGGCCGAGGGCGCCGTCGCGGACCCGGTACTCCTTGGCGGAGCGGATCGCACCGGTCTCGGGGAACGCGAGGTTGTAGACGTACGGGCTCTTCGCGGTGGCCTTCCAGGCGAGGACGACCGGGCCGGTGGCCAGCTTCCTCAGGAGCGCGGCGGCCTCGGTGGAGGGGACGGAGAGGACGGGGAGGCCGTTGCCCATGAAGCCTCCGCCGGGGTACCAGCGGCCGGGGGCCGTGTGGTGGGCGAGGACGGCGACGGCTCCGGCGGCCCTGGCGTCGCGGGCGAGGGTGCTCGCCTGGGTGGAGTCGTCGGGGAGGCGGACGAGGGCGACGCGGCCCTTGACGCCGGCGGCCTTGAGCTCCTCGGGGGTGCCGGTTCCGGCGTCGACGAGGCGGGCGGAGCCGGTGCCGTCGAGGTTGTCGGAGGCGAGGGAGCCGGTGAGCGGGTGCAGGGCCAGTCCGTCGCCGGTGCGCAGCGAGGTGATCTGCGGGGCGGCGGCCCGCCAGTAGCTGCCGAACTCGAAGTCGCCGTCGTCGGCGCGGCCTTCGACCGAGGCGTAGTAGGCGCGGATGGTGCGCGGTCCGGCGGCGGTGCCGGCGTGCGTCCAGGTGTCGTCCCAGGAGCGGGCGAACGCGAGGGTGGCGCCGCGCAGTTCGGCGTCCTTGTCGGTCCGCACGGACAGTTTGTGGGCCTTGCGGGCGTCGAGGACGACGGTGGTGTCCTTCTTCAGCTCGAACCGCGGGCGGCCGAGGTAGCTGAGCGAGTCGGTCAGCGCCGCGCCCTCGCCCGCGTCGGGCGTGGTGACGTAGGAGGAGAGGAAGTAGCCGCCGGGGCGCAGGCGGAAGACCTGGTCGGTGGCGCCCTCGTTGAAGCGGCGCTCGCCGCCGGCGTCGTCGGTGCCGATGACGTCGAGGGAGGAGGCGCCGGAGGCGGGCCGGCCGAGGCGGTCGACCAGCTTGACGCGGAGGGTGACGGTCTCGGGCTCGACGTACAGGGAGAACGGCGTGGAGACGTGGACGCCGCCCCTGCCGGTGGCGATCACGCGGCCGGTGACGTCGCCGTACTGGGCGCGGTCCAGGCGGGCGGCCGGGTCGAGCTCCAGCGGGACCTTCACGGTGGCGCCGGCCGGGACGGTGACGGTCCGCTCGCCGAGGCGGGCGACGGTCGGCCTCACGCGGGAGCCGTCGTTGCCGGTGACCCGCTCGACGGCCAGGTCCAGGGTGACCGGGGTCTTCGAGGTGTTGGTGTACGGGACGGAGACGGTGGTGCGGTCGCTCCTGTCCTGCGGCCAGGGGAAGGTGCCGCCCTGGACGGCGGGGGCGCCGAGGACCTTCTGGTCGACGGCGGCCTTGACGTCGAGGCGGCCGGCGCCGACCTCGCGGACGTCGCCGGGCAGGTCGCTCTCGGCGGAGGCGACCAGCGCGGCCTTGATCTCCTGGGCGGTCCAGTCGGGGTGGCGCTGCTTGACGACGGCGGCGGCGCCCGCGACGTGCGGGGTGGCCATCGACGTACCGGACATGGACCGGTAGGCGTACACGCCCCGGCCGCCCGCGGCGGCGGCGGATATGGCGACGCCGGGCGCGGCGATCTCCGGCTTGAGCGTGTGGTTGACGAGCGTCGGGCCGCGGCTGGAGAAGTACGCGGTGGAGTCGTCGCGGTCGGTGGCGCCGACGGTGAGGACGCCGGGCGCGCAGCCGGGCGAGGAGACCGTGTTGAGGGAGGGGCCGGTGTTTCCGGCGGCGACGACGAAGAGGGTGCCCTCGTTCTCGGCGAGCTCCTCGGCGGCGACGCTCATCGGGTCGGTGCAGTCGGTGGGTACGGGGCTGCCGAGGCTCATGGAGACGACGTCGGCGCCCTGGGCGACGGCCCACTCCATGCCGGCGATGATCCAGGAGATCGCGCCGGAGCCGGAGTCGTCGAGGACCTTGCCGTTGAGGAGTTCCGCGCCGGGCGCGACGCCCTTCTTCTTTCCGCCGCTCGCGGCGCCGGAGCCGCCGACGGTGGAGAGCGTGTGGGTGCCGTGGCCCTGGCGGTCGCCGGTGGTGTCGGAGTCGGTGAAGTTCTCCGAGGCGACGACGCGGCCCTTGAGGTCGGGGTGGTCGGTGTCGGCGCCGGTGTCGAGGACGGCGACCCTGGTGCCCTTGCCGTCGTAGCCGGCGGCCCAGGCCTCGGGGGCGTGGACCTGCTTCGTGGAGCGCTCCAGGGTGGCCTCGACCTTGCGGTCGAGCCAGAGCTTCTCGATGCCGGAGGCGGTGCGGGCCTTCGGGGCGTCCACCTCGGCCCAGAAGGTGGCGGCGGTCTTCTTCTCGGCCCGGAGGGCGACGCCGTCGACGGCCTTGAGGACCTGGCCGCGCCGGGCTCCGCGCGGAGCGAGGGGGGCGGAGCGGGCGACGTCGGAGCCGTAGACCGCGATGAGCGGCAGGGTGGTGGTGGCGGTGTCGTCGTAGCCCTGGCGGATCAGGCCGGTGACGTTGAAGAGCTCCTCGTCGACGCGTCCGGCGGCGAGCGCGGCGGTGGCGGCCTCGGGGTAGACGTACAGGTCCCGGCCGGAGCGGCGGGTCTGGACGAGGGGGACGGTGCCGTCCTCGCCGGGGAGGGCCGTGGCCGCCGGGACGCCCGCGGCGTCGCGGGTGACCAGGACGCGGTCGCCGGTGACCAGGGTCACCGTGGTGGTCCGGGCCCCGGCGCGGGCCGAGGCCTCGCTGCCGGCCAGGGGCCGCTTGCCGGCCGTTCCGTCCTGCGGCGTGTTCGCCACGGACGGCACGACCGCGGTGGCGGCCAGGACGGCGGCGGTCGCCGCCCCCAGGGCCGTACGCGAAATCGGGCGCATCACTCTCCCCATCGTTTTCCGGGCACGGCGGAGCGAATCGCCCGTTCCCGGAGGCTGTTGGTGCTGCGGTGGCGCCACATTGGCAGAGGTGAGGGCGGTACAGGGATGATGGGCCGGGCGGGAATACGCCGTGGCCGTTTTCCGCCAGGTCACCGACGGAACGAAAGCCTCCGGCGGGCGTCCCCGGAAGACGGGTCGCCCGGCGCGGGTGGGGCGAGGGGTGGGGCACCATGCTGGGAGCGATAGGACTCGACGAGCGCCAGGAATCGGCGTACCGCGCTCTGGTCTCGCTGGGCGCGGCCGAGGTCACGGACCTCGCCCACCGGCTCGCCCTGCCCGAGCAGGAGACCGAACGGGCCCTGCGGCGCCTTGAGTCGCAGGGGCTCGCCGCCCAGTCCTCCGCCTGCACCGGGCGGTGGGTCGCGGCCCCGCCCGGGGTGGCGCTCGGCGCGCTGCTCACCCAGCAGCGTCACGAGCTGGAGCAGGCCGAGCTGGCGGCGGCGCTGCTCGCCGAGGAGTACCGGGCGGAGGCGGCGGAGGCGGCCGTGCACGACCTGGTGGAGGTGGTGACCGGGGCGAGCGCGGTGACCCACCGCTTCCTCCAGCTCCAGCTGGGCGCGACGGAGGAGGTCTGCGCCCTGGTGACGGGCAAGCCGATCGCGGTCTCCGGCCTGGAGAACGACGCGGAGGAGCAGGCGGCCGGGCGGGGGGTGCGCTACCGGGTGGTGATCGAGCGCGAGGTGCTGTCCCTGCCGACGGGGCTGATGGAGCTCTCGGCGGCGCTGGGCCGCGAGGAGCGCATCCGGGTCGCGGACCGGGTTCCCACGAAGCTGGTCGTCGCCGACCGGTCCCTGGCGATGGTGCCGCTGACCGGGCGGGGCGTGGAGCCGGCGGCGATCGTGGTACACGCGAGCGGGCTGCTCGAATCGCTGATGGGGCTCTTCGAGTCGGTGTGGCGGGAGGCGCTGCCGCTGCGTCTCGGGTCGGGCGCGCAGATCACCGAGGACGAGGCGCCGGGCCCGGACGCGGTGGACCTGGAGGTCCTCTCCCTGCTGCTCGCCGGGATGACGGACGCGAGCGTGGCGAAGCAGCTCGACCTGGGGCTGCGGACGGTGCAGCGGCGGGTGAAGGGGCTGATGGAGCTGTCGGGCGTCTCGACCCGGCTGCAGCTGGGCTGGCACGCGTACGAGAAGGGGTGGGTGGCGCGGGGGTGAGGGCGGGGGCGTGCGGGGCCGGGGCCCGAACCGGAGCCGGGCGCCCGTCCCCCGTCCGCCCGCCGCGACCTGCGGGAATCCACGGTGTCGTGCACGCTGGGCAGCGTGGGTGTGTGGCAGCTCCTGATGGTCGCGACGGTGATGCTGCTCGGTCTGTTCGGGGTCCTGGCGCCCGGCGTGCCGGGAACGTGGCTGGTGTGGGCGGCGATGCTCTGGTGGTCGCTGCACGAGCGGACGGACCTCGCCTGGATCCTCCTCGCCTCCTCGACCGGTCTGCTGCTCCTCACCCAGGTGGTCGTCTGGCAGCTGCCGGCGCGCCGGTTCCGGGGGGTCGGCATCACCCGCCGGATGGTGGCGTACGCCGGGACGGGCGCGCTCCTGGGGTTCGTCCTGGTCCCGGTGGTCGGCGCGGTGCCCGGCTTCGTGGGCGGGATCTACCTCGCGGAGCGGCTCCGCCTGGGCGGCCACGGGCAGGCCAGGGCGGCGACCCGGACGGTGATGCGGGCGGCCGGCACGAGCGTGCTCGTGGAGCTGTTCGCCTGTCTGCTGATCGTGGGGGCGTGGGCGGGGGCGGTGCTCTGGGGCTGAGGCCGCGGGTCCTGGTCCCGGAGACGGAGGCGGCGTCGGTCCCGCCGCCGATCCGCCGGGCGGGGATCGGCGCGATCCTGGGCCCATGAGGAACTTCGAGGGTTTCAGCGAGACGGAGTGGACCTACCTCACGGAGGACCGGGGTCGGCTCGGCCGGATGGCGACCGTCGACCCGTCCGGGCAGCCGCAGGCCAACCCGGTGGGGTTCTTTCCCCAGGAGGACGGCACCGTCCTGATCGGCGGGTTCGCGATGGGCCGTACGAAGAAGTGGCGCAACCTGCGGGAGAACCCGAAGGTGGCCCTGGTCGTGGACGACGTGGTGAGCGTCCGTCCCTGGCGGGTGCGGGGCGTCGAGATCCGCGGCGAGGCGGAGCTGCTCGTGGGCCCGCACGGCCTGGGGCCGCACTTCAGCGAGGAGGTCGTCCGGATCCGTCCGCACCGGATCCACAGCTGGGGACTCGACGACTCCCGGGGCGCGGACTCCTGAGGGTCACCCGGAGCGGGGTCCGGGGGCGGCCGGGACCTTGAGGTAGCGGGCGGCGTAGGAGCGCCAGGGCCGCCACTCCTCGGTCTCCGGGTCGCCCGGCGGGGTCACGTCGGGGTCGCCGAGTGCCCGCATCCGGATCAGGGCGGCGGCCCCGGGGGTCACTCCGGGGACGGCGAGCAGCGCGCGCTCGGCCTCGTCGCGGTCGGCTCCGGGGTCGAGCCGTACGGCTCCGTCGGCGAGGGCGCGGGCCAGCGGGCCCGCGACGGGGTGGCCGGTCAGGTCCCGGGGCGCCGGGAAGAGGTGAGTGAGGCCGCCGCAGGCGGTGGCCAGGGAGGTGCCGTGCTCCTCGACGGCCCGGGCGGACCCCTCGGCGCCGAGGAGGGTCCGCAGCGCGAACTCCTCGGGTTCGGCCGTGCCCGGGGAGCGCACGCCGGGCCGGGCGGCCACCTCGGCGGCGAGCCCGGGCGCGGCCCCGAGCCGTTCGGCGACGGCGTAGGGGTCGGCGTCCAGGTCGAAGAGGCGGCGGAGCCGGTGCACGGCGGTGGTCAGGTCGCGCAGCTCGGTGAGGTGGATGCGGGCGTCCAGCCAGCGCCCGGCGGAGCGCTCGTCGACGGAGACGATCCCGGTGCCGTACGGGAGGCGGAGGGTGCGCCGGTAGGTGCGGGCGCCGGGAGCGCCGGTGACCTCCTCGACGCGGGGCACGGCCTCGGCGGCGAGCAGGTCGAAGACCTCGCCGGCCGCGTACGGCCCCCGGTGGGCGAGCCGCAGCGGCACCCCGGCGGCGAGGGCGGTGCGGGCTCCCGCGCCGGTGCCGGCCTCGGCCCGCAGGGCGGTGGGGGTGCGGGCGTAGACGGCGCGGATCGTGTCGTTGAACTGGCGGACGCTGGCGAAGCCGGCCGCGAAGGCGATCTCGGTGACGGGGAGGTCGGTGGTCTGGAGCAGCAGCCGGGCGGTGTGGGCGCGCTGGGCGCGGGCGAGGGCGACGGGCCCGGCGCCGAGTTCGGCGGTGAGCTGGCGCTGGACCTGGCGGGTGCTGTAGCCGAGGCGTCCGGCGAGGCCGGGGACGCCCTCGCGGTCGACGACGCCGTCGCCGATCATGCGCACGGCGCGGCCGACGACGTCGGCCCGGACGTTCCACTCGGCGGAGCCGGGCACGGCGTCCGGGCGGCAGCGGCGGCAGGCCCGGAAGCCGTGGCCCTGGGCGGCGGCGGCCGTCGGGAAGAAGGCGACGTTCCGCCGCTTGGGGGTGACGGCGGGGCAGCTGGGGCGGCAGTAGATGCCGGTGGTGCGGACGGCGAAGAAGAACTCTCCGTCGAACCGCGCGTCCCTGCTGCTGACCGCCTCGTAGCGGGTGTCGTCGTCCCTCACGGTCTCCAGTGTGCGGCGGCGCACGGCCCGGGGCTCGCGGTTTTCGGACACCACGCTCCCCGGGGCCGTACGGGCTACCGCAGGCGTCCGTTGCGCTTGAACTCGACGGCGGCGCGGCCGGCGGTCATCGTGCGCTTCCAGTCCCTGCGGATCTCGCCCCGCAGACGGGCGTCGGTCTTGGCGACGAGCCGCTGGTTCTCGCGCATGAGCTTGCGGAAGCTCTCCAGACGGCGGACGGGCAGGGTGCCGTCCTCGATGGCGGCAGCCACCGCGCAGCCCGGCTCCGCCTCGTGGGCGCAGTCGTGGAAGCGGCAGTCGGCGGCCAGCTCCTCGATCTCCGAGAAGACCTGGCCGACGCCGGCCTCGGCGTCCCAGAGCCCGACGCCGCGCAGGCCGGGGGTGTCGATGAGGACGCCCCCGCCCGGCAGGACGAAGAGGTTGCGGGTGGTGGTGGTGTGACGGCCCTTGCCGTCGACGTCACGGGCGGCCTGCACGGACATGACGTCCTCGCCGACGAGGGCGTTGGCGAGGGTCGACTTGCCGGCGCCGGAGACGCCGAGCAGCACGGTCGTGCCGCCCGCGACCACCGCGGAGAGCACGTCGAGTCCCTCGCCCGTGGCCGAGCTGAGGGGCAGCACCCGCACGCCGGGGGCGACGGTCTCGACGTCCTCGACGAGGTAGGAGAGGCCGACGGGGTCGGGGACGAGGTCCGCCTTGGTGAGGACGACGATCGGCTGGGCGCCGGACTCCCAGGCCAGGGCGAGGAAGCGTTCGATCCGGCCGAGGTCGAGCTCGACGGCGAGCGAGACGGCGATGACGGCGTGGTCGACGTTGGCGGCGAGGATCTGCCCCTCGGACCGCTTGGAGGACGTGGAGCGCGCGAAGGCGGTACGGCGCGGCAGGCACGCCCGCACGTACCGGGGGTCACTGGCGCCCTCGGGGTCGACGGCGGCCCAGTCACCGGTGCAGACGACCCGGAGCGGGTCGTGCGGGGTGACGAACGCCGTGTCGGCGCGGACGGTCCCGTCGGCGGTGACGACGTCGCACTGCCCGCGGTCGACCCGGACGACCCGCCCGGGGACGAGCCCCCGCGCGGCGTACGGCGCGAAGGCGGCGGCCCAGCCGGAGTCCCAGCCGTGGGCGTCGAGCGGGGAGGAGGAACCGAGGGAAAGCGAGGAAGACAAGGGGAACCCTTCGAAGGGCGGCCCCGGCGGCGCGCTCCGAGCGCGCGGATCGAGTGGGTGTCAGCCGGAGGCCACGGGGGTGGGAACGATGAACTCCTGAATGCGGGCAGTGCCCGTCACCGTGACAGTCATCAATGTCCTCACCTCCGGTTTCTTCTCGACGTACCGACGTACCGACACCGTTCGCTCGCGAACGGATGGGCAGCACCATAGCCCCGTCCCGGGGCACGGCACCACCGGTTTAAACGCCGCTGACGACGGAGCGGGACCGTACGAGACCGGTTCCCCGGACTTCCCTTCGGAGAGCACGGGACCGGTACGGCTTCTCCCCCGGCGTCAGTCCTTCTCCCAGTTCGAGTGCAGGCGGGACTTCACGTCGTCCGGGGGCAGGAACTTCGACCAGCGTTCGGGGAACTCGGAGGGCATGTCCGGGTCGTCCTCGTCGACGTCGTCGGCCTCGGCGCGGACGCGGGCGACGAGTTCCGCCGCCTGGACGGCGCGGGCGCGTTCGTTGGCCTCGCGGGCGGCGGCGGTGGCGACGGAGGGCCAGACGC
The DNA here is from genome assembly GCF_040702165.1 of Streptomyces sp. NPDC086147. Lineage (NCBI taxonomy): Bacteria > Bacillati > Actinomycetota > Actinomycetes > Kitasatosporales > Streptomycetaceae > Streptomyces > Streptomyces sp. NPDC086147. The sequence goes on along the minus strand of NZ_JBFBJO010000018.1, from coordinate 76,433 downwards.
GGTCGATGGCGGCGTTGACGGCGGCGCCGACGAGGACGGCGAAGGCGGAGACGCCGATCCAGAGGAGGACGGCGATGGGCGCGGCGAGGGAGCCGTAGATGGTGGGGCCCTCGACCTGGCTGGTCAGGTAGATGCGCAGCAGGAAGCTGCCGAGGGTCCACATGGCGAGCGCGACGAGGGCGCCGGGGATGTCCTCGATCCACGGCGACCTGACGGGCACGGACACGTGGTAGAGCGTGGTGAGGAAGGCGATGGAGAGGAGGATGACGGCCGGCCAGTACAGGACGGAGACGACCTCCGTGCCCCAGGGGATGAGCTCGACGACCCGGTCGGGGCCGACGACGGCGAGGGGCAGCACGACGGCGCCGATGACCAGGGCCACGAGGTAGAGCAGGAAGGCGAGGAGCCGGGTCTTCACGATGCCGCGGTGCCCGTCGAGGCCGTACATGACGGTGATGGTGTCGATGAAGACGTTCACCGCGCGGGAGCCGGACCAGAGGGCGATGGCGAAGCCGAGGGAGATCAGGTCGGGCCGTTTGCCCCGGGTGACGTCGTCCAGGACCGGTTTGGCGATCTCCTCGACGCCCCGGTCGGAGAGGACCGTTCCGGCGGCGCGGAGGATGTTCTCCTGGATGCTGGTGACGGTGTCGGTGTTGGTCCAGTCGTCGGCGTAGCCGAGCAGCGCGATCAGGCCGAGGAGCAGGGGCGGCAGGGACAGCAGGGTGAAGAACGCGGCCTCGGCGGCGAGGCCGAGGATCCGGTACTCGATGCACGAGTTGACGGTGTCCTTCAGGAGCAGCCAGACCATCTTCCGCTTCGAGACGTTGCGGTAGAGGACACGGGCGCGGTGGAGCCTGCTCCAGGGCCGCCGCTCGGGCCGTTCGGGTGTTTCGCTTGCTGCCTGCACCTGCTTACCGTATCCGCATGGCGCGGACCACCCACACAGTGACCAATCAGCCCCCTCCCCTGGTCGGGTACGACGTCTTCACGGGCGACCGTGCCCTGGTCGAGGCGGTCGAACGGCACCTCGATCCGGGGCTGCTCGGGGAGGCCCGGGAGTCGCTCGCGCTGCTCGGCCGGGCGACGGGTTCGGAGCAGGTGCGGGAGTGGGGCGAGCAGGCGGACGAGAACCCGCCGCGGCTGCGGACCCACGACCGCTACGGCCACCGGGTCGACGAGGTCCGCTTCCATCCGGCCTGGCACCGGCTCCTGGGGCGTTCCGTATCGGCCGGGCTGACCGACGCGTGGGACCTTCCCGGCGGGCATGTGCGGCGGGCCGCCGGGTTCCTGGTGGCGACGCAGGCGGAGGCGGGGCACGGCTGTCCGCTGTCGATGACCCACGCGTCGGTGCCCGCGCTGCGGATCGAGCCGGAGCTCGCGGAGGTGTGGGAGCCGGCGGCCCGCTCGCACGTGTACGAGCGGGCGCTGCTGCCCGTCGCGGAGAAGCCGGGCGTGCTGCTCGGGATGGCGATGACGGAGAAGCAGGGCGGCAGCGACGTCCGGGCGAACACCACGGAGGCGAGCCCGCTGGCGGCGGCGGGCGAGTACGTCCTGACCGGGCACAAGTGGTTCTGCTCGGCTCCGATGTCGGACGCCTTCCTGGTCCTGGCGCAGGCCCCGGCGGGCCTCACCTGCTTCCTGGTGCCGCGGGTGCTCGCGGACGGCTCGCGCAACGCCTTCGCGATCCAGCGCCTGAAGGACAAGCTGGGCAACCGGTCGAACGCCTCGGCCGAGGTGGAGTTCGACGGGACGACGTGGGCGCGCCGGATCGGCGAGGAGGGGCGCGGGCTCCGCTCGATCATGGGCATGGTGGCGGCGACCCGGCTCGACTGCGTGCTCGGCTCGGCGGCGCTGATGCGGCAGGCGGTGGCGCAGGCCGTGCACCACTGCACGTACCGCAGCGCCTTCGGCGGGCCGCTGGCCGAGAAGCCGCTGATGCGGAACGTGCTCGCGGACCTGGCCCTGGAGTCGGAGGCGGCGACGGTCCTGGGGATGCGGCTGGCGGCGGCGTACGACGCGGCGGAGGGCGGCGGGGCGGACGCCGACCGGGAGCGGGCGCTGCTGCGGATCGCGGTGCCGGTGGCGAAGTACTGGGTGACCAAGCGGTGCACGCCGGTGGTGGCCGAGGCCCTGGAGTGCCTGGGCGGCAACGGGTACGTGGAGGAGTCGGGGATGCCCCGGCTGCTGCGGGAGTCGCCGCTCAACTCGGTCTGGGAGGGCTCGGGGAACGTGCAGGCCCTGGACGTGGTGCGGGGGCTGCGGACCGAGCCGCTCTCGCTCGACGCGTTCCTGCGGGAGGTCGGGGCGGCGCGGGGCGCGGACCACCGGTTCGACCGGGCGGTGCGGGGGCTGCTCGCCGAGCTGGCGGACCTGAGCGGGATCGAGGCGCGGGCGCGGCGGCTCGCGGAGCGGATGGCGCTGGTGCTCCAGGGCGCGCTGCTCGTGCGGTGGGCCCCGCCGGAGGTCGCGGACGCGTTCTGCGCGGCGCGGCTGGGCGGCGACGGCGGCGCGGCCTTCGGGACACTGCCGCACACCCTGGACCTGCGGGCGGTGGTGGAGCGGGCGCGGGTGGAGGTGTAGGGGCGGGAGCCCCGCACGGCGGACCGGTGTGACGGGCCCGCACGGCGGACCGGTGTGACGGGCCCGCACGGCGCACGCGAAAAAGCGGGGGTGGTGCTGCGCCGACACGGCACCACCCGCCGCTCGCACAAGCCTCGTCCAGGAGGGCGGGTGAGGGCGAGAGTTGCAAAGGGTTGCAGGATTACCCGAACCGGGTCTCGCCGGACGGTCCCGGGCGGCACGATGGGCACCGACGCTCCGGACGTCCGTCCCCGTGCGGAACTCCGGCCGTCTGCCCTGTGCGGAACCGATACAGCACCCCGGGTGGCTGGGAGAGACCGATGAAGAACACGCAGCTCGACATGGGCCGGCTGGCCGCCATGGACGCCGCCCGGGCCGCCCGGCTGCTGCACCGGGTGCGCGAGGAGACGCTGGCGGGCCGGACGCCGCCGATCGCGCCCCGCCCGGTCATCGACGCGTCCTGGCAGCGGATGGCCCGGCTCGGCCTCGACCCCGACCGGGGCACGAGCAGCGTGCTGCTCCAGCGCGACGAACTGGAGGAGCGGCGCAGGACCACGCTCCTCTCCGACGTCATGCAGACGCTGACCGGCGGTCTCGCCGGGATCGCCGACGCCTCCCTCCAGATCATGGTGGTCACCGACGAGCACGGCCGGGTGCTGTGGCGCCAGGGGAACTCCGGGGTGCTGCGGCGGGCGAACGGCATCTGTCTGGAGGAGGGGGCGGCCTGGACCGAGCACACGACCGGCACCAACGCGGTCGGCACGGCGCTCGCCCTGGGCCGGGCGGTGCAGGTCCACTCCGCCGAGCACTACCTGCACACGCTGCACAACTGGACCTGCGCCGCCGCGCCCGTGCGCGATCCGCGCGACCGGCGGCTCCTGGGCATCCTCGACGTCAGCGGCCCGGCCTCCACCTTCCACCCGGCGATGCTGGCCCTGGTCGACTCGGTGGCGCAGCTCGCCGAGGCCGAGATGCGGGAGCGGCACCGCCGGGCGGTCGAGCGGCTGCGGTCGGTCGCCGCGCCGATCCTGTGCCGGGTGGGCGGCCGGGCCGTCGCGGTGGACGCCCACGGCTGGACGGCGGCGGTGACCGGGCTCGCGCCGGTGGACCGGATCCCGCTGCCCAAGTCCTTCGGCGCCGGACGGGTCTGGCTGCCCTCGCTCGGGACCTGCGCGGTGGAGCCGCTGCCGGGCGGCTGGCTGCTGCGGGTCGAGGAGGAGGCCGGGGCGGCCGGCGAGCCGGACGCGGAGGCGGCGCAGCGGGTGGTCCTCGACCTGAGCCGGCCGCGCCGCTGGACGGTGTCCGTCTCGGGCCCCGCGGGCGGCTGGCAGCAGGAGCTCAGCCCCCGGCACGCCGAGCTGCTCTACGTCCTGGCGCTGCACCGGCACGGGCGGACGGCGGCGGAGCTGGCGGAGGACGTGTTCGGGGACCGGACGAGGACGGTGACCGTGCGGGCCGAGATGTCCCGGGTGCGCCGGACCCTGGCGGGGGTCCTGGCCCACCGCCCGTACCGCTTCCGCGAGGAGGTGACGGTGGAGGTCCTCCGCCCGGAACTCCCGGCGGACCTGCTGCCCCACTCGACGGCACCGGCGGTGCGGGAGGGGGTACGGGGGTAGCCGGCGATACGGGGCGGGCGCGGGGCGGGCTGCGGTACGCGGCGGATCCCGGCCCCCGGCGTCACGGGCCGGCCCGCGCGGCGCCCCCGTCCACCATGCGGACACCCGTCTCCCCAGGAGCCTCCCCCTCCCCGGGGCCGCCCTGGGCATCTCGCGCCCCGCATGATGCGATGGCCCCATGAGCATCACTCTCACCACCTGGTCCCTCGAACAGACCTCCCCGTCCGACCTGCGCCCCGCCACCCCGCCGGAGGGCGACGACGTGGCGGTCCGGCGCGCCGAGGTGCCGTCGGCGGAGTTCAGCCGCTTCCTCTACACCGCCGTCGGCGGCGACATCCGCTGGTCCGACCGCCTGTCCCTGACCTACAAGCAGTGGCAGGAGATCGTCGAGAAGCCGGGCGCCGAGATCTGGGTGGCGTACGAGAAGGGGACGCCGGCCGGGTACGTGGAGCTGGAGGCCCAGGCCGACGGCGTGGTGGAGATCGTCTACTTCGGCCTGATCCCGGCCTTCCGGGGCCGCCGGATCGGCGGGCACCTGCTGTCGTACGCGACGGCCCGCGCCTGGGACCTGGCCGACCGCTGGCCCGGCCGGGAGGCCACGGAGCGCGTCTGGCTGCACACCTGCTCGCTCGACGGCCCGCACGCCATGGCCAACTACGAGCGGCGCGGCTTCCGGCTGTTCGACACCAAGGTGGAGCAGGCCGAGGAGACCGTGACGCCCGGCCCGTGGCCCGGTGCGCACGCCTGAGGCAGGACGACAAGGGGCCCTCGCCGGGGCCCCTTTCGCGTGACCCAGAACACACCGTCTCAGTGAACGAGACGACAATGTCCATATCCTGGACGATGCTGGACTGGTTCCAAAGTCCCGTGACACGCTTCCGCCATGTCTGGAACTGGAATTGCCTTGGTGAGTCGGCGGCACGTCGACCTCGGCCGCATGTCCAGCGCCATCTGTCCGGCGCGCTGAGGGAACCAGCACCGCCGCGATCACCCTTTCCACCCGACTCTGCCCCATCCTGCTGCGCACTGCCGCGCCACCCTCCGACACGAGCGTGAGTGTGCAGGTCAGAGCCGCCCTCTCGCAGTCCCGAAGGACGAAACGCCATGGCCGCCACCCCGGAAAACACCACCCCCGCCGCCGCCCGCCGCAAGGCCGGACGTCACCGCGGCGAGGGTCAGTGGGCCGTGGGGCACTTCACCCCCCTCAACGGCAATGAGCAGTTCAAGAAGGACGACGACGGTCTCAATGTGCGGACACGTATTGAGACGGTCTACTCGAAGCGCGGCTTCGACTCCATCGACCCCAACGACCTGCGCGGACGCATGCGCTGGTGGGGCCTCTACACCCAGCGCAAGCAGGGTCTGGACGGCACCAAGACGGGCGTCCTGGAGCCGGAGGAGCTGGACGACGAGTACTTCATGCTCCGGGTCCGCATCGACGGCGGCCGGCTGACCACCGAGCAGCTGCGGGTCGTCGGCGAGATCTCCGAGGAGTTCGCCCGGGGCACCGCCGACATCACGGACCGGCAGAACGTCCAGTACCACTGGATCCGCATCGAGGACGTCCCCGAGATCTGGAACCGCCTGGAGGCGGTCGGCCTGTCCACCACCGAGGCCTGCGGCGACACCCCGCGCGTCGTCCTCGGCTCCCCCGTCGCCGGCATCGCCGCCGAGGAGATCATCGACGGCACGCCCGCCATCGACGAGATCTACCGCCGGATCGTCGGCAACAAGGACTTCTCCAACCTGCCCCGCAAGTTCAAGTCGGCGGTCTCCGGCTCGCCGCTGCTCGACGTGGCGCACGAGATCAACGACATCGCCTTCGTCGGCGTGCGCCACCCGGAGCACGGCCCCGGCTTCGACGTGTGGGTCGGCGGCGGCCTCTCCACCAACCCCAAGCTCGGCGTCCGCCTCGGCACCTGGGTCTCGCTCGACGAGGTGCCCGACGTGTACGAGGGCGTCATCTCGATCTTCCGCGACTACGGCTACCGCCGGCTGCGCAACCGCGCCCGGCTGAAGTTCCTCGTCGCCGACTGGGGCCCGGAGAAGTTCCGGCAGGTCCTGGAGGACGAGTACCTGAAGCGGAAGCTGACCGACGGACCCGCGCCCGAGCAGCCCGCCGGCCGCTGGCGTGACCACGTCGGCGTGCACCGGCAGAAGGACGGCCGGTTCTACGTCGGCTTCGCGCCCCGCGTCGGCCGCGTCGACGGCGCCACCCTGACGAAGATCGCCGAGGTCGCCGAGGCGCACGGCTCCGGCCGGGTCCGCACCACCGCCGAGCAGAAGATGCTCGTCCTCGACATCGAGGAGGACCGGGTCGACTCGCTGGTCGCCGCCCTGGAGTCGCTCGACCTGCGGGTCACCCCCTCGCCCTTCCGGCGCGGCACGATGGCCTGCACCGGCATCGAGTTCTGCAAGCTGGCGATCGTCGAGACGAAGGGCCGCGGCTCCTCGCTCATCGACGAACTGGAGCGCCGCGTCCCGGACTTCGACGAGCCGCTGACCATCAACATCAACGGCTGCCCGAACGCCTGCGCCCGCATCCAGGTCGCGGACATCGGCCTCAAGGGCCAGCTGGTCCTGGACGACGAGGGCAACCGCGTCGAGGGCTACCAGGTGCACCTGGGCGGCGCGCTCGGCCTGGAGGCCGGTTTCGGCCGCAAGGTCCGCGGCCTGAAGGTCACCGCGGCCGAGCTCCCCGACTACGTGGAGCGGGTCCTCAAGCGCTTCCAGGCGGAGCGCGAGACCGGCGAGCGCTTCGCGACCTGGGCGGCCCGCGCCTCCGAGGAGGCCCTGTCATGAGCGAGCGTGCCGCGCCCTTCTTCTGCCCCTACTGCGGCGACGAGGACCTGCGTCCCAACGAGCGGGGTCACGGCGCCTGGGAATGCGCCGCGTGCAGCCGGGCCTTCCAGTTGAAGTTCCTGGGGCTGCTCGCCCCGGGCACTTCGAGCAATCCTTCTGGAGGGGACGAGACATGACGATCGCTCAGGACGTCACCGCGGCCGACCTCAAGGCACTCGCCGAACGGGCCGGCCGCGAGCTGGAGGACGCCCCCGCGACGGAGATCCTCCGCTGGGCCGTGGACACCTTCGGCGCGCGCTTCTGCGTGACCTCCTCCATGGAGGACGCGGTCGTCGCCCACCTCGCCTCCCGGGTCCGCCCCGGCGTGGACGTCGTCTTCCTCGACACGGGCTACCACTTCGAGGAGACCATCGGCACCCGCGACGCCGTGGACGCCGTCATGGACGTCAACGTCATCACCCTGACGCCGCGGCAGACGGTGGCCGAGCAGGACGCCGAGCACGGTCCGAAGCTGCACGACCGCGACCCCGACCGGTGCTGCGCGCTGCGCAAGGTCGCCCCCCTCGAGGAGGGCCTGACCGCCTACCGCGCGTGGGCCACCGGACTGCGCCGCGACGAGTCCCCGACCCGGGCGAACACCCCGGTCGTCGGCTGGGACGAGAAGCGCCGCAAGGTGAAGGTCTCGCCCATCGCCCGCTGGACCCAGGACGACGTCGACGCGTACGTCGCGGAGCACGGCGTCCTCACCAACCCGCTCCTCATGGACGGGTACGCCTCCGTCGGCTGCGCCCCCTGCACCCGCCGGGTCCTGGAGGGCGAGGACGCCCGCGCCGGACGCTGGGCGGGCCGCGCCAAGACCGAGTGCGGGCTGCACGGCTGATGACCACGACCCCCCGTCCCCCTTCAGAGACCTCCCGGGAGAACCACGTGACCGGTGCCACCATCTGGCTCACCGGCCTGCCGAGCGCCGGCAAGACGACCATCGCGTACGAGCTGGCCGGACGGCTGCGCGGCGAGGGCCACCGCGTCGAGGTCCTCGACGGCGACGAGATCCGCGAGTTCCTCTCGGCGGGCCTCGGCTTCACCCGCGAGGACCGGCACACCAACGTGCAGCGGATCGGCTTCGTCGCCGAGCTGCTCGCCTCGCACGGCGTGAAGGTCCTGGTGCCGGTCATCGCCCCGTACGCCGACAGCCGCGAGGCCGTCCGCAAGCGCCACCACGCCGAGGGCACCGCCTTCGTCGAGGTGCACGTGGCCACCCCCGTCGAGGTCTGCTCCGTCCGCGACGTGAAGGGCCTGTACGCCAGGCAGGCGGCGGGCGAGATCAGCGGCCTCACCGGGGTCGACGACCCGTACGAGGCCCCCGAGGCGCCCGACCTGCGGATCGAGTCCCAGAACCAGACCGTGCAGGAGTCCGCGGCGCAGCTCCACGCGCTGCTCACCGAGAAGGGTCTGCTGTGACCACTGTCGCCCACGTCCACGACACGACCGACGGCTCGTTCGCGCTGTCGCACCTGGACTCCCTGGAGTCCGAGGCGGTGCACATCTTCCGCGAGGTGGCGGGGGAGTTCGAGCGGCCGGTGATCCTCTTCTCCGGCGGCAAGGACTCCATCGTCATGCTGCACCTGGCGCTGAAGGCGTTCGCGCCGGCGCCGGTGCCGTTCACGCTGCTCCACGTCGACACCGGGCACAACTTCCCCGAGGTCATCGAGTACCGCGACCGCACGGTCGAGCGGCACGGGCTGCGGCTGCACGTCGCCTCCGTGCAGGAGTACATCGACGCCGGAAAGCTCCGCGAGCGCCCCGACGGCACCCGCAACCCGCTCCAGACCGTGCCGCTGACCGAGGCCATCCAGCAGCACCGGTTCGACGCCGTCTTCGGCGGCGGGCGGCGCGACGAGGAGAAGGCCCGCGCCAAGGAGCGCGTCTTCTCCCTGCGCGACGAGTTCTCGCAGTGGGACCCGCGCCGCCAGCGCCCCGAGCTGTGGCAGCTCTACAACGGCCGGCACGCCCCCGGCGAGCACGTCCGCGTCTTCCCGCTGTCCAACTGGACCGAGCTGGACGTCTGGCAGTACATCCAGCGGGAGGGGATCGAGCTGCCGGAGATCTACTTCGCCCACGAGCGCGAGGTGTTCGCCCGCGGCGGCATGTGGCTGACCGCCGGCGAGTGGGGCGGCCCGAAGGAGACCGAGACGGTCGAGACCCGGCTGATCCGCTACCGGACCGTCGGCGACATGTCCTGCACCGGCGCCGTCGACTCCGACGCCACCACGCTCGACGCGGTGATCGCGGAGATCGCCGCCTCCCGGCTCACCGAGCGGGGCGCCACCCGGGCCGACGACAAGCTGTCCGAGGCCGCGATGGAAGACCGCAAGCGCGAAGGGTACTTCTAATGAGCACGTCCACCGAGCAGCCGGCCGACCTGACGGCGGCCACCACCCTGCTGCGCTTCGCGACCGCCGGTTCCGTCGACGACGGCAAGTCCACCCTGGTGGGCCGGCTCCTGCACGACTCCAAGTCGGTCCTGGCCGACCAGCTGGAGGCCGTGGAGCACGCCTCGCGCTCCCGCGGCCAGGAGGCGCCCGACCTGGCGCTGCTCACCGACGGCCTGCGGGCCGAGCGCGAGCAGGGCATCACCATCGACGTGGCCTACCGCTACTTCGCCACCGCCCGGCGCCGGTTCATCCTCGCCGACACCCCCGGGCACGTGCAGTACACCCGGAACATGGTCACCGGCGCCTCGACCGCCGAGCTGGCCGTGGTCCTGGTCGACGCCCGCAACGGCGTCGTGGAGCAGACCCGCCGGCACGCCGCCGTCGCCGCCCTGCTCCGCGTCCCGCACGTGGTCCTGGCCGTGAACAAGATGGACCTGGTCGACTACGCCGAGCCCGTCTTCGCCTCCATAGCCGAGGAGTTCACGACGTACGCCTCCGAGCTGGGTGTCCCGGAGATCACCGCGATCCCGATCTCGGCGCTGGCCGGCGACAACGTCGTGGAGCCGTCGGCGAACATGGACTGGTACGGCGGCCCGACGGTCCTGGAGCACCTGGAGACGGTCCCGGTCAGCCACGACCTGACGGCCTGCCACGCCCGCTTCCCCGTGCAGTACGTGATCCGGCCGCAGACCGCCGAGCACCCCGACTACCGGGGCTACGCCGGCCAGATCGCCGCCGGGGCCTTCCGGGTCGGCGAGGAGGTCACCGTACTGCCGTCCGGGAAGACCTCCACGATCACCGCGATCGACGCGCTCGGCGAGGCCGTCGACATCGCGTGGGCGCCGCAGTCGGTGACGATCCGGCTCGCGGACGACATCGACATCTCGCGCGGCGACCTGCTCGCCCCCACCGGTGACGCCCCGGCCACCAGCCAGGACGTCGAGGCGACCGTCTGCCACGTGGCGGACCGGCCGCTCGCGGTCGGCCAGCGGGTCCTGCTCAAGCACACCACCCGTACGGTCAAGGCGATCGTCAAGGACATCCCCTCGCGGCTGACCCTGGACGACCTCTCCCAGCACCCGGACCCCGGGCAGCTGGTCACCAACGACATCGGCCGGGTCGTGGTCCGGACCGCCGAGCCGCTCGCGCTCGACGCGTACGCGGACTCCCGCCGCACCGGTTCGTTCCTGCTGATCGACCCGGCGGACGGCACCACGCTCGCGGCCGGCATGGCGGGCGAGTCCTTCGCCACCGCCAAGGCGGTCGTGGCGACCGAGGACGAGGAAGGATGGGACTTCTAGACATGCTCTCCGACATCTACTCGACCTTCGCGAAGGAGGGGGGCCGCGTCGGCAGCGGCACCCTCGGCAGCGGCCAGGGAGGGGTGGCGCGATGTGCGCGATGACGTACGCGCACCGCTTGCGCGCCCACACCCCCCACGAGCCGTACCCGCCCCTGCTCCATCGCCGAAGACGTGCGTCATGAGACCACGTGCCGAGAGGAAAGCCTCGCGTGTCTGCCAACGGAAACGCCCGCACCACGAGTAAGACCCTGCGCCGCGGCGTCGTCGCCGCCGCCGCCCTGCCCCTGCTGATCGGGACGCTCGCCTCGTGCGGCTACGGCTCCGACGCGAAGAAGGACGAGTCCTCCGACAAGAAGGCTCCGGTCGCGGCCGACGCGAAGAAGCTCTCCGCCTCCGAGGTGCGGATCGGCTACTTCCCGAACCTGACGCACGCCACCGCGCTGATCGGCGTCCAGGACGGACTGATCCAGAAGGAGCTGGGCGCCACCGCGCTGAAGCCCCAGACCTTCAACGCCGGCCCGTCCGAGATCGAGGCGCTCAACGGCGGCTCCCTCGACATCGGCTTCATCGGCCCCTCGCCCTCCATCAACGCGTACGTCAAGTCCAAGGGCAAGAACCTGCGGATCGTCTCCGGCTCCGCCTCCGGCGGCGTGAAGCTGGTCGTGAACCCGGCGAAGATCAAGACCCTGGACGACCTCAAGGGCAAGAGGATCGCCACCCCGCAGAAGGGGAACACGCAGGACGTCGCGCTCCTCAACTGGATCTCCGAGAAGGGCTGGAAGGTCGACCCCGAGTCCGGCAAGGGCGACGTCTCGGTCGTCCGCACGGACAACAAGGTCACCCCGGACGCCTTCAAGTCCGGCTCGATCGACGGCGCCTGGGTGCCCGAGCCGACCGCGTCCAAGCTGGTCTCCCAGGGCGGCTCCGTCCTCCTCGACGAGACTAGCCTGTGGCCCGACAAGAAGTTCGTGATCACGAACATCATCGTGTCGCAGAAGTTCCTCGCGGAGCACCCGGACGTCGTCGAGGCCGTCCTCAAGGGGACGGTGAAGACCAACGAGTGGATCAACGCCAACCCGGACAAGGCGAAGGAGTCCGCCAACGCGGCCCTGAAGAGCCTCGGCGGCAAGGCCCTGGACGCCAAGGTCATCGACCCGGCGTGGCCCAGCATCGCGATCACCGACGACCCGCTGGCCGCGACGCTGAAGACCCAGTCCGAGTGGGCCGTCAAGGCCGGGCTCATCAAGCAGCCCGACCTGGCCGGCATCTACGACCTGACGCTCCTCAACAAGGTGCTGAAGGCCGCCGGCAAGCCCGAGGTCTCCGACGCCGGCCTCGGCGCCAAGTAACCGACGGCGCATCCACGAACCCCAGGAGGTGACGACCATGGCCACGACGCTCGCCAAGGCGGCCGAGGGCACGGCGGCGGAGCACACGCACGCCGCCCGGATCGAGCACGTCTCGAAGTCCTTCACCGGCCCGGCCGGTACCCAGCTCGTCCTGGACGACGTCAGCCTCGACGTCGCGCCCGGCGAGTTCGTCACCATCCTGGGGGCCTCGGGGTGTGGCAAGTCCACGCTCCTGAACCTGGTCGCGGGCCTCGACCGGCCGACCCAGGGGTCCATCGCGACCCCGGGCGGCCGGCCGGCCCTGATGTTCCAGGAGCACGCCCTCTTCCCGTGGCTGACCGCGGGCAAGAACATCGAACTCGCCCTGCGGCTGCGCGGGGTGCCCCGGACCGAGCGCGGGACGGAGGCCGAGCGGCTGCTCGAACTCGTCCGGCTCGGCGGCGCGTACGGCAAGCGGGTGCACGAGCTGTCCGGCGGCATGCGGCAGCGGGTGGCCCTCGCCCGGGCGCTCGCCCAGGACAGCCAGCTCCTGCTGATGGACGAGCCGTTCGCGGCCCTGGACGCCATCACGCGCGACGTGCTGCACGGCGAGCTCACCCGTATCTGGGAGGAGACGAACCTGTCCGTCCTCTTCGTCACCCACAACGTGCGCGAGGCCGTCCGCCTCGCCCAGCGCGTGGTCCTGCTCTCCTCCCGGCCCGGCCGGGTGGCGAAGGAGTGGACCGTGGACATCCCGCAGCCGCGCCGCATCGAGGACGCGAACGTGGCCGAGCTGTCCGTCGAGATCACTGAACACCTGCGTGGGGAGATCCGCCGCCATGGCCAGCACTGACACCGCCCCGAAGGCCAAGGCGGACGACCTCGCCGGTCTGGAGGCCGGGCTCGACGCCCTGGACGCGGTCGAGATCCGCCGCACCCCGGTCCGCGAGGTCCTCGTCAAGAAGGTCCTCCCGCCCGCCCTCGCCGTCACCCTGGTCCTCGCCGTCTGGCAGGTCCTCGTCTCCGCGGGGATCACCGAGGAGACCAAGCTGCCCGCGCCGTCCGCGGTGTGGGACGGCCTGGTCGACATGTGGCTCCAGGGCACCCTCCTGGAGGTCATCTGGACCAGCGTGTCCCGGGGCCTGGCGGGCTTCCTGCTCGCCCTCGCCATCGGCACCCCGCTGGGCCTGCTCGTGGCCCGGGTGAAGTTCGTGCGCGCCGCGATCGGCCCGATCCTGTCCGGTCTGCAGTCGCTGCCCTCGGTGGCGTGGGTGCCGCCGGCCGTGCTCTGGTTCGGCCTGAACGACGCGATGATGTTCACCGTCATCCTGCTCGGCGCCGTCCCGTCCATCGCCAACGGACTGGTCTCCGGCGTGGACCAGGTCCCGCCGCTGTTCCTGCGGGCCGGCCGCACCATGGGCGCCACCGGACTCAAGGGCACCTGGCACGTGGTCCTGCCGGCCGCGCTGCCCGGCTACCTGGCGGGCCTGAAGCAGGGCTGGGCGTTCTCCTGGCGCTCGCTGATGGCCGCGGAGATCATCGCCTCCTCCCCCGACCTGGGCCTCGGCCTGGGCCAGCTCCTGGAGAACGGCCGCAACAACATCGACCTGCCCGGCGTGTTCCTGGCGATCCTGCTGATCCTGATCGTCGGCATCGCGATCGACCTGCTGATCTTCAGCCCGCTGGAGCGGTGGGTGCTCCGCAGCCGCGGCCTGCTCGTGAAGTGAAGTGAGCCGAACCACCATGAACCACCCCCCTGTCCTCCTCGTGATCGCCCACGGCAGCCGCGACCCGCGGCACGCGGCCACCGTCCAGGCGCTGGTGCGCCGGGCCGGTGCGCTGCGGCCGGGGCTGCGCGTGGAGACGGCGTTCCTGGACTTCAACCTGCCGTCGGTGGCGGGGGTCCTGGACCGGCTCGCCGCCGAGGGCGTGCGGGACGTGGTGGCGCTGCCGCTGCTCCTGACCCGCGCCTTCCACGCGAAGGCGGACGTGCCGGCCGTCCTGCGGCAGGCCCCCGCCGCGCTGCGGATCCGGCAGGCGGAGGTCCTGGGCCCGTCGCCGCTGCTCGTCGCGGCGGTGGAACGGCGGCTGTACGAGGCCGGGCTCGCGCCCGGCGACAAGAGCGCGACCGGGGTCGTCCTGGCCTCGGCGGGCTCCACCGACCCGGAGGCGATCGCGGTGATCGCAGAAACGGCGCGGGAGCTGCGGCGCACCGGTTGGTGCTCCGTGCGGCCCGCGTTCGCCTCCGCATCCCTTCCCCGTACGGAGGACGCCGTACGGGCGCTGCGCGCCGAGCCGGGCGTCCGGCGGGTGGCGGTCGCCCCGTACGTGATCGCGCCGGGGCGTCTCCCCGACCGGATCACGGCGGGCGCGGCGGAGGCGGACGTCCTGGCGGACGTCCTCGGCCCGGCGCCCGAGCTGGCCCGGCTGCTGCTCGCCCGGTACGACGGGGCGGCGCGGGCGGCCGAGCGGGTGACGGCGGCGGCCGGCTGAGCCGACCCGGCCCATGAGCGGCCTTGGGGTGTGTCCGGCGGATCAGGGGCGCGGCCCCGGCCCCGTTCCGCCGGACACGCCCCGGCCCCGTTCCGCCGGACACGCCCCGGCCCCGAACTTTCGCGACACCTCCTCCCCCGCCGCATCCGCCGCCCCCCGATGGGCCGAATGCAGCACGGGGCCACGCATCGCCCCCGTTCCCGGGTACACCCACCGGGACCGCTTCCGAGGTGACGTGAGGGGAGGTGACGGACGCCCGTGGACACCGGTACCGAGGTGGTCGTCGTCGGGGGCGGCGCGGCCGGGCTCTCCCTCGCGTGGCGGCTGCTCGCGCCCCCGGACGGCGTTCCGGCCCCCCGCGTCACCCTCGTCGAGGCCCCGCCGGGCCCGCTGCGGCCCCCCGAGCGCACCTGGTGCTTCTGGGAGTCGGGGCCCGGCGCGTACGACCCTTTCCTGACCGCGAGTTGGGACGGGCTGCGGGTGCGGGGCCCGGACGGGTCAGGGCCCGTACGGCCCCTCGGCGGCCTGCGGTACAAGATGCTGCGCTCCGGGGAGTTCGAGCGGGGCCTGCGGCCGAGGCTCTCCGCGCTGCGCCGGGTCGAGGCCGTCGTGGAGGAGGTGGCCGACGGGCCGGGCGGCGCCGTCGTGGTCTGCCGCGCGGCCGACGGGACCGTCTCGCGGCTCCCGGCCCGCTGGGTCTTCGACTCCCGGCCGCCCGCCGCCGCGCCGCCCGCCCGCACCGCCCTGCTCCAGCACTTCCGGGGCTGGTTCGTGCGGACCGAGCGGCCGGTGTTCGCGCCGGACGTCGTCGAGCTGATGGACTTCCGCACGCCCCAGCCGGCCCACGGCCTCTCCTTCGGCTACGTGCTGCCCACGAGCCCATACGAGGCGCTCGTCGAGTACACCGAGTTCGGCCGGGCCCCGCTGACGCCCGCCGCCTACGACCGGGCCCTGGCCCGGTACACCCGGGACGTGCTGCGGCTCGGCCCCTTCCGGGTGCTCGACACCGAGCAGGGGGTCATCCCGATGAGCGACGGCCGCCACGCCCGCGAGGCCGGCCGGCACGTCTTCCGGGTCGGGGCGGCGGGCGGGGCCGTCCGCCCCTCCACCGGGTACGCCTTCGCGGCGATCCAGCGGCAGGCGCGCGCCGTCGCGGACGCCCTGCACCGGGGCCGCCGGCCGGTGCCCCCGTCCGCGTACTCCTCCCGGGCGCTCGCGATGGACTCCGTGCTGCTGCGCGGCCTCGACACGGGACGGATCGACGGCCCGGCCTTCTTCACCGGGCTCTTCGCCCGCGTCCCCTGCGAGCGCCTGCTCCGCTTCCTGGACGGTGCCACCGGCCCGGCCGAGGAGTTCTCCATCGGGCTGCGCACGCCCGTCCCCGCCATGCTCCGCACGGCGGCCGAAGTCCCCCTACTCCCCCGGCTCCCCCGGCCGGGACCGCACCAGGAGGCCCCCGATGACCGGTCGTGACCACCCCTCGGCCCCGGAGCGGCCCCCGGTGCCGCGCCGCGGCCGCGACCGCCGGGCGGCCGTCCTGCCCGCGCACCCCGGACGGGACCGGGCGGGCCGGGACGGGCCGCGCTGCGCGGTCGTCGGGGGCGGGATCGCGGGCATCGCCGCCGCGACCGTCCTCGCGGAGCGCGGGGTCCGCGTCACCCTGTACGAGCGCGAGGCGTCGCTCGGCGGCCGGCTCGCCGGGTGGCCCGTGGAGCTGGCGGACGGCTCCGCCGCGACGATGAGCCGGGGCTTCCACGCCTTCTTCCGGCAGTACTACAACCTGCGCGGGCTGCTCAGGCGGGTCGACCCGGGTCTGGAGCGGCTGCGGCCGCTGCCCGACTACCCCCTGCTGCACGGTTCGGGCCTGTACGACAGCTTCGCGCGGGTGCCCCGCACGCCGCCGTGGAGCGCCGTGGGCTTCGCCGCGCTCAGCCCCTCCTTCGGCGCGCGGGACCTGGCCCGGATGAACCCCCGGGCGGCGCTGCCCCTCCTGGACGTGCGCCTGCCCGGCGTCCACGAGCGGTACGACGGCATGAGCGCGTGGGAGCTGCTCGACCGGATCCGCTTCCCGGAGAAGGCCCGGCACCTCGCGTTCGAGGTCTTCTCCCGCAGCTTCTTCGCCGACCCCGGGGAGCTGTCGGCGGCCGAACTCGCCCTGATGTTCCACATCTACTTCCTGGGCTCCTCCGAGGGGCTGCTCTTCGACGTGCCCGACGAGCCCTATCCGCAGGCCCTGTGGGACCCCCTCGCCCGCTACCTGGAGGGCCACGGCGTCGACATCCGCACCGGCGCCCCCGTCGCCCGGATCGACTCCGCGCCGGACGGGGGCCACCTGGTGCACGGCCCGAGCGGTACGGAGCGCGTCGACGCGCTGGTCCTCGCGCTCGACACCGGCGGGCTCCGGGCCGTCGCGGCGGCCTCGCCCTCGCTGTGCGACGAGGCCTGGCGCGCCCGGGTCGCCGCGCTGCGCACGGCCCCTCCGTTCCTGGTCACCCGGCTCTGGCTGGACCGTCCCGTGGCCCCCGACCGGCCCGGTTTCCTCGGGACCGGCGGCCACGGCCCGCTGGACAACGTCAGCGTCCTCGACCGGTGGGAGGGCGAGGCCGCCCGCTGGGCCGGGAAGACCGGCGGCTCCGTGGTCGAGCTGCACGCCTACGCGGCGGACGCGGCGGCGGGTCCGGAACCGGTCGCGCGGGAGCTGGTCGCGCGGCTCCGCCGCGTGTACCCGGAGACGGCCGCCGCGCGGATCGTGGACCGGCGCGACGAGTGGCGGGACGACTGCCCGCTCTTCGCCGTCGGGAGCCACGCGGACCGGCCCTCGGTCGACACCTCCGACCCCACCGTCACCGTCGCCGGGGACCTGGTACGCACCGACCTCCCGGTGGCCCTGATGGAACGGGCCGCCACCACGGGCTTCCTGGCCGCCAACGCGCACCTGTGGCGCTGGGGCCTGCGGGGCCAGACGCTGTGGACGGTGCCCCGGCGGGGCCGGTCGGCGCTCCTGAGGGCGGCGTCCCGGGCGTACGGGGAGTACTGACCGGTCCCCGGTGGGCCGGGGACCGTTCGTTCAGCCCGGGAACAGCCCCCGCGCCCGCAGGGACCAGCGCCGTTCGGCGTACGCCAGGTCGTCGCGCCACAGACGCCCCGCCGCCGCCCGCATCGCCGGGCGCAGGAGCGGCGTCGCCAGGCGGGCCACGGCGAATCCCCGCCGGTCCGAGCCGGCGACGACGGCCTCCACGACGGCCGTGCGGGGGCGCCGGGCGCCGGGCGGGGTCAGGGGCGTCGCGTGCGTCTCGACCACCGATCCCGTCCCCTCGCCCGCCGTGATCCGCATGACGACCGTCCTCGGGCCGGGCGCGGTGAAGACGGCCCGGACGGGCACCACGACCCGACCGGCGACCTTGAACGACACCTCCACCTCCAGCTCGTCGTCCTCCTCCGTCGGGGTGCGCAGCACCTCCAGGTCGACGAAGGAGTACGGGTGGAGCCAGGCGCCGTGCCAGGGGTCGAGCCGGTTGGCGACGACGTCCTCCGGTTCGCAGGTGCCCACGCCCGTGTAGACGGCGGCGACCGCCCCGTCCGCGGGCGGGCGTTCGGGCACGAGGGGCCGCTCCGTCGGGGTCTCGCCGCCGACCCGGTCGAGCCTGATCCAGAGGAGCGTCCCGTCGTCGTGGACGGGCCACGGCGCCCAGCCCGCGAAGGGGCCGCCGTCCAGGGCGAGTCCGTGCCAGTGGCAGATCAGCGTCCCGCACCGCACGACGCTGTCCTTGAGCGGCGCCCCCAGGTGCGGGCAGGCTCCCGGGCCCGCGTGGGGCTCGCCCTCGGCGTCGCGCCAGAGGACCACCTCGGTGCCCGCGACGGTCCGCCCGAGCGGCCGGCCGTCCTTGAGGTCGCGGCTGCCGCCGACGACGAACCAGTTGCCCGTGGGACGGGTCCCGGCGCGGTCGAGTGCCTCGGCGATCAGGGCCGGTTTGGCGTCCCGCCAGGTCGGCCGCTGCCGCTCCCAGGCGACGGCGTTCCGGCGCAGCCGCAGCGGGATCTCCGGCCTCCGCATCGCGCTCACCGCTCGCCGCCCCCCGTCATCCTCGTCGTCTCCGTCGTGCCGGTCGTCTCCGTCGCGCCCGCCGTCCGCGTCGCGCGGTCGAGTTCGGCCCCGCTCCTCGCCCACGTCCTGCGCACCTCCGTGCGCGGCACGGCCGGGACGGCGGGGGCGGTGCGGGCGCGCTCCGGCAGGGTGCGGGCGGCGAGGGCGCCCGCCAGGCCGCGCGCCGCCACGGCCGCCCGGCGGCGGCGGCCGACGACCGCCCGGCGGTGCACCGCCGCGTACCCGTCGCGCTCGATGGCCGCCAGGATGTCGCGGTACAGCACGAAGGCGGTCCGCACGCAGGGCGCCGAGACGGGGGCCAGCCGGGCGATGCCGGGCTCGGCCTCGCGGTAGACGCCCCGGGTCAGGGCGGCGGCGGCCCGCAGCGCGGCGGTGATCCGGGGGTCCCGGCAGCCGGTCATCCTGCTCCACATCAGCAGGTCGGGTTCGACGCCGTACGCGGCGAGGAGGTCGAGGGGCAGGTAGACGCGGCCCCGGTCGAGGTCCTCGCCCACGTCGCGGAGGAAGTTGGTCAGCTGGAAGGCCCGGCCGAGGGCCGCCGCGTACGGCTCGGCCTCCGCGCGGGGGACGACGGTCCCGAGGACGGGGACCATCTGGAGTCCGATGACGGCCGCCGAGCCGTGCATGTAGGCGTGGAGGTCGGCGTACGTCGGGTACCGCTCGACCGTCAGGTCGCTGCGCATCGACGCCAGGAAGTCGGTGAAGTGGCGTTCGGGGATGTGGTGGCGGGCGCGGGCGTCGGCCGCCGCCATGACCACCGGTTCGCGGACCTCCCCGCCCTGGACGGCGTGCCGCCACTGGCTCTCCAGGACGTCCAGGGCGGCGGCGCGCTCCTCCGGCGGCGCGTCGGTGCCCAGGTCGTCGACGATGTCGTCGGCGCGCCGCGCGAAGCCGTACAGGGCGTGGACGGCCGCGCGCCGGTCGACGGGCAGGAGGCGGGTGGCCAGGAAGTACGTCCTGCCGTGGCGGGCGTTCAGGCGCCGGCAGGCGGTGTACGCGGCCCGCAGGCGCGGGTCGGTGATGCCGGCCGCGTCCAGCTCGCGGGCCGTCATCGCGCGACTCCGCTCGTGCCGGGCACCCGCGTCCGGTCCGCCGCCGGTCGCGCGGGGCGCCGACCGGGGCGGGCGGGGCCGCCGGTGATCCGGGCCGCTGCGAGCTTCCCGGAGAGGAGCACCGTGGGAACGCCCACGCCGGGGGTGGTGCCGCAGCCGGCGAGGACGGCGTTGGCGGTGCCCCGCACCAGGTTCCGGGGCCGGAAGGGGCCGGTCTGGGCGAAGGTGTGGGCGGCGGAGAAGGGGGTGCCGGCGGCGTGCCCCCGGGCCGTCCAGTCCGCCGGGGTCACCAGGGCCTCCTCCTCGATCGCGTCGCCGAAGCCGTCGAGGCCCCGGCGTTCGAGCTCGCGGACGAGCACGTCGCGGTAGCGCGGTCCGAGGTCGCCCCAGTGGGCGGCGTCCGGTCCGGCGGAGGTGTTCGGGCACGGGGCGAGGACGTAGTGCAGGTGGCGGCCGGGCGGGGCCAGGGTCGGATCGGTGGCCGTGGGGCGGGTGACGAGGAGCGAGGGGTCGCTCATCAGGCGGCCCCGGTCGATCAGTTCGTGGAAGGTGCCCTCCCACGCGTGCCCGAAGGAGATGGTGTGGTGGGCCAGTTGCTCCCAGGTGCGGTCCGTCCCGGCGTGGATCACGACCGCGCTCGGGGAGTGCCGCAGCCGGACGGGGCGGCGGGGTTCGCGGCCGAGGAGGCCGTAGGCGACGGGCAGGTCCGGGGTGAGGACCACCGCGTCGCAGGGGATCCGGCCGTGTGCGGTGAGGACGGCGGTGACGCGCTCGCCCCGGCGTTCGAGCGCGGTGACCGGCTCGTCGTACCGGACGGTGCCGCCGGCCCGTACCACCGCGTCCGCCATGGCCGCCGGTACGGCGTGCATCCCGCCGCGCGGGAAGTAGACCCCGGCGACGGTGTCCATGTAGGCGATCACCGCGTAGGCGGCGAGGGCCCGGGAGGGTGCCACGCCCGCGTACAGGGCCTGGAAGGAGAAGACGCGCCGCAGCCGCTCGTCCGACAGGAAGCGGCCCACGGCCCGGTCGAGCCGGCCGAAGCCGCCGAGGGCGGCGAGCCGGGCGAGGTCGGGGTGGAGGAGCTGGGCGGGCGAGTCGAAGTTGGCGTCGATGAAGCGGCGCTTCTGGAGCGCGTACAGCTCCTCCAGCCAGCGGCGCAGCCGGCGGTAGCCGGCGGCCTCGCGGGGTCCGGCGAAGGCGGCGACCTCGGCCTCCATGGCGTCGGCGTCGGTGTGCACGTCGAAGCGGGTGCCGTCGGCGAACAGGGCCCGGTAGGCCGGGTGGAGCGGGACGAGGTCGACCCGGTCGCGCAGGGAGTCCCCGACCGCCCGGAAGGCCTCGTCGAGGAGGTCGGGCATGGTGAGGACGGTCGGCCCGGTGTCCGTCCGGTAGCCGCCGAGGTCGAGGCGGCCGGCGCGGCCGCCCGGGAGCGGGTCGCTCTCGACGACGGTCACCCGGCGTCCGGCGCCGAGGAGGTGGAGGGCGGCGGCGAGCCCGGAGAGTCCCGCGCCCACCACGACGACGTGGTCCGTCGGTCCCGTGATCGTCCTCACCGGGCCTCCCCGATCAGAACCGGAAGGGTGGGCGGGACGGCGGGCGCGGGCGGCTCCGGCGGGGCGGTGGCGCGCCCCGGTTCCAGTCCGCAGGCCGCTCCGAAGAGCTCCCCGATCCGGTCGGTGGCCTCCCGCGCGAGCCCGGCGCGCGCCACCGTCTCCGCGCCCCGGGCGCACAGCTCCTCGACCCGCCGGGCGACCCGGTCCCGGGCCCCGCAGGCGACGAGCAGGTCGAGCGCGCG
This sequence comes from Streptomyces sp. NPDC086147, assembly GCF_040702165.1. Lineage (NCBI taxonomy): Bacteria > Bacillati > Actinomycetota > Actinomycetes > Kitasatosporales > Streptomycetaceae > Streptomyces > Streptomyces sp. NPDC086147. Next base: position 54,924 of record NZ_JBFBJO010000018.1, on the reverse strand, counting down.
GTCCACGTCCTCCTCGCTCGTACGGGCTCCGCCGGTGATCCGCTCCAGGAGTCCGAGCCCCGCCCGGTCCCCCAGCTCGGCGCACCGCTCCCCGGCGACGGCCAGGAGGTAGGTCGCCTTCCCCTCCCGGATGTCCTCGCCGACCGGCTTCCCGGTGGCCGCCGGGTCGCCGAAGGCGCCCCGCACGTCGTCGTGGAGCTGGAAGGCGAGTCCGGCGGACCGCCCCGCCTCGCGGAGCGCGCGGACCGTGCCCTCGGGCGCTCCGGCAAGCGTGGCGCCCAGGGCCAGGGGGTGTCCCATCGAGTAGAGGGCCGTCTTCAGGACGGCCGTGCGCGCCGCCCCTTCGGCCGAGCCCTCGCCCGTGACCTGGCCGCGCAGGTCGAGGTACTGGCCCGCGACCATCTCCGTGCGCATCACCCGCCAGACCCCGGCGGCCCGGGGCGCCGACGGCAGCCCCGCCACGGACTCCACGAAGGCGTCGTCGGCCCAGGCCAGGGCCAGGTCTCCGGCGAGGACGGCGGCGGCGCCGCCGAACGTGCCGCAGGGCAGCGCGCGCTCCCCGGTGCCGTAGAGCGCGTCGAGCTGCACGTGCACGGCGGGGCGGCCCCGGCGCAGGGGCGAGCCGTCCATCACGTCGTCGTGGATCAGGGCGCACGTCTGGATGAGTTCGAGGGCCGCCGCGACCCCGAGGGCCGCCGGCGTCTCGCGCGCCCCGCCGCCGCTGCCCCGCATCGCCCACCACAGGAACTCGGCGCGCAGCCGCCTGCCGCCGCCCAGGGCGAAGGCCGCCACGCGGTCGGCGATGTCGGACGCGAAGTCCGGGTCGGCGTCCGCCGCGTCGGCCGCCCGCTGCCGGAGGACGGCGGCGAGATGCTCCTCGACAACGGCCGGCACCCCCTCGTCTACCTGAAGTGGATCGGGCACGCGCATCGGTTCACCCCTCGCTCGCCGGGCGGCATCTCTTCGTCCTCATGGGTCATTCAGTACCGCCGGGGGCATCGGATGCACCGTTCCTTGGGCCGCCCGGCCCAATGACCGCCCGGCGACGCCCGCGTCCGCCCCGACTGGGCGACACTACGGGCGGAGCCCGGTGCGGGACTCCCGGCGAACCGACGGAGGAGCGGACCATGACCTTGCTGCGGGACACCGACCTCGCCCACGCCTTCGACCGCGCCTCGCGGAACTATGACCGGATGACCTCGGCGAGCCCCGGCTACCACCGGCACCTGCTCCGCTCCGCCCGCCGCCTCGCCCTGCCCGGCGCGGGTCTCGGGTGGTCGGTGCTCGACCTCGGCTGCGGTACGGGGGCGTCGACGCGGGCGCTGCTCCGGGCCGCGCCCGGGGCGTCCGTCACCGGGGTCGACGCGTCCGCCGGGATGCTCGACCGGGCGCGGGACAAGCCGTGGCCGCCCGGGGTCTCCTTCGTGCACGCGCCCGTGGAGGGCTTGGCGGAGGCCGGGGTACGCGGCCCGTACGACGCGGTCTTCGCCGCCTACCTGTTCCGCAACGTCGCGGATCCCGACGGGGCCCTCGACCGGGTGCGGGAGGTCCTGCGGCCGGGCGGGCGCCTGGTCGTCCACGAGTACGCCCTCGGGGGCCGGGCCGCCCACCGGGCGGTGTGGTCGGCGGTGATGGGCGCGGTCGTCCTGCCGTGGGGGCGCCGCCACGGGGACGAGGCGCTCTACCGGCACCTGTGGCACAGCGTCCTGGACTTCGACACCGCGCCCGCCTTCGCCGCCCGGCTGCGCCGCGCGGGCTTCACGGGCGTGCGGGCGCTGCCGCAGCCGGGCTGGCAGACGGGCATCACGCACACGTTCGTCGGGGTCGCCCCCTAGGAGGTGTCCGAACGGGGCTCAGGTGACCGCGAGACCGATGCTGACGGCGTTGGCGACGAGGTACGCGGCCGTGGTCGCCACGGCGACGACCGTGTTGGTCCGCCGTGCCGGGGCCCGCTCCTCGGGGTCGGCCCACCGGTGAAGGATGCAGGAGGTGCAGCCCGCGCCGACCAGGGTGTGGAACAGGGTGGCCAGATGGATCTGGTCGACCGGGGTCATCCCGCGTGACCGCCTCGGCTTCCGGGCGACACACTCCCAGAATTCCCCGGTGGATCGCCCCGGCGGATGTCCTCTCCCGTCGCCGCCGCCGGTCTTGTCCCCGGGCCCGCCCCGTGCGAATGTGACCGGCAGGTAACTTACCCGGCGTCCGGATCGGCGGTGCGTTCATGAGGGGCACGACGCGTTCGTGGTGGGGATGGGGGAACGAGGAGGACGCGGTGACGGGCCGGGAACGGGAGGAACTCGCCCGTCGCACCGTCGCGATGCTGCCGGGAGCCGACCCGACCGTGCACGAGCCCCCCGCGATCGAGTCGTTCGGCGTCGGCCGGAGCAGGATCCAGCCACCGCCGGCCCTGGCGCCGATCGCCTCCGAGGACGTGCGCGACCGGCTCGCGCACAGCCACGGGCAGGCGTTCCGCGACGTGGTGCGGGCGCTGCTCGGGCAGTTGCCCCACGTGCCCGACCTCGTGGTGCGCCCGACCTCGGAGGAGCAGGTCGTCGACGTCCTGGACTGGTGCGGCGGCGCGGGCATCGCCGTCGTCCCCTTCGGCGGCGGCTCGTCCGTGGTGGGCGGCGTCGAACCCCGCGTGGGCGACGACTACGCCGGGACGGTCAGCCTGGACCTGGGCGCGATGGACCGGGTCCTGGAGGTCGACCGCACCAGCCGGGCCGCGCTCGTCCAGGCCGGGGTCCTCGGCCCGCACCTGGAGGAGCAGTTGCGCCCGTCGGGCCACACGCTCCGGTTCTTCCCCCAGTCCTTCGAGTTCTCCACCCTCGGCGGCTGGCTGGCCACCCGGGCGGGAGGGCATTTCGCGACGCGCCTCACCCACATCGACGACCTCGTCGAATCGCTGCGGGTCGTCACCCCCCGGGGCGTCGTGGAGTCCCGCCGGCTCCCGGCCTCGGGCGCCGGGCCGTCCCCCGACCGGATGTTCCTCGGCTCGGAGGGGTCGCTCGGCGTCATCACGCAGGCCTGGGCCCGCCTCCAGGACCGGCCCCGGTGGCGCGCGGACGCCTCGGTGGGGTTCGCGGACCACGACGCGGGCGTACGGGCGGTGCGCGCCCTGTCCCAGTCCGGCCTGGACCCGGCCAACTGCCGCCTCCTGGACCCCGTCGAGGCCTTCGTCAACGCCGGTTCGCCGACCGCCGTCCTGGTGCTCGGTTTCGAGTCCGCCGACCATCCCGTGCACGCGTGGATGGAACGCGCCCTGGAACTGTGCCGGGACCACGGCGGCACCCTGTCCGAGCCGGCCCGCCACACCGACGCCGCCGACCGGTCCGCGCGCACCGGGGCGGCCGGCACCTGGCGGGACTCCTTCCTGCGCATGCCCTACCAGCGGGACGCCCTCGCCGCCCAGGGCATGATCGTGGAGACCTTCGAGACGGCCTGCACCTGGGACCGGTTCGACGCCCTGCGCGCGTCCGTCGACGCCGCGGCCCGCGACGCCCTGCGCCAGGTCGGCGCGGAGGGCGTGGTGACCTGCCGCTTCACCCACGTCTACCCCGACGGCCCCGCACCGTACTTCGGGATCTACGCCACGGGCCGGTGGGGCGACACCGTGCGGCAGTGGGACGAGATCAAGGAGGCGGTCTCCGAGGCGCTCGTCGCCGGCGGCGCCACCATCACCCACCACCACGCGGTGGGCCGCGACCACCGGCCCTGGTACGACCGGCAGCGCCCCGACCTGTTCGCCGCCGCCCTGCGGGCCGGCAAGGCGGCCCTGGACCCGGCCGGAATCCTGAACCCGGGGGTCCTCGTCGACCCCCTGCGCCCCGGGGCGGCCCTGGCCGGATGAGTCCCGGGCGTACGTCGTCGGCGTCGGCCCTGCCCGAACGAGCCCCGGGCGGGCCGCCGTCGCCGGAGGTGCCGGCCGCCCTCGGGCCGCCTCCTCAGCCCTCCCGGGTCAGCTCCACCAGCTTGAGGACCGTGTTCCAGTTGCGGGCGGTGACCACCAGCCCCTCGGAGAGGGCGGGCCGGGAGACGACCTCGCCCAGCCTGGACCTGCCGAGGCCGTCGGGGACGTGGAGGTAGAGGACCCGGTCGCCGAGGGCGAAGGCCTCGGGGTGGTAGGCCTCCTGGTCGATCGCGGCGAAGCGCTCGGCGTCGGGAGGGCCCGAGAAGTAGAAGGCGTGGAGCTGTTTGCCCTCGATCCCGGCGGTGGGGAACGGGCAGGCGTCGGCGACGGCGGCGAGGTAGGCGCCGTCGCGGACGAGACAGTCGACGCGGAACCCGAACCGGTCCTCGATCGCGGCTTCGAGGGCGGCCGTGAGCTCGTCCTCCGAGGCGCCCGTGTCCGTGGTGAAGACCGCGTTCCCGCTCTGGAGGTGGGTGCGGACGCCTCCGTGGCCGAGGCCTTCGAGGAGGGAACGGAGCTCCGCCATGGGGACCTTCCGGTGTCCGCTCACGTTGATGCCCCGGAGCAGCGCCGCGTATGTCTGCGTCATGGCCCCAACCTACGGCCCTACGGCCCGGACCCGCCGTCGCGGTCGTCCTCCGTCGCGGTCGTTCCCGGGCTCCGGGCGCGAAAGGGCCACCGCGCCTCGTGGGGGGCGGCACGGTGGCCGGTTCGAACACTGTCCGATGAAGGGGAGCGGGAGAAGGACCTTCACCCTACTGTGACTTTTTCAACAAGGTTTCGTAATGACGGGCCGTCCGCGAACCGTTCATTTGCTCCGATAGCGGGCGGGCGCCCGGTCGCCGCGCCCGGGCGGATGCGAGACTTCGACGCGAACGCACAGGTGAGGGAGAGGTCGATGGACGAGGCGCGGGCACGGGAGGTCCTGGACGGGGCGGGGCTGCCGGCCGGGGAGGCCGAGCTCCTCGCGCTCGGGGAGAACGCCGTCTTCGCCGTGGGCGACCTGGTGGTGAAGGTCGGCCGGGACGCCGAGCTGCTCGGACGGGCGGAACGGGAGCTGGCGCTCGCCGCCTGGCTCGCGGAGGCCGGCGTCCCGGCCGTGCGGGCGGCGGAGGAGAAGCCCCGGCTGGTGGCGGGGCACCCCGTCACCCTCTGGCACCGGCTGCCCGGGGCGGTCCGGCCGCCCGCCCCCCGGGACCTCGCCCCGCTGCTGCGCCGGGTCCACGCCCTGCCGGAGCCGGAGGGCTTCGCGCTCCCCCGCCGCGAGCTGCTCGGCGGCGTCGAGCGGTGGCTGCGGCTCGCGGGGGACGCGATCGACCCGGCGGACGCGGTCTTCCTGCGCGAGCGGCGCGACTCCTTCGCCCCGGCGGCCGCCGCCCTGACCCCGCGCCTGGCCCCGGGCCCGATCCACGGGGACGCCCTGCCCCGGAACGTCCACGTCGGCCCGGACGGCCCGGTCCTGGTCGACCTGGAGACCTTCTCCTCGGACCTGCGCGAGCACGACCTCGTCGTCCTGGCCCTCTCCCGGGACCGGTACGGCCTCGACCCGGCCGCGTACGACGCCTTCGCCGAGGCGTACGGCTGGGACGTGCGGGAGTGGGAGGGGTGCGCGGTGCTGCGCGGGGCGCGGGAGACCGCGAGCTGCGCGTGGGTGGCCCAGCACGCGCCGACGAACCCGAAGGCGCTGGCCGAGTTCGAGCGGCGGGTGGCCTCGCTGCGGGACGGCGACCCGGAGGTGCGCTGGTACCCGTTCTGACGCGCGATCCTTCTGACGCGCGGCCCTTCCGACGCCCCCGCACCCGCCCGGGGCGCGCCCGCTCTGCCATCATGATCCCGTCGAACCGGACGACGGGACCAGGGAGTTGCGATGCGGGTGGAACTGTCGGACGTCACGCTGGACGTCGAGGTGAGCGGTGAGGGCCCGGCCGTCCTCCTTGTGCACGGTTTTCCCGACAGCCGCCACCTGTGGCGCCACCAGGTCCCGGCCCTGACCTCGGCGGGCTTCCGGTGCGTGGTCCCCACCCTGCGGGGCTTCGGCGCGTCGGACCGGCCCGTGGGCGGCCCGGAGGCGTACCACCCGGCGAAGCACGTCGGCGACCTGCTCGAACTCCTCGCCCGGCTGGACGTGGACCGGTTCCACCTGGTCGGCCACGACTGGGGCTCGGGCGTGGCCCAGGGCCTCGCCCACACCGTGACGGACCGGGTGCGGAGCCTGAGCCTGCTGTCGGTGGGGCACCTGACGGCGAACCTGGAGGCGGGCTGGGAGCAGCGGCAGCGCTCCTGGTACATGCTGCTGTTCCAGCTCGCCGGGGTCGCCGAGGACTGGCTCGCGCGGAACGACTTCGCGCAGCTGCGCGAGATGCTGGCCGAGCACCCGGACGCGGAGTCGGTGATCGAGCCGCTGCGGGCGCCGGGCGCGCTGACGGCCGCGCTGAACATCTACCGGGCGGGGCTGCCGCCGGAGGCCCTGTTCGGCGCGGACGGGTCGGCGCCGCCGCTTCCGGAGGCCGTTCCGGTGATGGGCGTCTGGTCGACGGGCGACCGCTTCCTCACCGAGCGCTCGATGTCCCGTACGGGCGAGCACGTCGCCGGGAGCTGGCGCTACGAGCGGGTCGAGGACGCGGGCCACTGGCTCCAGCTCGACCGGCCGGAGAAGGTGAACGAGCTGCTGCTCTCCTTCCTCAAGGAGAACTAGCCGCGAGGAGAACCGGCCTCACGGAGAACCGGCCGCGAGGGGAACCGGCCGTCCCGGCGGCCCCTAGCGCGCCGGCACGGCCGCGTCGCGCAGGGGCCACGCCGTCTCGACGACCGCGTCCGCGTTCCCCTTGCGGCGCAGGAAGGCCTGGAAGTCCTCGGCCCAGGCGCGGTACCAGTCGATCTGGCGCGCGTGGAGCTCGGCCGGGTCCAGCTCGGCGACCCGCCGGTGCCGCTCGGCTATCGCCACGGCGACCCGGACGGCGGCGAGCGCGTCGGCGGCGGCCTCGTGCGCGGATTCGAGGACGACGTCGTACTCCGCGCAGACCGCCTCCAGGTTCCGCTTGCCGCGCCGGTAGCGGTCGACGGCGCGGTCGATGGTGTACGGGTCGACGACCGGGCCGATCTCCGTCCCGCCGAGCCGCTCCTCCATCGAGGGCAGTCCGTGGCGGCGCAGCTCGGCGGCGAGGAGCGTGAGGTCGAACGAGGCGTTGTACGCCACGACCGGGACGCCGTCCTCCCAGTACTCCGCGAGGGCCTTCGCGATCTCGTCGGCCACCTCGCGCACCGGCCGGCCCTCGGCCGTCGCGCGCTCGGTGGTGATGCCGTGGATCGCGGCGGCCTGCTCCGGGATCTCGACCCCCGGGTCGGCGAGCCAGTCCCGCCGCCGTGCGACGCGTCCCCCGCCCTCGACCTCCACGATCGAGGCCGTCACGATGCGGGCCTCCAGCGGGTCGGTGCCGGTCGTCTCCAGGTCGAAGCCGACCAGCGTCTCGCCGTGCCAAGCCATCGGGTCCTCCTTACGTGATCTCCCCCGTGGTACTGACCACCCTCGCACGCGGGACTGACAACCGCCTCGGGTCCCCCTCGTACCGGGGGATCAGGAGACGGGCCGGGAGTCGAGCCAGACCGATTCGAACTCCTCCCGGTACGTCTCGAACAGTCCGTGGTCCCCGTCGCGGGCGTGCCGGTCGTGGCGGACCACGTTCCGGCCGCCGCCGCGCAGCACGAGGACGGGGGCCTCCATGCCCCGGGCGCGGCGCAGGTAGGACTGGACGACGCCGACCCCGTCGGGGCCGTCGCCGTCCACCAGGTAGGCGGTGAAGCGGGGGGTCTCGTCGAAGACGTGGATCTGGAAGGCGCCCGGGTCGCGGAGCTTGGAGCGGACCCGGCGCATGTGGAGGATGTTCATCTCGACCGAGCGGCTCAGCTCGCCCTTCTTGAGGCCGAGTTCGCGCTCGCGGCGCTTGACGGCGCTGCTCGCGGGGTTGAGGAAGAGGAGCCGGGTCCGGCAGCCGGACTCGGCGAGGCGCACCATGCGGCGCCCGGAGAAGTTCTGCACGAGCAGGTTCAGGCCTATGCCGGTGGCGTCGAGGCGGCGGGCGCCGCCGAAGAGGTCCTCGGCGGGCAGCTGCCGCTGGAGCCGGACCCGGTCGGGGTGGACCTGCACCACGTCCGCGTACCGGTCGCCGACGAGGTCCTCGACGGCGTCCACGGGGAGCCGGTCGGCGGACGGGACCCCGGCCCCGCTGCCGAGGATCTCCAGGATGCGGGCGGAGGCGCGTTCGGACTGGGCGAGGACGGTCAGCGAGAGGGCCCGGTTGCGGGAGACCACGTTGCGCGTGACCTCCAGCTCGTCGAGGGCGAGCTCGACCTCGCGCCGGTCGTCGAAGTAGGGCTCGAAGCAGGGCCAGTGCTGCACCATCAGTTCGCGGAGCTGCGGGAGGGTGAGGAAGCTCAGGACGTTGTCGTCGGCCGGGTCGAGGAGGTAGCCCTTGCGGCGCGAGACCTCGCGCACGGCGACCGCGCGTTGCACCCATTCCTGGCCGGCCGGGCCGGCGGCGGCGACCACCCACTCCTCGCCGTGGACCGGTTCGTACACGGGCCGCAGGACGGCGGCGACGACGGCCCGCAGGCGCTGTTCGACGAGATTCAGCCAGATGTAGGCGCGGCCGGCGCGCTGGGCCCGGGTGCGGACCTCGCTCCAGGCCTCGGCGTCCCAGTCGAGCGCGGCCCCTATCTCGACGGGCCTGGTCACGGCGACGGTGCCGGGCGGCGCACCGGCCCCCGCGGGCGTGACCGCGCCCGGCGGCACACCGGCCCCCGGGGGTGCGGCCGCTCCGGGCGGCGCCTCGGCGGGGCCGGCCGGGCCTCCGTCCCGATCCGCGTCCCCTGGGGGCAGCTCCAGACCTCCCGAGCTCACCCGCGCACCGCCTTCTGCTCCTGGACACTCGTTTCGACCACTCCGACAACGATCAAGGAAGGGTACTCCGGGAGCGGGAGGCGGTGCAGCAGGATCGTCAGGCTCCTTCCTCAACTGGCAAGCCGGAAGCGCCCGTTCCGCGGGGCGAGATCGGGTGGAGTGAGCGGATTCATAGCGGTTGCGCCCCGGGGTGCCGGCGGGGGCCGGGCGGTGGGCCGGGTCCGGACGCCGGGCGCCGCCCGGGGCGACGCGGCGGAACCCGATGTTGACTCCGGAGGCGGTCCGTCCGGAGTCTCCCGAGTTGCCCGTTCCCCCGGGTGGCGGGATGTCATTTCGTACACATTTCCTCCCCGTCCCCCGCGCGGTCGGCGGTCACCCGGCAGGACCGGGCGAAGTCCTGGGAACTCGCGCCTCTTTCGGGCAGGATCTGGCCGAAGACCATCCAGAAGAACCCGGACAGAAGAGGAATAGTCGTATCCATGCAGGTCTGGCCGGGACAGGCGTACCCCTTGGGCGCCACCTATGACGGTGCGGGAACCAACTTCGCGGTCTTCTCGGAGGCCGCCCACAGGATCGAGCTGTGTCTGCTCAACGACGACGGCTCGGAGACGGCGGTGGAGCTGCGCGAGTCCGACGCGTTCGTGCGGCACGCCTATCTGCCGGGCGTGATGCCAGGACAGCGGTACGGGTTCCGGGTCTACGGCCCGTACGCCCCGGAGCAGGGGCTGCGCTGCAACCCGGCGAAGCTGCTGCTCGACCCCTACGCGCGCGCGGTGTCGGGGCGGGTCGAGTGGAGCGAGGCGGTGTACGGCTACCCGTTCGGGAGGCCGGACGCGCGCAACGACCTGGACTCGGGCCCGCACACGATGGCCTCGGTCGTGGTCAATCCGTACTTCGACTGGGGCGACGACCGGCGCCCGCGCACCGAGTACCACCACACGGTGATCTACGAGGCCCACGTGAAGGGCCTGACGATGCTGCACCCGGACCTCCCCGAGGAGCTGCGGGGCACGTACGCGGGCCTGGCGCACCCGTCGGTGATCGGGCACCTGAAGGAGCTGGGGGTGACGGCGCTCGAACTGATGCCCGTGCACCAGTTCGTGAACGACCACCGGCTCGCGGACGCGGGGCTCTCGAACTACTGGGGCTACAACACGATCGGCTTCTTCGCCCCGCACAACGCGTACGCGTCCTGGGGCGACCGGGGCCAGCAGGTCCTGGAGTTCAAGTCGGCGGTCCGGGCGCTGCACCAGGCGGGCATCGAGGTCATCCTCGACGTGGTCTACAACCACACCGCCGAGGGCAACCACCTGGGCCCGACGCTCTCCTTCAAGGGCCTGGACAACCCTTCGTACTACCGGCTGGTGGACGACGCGCCCGCGCACTACTTCGACACCACCGGCACGGGGAACTCGCTGCTCATGCGGTCCCCGCACGTGCTCCAGATGATCATGGACAGCCTGCGGTACTGGGTGACCGAGATGCACGTGGACGGCTTCCGCTTCGACCTGGCGGCCACCCTGGCCCGCCAGTTCCACGAGGTGGACCGGCTCTCGTCCTTCTTCGACCTGGTGCAGCAGGACCCGGTGGTGAGCCAGGTGAAGCTGATCGCCGAGCCGTGGGACGTGGGCGAGGGCGGCTACCAGGTGGGGAACTTCCCGCCGCTGTGGACCGAGTGGAACGGCAAGTACCGGGACTGCGTGCGGGACCTGTGGCGGGGCGAGCCGCGCACCCTCGCGGAGTTCGCCTCCCGGCTGACCGGCTCCTCCGACCTGTACCAGGACGACGGCCGGCGTCCGCTCGCCTCGGTCAACTTCGTGACCTGCCACGACGGCTTCACCCTGCGCGACCTCGTCTCGTACAACGAGAAGCACAACGAGGCGAACGGCGAGGAGAACCGGGACGGCGAGAGCCACAACCGCTCGTGGAACTGCGGCGCGGAGGGCGAGACCGAGGACGTCGGGATCGCGGAGCTGCGCGCCCGCCAGATGCGCAACTTCCTCGCCACCCTGATGCTGTCGCAGGGCGTGCCGATGCTCAGCCACGGCGACGAGTTCGGGCGCACGCAGGGCGGCAACAACAACGCGTACTGCCAGGACAACGAGGTGTCCTGGGTGCGGTGGCCCAAGGAGAACAGCGAGGTGGAGGCGACCCTGCTCCGCTTCACGCGGGCCATGGTGCGGCTGCGCCGCGAGCACCCCGTCTTCCGGCGGCGCCGCTTCTTCCACGGGCGGCCGGTCGAGGGCACCCACGACGAGCTGACCGACATCGCCTGGTTCACGCCCGAGGGCGAGGAGATGACCTCCCGGGACTGGCAGGCGGCGCACGCCCAGGCGCTGACCGTCTTTCTCAACGGGAACGCGATCTCGGAGCCGGGCACGCAGGGCGAGCGGATCGCCGACGACTCCTTCCTGCTGATGTTCAACGCCTCGTCGAAGGAGCTGGAGTTCTCGGTGCCGGACAGCCACGGCCACTACTGGCGCATGGTCGTGGACACCTCCGACCCGCAGGGCATGCCGCCGCACGAGGGACCGGAGCTGGCGGGCGGCGAGCGGGTGAGGCTCGCGCCGCTCAGCCTGACCGTGCTGCGCCGGCCGGCCTGACCGCCGCCTCCGGGCCACGGCCCCGCCGGGAGACCGGCGGGGCCGTTCGGCGTCATCCTTTCGAGGGAATCCGGCGCGGTGGGCACGGACGGACCCGGAGGCGATGACACAGAGGCCCTCCAGCGGGGTACGTACGTTCGCATGACCTCCTCTCCGGCCCCGTCCCCGCTCTCGCGCCCCACCGCCCCGCCGACCGCCACCTACCGGCTCCAGCTCCAGCCGGACTTCCCGTTCTCGGCCGCCGAGCGCGCCGTGCCGCACCTGGCCGGTCTCGGGGTCTCCCACCTCCACCTCTCCCCCGTCCTGGAGGCGGTGCCCGGCTCGACCCACGGCTACGACGTCACCGACCACCGGTCCGTACGGGCCGAGCTGGGCGGCGAGGAGGGGCTGCGGGCCCTGGCCGCGACCGCGCGGGCGCACGGGCTCGGCCTGGTCGTGGACCTGGTGCCCAACCACATGGCGGCCTCCCCCGTCCACAACCACGCGCTGCGCGCCGTGCTCCGCGACGGTCCCGACTCGCCGTACGCCCGCTGGTTCGACGTGGACTGGCGGGCCGGGGACGGCAGGCTGCTGCTCCCGGTGCTGCCCGCCCGGCTCCCCGAGGTACGGGACCGGCTGCGGGTCTCCGGCGGGGTGCTGCGCCTGGACGGACAGGAGTTCCCGCTGCGCCCCGGCACGGAGGGGCTGCCGCTCGACGAACTGCTCGACGCCCAGTGGTACCGGCTCGCCTGGTGGCGCCTGGCCCGCACCGAGCTGAACTACCGGCGCTTCTTCACCGTCTCCGACCTCATCGGGGTGCGGGTGGAGGAGCCCGGGGTGTTCGAGGCCACCCACGCGAAGATCCTGGAGCTGGTCGCGGACGGGGTGGTCGAGGGGCTGCGCATCGACCACCCGGACGGCCTCGCGGACCCGCAGGGCTATCTGGAGGACCTGGCGGAGGCGACCGGCGGGCGCTGTTGGACGGTGGTGGAGAAGATCCTCACCGGTGCGGAGGAACTGCCGGCCGCCTGGCCGGTGGCGGGCACCACGGGATACGACGCGCTGCGGCGGCTCGACGGGGTCTTCACCGACCCCGTGGGCGCCGACACGCTCGCCGAGCTGTACCGGGGGTTCGTCGGCAAGGCCGCCGACCGGGGCGGCCGCTGGGAGGCGACCGAGCGGCGCGCCGCGTACGAGGTGGCCGGGCACGACCTGGCCGCCGAGACGGCCGCGCTGACCCGGATCGCGGAGCGGATCTGCGCCGCCGATCCCGCCCTGCGGGACCACGCGCCCTGGGCGCTGCGCACCGCGATCCGGGAGCTCATGGTCCGGGTGCCGGTCTACCGGACCTACCGGACCGGCGGCGAGGAGGTGATCACCCCGGAGGCGGCGCGCGGCGCGAAGGCCGCGTTCGCGGTGGAGGAGGAGGCGACGGCGGTCGACCTGGTGCGGGACCTGGCCCTCGGGCTGCGGGGCGACGGGCCCGAGCACCGGGCGTTCCGGGCCCGGTTCGCGCAGACCTCGTCGGCGCTGCGGGCCAAGTCCGTGGAGGACACGGCCTTCTACCGGTACACGCCGCTGCTCTCGGCGAACGAGGTGGGCGGCGACGCGGGGCGCCCGGCGGTGCCGGTGGAGGAGTTCCACGCGTACTGCCTGCGGATCGCGCGGGACTGGCCGGCCACGGGCACGGTCCTGTCCACCCACGACACCAAGCGGAGCGCGGAGGTGCGGGCCGCGATCGCGGTCCTCGCCCAGTGCCCGGAGGTGTGGGCGGAGCTGCTCGGGGAGGTGGCGGGGGTGCCCGCGCCCGACCAGCACCTGGCGTGGACGGCGTGGCAGACCGCCTTCGGCCTCGGCACGCCGGACGCGGACCGGCTGGTGCCCGCGCTCCTGAAGTCCGTGCGGGAGGCCGGGCTCAGGACGAGCTGGACCGAGCCGGACGAGGGGTACGAGCGGGCGGTGGCCGAGTTCGCGGCGGCCGGGCCCGGCCGGATCCCGCTCCGGGCGGCCTCGGAGGCGGCCTTCGCCCTGGAGCCGCACATCCGGGCGCACGCGCTGGGCGCGCTGCTCGCGCAGCTGACGATGCCGGGGGTGCCGGAGCTGTACCAGAACACGGAGCGGGAGTACCGGGCGCTGGTCGACCCGGACAACCGGGCGCCGTTCGCGGCCGGCCCGGACGACGACCGGACGGCCCTGGTCCGGGCGGCGCTGCGACTGCGGCGCGAGCGTCCGGGGGCCTTCGGCCCCGGCGGCGCGTACGTGCCGCTGACGGCCGAGGGACCGGCCGCCGGCCACTGCCTGGCCTTCGCCCGCGCGGGCGAGGTGGTGACGGCGGTCACCCGGCTCCCGCTGCGGCTCGCGGAGGCGGGCGGCTGGCAGGACACGGAGCTGGTGCTGCCGGAGGGCCGCTGGGCCGACGCCCTGGGCGGGGTGCGGGAGTTCACCGGCGGCCCGGCGACGGAGCTGAAGCTGGCGGAGCTCTTCGAGGAGCGGCCGGTGGCGCTGCTCGCCCGGATCCCGGACGAGGCGGGATGACGGAGATGACGGAAGGGGGGCGCGGACCGCGCCCCCCTTCGCGGGTCAGGAGCGGTTGGCCCGCGTGACCTCGCACTTGGTGTACTCGGAGCCGTCGCCGGTGCCGGGGTACGCGGTGGTCACGTCGACGCTCTTGGAGGCGCCCGCCGTGACCGCGATGTCGGTCGTGGTGGCGGTCGCCGAGACCGCGGAGGCGCCCTTGAACTGCAGCGTGACGTCGTAGTCGTAGTCGAGCACGCCGTCGTTCTTGATGGTGATGCGCGCGGTGAGGTTCTTGGTCGCCGCGTCGTAGGCGCACGTGTCGATGGTGATGTCGCGCAGGGCCTTGTTCGCGCCGCTGGAGCCGCCGGACACGGAACCGCCGGAGGTGCCGTTGTTGTCGTCGCTGTCGTGGTGGCTGCCGCTGCCGCCGCCGGAGCTGCTGGAGCTGGAGCCGGAGCTGCTGTGGTTGTCGCAGCCGCCACCGCCCGAGCCGCGGGCACCGGTCAGCGCGACGAGCGCGATGCCGAAGACGGCGAGCGCGCGGACATGACGCATCTTCATGTTTCAAACCCCGTTGAAAGTGGTAGTAAATACGGCTCGGTTGACGAGCGCACGTCACCCTAGCAGCGGCGGCGGGGTCGCGCCTCAGCCTCTGGGACGGACGATCAGGGTGCGCGGGGCACGGGTGATGAGCCCCGCGGGGGTGGGCCGGAAGCCGTCGGCGAGGCGCAGCCGGGGCATCTCCGCGAAGAGGGCCCGCAGGGCGTACTCGGCCTCGATGCCGGCCAGGAGGACGGCCGGGCAGAAGCCGGGGCCGTAGGTGAGCTGGCCCGGGTCGTCGCGGAGCGGGTCGAAGCGGTCGGGCTCCCGGAAGCGCTCCGGGTCCCGGCCGGCCGAGCCGACGAGCAGGGCGACGGACGCGCCGGCCGGGACGGTGCCGCCGCTCACCGGGACCTCGGCGGCGGTGCGGCGCACCGCGATCTGCACGGGCGGGTCGCGGCGCAGCGACTCGGTCCAGGCGCGGGCCACGAGCGCGGCGGGCGCGTCGCGGAGGGCGGCGACTTGGTCGGGGTCGGAGAGGACGTTGCCGAGGAAGGAGGCGAGCGCCTTCTCCCGTACGGCGATCTGGGTGCCGCACTCCCCCGCGAGGGCCCCGGCCGCCCGGCCCCGTACGAGCCGCATCATGTCCCGGTAGGGGACGCCGACGGCGGCGGCGACGGTTCCGGCGGGCAGCCAGTGGCAGAAGTCGGCGACCAGGTCGGCCTGCGGCCGCTCGGCGATCCGGCGGGCGAGGACGTACGCGGTGCGTTCGGTGACGGACCGCAGCGCGGCCGTGTCGACGTCGACGTGGGCCCGGACGCACGGCGGGTCGCCGGGGCGGTGGCCGTGGGTGAAGCGGGCGTCGGTGAGGGCCGTGGCCACGTCCGCGTACCGGCTGAGGACCCAGGCGCGCAGCAGCGGGTCGTAGGTCAGCGGGAACTCCTCGCGGAGCCTGCGGTGGATGCCGTGCGGGTCCTGCGAGGCGCCGGGGTCGAGGGGGCTCGGCGCGACGGTCCGCCCGCCGGCGCGGCCGGTGCCGACGGCCGGGCCGGGCGCGGTGCGCACACGGCCGGGGAGGGGCGCGGCGCTCCGGCCGGTCCGTACGGACGGGGTGCGGTGCGGGCCCGGCTCCACGGGGGCGGCGGCCGAGGGAGTGGCGGGTTGCATGAGCGGCAGTCGGGTCCAGGCCCCGCCGGACTCCTCCGGCCGGTCGTCGCGGACGTCCGGGTCTTCCGGCCGGCCGTCGCGGACGCCCCGGTCTTCCGGCCGGTCGTCGCCCGTGCCTCGGGTCGGTTCGGCGGTCATCACGCCCCCTGCGGTCGGCGGTGGGTGCCGCGGCCGGAGAACGTGGCCCGCGTCCGCTCCAGCCCACCATCCGGGGCTCCCCACCGCCCACCCATGCACCGCCGAACGGGTGAACCTTCCGGGGCCGTCCGGCTGGGACGGAAGGGAGGGAGAGAGGGAGGGGCGCTCAGCCGTGGGAGAGGCGGAACGACATCTGGCCGAAGCCGATCACGTCCCCGGGCCGCACCACCACCGCGCCGGTCACCCGGCGCCCGTTGACGGTGGTGCCGTTCGTCGAGCCGAGGTCGCGCAGCACCCAGAGCCCGCCCTGGAGCGAGAGTTCGGCGTGCAGCCGGGAGGTGGTCTCGTGGCTGAGCCGCAGTCCGTTGACCGGGTCGCGGCCTATCCGCAGCGGGTGCGGACCGGGGTGCGGAAGGAGCAGCTTCGGCAGCCGCTCCGCGTGCCAGGCACGCCCGAGCTTCGCCGTGAACGCGGACATCCGCTCCACCACGCCCACCGCGCGCCGGGTCCAGGTCCCCTCGGTCCTCAGGTCGGCGACGAGCAGGTCGAGTTCGTCCGGCCGGCGGGCCTGGAGCGCGCGCTCCATCCGGAAGAGGAAGGTGTCGTGCGAGAGGCGGCCCTGGGCGGCGCCCTCACGGAGCAGCACCAGCGCGCGGTCCCGCTCGGCGTCGGTCAGCCGAGGGGAGTTCGCCGGAAGCTCGAAAGGGGTCGTCACACCCGAGATTGTCGGCCCGACGGGCCCGAAGTGTCCAGAAGGGCCCCGGGAAGGCCGCATCGAGGTCGCGCCGGAGCCGCACCGGGACCGCACCGAGGTCACGCCGAAGCCGCACCGGGACCGCCCGGGGCCGCGACCGACCCCGGTGACCCGCGCCACGGCCGCCCCGCCGACCCGCCGCCCCCGGAGACCCCGCCGACCCCGCAGACCCCGCCGACCCGCGGAAAACTCCGTACCCCCTTCTCCAAGATCACTGCTACGGTCACCCGGCCTCGTCACCGAACTCCCCAGGGGAACACCACACGTGATCGTGATACGCCCGCTCGCGGGACCGCAGGAGCTGGACCTCTTCCTCCGTCTCACCTACTCGCTCGACCACGAGCTCGCCGACGACCTCGCCGCCGGCCGCCGCCTCCCGGAGTGGATGTGGGTGGCCCTGGACGGCGACCGGCTCCTCGGCCGGATCGCCTGGTGGACCCACGCGGCGGGCGCCGGACCGCAGGCGCTCGACTTCTTCGATCTGGCCCCGGAGCTGTCCGGGGAGGAGCGCGCCGACGTCGGCCTGCGGCTCCTGGAGACGGCGACGGCGGCGGTCGTCCCGGCGGGCGCGCGGCGCCCCGAGTACGGGCGGTTCCTCCCGGCCGACTGGCGCGAGGACCCGGAGGTCCGGTCGCATCTGGAGTCGGTCCTCGCCGTCCTGGAGCGCTCGGGCGCCCGCCCCCTCGTGGAGCGGCTGCGCCTGGAGTGGCGGCCCGGCACCCCCGTGCCGGAGTCGGCGGGGCGTCTGGAGTTCCGTCCGGTGCGGGACCGCGAGGACCTCGTCTCCCTGATGGTCCCGGTCCTCGACGGCACCCTCGACGCGCACGGACGGGCCGAGCTGGAGTCCGGGCTCTCGGCGCGGGAGGCGGCGGAGCGGCACTACGACGAGGAGTTCGCGCACTACTCCTCGCCCCGCGAGTGGTGGCGGGTGGCGGTGCTGCCGGGGACCGGCGAGCCGGTCGGCTTCGTCGTCCCCGCCCGGAACAACTACCACCACACGATCGCGTACATCGGTGTGCTGCCCGCCCACCGGGGGCACGGATACGTCGACGACGTCCTGGCGGAGGGGACCCGGATCCTGGCCGGTGTCGGCGTGCCCCGGATCCGGGCGGCCACGGACCTGGGGAACGTGCCGATGGCGGCCGCCTTCGCCCGTACGGGCTACGACACGTTCGAGCGCGCGATCAACTACGTGTGGGACGCGCCGGGCACGTAGGGGCCCCGACTGCCAGGATGGTCGCGGTGGCCGGCCGTGCCCACCGCACGGCCGACCGGTTCCGACGACGAGGGGATTCCCGTGCTCTTCGAGGTGTGGGCGCCGAACGCCCGTGACCGGGTGACGCTGGAGCTGAACGGCAGCGGCCATCCTTTGGAGAGGGACGCCGAGCGGGACGGCTGGTGGACGGGCGTGGCGCCCGCCGGGGACGGCGACCGGTACGGCTTCGCCGTGGACGACGGCCCCGTGCTGCCCGACCCGCGCTCCCGCCGGCTGCCCGACGGTCCCGACGGCCTGAGCGCGGTCGTCGACCACTCCGCCCACGCCTGGCGCAATGAGTCCCCGAAGCTGCGGCTGCGGAGCGCCGTCCTGTACGAGCTGCACGTCGGCACCTTCACGCCCGAGGGCACGCTCGACGCGGCGGCCGGGCGCCTCGGGGAGCTGGCGGGCCTCGGCGTCACCCATGTGGAGCTGATGCCGCTGTGCCCGTTCCCGGGGACGTGGGGCTGGGGGTACGACGGGGTGGCGCCGTGGGCGGTGCACGAGCCGTACGGCGGTCCCGAGGCGCTGAAGCGGTTCGTGGACACGGCCCACGGGCTCGGCATGGGCGTGGTCCTCGACGTGGTCCACAACCACCTGGGCCCGTCCGGCAACTACCTGCCGGTCTTCGGGCCGTACTTCACCGACGCCCACCACACGCCGTGGGGCTCGGCGGTGAACCTGGACGCGGCCGGTTCGGACGAGGTGCGGGCGTACTTCCTGGGGAGCGCGCTCGCCTGGCTGCGGGACTACCGGATCGACGGGCTGCGGCTCGACGCGGTGCACGCGCTCGCGGACACCCGGGCCCTGACGTTCCTGGAGGAGCTGTCGGCGGCCGTGGACGAACTGGCGCGGGAGCAGGGCCGCCAGCACTTCCTGATCGCGGAGTCCGACATGGGCGACCCGCGCACGACGACCCCGCGCGCGCTCGGCGGAGTCGGGCTGCACGCCCAGTGGAACGACGACTTCCACCACGCCCTGCACACCGCCCTGACCGGCGAGTCCCAGGGCTACTACGCCGACTTCGCGCGGGCCCCGATGGCGGCGCTGGCCAAGACGCTCACGCACGTCTTCTTCCACGACGGCACGTACTCCAGCTTCCGGGGCCGCCACCACGGACGGCCGGTGGACCGGGAGCGGACCCCCGCCCACCGCTTCCTCGGGTACGCGCAGACCCACGACCAGATCGGCAACCGGGCCCTCGGGGACCGCCTCTCGGCCTCGGTCTCCCCCGGTCTGCTCGCCTGCGCGGCGGCCCTGGTCCTGACCGGGCCGTCGGTGCCGATGCTGTTCATGGGCGAGGAGTGGGGGGCGACGACGCCCTGGCAGTACTTCACCGACCACACCGATCCGGAGCTCGCGGAGGCCGTGCGGCGGGGGCGGCGGCGGGAGTTCGCGGAGCACGGCTGGGACGAGAACGAGGTGCCCGACCCGCAGGACCGGGCCACCCGGGACCGCTCGGTCCTGGACCGGACCGAGCGCGAGGAGGACCCGCACCGGCGGCTGCTCGCCTGGCACCGGGAGCTGATCGCGCTGCGCCGCACCCTGCCGGACCTGACGGACCCGGACCTGGGGGGCGTGAAGGTCGCCTACGACGAGGAGGACCGCTGGCTGGTCTTCCGGCGCGGGGACCTGCGGGTGGCGGTGAACCTGGGCAAGGAGCCGGCGGTGATCCCGCTCGGCTCCAACGGCCGGGACCGGGTCCTGGCGTCCTGGGAGCCGGTCGACCCGCCGGCGGAGGACGGGGTCCTGCGGGTGCCGGCGGAGTCGGCGGTGGTGCTGGCGGACGGCTGATCCGCCGGTTCCCCCTACTCCACGATCGCCATCTCGTGCGGGGTGTTGTTGAAGCGGCGCGCCCCGCCGTCCTCCGTGGCCGTGACGATGTCCTCGATGCGGACGCCGAAGCGGCCCGGCAGGTAGACGCCGGGCTCGATGGAGAAGCACATGCCGGGCACGACCGGCAGCTCCTCGCCCTCGATCATGTACGGGGGCTCGTGGGTGGTGACGCCGATGCCGTGGCCGGTGCGGTGGATGAAGTACGCGCCGTAGCCGGCGTCCGTGATGACCTTGCGGGCCGCCCGGTCGACGTCCTGGCAGGCCACCCCGGGCCGTACGGCCTCGAAACCGGCCTGCTGGGCCTCCCGTACGAGGTCGTGGACGCGCCGCTCCTCGTCGGTGGGCTCCCCGACGTGGACGGT
The DNA here is from genome assembly GCF_040702165.1 of Streptomyces sp. NPDC086147. Lineage (NCBI taxonomy): Bacteria > Bacillati > Actinomycetota > Actinomycetes > Kitasatosporales > Streptomycetaceae > Streptomyces > Streptomyces sp. NPDC086147. The sequence goes on along the minus strand of NZ_JBFBJO010000018.1, from coordinate 34,966 downwards.
GCGGGTGGTGTCGGAGCCGTAGCCGTGCTTGAGGCCGCCGAAGTCGAGGACGACCATGTCGCCGCGCTCGATGGTCCGGTCACCGGCCTCGTGGTGCGGGTTGGCGCCGTTGGGACCGGAGCCGACGACGGTGAAGTCGACCTGGGAGTGCCCGAAGCGCAGCAGCAGCGCGGCGAGGTCGGCGGCGACGTCGGTCTCCCTGCGGCCCTCGAAGCGGACCTTGAGGATCTCGCCGTACGCCCGGTCGGCGGCGGCCCCGGCGGCCGCGATCCGGGCCAGTTCGTGGGCGTCCTTGACGCCCCGGAGCATCGGCAGGGCCTCGGTGAGGGAGACGTACGAGGTGCCGGGCAGGGTCCGCTGGAGGCCGAGGAGGTGCAGGGCCCAGGCGTTGTCGCTGATGCCGAAGCGCCCGCCGTCGTCGAGGAGGGGCGCGGTGACGGCGTACGGGTCCTTGCCGTCGGTCCAGTCGCGCAGGGTGAGCGCGGCGGCTCCGGTCGAGCGCTCGGCGTCGGGGGCCTCCAGGGTGGGGACGACCAGGACCGGTTCCCGTCCGGCCGCCAGGACGAGGACGGTGAGGCGCTCGGTGATCGCGGTGGGCCGGTACCCGGTGAGGTAGACCAGGTCGGGTCCGGGGGCGACGAGCAGGCCCGCGAGCCCGGCGTCGGCGGCGGACTCGGCGGCGCGGGCCATCCGGGCCCGGTAGTCGTCGGCGGTGAAGGGCACGGGCTCCTCGGCGGAGGAGGGGGCGCCGTCGGGGGTGCTCGGCATGGGGGCTCCTTCTCGGACCGCTGCGTCCCGGACGTACAGCATCCTGCCCGGCGGGGGGCCGCGCCGCGACCGGTCAGTGGCGGTCGGGACCCTGGGCGATGAGCCGTTCCAGGAGCTCCTGGAAGTCGTCGCCGACGACGATCCGCAGGTCGCCGCGCTCCTCGTCGTGCTCGCTGAGCTGGGTGAGGGTGCCGTCGCGCCACCAGAAGACGTACGGGCTGATGGCGCCCGAGGTGTCCTCGTAGCCGGTGGCGGCGAAGGAGGCCATCGCGCCGAGGGCCGGGATGATGGAGGTGTCCCGGATGGGGTGGAAGGCGAGCTGGTGCCGGAAGGGCAGGGCGACCAGGGCGCCGTGCTCGCCGAGCGGGAGGCCGGTGACGCGCCGGACGACCCCGTCGAGGTCGAGGACGCGGCTCGCGGTGTAGAAGGAGTCGCCGAGGACGACCTCGAAGCACATGCCGTCGGCGTCGCGGACGGTCTCGTGCCCCTCGACGGGGAGGCCGCGCAGGTTGCGCAGGGCCCGGTCGCGGAGCTGCGCGTGGTTCCCGAGCCGGGCGAGGGCGTCGTCGGTGAGCATCATGACGCTCTCGGGCAGGTCGAGCGCGAGGATCTCGTACAGGCCGGGGGCGACGGTCCTGGCGTAGCCGAAGGAGCCGGCGTCGATGCCGTCGCCGCTGACGACCCGGGGGTAGAGCTGGGAGCGGATCTGCTCGGGCGGCAGGGTGTCGAGCGCGGAGGGGCCGTCCATGGCGCGGACGACCAGCTCGATGTGGCGGCGGATCAGTCCGGGCCAGACGCGGGGGCCGCGCCGGTCCTGGTGGCAGACGGCGGCGAGGTTGGTGAGTCCGAAGCGGCGTCCCCGGTCGTCGATGACGTGGTCCGCGTAGACGGTGACCTCCAGGCCGAGTTCGGCGAAGGTCTCCCGGACCCGGCCGCGGAAGAGCGCGGCCTCGTTCCGGGAGAGGTACGCGAACTCGGGATCCCTCGGCGCGTCGTCGCCGTCCCGCCTGGGTCCCCGCCGAAGCCAGCCCACGCCCGCCCGCCTTCCGTCGCCGTTGGGGCCAGGGTAGCGAGTGCGGATGTCGGCCCTCTTACGGACGGGTCAACTCGGCCACCGGCGGGGCCGGTTCGCCGCGCCGCCGCTCAGGAGCCGTCGGGGGCGGTGAGGAGGGCGCGGGCGTAGTGGGCGAGGGAGCGGTTGTAGCGGGGCAACAGGGGCGCGAGGGCACCCAGGGCGAGGGAGGCGGCCTCGCGGTCGCGGCCGGTGTCGGCCAGGGCGAGGGCGAGGAAGGCGTCGACGGCTCCGGCGAGGGCCCGCTCGTCGGCGTCGAGCCGGTCGGCGGGGAGGGCCTGCTCGGCGGTGAGGAGTTCGACGGCGCGGTCGGGCCGGCCGAGGTTGCGCAGGCTGCTGGCGAGCTGGATCACGGCGCGGCGGCGGCGCAGTCCGGTGAGGCCGAGGTCGAGGGCGCGCCGGTAGTACGCGACGGCCTCCTCGGGCAGGCCGGTGGAGTCGTGGGCGGCGCCCTGCTCGAAGAGGGCGGCGGCGTCCCCGTCCGGCCGCTCGGCGGCGAGCCCGGCCACGCGGGCACGGAAGTCGGCGGGCTCGTGCTCGTCGATGCGCTCCCAGAGCGCGGCGATCCGGCGCTCCCAGTCCTGGTCGTCGGTCATGGCGCCCACCCTAGGGGCAGGGCCGCTCCGCCGGTACGGCTCGTCGGGGCGGGCGCGGTCCCGATGTCCGCCGGGCCCTCCCCGGGCCGCGGGGCGCTCGAATTGTTGCGTGTCCATGTCGGGCGTTCTTCACGGCGGGCGTGCCGGTTGACGCGGGTAGACCGATACGTACTACTTTTGGTTCCATGCCGTCCATCGCACTCGTCACCCTCGTCGTCCGTGACTACGACGAGGCCATCGCCTTCTACACCGACGCCCTCGGGTTCGACCTCGTCGAGGACACCGACCGGGGCGGCGGCACCCGCTGGGTCGTCGTCCGTCCGCCCGGCGCGGCCGGGGTCGGCGGCCTCGGGAACGCGGGGCTGCTCCTCGCCCGCGCCAAGAACGACGCCGAGGAGGCCTCGGTCGGCAACCAGACCGGCGGCCGGGTCGGCTTCTTCCTGCACACCGAGGACTTCGCCCGCGACCACGCCCGCATGACGGAGGCCGGCGTGAAGTTCCTGGAGGAGCCGCGCCACGAGCCGTACGGCTCGGTCGCCGTCTTCGAGGACCTGTACGGCAACCGCTGGGACCTCCTCCAGCCGGCGGACGCGGCCGCGTAGTCCCGGGGGCCTCCGGGGCCGGCTCGCGGCCGGGCCCCGGTCCAGGGGCCGCGTCCCGCGCGGCCCCGTGAAAAACCGTTGTCCCACGGCCCGTTCGGCTCCCTACACTCACGTCCCGGCGCACCGTTCGGTGGCGCCGTCAGACGTCCGTCCGAGGGGAGAAGACCGTGCGCAGCCACGCCGCCGTCGCCGTGTCCTCCTCCCGTGCCCGGTACGACGTGATCCTCGCCTCCCCGTCCGCGCGGTGGCGGCTGCGCGCCCGCCATCGCCGCCCGTGACGACCCCGTACGCCTGCCGTACCTGAACGTCGTCCGGGAATCGCGCTGCCCGTTCCACCACCGCAGCAGCGAAAGGCACGAGACCGTGCGCACCCCTGAGATCACCGCCGTCCGCAACCTCGGCATCCTGGCCCACGTCGACGCCGGCAAGACCACCGTCACCGAGCGGGTCCTGTACCTGACCGGAGCCGTCCACAAGCGGGGCGAGGTGCACGACGGCACCACCGTGACCGACTTCGACCCGCAGGAGCGGGACCGGGGCATCACGATCTTCGCGGCGGCCGTCAGCTGCGACTGGGCCGGCCACCGGATCAACCTGATCGACACGCCCGGCCACGTCGACTTCTCCGACGAGGTCGAGCGCTCGCTGCGCGTCCTCGACGGCGCGGTGGCGGTCTTCGACGCCGTCGCGGGCGTCGAGCCGCAGAGCGAGACGGTGTGGCGGCAGGCCGACCGGCACGGCGTCCCGCGCCTCGCGTTCGTCAACAAGCTGGACCGGGCGGGCGCGGACCTCGACGCCGCCGTGGCGTCGATCCGCGACCGGCTCGGCACCGTCCCGCTCCCTGTCCAGCTGCCGATCGGGCGCGAGGACGGCTTCACCGGCGTCGTGGACCTGCTCCGGATGCGGGCGTACGTGTGGGCCGACGGCGCCGACGCGTACGACGAGCGGGCCGTCCCCGACGACCTCCTCGACGAGGCCCGGCACCGTCGGCGCCGCCTGGAGGAGGCCGTGGCGGAGCTGCATCCGGGCGCCTTCGAGGAGTTCCTCGCCCGCGAGGAGCTGGCCGAGGAGACCCTGCGGGGCGCGCTCCGCGACCTCACCCTCGCCGGGGAGGCCGTGGTCGTGCTGTGCGGCTCGGCCTACCGCAACCGGGGGATCGAGCCCCTGCTCGACGCCGTCGTCGCCTACCTCCCGGCCCCGTCGGATCTGCCGCCCGTGCGCGGCGAGGTCCCGGCGGACCCGGAGGCGCCGTTCACCGCGCTCGCCTTCAAGGTGAACGCCACGGCCACCGGCCGCATGACCTACGTCCGCGTCTACGCGGGCACGATCGGAAAGGGGGACACCGTGCTCGACGCGACCGGCGGACGCACCGAGCGGATCGCCCGCATCCTGCGCGTGCAGGCGGACCGGGCGACGGAGGTCGAAGCGGCGCGCGCCGGTGACATCGTCGCCGTCGTCGGCCCGAAGTCCGTCCGCGCCGGGGCGACCCTGTGCGACCCGGCCGCGCCGGTCGTCCTCGAACCGCCGACGACCGCCGACCCGGTGGTCTCGGTCGCCGTCGAGGCCCGCCGCACCACGGACACCGGCCGCCTCGCGACGGCCCTCGCCCGCCTGTCGGAGGAGGACCCGTCGCTCGTCGTCCGGTCCGACCCGGAGACGGGCCAGACCGTCCTGTCCGGCCTGGGCGAACTGCACCTGGAGGTCGCGGTGGAGAAGCTGCGCCGCGACCGGGGCCTGGAGGTCGCGGTCGGCCGCCCGCAGGTGGCGTACCGGGAGACGGTGGCGAAGGGCGTCACCGGCCTGCTGTACCGCCACGTCAAACAGGACGGCGGCGCGGGCCAGTTCGCCCACGTCGTCCTCGACGTCGAACCGCTGGAGGGAGACGAGGGGTTCGCGTTCCGGTCCACCGTCACGGGCGGTCGCGTGCCGCAGGAGTACGTCCGCGCGGTCGAGGCCGGCTGCCGGGACGCCCTCCTGGAGGGCCCGCTCGGCGGCCACCCGGTGACGGGCGTCCGGGTCACGCTCACGGACGGCGCCACGCACCCGAAGGACTCCTCGGAGATGGCCTTCCGCACGGCGGGCCGCTTCGCCCTGCGCGAGGCGCTCCGGGCGAGCGCGATGACCCTCCTGGAGCCGGTGGCCGAGGTGACCGTCACCGTCCCCGCCGAGTCCGTCGGCGCGGTCCTCGGCGACCTCGCGGCCCGCCGGGGCCGGGTCACCGACCAGACCGCCCGGGGCGGTACGGCGGTGGTGGCGGCGACGGTGCCGCTGGCCGAGCTGTTCGGCTACGCGTCCCGCCTGCGGGGCCGCACCCAGGGCCGGGGCACCTTCACGACCCGCCCGGCCGGGTACGAGCCGGCCCGGGGCTGAGGTCCAGCTCGGCCCGTACGGTCTTCCCGACCGGTACGCGGTCGAGCACGGCCCACCGCGAGGCCAGCGCCTCGACCAGGAGTAATCCGCGCCCGCCCTCGTCGAAGGGCCCCTGCGCGACGGCGGCCGGGCGCCGCTCGCCCCGGGTGTCGGAGACGTCGACGCGGAGCAGCAGCCCCGGCGTGTAAGAGAGCGTCAGCTCGCAGTCGCGCCCGGGCACCCGGCCGTGGGTGACGGCGTTCGCGGCGAGTTCGGCGACCAGCAGCGCGGCGGTCTCGGAGGTCTCGGAGCCGTACGGGACGCCCCAGCGGTCGAGCTGGAGCACGGCGAGCCGGCGGGCGAGCCGGGCGCCGCGCGGGGTCGAGCTGAAGCGCTGCGCGAACACACGTACGGTGACGGGCACTTCGCGGGTCACGGGGGAGGTCATGGGGCCAATGTGACGTCGTGCGGGGCGGGTTGCCAGCTCAGAAACCCGTACGCTGCGACAGCGTACGGGTTCACACTCTGGACCGTACCCGTCACCATCCGTGACGATGGGGCCGTTCAGACGAGCGCACGGGTGCGGGAGGTGGCCGGAGTGACGGACGCGGTGCCGGACGAGGGACAGAGCGGGAGCGAACCGGAGGCGACGGACAGCCTGAAGGCCTTCGGGGAGGTGGTCAAGGCCTTCCGCAAGCGGGCCAGGCTGACGCAGGAGGCCTTCGCGCCGCGCGTCGGGTACTCCGTACCGACGGTGGCATCGATCGAGCAGGGCCGGCGCTTCCCGTCCGACGACTTCGTGGAGCAGTCGGAGGTGGTGCTCGACGCGTTCGGGGCGATCCAGGGCGCGGCGAAGCACCTGACGCGCAAGCCGGGCCTCGCGAAGTGGTTCCGCCAGTGGGCGAAGCTGGAACTCAAGGCGGTGACGCTCTACACGTACGAGAACCGGCTGGTGCCGGGGCTGCTCCAGACTCCGACGTACGCGAAGACACTGTTCGAGAAGCAGATCCCGGCGCTGGGCGACGACGAGATCGAGTCGAAGCTCGTGGCGCGTGTCGAGCGGATGAAACTGCTCACCGACCGCCCCCACACGATCTACAGCTTCATCATCGAGGAGCACGTGCTGCGTCGCCAGACGGGCGGACCGGAGGTCATGCGGGAGCAGATCGAGCACATCCTCGACATGGCCGCGCGGCGCAACATCGACATCCAGGTCATGCCGCAGGTACGCGGACACCACGCAGGCCTCGACGGGCCACTTCAGCTCCTGGAGACTCCGGAGAACAAGTGGTACGCGTACTGCGAAGGGCAGGAAAACGGCTTCCTCATGTCCGACGCCAAAGTGGTCAGCATCCTCCAGAAGCGATATGCCAGGATGCGGGCACAGGCTCTCTCCGCAGAGGACTCCGTGAGCCTGTTGCAGGAGATGCGAGGAGCGCCATGAGCACCACAGACCTGGCCTGGTTCAAGAGCAGCTACAGCAGCAGTGGCAGCGGCGACTGCGTCGAAGTCGCCCTGTCCTGGCACAAGTCCAGCTACAGCAGCGGCGGCAGCGGCGACTGCGTCGAGGTCGCCTCCTGCCCCTCCACCGTCCACGTCCGCGACTCCAAGAACGTCACCGGTCCGCAGCTCGCCCTCTCCCCCGGCGCCTGGTCCGCGTTCCTGACCCGGCTGAGCTGAAGGGCGTCACCATGAGCACGAACCCGGCCGACTACCTCTCCGGCCTCTTCTCGCTCGACGGGCGCACCGCCCTCGTCACGGGAGGCAGCTCCGGTATCGGCCGGGCCGTCGCCGGGGCGCTGGCCCGCGCCGGGGCGAAGGTGGTCGTGCTCGCCCGTAGGAAACCGGAGCTCGTCGCGACCGTGGACGAACTGACGGCCGACGGCTGTCGGGCGGCCTGGGTGAGCGCGGACCTGAGCACCCGGGAGGGGATCAGGGCCGGGGCCGAGGAGGCGGCGGCCGTCTTCGGGGAGCCGGACGTCCTGGTGAACTCGGCGGGGATCAACCTCCGCCCGCCGCTGGGCGAGCTGGGCGAGGACGTCTGGGACGCGACGATGACGGTGAACCTGGAGGCGCCGTTCCTGCTGGGTCAGCGGTTCGGGCCCGGGATGGCCGCGCGCGGTTTCGGGCGGATCATCCACGTCACCTCGCAGCAGGCGCACCGCGCGTTCGTGCAGAGCGGGGCGTACGGGGTGTCGAAGGGCGGTCTGGAGTCGCTGGCCCGTTCGCAGGCGGAGGCGTGGTCTCCGTACGGGGTCACGGCGAACACGCTCGTGCCCGGTTTCGTGATGACCCCGCTGAACGAGCGGCTCTCCTCCGACCCGGAGAAGGTCGCCGCGCTGGCCGCCCGCACGATGATCGGCCGCAACGGGCTCGCGGAGGACTTCGCGGGCGCGGCCGTCTTCCTGGCGAGCGCGGCCTCCGCGTACGTCACGGGGCACTCCCTCTTCGTGGACGGCGGTCTGTCCGTCCACTGAGCGGGGCCGCTCCTCAGTCCCCGGCCGGGGCCGCGACCAGCACGTCGGCGTCGGCCGGGGGCCGCACGTCCAGCGGGCGGTCGAAGGCGCTGAACGTGGTGGTGGTCCGGTGCGTGGGGCCCTTGTAGTCGACCTTGAGGATGTACGGCTCGCCCTCGGTGGCGACGTAGAAGGTGTAGGTGCCGCCCTCCTCCGCCTTGTCGTTCACGACCAGGGGGACGGCGGGGGTGTCGCCGACCTTGGTCCGCCCGCCCTTGACGGCGGTGCCGAAGGAGGCAAACTCGCGGGTGCAGGCGGTCGGTCCGTCCTCGGCCGTCTCCTTGTCGACGGGGGCTTTGCGCCAGAGGTCCGGCTTCCCCGGCCTGGCCGTCCTCGGGCTGGTCGTCTCCCTCTCGGGGCCCTTGAGGGAGGCACGGTCGACGCGGGCGTAGGCCGTGTCCCCGAGCCGGATCTGTTCGTAGGTCCCGCTGTTGGTCCAGGTCACCCTGGACGTGCACGTGTCCTTGAGGTCGGTCGTCATGCGGCCGGTCTGACGGGCGCCGGTGGCGACCCCGGTGTGGGTCCAGTCGACGGTCACGGAGGTGAGCGCCTTCATCGTCTCGTTCGCACGGTCGAGCAGTTCCCCGGCGGAGGGCTCCGGCGGGGCCGCGTCGTCCGAGCAGCCGGCCAGGGCGGCACCCGTCACCACGCACAGCAGCGCGGCCGTCACCACGGTCGATGTCGTTCGCACGAGCCCCCCAGGAAGATACGAGCGGCTCAAGCTACCAGCCCGGTCCGGGTCCGCCGCAGGTGCGGCGGCGGGCCTCGGTCTTCGGGCATGATCGGGGGCGGGGAGGCGGCGCGGGGGCGTCCCTCCGGAACGCCGACGGGGGGGCACGGCATGGAGTGGGGGACGCTGGTCGCCACGGTGGGCGGCGGTCTGATCGCGATGGCGGGCGCGGTCCTCGCCGACCGCCTGCGCACCGGGCAGGAGCACCGGCGCGGTCTCCAGGAGCGCCGCCGGGACGTCTACACGGAGTTCATCGCGGCGGCGGGCGCGGCCCACACCGAGCTGCGCAGGCTGGCGCAGAACGGGGACGGCGCCGGGGCGGACGGCCTGGAGGAGGCGAGCCGGTCGGCGCTGACGGACGCCCGGGTCTACGAGGTGCGCGAACGCCTCTTCCTCGACGGCAGTGCCGGGGTCACGAGGGCGGGCCAGACCATGTTCGAGCACCTGCGCGCCCTGCGGAGGACGGTCGCCGGGGGCGCCGGGATCTCGGATCCCGCCTTCCACGACGTCTACCACCCCTACCTGGACGCCGTCTGGGCCTACCGCGAGGCCGTCCGCGACGAGTTGGAGGGCCGCGCCCTCGCCCCGGCCGACTTCGGCTGGTCCGCGTGGGACGGCCGCGAGCGCTGCCCGCACTGCGCGGGGCGTACGGCTCAGGACGTTTCGGGCGGATCATGACCGGGGCCACGACGCCCGGCACGCCCTAGGCCGGACGCCTGAAGCTCTCGAAGACGCGGGCGAACCCCTCCGCCCCGTGGCCCGCGTCGACCTGACGCCGGATCAGCTCCTGGACCATGGCGACCGCCTCGGTGCCGACGCCCTGGGCGGAGCCGGCGGCCAGGATGTCGCCGAGGTCGGAGAACTCCAGGCTCTGCTGTCCCTCCACGGTGTAGTCCCCGCCGTCGATCACCTCGGCGTACTCCTGGAAGGAGCCGGTCATCGCGGTCAGCCAGGGCGCGGCCCTGGCGGCGAACTCGCGCGCCGACACCCCGGCCGGCGCGACCATGGCGGCGCCCTGCATGAACCCGGCGAACATGACGTACATGCCCGCGAGCAGGGCGAGGTCGTACAGGGACGCGAGGCCGGCGTCCTCGCCGAAGTAGTCGCCGGTCCCCCACAGGTCGAGCAGCGGCCCGTACCGCTGGAAGACCTCGGCCGATCCGCTGTAGAGGACCGAGGAGCCGGGCCCTCCGATCATCTGGGGCACGGCCATGATCCCGCCGTCCAGGTAGGCGATCCCGGCCCGGTCGGCCCAGGCGGCCAGTTCGCGCGACTGCTCGGGGGACGTCGTGGTCACGTTGACCAGGGCGCGTCCGGCCAGGTCGCCGGAGAGCGGATCGAGCACCTCGTGGACCGACGCGTGGTCGAGGAGGCAGACGACCACCAGCTCTCCGGCCCGGACCGCGTCGGCGGCCGTGGCGGCGGCCCGCGCGCCGAGGGCGACGAGGTCGTCCGCCTTTCCCGGTGAACGGTTCCAGACCGTCGTCGTGTGTCCGGCCTTCACCAGGGCGGTCGCGAGCGCGCCGCCCATCGCTCCCAGGCCGAGCACGCTCACCCGGACGCTACCGCTGTCGTTGCCGTTGCCGTGCCGTCGGTCGTCATCTTCGGTGCTCCCTCTCGTGTTCCCCGTTCGCCTTCGATCCTCCGCGCCGCCGGTAGGGTTGACCAGTACGGACTAATTAGTGGGGTACTCACCCCGAGGTAAGTACGGTGCGAGGGAGGGCTGATGGCGGCATCGGCACGACGCGGTCCCTACTTCTGCGGGATCGACGCGGCGATGGACGTGGTCACCGGCAAGTGGAAGTCGCTGATCCTCTGGGAGCTGGAACACCACGGGGTCCGCCGCTTCACCGAACTCCGGCGCGGCCTGCCGGGCGTCAGCGAGAAGATGCTGGTCCAGCACCTGCGGGAGATGGAGGAGGACGGGCTCGTGCACCGCGAGGTGTACCCCGAGGTGCCGCCGAAGGTGGAGTACTCCCTGACGGAGCACGGCGTCTCGCTCAACGCCGCCCTGGACTCCCTCGGCGAGTGGGGCACCGAGCGGATGCGGCGGATCGGCGCGGAGAAGGTCTCCGTCGACGCCGGGTAGGCCCTGGTCGCGAAGGCGCGGTCCCCTTATTCGGTGGAGCCGCCGCGGCGGTGCTGACAGGGTGAGCCGCATGCCGTCGCACCCCGCCGAGGAGCAGTTGCGTCATCTGCACGCCTCGCTCCGGCTCCGCAAGCGCCCCGAGGACATCGCCCATCTGGTCCAGGAACTGTTCGCCGCCCGCCGGGTCACGCCCGATCCCGCGACCGCGGCCGCTCTGGAGAAGGCCGCCGCGCACGCGCTGAGCAGGGTGTGGCACGGATACACCTCCATGCTGGAGGACTTCGCCCACCCCGTCGGCGCCCGGCGCCAACTCGGCCGCGCCGCGGCCCTCTTCCCCTCGCTGCCCCCGCTCCCCGAGGACGCCGGGGACGACCCCGCCCGGATCGAGGCCGTGATCCGGCGGGCCGGCGAGGAGATACACCGGGAGTACGGGGAGAACGACTTCGGCATGGACCGGCTGAACCGGGCGGAGCGCGCCGAGGCCGGGATCGGCGAGCTGTCCAAGCGGCAGTACAACAAGCGCTTCCGGCTGCTGCGCCGGATGGAGGCCAAGCTGGCCCGGCTCCTCCACGAGCAGCGCCGTCGCGAGGTCGTCGTCACCGGCAAGGGCGCGCTCGCGCACACCCTGTCGTACGAGGAGTTCGCGGGCGATCCGGACACGGCGGCCTTCGTCGCCTACCTCACGGCCCGCGGGTACATGCGCAGCGTCTTCACGAACGGCGGGCAGCGCAGGCCGTACGACGAGGTGGCGGACGCGCTGTTCCAGCGGCTGCGGGCGGCGGAGGAGCGGACGAACTGGTACGCGGTGGCGCACGTGCACCCCGTCCCCGAGGTCCTCGGGCACCTGTCGGACGACGAGCTCGTCCGGCTCCTGGTCCGCTGGAACCGCTTCCTGCGCGAGGTGGCCGAACTCCTCGAAGACGCGTGGGAGCGCTCGTCCTCCATCGAGCCCGCGAGCATGGTCGTGCGCCCGGGGCACGACTCCTCGACGTGGAACCAGGCGGCCCAGGCGTGGAGCACCGCGCGGGCCCACTGGTTCGCCCTGATGACGGAGCTGGGACAGGAGGAGGTCCTGGACCGCGTGTGTCCGGGCAAGGTGCCGCGGCTGATGGCAGCGGACGTGGCGTACTGGCACCGCAGGAGCGGCGGGGGCCTGCACCCCGACACGTACGTGTGGGCGGAGCTGCCGCGGCCGTGGGCGGTCCTCCGGGGCGAGGAGGAGTGTCCGCGCTCGCTGGTCGAGGCGGTCTGCGCGCGGTACGGCGTGGATCCGGTGGCGGGCGGCTGGACGGCGCCCCGGCCGGTGGCGGAGCCCGCCCCGTTCCGCCGTACGCCGGAACTCGTCCACGGCGTGGCCGTCGCCGATCCGCTGACGGCGAGCGCCCTGCGGCGGTCGGCCGGGGTCTTCTCGGGGAGGGGCCAGCGGGCCGCGGCGGCCGAATGGCTGTGACGGGCCGGCCGGTCCCGGTGGTGTTAATCGTTTGCTCCGGTCGTCCGTCCGGACGGATGATCGGGGCGGCGGCAAGGAAGCTCTGCGGAGGAGCGCCCGGCTCGATCTCCGGGTGGACGCAGGTTCGAATCCTGTCCTTGCCGCCGTTCCCCTCTCCGGGCGTCGGACATGATCCGCGCAGCGGAACGGCGCGGGGCACGGCCCCCACCGAGCCGCGGCGTCTGTACGGAAGTGCCGCGGGAGACCGTCGCGGGGGCCCCGATTCTGCCCCGAAGTACCTTCCGCCGGGCCGTGCCCTTCGGGTTGACTGAGACGTTGCCGACGATCCCAGGAGGGGCGGAGCCCGATGCGTGAGCGGGAGAACGAGCAGGCCACCGGGGCCAAGGCCGGCCGGGAGGCGAGGCACGCGCCCGCCGAGGCCGAGCGCCCACGGTCCGAACTCCTCTCCCTCCAGGGCGCCGTGGGCAACGCGGCGGTCGTCCAGATGCTCCGCCGGGCCGGTCACGGCCCGGACGCGGAGGGGCACCGGCACGGAGACGGCTGCGGCCACGAGGGCGTCGCGGCCCCCGCCGTCCAGCGCTCCTCCGTCCACGACGTCCTGCGCCGCCCCGGCCGGCCCCTGGACCGGGCCACCCGTACGGACATGGAGTCCCGGCTCGGCGCCGACTTCTCCGACGTACGCGTCCACACCGGCGGCGCCGCCAGGGCCTCCGCCGCCGAGGTCGGCGCGCGGGCCTACACCTCCGGCAACCACGTCGTCCTCGGCGAGGGCGGGCACGACGCGCACACCCTCGCCCACGAGCTCACCCACGTCATCCAGCAGCGCCGGGGGCCGGTCAGCGGCACCGACAACGGCGACGGGCTGAAAGTCTCCGACCCCTCCGACCGCTTCGAGCGCGAGGCCGAGGCCAACGCCCGCGCGGTGATGAGCCGTCCGGCCCCCCGGGCCTCCTCCGACGTGGGGCGTGCGGCGGGCTCCGGGACGGCCGGTGCGGCGGAGGCGCCCGTGCAGCGCACCCTCGCGGCGGGCCTCCCGAAGGGGACCCCGGTCGTCAAGCACACGGACGAGGGGGACGTGGAGGGGCAGACGATCCTCGGTTTCGGCTTCGGGTCCTATCTGATCTCCGCGGGCGCGGACGGCAGGAAGCCCCGGGCCTCCACCAAGGACAAGTCGTGGGGGACGGCCGAGGGGCGGGAGGCGTCCCGCGCGGAGTACGAAGCGGCTCGCGCCCTGGAGTTGGACCCGGCGGCCGTCGCGGCCAAGCAGAAGCAGAAGGACCTCGACCTCGGCGAGAACTACCTCAGCGCCGACTACCGCCGGATCAACCCGCTCCTCGCGGCACTCGTGCAGGTCGGCTTCGCCCCTGGCGAGATCGCCGCCCCCGGCTTCTCCTACACGTCGAAGGAGAGCGCGGTGCTCGACGCGTGGCGCAGCATCGCCATGGCGCGGGGCTACGCGGACGAGCAGACCACGGGGTCGTGGGACGAGAAGCACCTCGCGGACACCTTCGACATCTTCGCCCGGATCAACGGCGTGTGGGACGACTTCGAGGCGTCCCGCGCGAACGAGGAGGGCAATGTGCTGCGGGGCGACAGCAGGCACATGTACGACTCGTTCGGCGGCGTCCTCAAGCAGCAGGAGAGCCACCCGGACGGCGGCTACGTCTCGGTCGACCAGACGATCGAGTGGCCGGCGATCCTGTCGACCACGTACGGCGATCCGCTGACCCACACGTACGTGGCCGGCAAGGAGATCGTCTGGGAGTTCGGCCTCCCGGAGGGCCACCGGGGAAGGGCGCTCGGCAGGAACAACCAGTCCGAGCAGGAGATGACCTTCCCCATCGGCACGAAGATCCACATCCGCCGGATCCTCGTGCGGAGCGGCGACTTCCGGCAGGAGCAGTCGGCGAAGTACGGCGAGAGCGCGGCCGTGATCGTCTTCGCCGACATCCTGGCGGGCCAGGGGTCGGTTCGAGAGGGCTAGAGGTCGGTTCGAGAGGGCCAGAGGTCGGTTCGAGAGGGCCGGGGGCTTGTCGGCCGTGCCGGGCGCGGCGCCCGGCACGGCGGGCGGCGCGCCCGGAGACCTTCCGTCGGCCCTCTCAGCCCTCCACCGGCTCCAGCCGCAGCGAGATCGAGTTGATGCAGTACCGCTGGTCCGTCGGGGTCGGGTAGCCCTCGCCCTCGAAGACGTGGCCCAGGTGGGAGCCGCAGCGGGAGCAGCGGACCTCGGTGCGGACCATGCCGTGGGTGCGGTCCTCGATCAGCTCGACCGCGTCGGAGTCCTTCGGGTCGTAGAAGGACGGCCAGCCACAATGCGACGAGAACTTCTCGTTCGAGGTGAAAAGCTCCGCGCCGCACGCCCGGCAGGAGTAGACGCCCTTGGTGGTGGTGTCGGTGTACTCGCCGCGGAAGGCGGGCTCGGTGCCCGCCTGGCGCAGCACCTGGTACTCCGCCGGGCTGAGCTCCGCACGCCACTGCTCGTCCGGCTTCTCGACGTCGTACGCCATCGGCTCGCTCCCTCTGCTCCGCACTACTTCGACAGGTGGTCCAGGATGCGCGGGCCGAGGTCCGTGACGTCGCCCGCCCCCATGGTGAGAACGAGATCGCCGGGTCCGGCCATTCCCTCGATGATCTCGGGCACGGCACCCTTGTTGTGGACGGGCGTCACGTCGGCGCCAGCCTTCCGCGCCGCCTCGACGATCAGCTCGCTGGTGACGCCCGGGATCGGGTCCTCGCGGGCCGGGTAGATGTCGAGGACGACGGAGGCGTCCGCGAGGGCCAGCGCGTCGCCCATCTCCTCGCCCAGCTCCTGGGTCCGGGAGAACAGGTGCGGCTGGAAGACCACGAGGAGCCGGGAGTCGCCCGCGGCGCCCCGCATGGCCTCCAGGTCGGCGGTCATCTCGGTGGGGTGGTGCGCGTACGAGTCGATGACCTGCACGCCCCTCGCCTCGCCCTTGAGCTGGAGGCGGCGGCCGACGCCGGTGTAGGCGGTGAGGGCCTGCGCCAGCTCGGCCGGGTCGATGCCGACGCGGGCGCCGGCGGCGAGCGCGGCGGCGGCGTTGTGGGCGTAGTGGCGGCCGGGGACCGAGACGGTGAAGATGTGCTCGGCGCCGTCGAGGGCGACGGTCACCTCGCTCTTCATGCCGTTCGGGACGATCTTCAGGATGCGCGCGTCGGAGTCCTCGGACTCGCCGACCGTGACGATCTCCAGGCCCTCGCGGTCCGCGACCCGGCGGGCCAGCTCGCGGGCGCCCGCGTGCTCGCCGACGACCAGGGTGCCGCCGGGGCGGATCTTGGCGGTGAAGGCCTCGAAGGACTCGTAGATCTCCTCCAGGGACGCGTAGTTCGCGTGGTGGTCCAGCTCGACGTTGAGGACGATCGCGACCTCGGGGTCGTACTTCTGGAAGCTGCGGTCGCTCTCGTCGGCCTCGGCGACGAAGACCTCGCCGTCGCCGTGCAGCGCGTTGGTGCCGGGGCCCGCCAGGTCGCCGCCGATGGCGTACGAGGGGTCGAGGCCGAGGTGGGTGAGGGCGACGGCCAGCATGGAGGTGGTCGTCGTCTTGCCGTGCGTACCGGCGACCGCGATCGCGCGCAGGCCGTCCATGAGGGAGGCGAGCGCGTCGGAGCGGTGCACGACCGGGATGCCGAGCTCGGCGGCGCGGGCCAGCTCGGGGTTGTCGGCGCGGATGGCGCTGGAGACGACGACGGCGGAGGCGTCGTCGGCCAGGTGCTCGGCCGCGTGGCCGATGTGCACGGTGACGCCGAGGGAGCGCAGGGCCTCGGCGGTCGCGGACTCCTTGGCGTCGCTGCCGGCGACCTTGGCGCCGCGCTGGGCCAGGATCTTGGCGATGCCCGACATCCCGGCACCGCCGATGCCGATGAAGTGCGGCCGTTCCATGGCGGCGGGAATGGCGGGTGCCATGTGGATCTCTCCCCGAGACGTTTCGTTGGGTGTTCTTGGGTGTGCTTTGGGTGTTCTTGGGTGTGCTTCAGGTGTGGGACCCAGCCTAGTGGTTCACACCGGGCCCGCCCGGCGGGGCACGGCCGGGCCCGCGCCCCCCGCACGGAGCGCGGGCCCGGCCGTCACCGCCCGGTCACTCGCTGTGCGCGAAGAGCTTGAGCACCGGGACGCCGACCTTGTGGCGGGCCCGGGAGGCCCAGTCCCGGTGGAAGAACTCCTCCACGTAGTGCGGCGCGGTGAGGACGATCACCTCGTCCGCCCCCGCCTCGTCGACGACCGCCCTCATCCGGTCGAGCGGGTGGTCCTCGACGACCTGGCCGACCGCCTCGCAGCCGGCGTCCCTGAGGGCCTGGAGCGAGTGCTCCAGGGCCTGTTCGGCGGGGGGCCTGGCCTCCCGGCCCTCCGGTTCCTCGCCCTCGCGGGCCGCTTCCTTCAGTTCGCCCATGGCGACGTCGTCGATGGCACGCAGCAGTACATCGGCCTGGTCACCGCGCGGCTGCATCAGAACGATGAAGGACACGCCCTCGTCGCCGTGCAGCGTGGTGACGAATTCCACGTCCACGGACGTCAGCGGCTTCTCGATCATCAGAACGCTTGTGAACACCTCGGGAGCCCTTCTGCGGAAACCATCCTTCCCCGTGTTCGCACGGGGTCTGCGACTGTAAGTGTGCCCAGCGGACGGTAAGCGGAACGGCGAATTCCGCTTTTCTCAGGACCGAAGGTAGCGGGTGAAGAGGAAGCCGTCCCGCTCCAGGACGGAAGCCACCTGGAAGCGTGTCGGGACGGCCACCGGAGGGCCTCCGGCGATCCGCTGGGCGTCCCCCGCCGTCATCGTCGGCGAGATCGTCAGGCACAGCTCGTCCAGGACCCCCGCCGCCACGAACTGGCCGAGCAGCCTCGGCCCGCCCTCGGTGAGCTGGCGCCGCAGGCCGCGCTCCGTCAGCGCCGCCAGGGCACGGGCGGGGTCCACCCGGGCCCCGTCGCCCGCGAACAGCACCTCCGCCCCCGCCTCCCGGGCCGCCCGGACCCGCTCGGCCGGCGCCCCGCTCCCGGTCAGGACCAGGGTCGGCACCAGTGGCGCGGTGAAGAGCGGAAGCGAGAAGTCCAGGTCGAGGGAGCCGGTGACCACGGCGATCACGGGGGCCGGACCCTGCCCGGCGGCGGCCCGGCGCTCCGCGAAGGCCTCCCGCGCGCGGGCGGGGCGGTACCCCTCCAGGCGTACGGTCTCCGCGCCCACCACGATCACGTCGGCGAGCCCGCGCAGGGTCCCGAAGATCCTCATGTCGGTGTCGGAGGAGAGCGGCTGGGAGCGCCCCTCGTGCTGGCCGGCGCCGTCGAGCGAGGAGACCATGTTGGCCCGCAGCCAGGGGCCGTCGCCCTCCGGGTAGGCGTAGGCGTCGGCGAGCGCGTCGAGGGACCAGTCGCCGTCCCCGGCCCCGGGGGCCGGTCCGGCGGGCGCGGTCGGCGCGGCCGGTCCGGCTGTCATGTCCGTCACAGGAAACAGGCGTCGCATCCAGGCAGTCTGACATGGCGCTTACAGTGGGGAACTGTGTCGACCCGTGCCCTCACCGAAGCCGTCTCCTCCGCAGCGGCCCCGCTCTCGCTCTGCTCCCGAGAGCCCCACGTCCCCGCCGAGCGCCTCGTGGCGGAGATGGTGCCGCCGCCGCGCTTCGACTCCGTGCGCTTCGACACGTACATACCGGACCCGAACCAGCCCAGCCAGACGCAGGCCGTCGAGGTCCTGGGCGCCTTCGCCGAGGGTCTGGGCGGGGCGCACGCCTCCGGCGCCGGGAAGCGCCGCTGGTTCGCGAAGAAGCCGGCCGCCCCCACCGGGCCGCGCGGGGTCTACCTGGACGGCGGGTACGGCGTCGGCAAGACCCACCTGCTCGCCTCGCTCTGGCACGCGACCCCCGCCGACCCCGCCCTGAAGGCCTTCGGCACCTTCGTGGAGCTGACCAACCTGGTCGGCGCGCTCGGCTTCCAGCAGACCGTGCGGACGCTGAGCGGGCACCGGCTCCTCTGCATCGACGAGTTCGAGCTCGACGACCCGGGCGACACCGTCCTCGTCTCCAGCCTCCTCGGCAAGCTGGTCGAGGCGGGCGTGGCGCTCGCCGCCACCTCCAACACGCTCCCCGGCAAGCTCGGCGAGGGCCGCTTCGCCGCCGCCGACTTCCTCCGCGAGATCCAGGGCCTCTCCGCCCACTTCCGGCCGCTGCGGATCGACGGCGAGGACTACCGCCACCGCGGCCTGCCCGAGGCCCCCGCGCCGCACTCCGACCAGACCGTCACGGAGACCGCCTACGCCACGCCGGGCGCCTCCCTGGACGACTTCCCGCACCTGCTCGAACACCTGGCCAGGGTGCACCCGAGCCGGTACGGCGCCCTGACCGACGACCTCACCGCCGTCTGCCTCACCGACGTGCGGCCCGTGCCCGACCAGTCGACCGCGCTGCGGCTCGTCGTCCTGGCCGACCGGCTGTACGACCGCGAGATACCGGTGCTCGCCTCCGGCCTGCCCTTCGACCGCCTGTTCAGCGAGGAGATGCTGAACGGCGGGTACCGCAAGAAGTACTTCCGGGCGATCTCGCGGCTCACCGCGCTCGCCCGCGACGCGAAGGGGCTCGTCGCGCAGTAGCTTGGGGGCCGTACCCGACCGATCGAAAGGGATCCACCATGGCCACCGTGCGTCACGCCCACACCGTCTGGGAGGGCAACCTCATCCAGGGTTCCGGCGTCGTCTCCCTCGACTCCTCCGGCGTCGGACAGTTCGACGTCTCCTGGCCCGCCCGGTCGGAGGAGCCGAACGGCAAGACCAGCCCCGAGGAACTGATCGCGGCCGCGCACTCCTCCTGCTTCTCGATGGCCCTCTCCCACGGCCTGGCCGGCGCGGGCACCCCGCCCGCCCGCCTGGAGACCAAGGCCGACGTCACCTTCCAGCCGGGCGAGGGCATCACCGGCATCCACCTGACCGTGCGCGGCGAGGTCCCCGGCCTGGACGAGGACGGTTTCCGGGCGGCGGCGGAGGACGCGAAGAAGAACTGCCCGGTCAGCCAGGCGCTGTCGGGCACGAACATCACCCTCACCGCCGAACTGGGCTGATTCCGCACCTGACCACCGGTCAGGAACCGCACCACACCCGACAGTTGCGGCCCGCATGGTTCACGCGCCACCGGAGTGCGTGATACACACGTGCGGGTCGCACGTCACACAGGCAACACGTGACACGACGGAGCGTCACATCCTGTCCTCCAGCAGGGGAGCCCGTTGCCCATGTCCGCAACACGACGTCAGATCCTGTCCCGCACCGGCGCGTCCGTCGCCGGGATCGCCTTCACCGGCGCCCTCTCCGAACTCTTCGCGGGAAGCGCCTCGGCCGCGCCCGGCGACCGTCCGCCCCGGGGCGGCTACGGCCCCCTCGTGCCCGACCCCGCCGGCCTCCTCGACCTGCCGGCCGGCTTCCGGTACAAGGTCCTCTCCCGGCAGGGCGACCCGCTCCGCTCCGGCGAGGGGCCCGTCCCGAGCAACCACGACGGCATGGGCGCCTTCCCCGGCCACCGGGGCCGGGTGCACCTGGTCCGCAACCACGAGAACAAGGTCACCGGGAAGATCGGCGTCCCGGCCGTCCCCGGCCTCACGTACGACCCGGCGGCCAAGGGCGGCTGCACGGCCCTCGAACTCGACAGCCGGAACAATGTCCTCGGCGAGCGGGTCGCCGTCGCGGGCACGGCCGTCAACTGCGCGGGCGGGCCCACGCCCTGGAACACCTGGCTGACCTGCGAGGAGACCGAGGACAAGGCCGGCACGAACGGCTACGCCAAGGACCACGGCTTCGTCTTCGAGGTCGACGGCGCCGATCCGCGCCGCACCGGGGCCGTCCCGCTCACCGCCATGGGCCGCTTCCAGCACGAGGCCGTCGCCGTCGACCCGCACAGCGGCATCGTGTACGAGACGGAGGACGCCTTCGACCGCCCCTTCGGGCTCTTCTACCGCTTCCTCCCCCGCAAGCCGCTCGGCGGCACGGGCTCGCTGCGCGCGGGCGGCGCCCTGGAGGCGATGCGGGTGCCGGGCGTCCCCGACCTCTCCGCGGTCCAGGAGACCGGCGCCCGCTTCGAGGGCGTCGCATGGGTCCCCGTACCGGATCCGCTCGCGGCCGGAACGCCCATCAGGTTCCAGGACTTCGGCCCCCAGGGCATCACGCACGCGCAGAAGCTGGAGGGCTGTTACTGGGGCGGGCGGGCCGTCTACTTCGTGTCGTCGTTCGCGCGGGCCGGGGACGGCTCGGCGGCCACCCACTTCGGCCAGGTGTGGAAGTACGAGCCGCACCGGCGCCGCCTCACCCTCGTCGTGCTCTTCGGCCCGAGCACCGACGTGCAACTGCCGGGAGAGTCGCCGGACAACATCTGTCTGGCGCCGACCGGGGGCCTGATGGTCAGCGAGGACGGCGGGGGCGCGCAGCACGTCTTCGGGGTGAGCGAGCGGGGCGAGGTCTATCCGGTGGCCCGGGGGCGGCAGAACATCGGCACGCCCGGGGAGCCCGAGTGGGGCGAGTTCGCCGGGGTCACCTTCTCGCCGGACCGGAGCACGATGTACGTCAACTGCTACACGCCGGGGACGACGTTCGCCGTGACGGGCCCCTGGCGCCGCTGACCCGTCCCCGGAGGTCGCGGGCGGCCCGGTTGCGGTGGAGGATCGGGGGCAGGAGGGCGGGACTGCGGAAGGAGCGCGAGATGCCGAAGAAGCACGAGGGCAAGAAGCGGCGCGAGGAGCGGGAGCCGGTGCTGCGGGACGTCCTGCGCGTCCCCGTGGGCGAGCCGGTCGACCTCGCCTCGTACGACGCCCGCGGCATCCCGGCCGGCCCCGCCGACAAGGCGGCCGGCACGGCCGCCACCGCCGGCCTCGGGCCGCGCCTGGCCGACCTCCAGGAGCGCCTGTACGCGTCGAGCACCGCCGGGGACCGCCGGCGGCTGCTCCTGGTCCTCCAGGGCATGGACACCAGCGGCAAGGGCGGCACGGTCAAGCACGTGATCGGGTTCTTCAGCCCGTCGGGCTGCCGGGTGCGGGGCTTCAAGGCCCCGACGACCGAGGAGAAGGAGCACCCCTTCCTCTGGCGGATCGAGAAGGCGCTGCCCCTCCCGGGCGAGATCGGCATCTTCGACCGCTCGCACTACGAGGACGTCCTCGTCCCGCGCGTCCACGAGCTGGTCTCCCGCTCCGAGATCAAGCGCCGCTACCGGCAGATCAACCACTTCGAGAAGTCCCTCGCGGACGACGGCGTGACGGTGGTCAAGGTCTTCCTCCACCTCTCGTACGAGGAACAGCGCGCCCGGCTCCTCCAGCGCCTCGACGACCCCGACAAGCACTGGAAGTTCAACATGGGCGACATCGAGGAACGGGCCCTGTGGCCGGACTACCGGAAGGCCTACGAACTGGCCCTGGAGCGCTGCGGGACGGACACGGCGCCCTGGTACGTGGTCCCGGCGGACCGCAAGTGGTACCGGAACTGGGCGATCAGCAAGCTCCTCCTCGAACACCTGGAGGCGCTGGACCCGAAGTACCCGCCGGGGGACTTCGACGTGGAGGAGAGCCGGAAACTGCTCCTGGCCTCCTGAGCGGGCCGCCCGCAGGGCCGTGTGTCGGCCCGGCGCATGGACTCGGGCACCCCTCCTGCCGGGTCGCGAGCATTAATAACTTTGATCGGATAACTTCCGATCGTGAATATTCCTGTACGAAAAGTGGCGGCCCTCGGTCTACTGGGGGCCGTCCTCGTCGGCTGCGGCGAGGGCGCCGCCCCCAAGGCCCCGAGCGCGAAGGCGTCGGCCGGCGTCCCCTCGCCCTCCGCGAGCGCGAGCACGAGCGACGCCGCCCGGCCCAAGCCGGGTGCCGAGCCCGCCGCCGCGCCCACCATGGCGCCCGGCCCGAACGGGCTCACCCCCGTCTACACGCGCCGGGCCGCGAACTCCCCGAAGGGCGCCGAGAAGGTCGTGGCGCTCACCTTCGACGCCGACATGACGGCCGACCAGGGGCCCAGGGCCGCGCGCGGCGAGCGCTTCGACAACCCGGAGCTCATCGCGACCCTGCGCCGCCTGGAAGTGGACGCGACCGTCTTCATGACGGGCCGCTGGGCGGAGGAGTACCCGGACCAGGCCCGGTCCATCGGCGGCGACCCGCGCTTCGAGATCGCCAACCACTCGTACAGCCACTACGCCTTCGCGTCCCCCTGCTACGGCCTGCCCACCGTCCCCGGGCCCGACATGGCGGCGGACGTGCAGCGCGCCTTCGACGCCTTCCGGGACGCCGGGGCCGTCAACGTCGTCCCGTACTTCCGCTTCCCCGGCGGCTGCTACGACGACACGGCCCTGCGCGCCCTCGGCCCCGCCGGGGTGACGGCGGTCCAGTGGGACGTGGTCAGCGGGGACGCCTTCGCGAAGGACGCGGACGCGGTCGCGGAGCAGGTGCTCGACGGGGTGAAGCCCGGTTCGCTCGTGGTCATGCACTGCACGCGCAGCGCCGCGCCCGTCACCGAGCGGGCGATCCGCCGGATCGTCCCGGAGCTGCGGGCCCGCGGCTACCGCTTCGTGAAGGTGTCCGACCTCATGCGCGGCTGAGGCGCCCCGGGAGGAGTCTCAGCCGGAGCACGACATGCGCTGGGCCTCCTGCCACTCGCACACCGGGCAGAGCGTGACGCCCTTGGCCGACGCCGGGTACTCGGTCGGCTCCTGGCACAGCACGCAGGCGGCGAACGGACCCTCGGCCGCCGGTTCGGGCCTCGGGGCGGGCTCGGGAGTGCAGGACGACGCGGACACGGATGCGGACGCGGGCGTGGTCTCGGTCATGTGTCCGAGCGTACTCCCGGCGCGCCCGCCCCGGCCGTACGCGATCCGGCCGCGCTCACTCCAGGCGTGCCGTGGCGCGGCAGGCGAGGAACGCCGCCCCCGCCGCGAGGAGCAGGGCGGCCGCGACCACGTTCCGCGCGGCGGGCGGCTCCTGGGTGAGGCAGATCCGCACCGTCCAGGCCGTCACCGGCAGCAGGGCGGCGGCGGCGAACCCGAGCGCGTCGAGCACCGGCTCGGCCGCCCGCACGCCGACGCCGATGAAGACCGCGTACAGGAGGAGCGGCGCCAGCCACCGCCGCGAGCGGAGGAGGAGACCCGACTGGTAGCGCAGCAGCGCCGTCATGCCCGTACGCCCCCTTCGGAGGGTTCGGTCCGCCCGGTGTGGAGCCGGTGGACGTGCCAGGAGGCCGCGAGGAGCGCCCCGAGCAGGGCGTCGGAGTGGGCCTCGCCCATCGTGGGGACGGTGGTGCCGTCGGGGCCGGGCGCGACGGCCGGTCCGCCCGGCGGCCGTTCGGGGAGCGCGCGCCCGCCGGAGACGGTGATCCGCACCAGGGCGGCGGGAGGCAGGGCGAGGTCGACCCCGCGCAGCGCCCACGGCCCTCGCGGGCCGTGCCGGCGCCCGGCCCTCTCCAGCCTCGGCCGCCCACCGGCGGAGAGATCACCCGTCATGGGCGGCATCCTGGCGCGGACGCGGCGATTCCCACAAGAACCGCTCGTCACGGCGCCGGTGACGGCGCTCGTGGCGGCGATGGCAGACTTGCCCGGTGAACAGCGACGAGACCGATCTCCGCGACGAGAAGCCCCAGTTCGTCCTCCCCCTGGTGGTACGGATCGAGCGCGACGCGCCCCCGGCCCGTACCGACGCCCTGGAGACCGCGGCGCGGGCCGTCCTGGAGATCCTGACCGACGGGCGTTCCACCGGCGAGGGCGAGTGGGCGCGAGCCATGGCCGACTGGCAGGACGCCCGGATCCGCAAGGTGGTGCGCCGGGCGCGCGGCGCCGAGTGGCGGCGGGCGTGCGCGCTCCCCGGCATCACGGTCACCGGCGCGGAGGCGGAGGTGCGGGTCTTCCCGCCGGTCCCGCTCGACGGCTGGCCCAAGGACCTGGCCCGCCTCCAGGTCTCGGGCACCGACCTCGACGACCCGGCCGCCCCCGGCCCCGTGCCGGAGGGGGCGGCGGTGCTGTGGTTCAACCCGGACCTGGACATGTCGGCTGGCAAGTCGATGGCCCAGGCGGGCCACGGCGCCCAGCTCCTCTGGTGGGCCATGCCGGAGGACGGGCGCGAGGCCTGGCGGAAGGCGGGCTTCCCGCTCGCCGTGCGCACCGCCCCGGCCGCGGACTGGCCCGCCCTCACGACGAGCGGCCTCCCGGTCGTCCGCGACGCGGGCTTCACGGAGATCGCCCCGGGCTCGGCCACGGTGGTGTCGGCGTTCCCCCGGACCGACTGAGACGACCACCGGAGCCCCGAAACCTCAAATGAAGCTCTGAACGTCCCCCTCCCGGGGTTCGAACGTTCCCGCGTGGGCCATCACAGGGGAACTGAGGACCGAAGGAGGGGGACCATGACGGAACTCGGCATCGGCATCGGCTGGCGTCCCGAGATCGCGGAGGCGGTGGAGGGACTGGCCGGGGTCGACTGGGTGGAGGTCGTCGCGGAGAACATCTGCGCGGACCATCTGCCCGACTCCCTGACCCGGCTGCGGCGGCGCGGCGTCACGGTCGTGCCGCACGGCGTCTCGCTCGGGCTCGGCGGCGCGGGCCGGCCGGATCCCGGCCGGCTCGCGGCGCTCGGCGAGAAGGCGGTGGCGCTTGGGGCGCCGCTGGTCACCGAGCACATCGCGTTCGTACGGGCCGGAGGGGCGCTCACGGCGTCCCCGGCGCTCGAAGCGGGCCACCTGCTGCCCGTGCCCCGCACCCGGGACGCCCTCGACGTGCTCTGCGAGAACGTGCGCATCGCCCAGGACGCGCTGCCCGTGCCGCTCGCCCTGGAGAACATCGCCGCCCTGATCTCCTGGCCGGGCGAGGAGATGACGGAGGGGCGGTTCCTCGCGGAGCTGGTGGAGCGCACGGGGGTGCGGCTCCTCATCGACGTGGCCAACCTGCACACCAACCGCGTCAACCGCGGCGAGGACCCGGCGCGGGCCCTGTCCGAGCTGCCCGTCGAGGCCATCGCGTACGTGCACGTGGCGGGCGGCGTCGAGCGGGACGGCGTCTGGCACGACACGCACGCCCACCCGGTGCCCCGCCCGGTCCTCGACGTCCTCGCCGACCTCGCCTCCCGGGTCTCCCCGCCGGGGGTGCTCCTGGAGCGGGACGACGACTTCCCGGCGGCGGCGGAGCTGGCGGAGGAACTGACCGTGATCCGGGCGACGGTGGCGGGGGCGTCCGTCCGCCGGGAGGCGGCGGCGGAGCGGCCGGCCGGTCGGCCGCTGCTCATCGGCGCCGGTGCCCGCGTCTCCGGCGGGCCGATGCCCGGGGTCGTCCCGGACGCGCCCCCGGCGGCGCCGGAGGCCGTCGTGCCCGTGCCCGTACCGGACGGGGGCGCGCGGCAGCGGCTCGGGCTCGCGCAGGCCTCGCTGCTCTCGGCGCTCGTCGCCGGGACGCCCGTGCCCGAGGGGTTCGACAGCCGGCGGATCGGGGTGCAGAGCCGGGCGCTCGCGGCCAAGCGGGCCGGGGTGGTCGCGAAGGTCGCGCCGGAGCTGCCCGGGATCCTGGGCCGGGAGTTCCGGCCCGCGTTCCTCGCGTACGCCCGGTCCCGTCCCATGAACGGCGGCTACCGCCGGGACGCGCTCGACTTCGCCGAGCACCTGCTGCTCGCCGGGCGCCCGGAGGACCCGGCCGCGCACCGCCTGCTCACCCGGTGGTGGCAGGACCGTTCCGGCAGCCGCCCGCCGGGCCCCGCCGCGCGGCTCGTCCGGGCCGCCCGCCACGCACTCGTACGGAGATGACCATGGGCCTCCCGATCGCCCTGTACTACCTCGTGGCCGCCGTCGCCGTCGCCCTGCTCGTCACCCGGGTCGTCCGGTCGCGCGGCGGCTCCGGCGGGCCGGTCCACGACCGGTACGAGGCCGCCTTCCTCCACGGCGGTCCGGCCAGGGTCGCCGACAGCGCCTTCGCGGCCCTCCAGGCGGACGGCCGGATCGCGGTCGGCGGGCCAGGCGTCGTGGCCGTCGTGCGCCCGACCGCGCGCGACCTGGTGGAGCGCGCGGTGCTCCAGGAGCACGCCGCCGCCCCGCACGGGGCCCTGCACCACCTGCGGCTCGCCGTGATGCGGCATCCGGCGGTGCAGGAGATCGGCGACGGGCTCGCGGAGCGCGGGCTCCTCGTGGACCCGGCGACGCGGCGCGTCACGAACCGGTGGTGCGTCGTGGTCGGCGTCGCGGCGTTCGTCCTGTTCCCGGTCTCGTTCTTCCTCACGGTCGCCGACTTCGCCACGGACGACGGGTTCTCGGTGCCGTTCACCTTCAAGGTGGTCCCGGCGCTGTTCGCCATGGGCGCCGCGGCCGTGGTCTGCGGGACGGCCTCCGCCGGGCGGGTCACCCCGGCGGGCCGGCGGGCGCTCGCCGCGTACGGGAGCGAGCGGGGGCACCTCGCGGACGCGGGCCACCTCGTGGCCCTCCACGGGCTGCGGGCGCTGCCGGACCCGGTGCTCCGGGAGCAACTCCTCGCCGCCGCCCGCGTCAACGGGCCGCGGAGGCCCGGACGCGGCGGGCGCTCGGGGCCGTCCCCGCACCACCACTCCTCCTCGTCCTCCCCGGGCGCGGACGCGCTCGGCGTGGTCGCCGTGTGGTGCGCGGACTCGGGCTCGTGCGGCAGTGGAGGCGGGGGCGGCGGGGGTTCCTGCTCGTCGGGCTCCTGCTCCTCCGGATCCTGCTCGGGAGGGGGCGCCGGCAGTTGTGGGGGGAGTTCCGGCTCGTGTTCGAGTTCGAGCTCCAGCTCGTGCTCAAGCTCCAGTTCGAGCTCGTGTTCCAGCTCCAGCAGCTGACCGCCCGTACGCGCGGAGAAGGGGCGGAAAAGGCGCGGAAAAGGTCCCGGAAATGACGCCGGTGCGGCGCGCGTGACGCGCGCCGCACCAGGAGCCGGACCCGGTGTCGCTGGAGCGGCGGGCGGATGGTTTCCGCCGGCCGTCTGACCTTCCGGGTCGGAGGATGGCGCGCCCGGCCGGGAGCCGGGCCGCCACCGGGTTTCGTACGGCCGTCAGGCCAGGCCCGCCACCAGGTCGGCGACGTCCTTGCGGCGGCCGGTGTAGAACGGGACCTCCTCGCGGACGTGCATCCGCGCCTCGGAGGCGCGCAGGTGGCGCATGAGGTCCACGATGCGGTGCAGCTCGTCGGCCTCGAAGGCGAGGAGCCACTCGTAGTCGCCGAGCGAGAAGGAGGCGACCGTGTTGGCGCGGACGTCGGGGTAGCCCCGGGCCATCTTGCCGTGGTCGGCCAGCATCCGGCGGCGGTCCTCGTCCGGCAGCAGGTACCAGTCGTAGGAGCGGACGAAGGGGTAGACCGAGACGTAGTCGCGCGGGTTCTCGTCGGCCAGGAAGGCCGGGATGTGCGACTTGTTGAACTCGGCCGGGCGGTGCAGCGCCATGTTCGACCAGACCGGCTCCAGGGCGCGGCCCAGGCGGGTGCGGCGGAAGAGGTTGTACGCCTCCTGGAGCTCGTCGCTCGTCTCGGCGTGCCACCAGATCATGACGTCGGCGTCGGCGCGCAGACCGGAGAGGTCGTACGTGCCCCGGACGGTGATGTCCTTGGCCGCGAGCTGGTCGAACAGCTCCTGGACCTCGTCGGCGTAGCCGCTCCGGTCCTCGGGCAGGACGTCGCGCAGCTTGAAGACGGACCACAGGGTGTAGCGGATGACCTCGTTGAGGTCCTTCGCCTTCTTACCGGCGTTCGGGATCTTTTCGGGCGCACTCATACGCCTATTCTCGCCCGTCACGAGGAGTGCCCCGCACCGGGGGCCGCCGTTTCCGACGTGGCGATGATCTCGTCGGCGGAACCGGAGCCTCCGCCGGTGGGCGCGCCCGCGATCCCGTCGGCCGCGCGGTGCGCCGAGGCGATGCAGGCGGGGATGCCGACGCCGTCGTACGCGGCGCCCGCGATCCGCAGTCCGGGCAGGGCGGCGACGGCCTCGCGGACGCGGGCGACGCGGGCGAGGTGGCCGACCGGGTACTGGGGCAGGCCGCCGGTCCAGCGGGTGACCTCGGTGGCGACCGGGCGGGCGCCGAGGCCGGTGGCGGCGGCGAGGTCCTTGAGGGAGGCGTCGACGAGGTCGGCGTCCTCGCGGTGGAGCTGCTCCTCCTCGCCGTGGCGGCCGACGGAGGTGCGGAGCACGAACAGGTCGGGGGCCGCGTCGGCCACCCAGCCCCACTTCCGCGAGGAGAAGGTGGAGGCCTTGATCGTGCGGCCGTCGACGGGGGGCACGAGGAAGCCCGAGCCGGCCGGGAGGGAGACGTCCGAGCGGCGGAAGGCGAAGGTGACCAGGGCCATGGAGGCGTACTCGATCGCGTCGAGTTCGCGCGCGGCGGCGGGGGCGTGCTCCGCGAGGAGCGCGGCGGCGGGCCCGGCGGGGGTGGCGAGGACGACGGCGTCGGCGGCGAGGACGCGGTCGCCGCTCACGACCTGCCAGCCGGTGGCCCCGGTGCGGCGCAGCGCCGTCACGGGGGCGTTCAGGAGGATCTCGCCGCCGGCGGCGCGGACCGCGCCGGCGACGGCGCCGGGCAGGGTGCCGACACCGCCCTCGACGCCGGCGAAGACGGAGCCGCCGAGGCCGGTGGCGGCGCCCGCCGCGTCGGCCGGGACGGCGGCGCCGGCCCGCTGGACGGCGCGGACGGCGGCGGTGAGCGTGGGGTGCTCGCGGGCGGCCTCGAAGAGGGCCGGGACGGCGGCCCTCATGGAGATGCGGTGGGCGTCCCCGGCGTACACCCCGCCGAGGAGGGGTTCGACGAGGCGGTCGACGACCTCGTGGCCCATGCGGGCGGCGACGTACGCGCCGATGGCGATGTCGTCCCCGATCTCGGTGGGCGGCAGGTCGAGGTCGGCGGCGATCCGGCGCACGCCCTCCTCGGAGAGGAGGCCCCCGAGCGCGCGGGCGTCGCCGGGGACGCCCATGACGTGTCCCTTCGGCATGGGGACGAGGTCGCCCCGGGACCAGACGGACGCGGTGGCGGTGGCGGGGGCGAGGAGCCGGTCGCCGAGGCCGACGGCGCGGGCGAGGGCGACCGCCTCGGGGCGGCGGGCGAGCAGCGACTCGGCGCCGAGGTCCACGGGGGCGCCCGCGACCTCCCCGGCGAGGAGCTTGCCGCCGAGCCGGCCGTCCGCTTCGAGGAGGGTCACCCGGTGGCCGGCGAGGGCCAGCCGGTGGGCGGCCGCGAGGCCGGTGATCCCGCCCCCGGCGACGACGACGTGGGGTGCCGTGGTGTCCGCGTTCATGGGACCACTCTCTCAAATCGCCCGTCCGCTCCCGTTCCGAGGCCCGACCGTGACCGCATCGCTACCGCGG
Source organism: Streptomyces sp. NPDC086147 (assembly GCF_040702165.1). Classification (NCBI taxonomy): domain Bacteria; kingdom Bacillati; phylum Actinomycetota; class Actinomycetes; order Kitasatosporales; family Streptomycetaceae; genus Streptomyces; species Streptomyces sp. NPDC086147. Next base: position 5,505 of record NZ_JBFBJO010000018.1, on the reverse strand, counting down.
AACGGCAACCCGCGCCACGGGGTCGTGCGTCAAAGGGGCATCACCGAGAAGGCACTGCCGAAGACATCACCACCTTGGGGGATCCCGTGCGGGGAACGAGTACGGCGGCCGCCGTCCTGCTGACGGCTTCACTGGTTCTGACGGGCTGCGGCGCGGGCGGGTCGGACGCGGGCGACAAGGAGGCGGGGGCACGGGCGGCGCAGCCCGCCGACCGGGCGCCGGGCGGGGGCACGGCGGACGGGTCCTCGGGGGCCTCGGGGCCCTCCTCCGGTTCCGGGGCCGATTCCGGTACGGGTTCCGGTTCCGGTTCCGGCAAGGCCCCGGCGAAGGCGCCGGCCCCGCAGCACGTCATCCGCACCGCCTCACTGTCCGTGGAGGTCGTGGACACGGCGAAGGCCCTGGCCACGGCCCGTACGGCGGCGGTGGACGCGGGCGGGCGGGTCGAGAACGAGTCGACGGAGCGGGTCGACGACGCGTACCTCGCCTCGCGGATCGTGCTGCGGGTGCCGCAGGAGAAGTACGATTCCGTCCTCGCCGAACTGGCGGGCACCGGCAGGCTGCTGGGCCGCAAGGCCGACGCGCAGGACGTCACCGACCAGGTGGTGGACGTGCAGAGCCGGATCGCCACCCAGCGGGCGAGCGTGGCGCGGGTGCGGGAGCTGATGGACCGGGCGGACCGGCTGTCCGACGTGGTGACCCTGGAGGCCGAGCTGAGCCGGCGTCAGGCGGACCTGGAGGCGCTGCTCGCCCAGCAGTCCTCGCTGAAGGACCGGACGTCGCTGGCGACGATCACCCTCCAGCTCACCGAGGAGCGGAAGGAGGAGCCGAAGGCCGGGGAGCCGGAGGAGGAGGGCCGTCCCGGCTTCCTGGACGCGCTGGGCGGCGGCTGGAACGCGCTGGTCGCCGTGGTGGCCTGGGTCCTGGTCGTGCTCGCCGCCCTGGCCCCGTGGCTCGCGGTCGGTCTGGTCGCCCTCGTCCTCTGGCGCCGGCTGGTCCGCCCCCGGCTCGCCGCCCGCCGCCCCGCCCCGGTGCCGGGGCCGCGCCCCGAGGAGGCGGCCCCCCGTCCGGCGGAGGCGCCGGAGAAGTAGCGTCGTCCCCATGAGCGAACGACTGGTGGTCATCGGTGGCGACGCGGCGGGCATGTCCGCCGCGTCGCAGGCGCGCAGGCTCAAGTCCCCGGAGGAGCTGGAGATCGTCGCCTTCGAGCGCGGTCACTTCTCCTCGTACTCGGCCTGCGGCATCCCGTACTGGGTCGGCGGGGACGTCGGCTCGCGCGACGAGCTGATCGCCCGGTCCCCCGAGGAGCACCGGGCCCGTGACATCGGCCTGCGGACGCGGACCGAGGTGACGGAGATCGACGTCGAGCGGCAGCGGGTCCGCTCCCGGGACCTGGAGTCCGGCGCGGAGGAGTGGACCGGCTTCGACAAGCTGGTGATCGCGACCGGGGCGCGGCCGCTGCGCCCGCCGGTGCCGGGGATCGACGCGCCCGGGGTGCACGGCGTGCAGAACCTGGACGACGGCCAGGCCCTGATCGACGCGCTTTCCGGCACGGAGGGCCGGCGGGCGGTGGTGGTCGGCGCCGGGTACATCGGCGTGGAGATGGCCGAGGCGCTCCTCAACCGGGGCTACGAGGTGACCGTCCTCAACCGCAGCGAGCAGCCGATGGCGACCCTCGACCCGGACATGGGCCGGCTGGTGCACGCGGCGATGGACGGGCTCGGGATCAGGACGGTCAACTCGGCGGCGGTCACGAAGGTCCTCACCGGGCCCGACGGCCGGGTCCGTGCGGTGGCGACGGACGAGGAGGAGTATCCGGCGGACGTGGTGGTCCTGGGCACGGGCGTGCGGCCGGAGACCTCGCTCGCCGAGGAGGCGGGGCTGCCGCTCGGGGCGTACGGCGGGCTGCTCACCGACCTGGGCATGCGGGTGCGGGGGCACGGGAACGTCTGGGCGGGCGGCGACTGCGTGGAGGTCCTGGACCTGGTCTCGGGCCGGATGCGGCACGTGGCCCTCGGGACGCACGCGAACAAGCAGGGCCAGGTCATCGGGACGAACGTCGGCGGCGACTACGCGACCTTCCCGGGCGTGGTGGGCACGGCGGTGTCGAAGGTGTGCGACCTGGAGATCGCGCGGACCGGCCTGCTGGAGAAGGAGGCCCGGGAGGCGGGGCTGCGGTTCGTGACGGTGACGGTCGAGTCGACGAGCCGGGCGGGCTACTACCCGGGGGCCGCGCCGATGACGGTGAAGATGCTGGCCGAGCGGCGGACCGGGCGGCTGCTCGGGACGCAGATCGTGGGCCGGGAGGGCGCGGCGAAGCGGGTGGACGTGGCGGCGGTGGCGCTCACGGCGAGGATGACGGTGGAGGCGATGACGGCCCTGGACCTGGGGTACGCGCCGCCGTTCTCGCCGGTGTGGGACCCGGTGCTCGTCGCGGCCCGCAAGGCGACGGCGGCGGTCCGCGCGGCGGGCTGAAGGGAGCCCGTACGGCGACGGCCGCCGGGGGGTGCCCCGGCGGCCGTCGCCGTCGCGTGAGTGGTTCCCGGCGGTCGGCCGGTCGTGCGGGTGCTCGGCGGTGCTTCCCGGCGGTCGGGTCAGACGGCCGTGTGGGTGTGCACGTACTCGACGAGGCGGGTCAGCGCGTCCGGGTCGGTGGTCGGCAGGACGCCGTGGCCCAGGTTGAAGACGTGCCCCTCCAGGCCCTTGGCGGCGGCCAGGACCTCGTCCGTCTTGGTCTCGACGGCCTCGCGGGAGGAGAAGAGGACGGCGGGGTCGAGGTTGCCCTGGAGCGCCTTGCCGGGGCCGACGCGGCGGGCGGCCTCGTCGAGCGGGACGCGCCAGTCGACGCCGACGACGTCCGCGCCCGCCTCGCCCATGAGGCCGAGCAGCTCGCCGGTGCCGACGCCGAAGTGGATGCGCGGGACGCCGTAGCCGGCGACCGCGTCGAACACCTTCACGGAGGCGGGCATCACGGAGCGGCGGTAGTCGGCCGGGGCGAGGGCGCCGACCCAGGAGTCGAAGAGCTGCACGGCGGAGGCGCCGGCCTCGATCTGGACCTTGAGGAAGGTCGAGGTGATCTCGGCGAGGCGGTCGAGGAGGTCGGCCCAGAGCTGCGGGTCGCCGTACATGAGCGCCTTGGTGTGCTCGTGGTTACGCGACGGACCGCCCTCGACGAGGTAGCTCGCGAGGGTGAAGGGCGCGCCGGCGAAACCGATGAGCGGGGTGTCGCCCAGCTCGCCGGTGAGCATGCCGATGGCCTCGGTGACGTAGTGGACGTCCTCGGGGGTCAGGTCGCGCAGCCGGGCCAGGTCGGCGCGGGTGCGGATCGGCTCGGCGACGACCGGGCCGACGCCGGGCTTGATGTCGAGGTCGAGGCCGATGGCCTTGAGGGGGACGACGATGTCGCTGAAGTAGATGGCGGCGTCGACCTTGTGGCGGCGCACCGGCTGGAGCGTGATCTCGGTGACCAGCTCGGGCCGCATGCACGACTCCAGCATGGGGATGCCCTCGCGGACCTTCAGGTACTCGGGGAGGGAGCGCCCGGCCTGCCGCATGAACCAGACGGGGGTGTGCGGCACCGGCTCGCGCCGGCACGCCTTGAGGAACGCGGAGTCGTACGTCCGCGACTGCTGCTTCGTCTGCTGGCCCTGCGGGCTGTCGTTGGCACTCACGCCCAGAATCTTCGCATGTGGCGGGAAGCCGCTCGTCCGGGCCGGGTGTCCCTCCCTGCACGGAGGCCCCGTTCCGCCTACTCTTCCCCGCATGGCTGCGGCTCAGGGACACTTTTCCGATCATTCCGACGGCGATCGAGGGACGGACGAAACGGCGGGCAGTACGGAGGCGAACCCGGTGCCACCGGCCTTCCGGCGGGCGGTGGAGGCCTTGCGCGCGGCGCGGCTGCGGCCCGAGATCGAGGTGGACCCGACCAGACCGCCGCAGCGGCTGGCCCCGTACGCGTACGCGGTGGAGGCGGCGGTCGTCGACGGCGAGGACGACCTGGCGGACGGGCGGCTCGTCCTGCTGCACGACCCGGCCGGGCACGAGGCCTGGAAGGGAACGTTCCGCCTGGTGACGCTGGTGCGGGCGGAGCTGGAGCCGGAGATGGCGGCGGACCCGCTGCTGCCGGAGGTGTGCTGGTCCTGGCTGACGGGGGCCCTGGAGGCGCGGGGGCTCGCGTACGGGGAGGCGAGCGGGACCGTGACGATGGCGGGCTCGCACTACTTCGGCGGACTCGCGGACCGGCGGCCGGCGACCCAGATCGAGATCCGGGCCTCCTGGACGCCGCGCGAGGGCCTGAACGGGGTGCCGGACACGGGGGCGCACCTGGCGGCCTGGTGCGACCTGCTCTGCCAGATCGCGGGGCTGCCGCCCGCGTCCGCCGAGCCGGGGGCGGCGGGGACGGCCACGGGCGGGGGCGTCGTCTCGCTGCCGCAGCGGCGGGGTCCGCAGCAGGTCTGACGTTTCCCGGAGCGCTCCGGCGCGTTGTACAGGGCGTTCGGAAAGGCGCTCCGGGGCTCCCCCGGGAGGGTGACGGAGCGGGGCCCGCTCGTAGGATGATCGATCAGGCGTCCGAATTGCCCTAATTGTTACTCACCAAATCGTGATCTTTCCCTAAAGGCGGGCGGTCATGCTGCCGAAGGAGTCAGTGACCCCGTTCACAGCACGGGTCCGCCCCCGGCTTCTTCCCCGAGCCGGCTCCGTCCCCCCACCTTCCCCCCAGGAGGCCTGGTGTCCGTTCTCCTCGAGCAGCCCGCAAGCCTGGTCGCCTACCGCCCGAACAAGCCGACGGCCATGGTCGTCGTGGCCGATCCGCGCGTCCGTTCCACCGTGACCCGTCACCTGTGGGCCCTCGGAGTACGTGACGTGATCGAGGCGTCGTCCATCGCGGAGGCCCGTCCCCGCGTCGGCAACCCGCGCGACATCTGCGTTGCCGACGTCCACCTGCCCGACGGCAGCGGCCTGACCCTGCTGTCCGAGACCCGCGCCGCGGGCTGGCCCAACGGCCTCGCCCTCTCGGCCGCCGACGACATCGGCGCCGTGCGCAACGCCCTCGCGGGCGGCGTGAAGGGCTACGTCGTCACCGGCACCCGGACCAACATCGGTCACCCCACCCGTCCCGGCGCCGCCCCCATCGGCGCCGCGGCGGCCCGTCTGGGCCACCGCCGCCCCCCGGGTGCCCCGAGCCACCCGGGCGGCTACCGCGAGCTCTCCGGCCGTGAGGTCGAGGTGCTGCGGCTCGTCGCGGAGGGCCAGTCGAACAAGGCGATCGGCGTCTCCATGGGCCTGTCCGCCCTGACCGTCAAGAGCCACCTCGCCCGCATCGCCCGCAAGCTGGGCACCGGAGACCGCGCCGGCATGGTCGCGGTGGCCCTGCGGACGGGGATCATCCACTGACCTGCGGTGGACAGGCGGCGGGGGGGGGCGGGGCGGGGGGGGGGGGGGCGACGGCCCGCGCGGCGGGGCGCGGAAACCGCACCACGAAAAACAAAAAAAAAAAAAAATGAAGTG
>NZ_JBFBJO010000017.1:0-128069 GCF_040702165.1 Streptomyces sp. NPDC086147 | reverse complement strand
GTCCCGTTCTTGCGGACCTCGGTCAGCCGGCGCGACAGCCGGTGCGCCAGGTGGATCGGCAGCGGCATCAGCTCGGGCGTCTCGTCCGACGCGTAGCCGAACATCAGACCCTGGTCGCCCGCGCCCTGCTTGTCGAGCTCGTCACCGTCGGAGGCGTCCCCGACCCGCTTCTCGTACGCCGTGTCGACGCCCTGGGCGATGTCCGGGGACTGCGACCCGATGGACACCGACACGCCGCAGGAGGCGCCGTCGAAGCCCTTCTGCGAGGAGTCGTAACCGATCTCCAGGATCTTGTTCCGCACGAGCTGGGCGATCGGCGCGTACGCCTTGGTGGTCACCTCCCCCGCGATGTGCACGAGACCGGTGGTGATCATGGTCTCCACGGCGACGCGCGAGGTCGGGTCCTGGCTCAGCAGCGCGTCGAGGATGGTGTCGCTGATCTGGTCGGCGATCTTGTCCGGATGCCCCTCGGTCACGGACTCCGAGGTGAACAGGCGGCGGGTCATGGCGAACTCCAGGTGGTGGGAGGGACGGCCGGCCGGTTCCGGTGCCGCCCGGCCGGTGCGTGGGTCATACGGGTCCTTCGGCCCCGCCCGCCCCGCCCGCCGCCGCGTGCGCGGCGGTGGCGGCGAGGACCGCGGCGAGGTCGCGGGCGGCGTCGGGTACGGCCCCCGGGACGCCGCCGATCGCGACGAGCGGGGGCGCCCAGCCGTGGGCGGCGATCCGCTGCGCCACGCCGTACGCGAGGGCGCCCGCGCCCGAGTACCCGCCGAGCAGGACGGGTTCGCGGGCGGCCAGGGCCGGGCCCAGGGCGGTCAGGCAGGCCGTCGCGTCCGCGGGCGCGGTGACGGTGGCCAGCGTCTGGGGCCCGCGGTGGTCGCGGGCCAGCACGTCGTAGCAGGTCTCCGGGGACCCCGGCGGCGGGATCAGGCAGATCACTCCCGCGCCCGGCCCCGCGCCGGGGCGCAGCAGGCGCAGGGAGGACGGCGGCCGGTGCGCCATGCGCGGCACCGGGCGGCCCTCCAGGAGGCCGAGGACCTCCTCGACGGACGTGGACCCCTCGACGGCGAGGGGGAGGTCGCGCAGCAGCCGGAGCAGTTGCGCCAGGCACTCGGAGGCGTCGGCGTCCGCGACGCGGGCGCGGTCGTGGACGACGGTCAGGGCCAGGCCGCCCACGCCGTCGTGGCGGGCGGCGAGGGTCATGGGCACGCCCGTGTGCGCGCCGAACAGCTCCGGGGGTCCCACGCGCACGCCCTCGGCGGCCAGGTCCTCCCGCAGTTCGGCGGCCGGGTCGGAGAGCGGCCCGCAGAGCGGTCCGGAGCGCGCGGCCAGGAGGTCCGGCGGCTGGAAGACGACGACGGACTCGGTGAGTTCGTCGTCGGCCGCCCGGCCCGACCAGCCGTGGATCTGCCCGGCGGAGACCCATTCGTACGCGGTGGTGTCGAGGGCCCGGTCGGTCAGGGCGGCCAGCAGGTCGCGCATCCGGGTGCGGGGGCCGACGTCCACGGCCACGGGCAGCGGGTTGGCCAGGGCGCCCGGCATCCCCTCGGCCCCGTCGAGGGCGATGCCCCGGCCGGACACGGCCGCGGCGAAGGCCACCGGGGCGGGGGCGGGACGGGCGCGGTGGGCGCGGTGGAGCAGCAGCGCCCAGGCGGCCTGGACGACGGTGCTCTCGGTGGCCCCGTGCCCGGCGGCCCAGTCGCGCAGCCGGACCGTCTCGTGCGGGGTCAGGCGCTGCCAGGTCCGGCCGTGGCCCCGCCGGCCGGCGACATCGCCGGTGGCCCGGGCGGGCAGGGTGGCCGCGCCCGCCGGGGGCGCGGCACGGGACCAGAACTCCCGGGCGGGACCGAGGTCCTGGCCCCGCACCCAGCGGAGGTGGTCGCGCACGTCGGGGCGGCGCTCGCCGCCGCGCGCGCGCCCGTCGTCGAGGTAGGCGCGGTAGAAGGAGCGCAGCAGCAGGCCCATGCTGCGGGTGTCGATCAGGGCCTGGTGGTAGGTGGCGAGGATCCGGGTGCCCGGGGGGCCGGCGTCCCGGACCTCGTCGACGAGCACGATGCGCAGCGGGCCGCCGCGCATCAGGTCGAACTCGCGCAGCCGCTCGGCGGCGACCAGCGCGTTCCACTCCGCGGCCCCCTGGGAGCGGCGGGCGATCTGCGGGACGGCGGAGGGGCGCACGACGACGCGGGGCGGGTGGTGCGGGGCGGGGCGGGCCAGGACGGCGCGCAGCACGGCCTCCTGGTCGGTGACGCGCTGCCAGGCCGCCCGGAACCGCTCGGGGTCGAGCGGTCCGTACCAGTGCCAGTGGACCTGCTCGACGTGGAACCCGGCGCCGGGGTGGGTGAGGGAGCCGAGGAGGATGTCCTGCTGGCGGGGGGCGGCGGGGTGCCCGTGGGAGAGCGGGTACGGCCGCCGGGCGGCGACGAAGGCGGCCGGTCCGCGGGGGACGGAGTCGACGGGGGCGGGGGCGTCGGCGGGCTCGACGGAATCGGCGGGCTCGACGGACGCGACCGACTCGGCCGACTCGACGGGCTCGGCCGATCCGACGGGCCCGACGGACGCGAGGGGCTCGGCCGGCTCTGCGGTCTCCGGTCCGGTCAGGAGGTCGGCCAGTCGCCCCGCGTCGAAGGAGAGGGGCAGCCGGAGCGTGTGGTGGACCGGGGAGTGCCGGCGCAGCGCGGGCCGGGGCGGCGGGAACCGGTCGAGCAGCGGTTCGAGGGCGGCGGGCGCCAGCGGGCCGTGCAGCTCCAGCGAGCTCGGCCGGCCGGGGGCGATGACCACCGTCACGGCCTGGGGTGCGGCCATGGTCATCGGTCCCTCCCGGGTCGGTTCGGCGCGGTGCGCTGCGGTCGGTTCTGTGTGATCGGTCGCGTTCTGTACGGAATCGGCGAGGCGTCGGGAGTATGGGCGGACGCGCCACGCGGCGCCGACGCGCCGCTGACACGGCGCTGACACGAAGGCTCCCGGCCCGGTCACCGGGCGGGTCGGCACGTCAGCCGGCCGCGAGCATCTCCTCGACGGCGCCCAGGAACCCGTCGTCGAGCATGGTGCGGACGGCGGTGTCCGGGTCGGGGTCCAGGCCCGCGTCGTGGCGGGCCACGCTGAGCAGGTAGCGGTCGAGCACCCGGTGGGTCCCGAAGGCCCACTCGCCGCGCGCGGCCGGGCTGCCGTCGGGGGCCGTCAGGTCCCCGCTCTCCAGGCCGAAGCCGAACTCCGTGAACCCCAGCCTCAGTCCCTGGCCCAGCGCCTTCGTGTAGGCCTCCTTCAGGGTCCACAGGCGCAGCAGCTCGGCGGCCTTGCGCTCCTCGGACAGGCCGGCGAGCTCGGCCTGCTCGGCCGGGGTGCACATGTGGTCGTGGAGCAGTTCGAAGGACATCCGCCGGCCGGCCGGCTCCACGTCGACCCCGATGCGGCCGGTGCGGCTGACGCCGACGGCGATCAGGTCGTCCGTGTGGCTCAGACTGACGTCGATCTGGTCGAAGCCGCGGATGTAGGGCCGTCCACCGATCTTGTACGCGAGGTCGAGCGCGGCGGGATCCGTCCGCAGCGCCGCGGCGGCCGTGTACTTGACGACCATCCGCGAGGTGACGAAGCGGTAGCGGACGGCGGCGTCCTCGGTGCGCCGGTAGCGCGGCCAGTCGCGGCCGAGGAGGCGCCGCAGCTCCGGGGCGGCGAGGGCGGCCGTCAGCCACTCCCCCCAGGTCGCGTACACCACGGCGCTGCCGAGTCCCTCCAGGTCCCGGTGCAGGGCGTCCCAGGGTCCCCCGGGTCCGGTGACGTGGACGGGGGACGGGACGGCGCGCCCGTCCGGGACGCGGTGCTGCTCCGGCACGGTTCCTGACCTCCTCTGCGGCTGCTGGGGCGCGCCGCCCGCGCGGGGCGGCGGTGCTCGGTGTGCGCGGCGTGCGGCTCACCGGTCGTCGGGGTGCGCGGCGTGCGGGTCGCACGGCCCACCGGCCGTCGGGGTCCGCCGCATACGAATCGCGCGGCTCACCGGTCGGGCGACGTGCCGTCGAGGTCGTAGCTGCGGCCCGCGCGGTAGCGTCCGACGACCTCGGCGAGCAGGTGCTCCGCACAGCCGGCGGGCGGCTCGGGCGCGGCGATGCCCAGCCGTCCGGCGAGCCGGGTCAGGGCGAGGACCGCCCAGGCGGGATCGGCGAGGAAGGGGTCGGTGCCGTCCTGCCCCTCCCAGACCCCGAGGACCGCGGCGGCGGCCAGGACCAGTGCGTACCGGTCGCCGAGGACGACGACCGCCGGGTCGGAGAGGCCCGCGTGCCCGGTGGGCAGCGCGGCGCAGGCCGTGCGCAGCGCCCGGAGTTCGCCGACGAACGCCTCGGCCAGTTCGCCGAGCACGGCGAGGGCGCCGCCGAGGGCGCGGTGCGCGGAGAGCCGGTCGGCGCAGCCCACCAGGGTGGCCGGCAGGAAGTCGTCGCCCCCGGCGAAGCCGAGCAGCCGGTAGTCGAGGTCGGGCAGGGCGGCGCCCGGGCGGAAGAGCTCGGGCGGGGGCTCCTCGGCCCGGAACCAGGAGCGCGCGGCGAGGGTGCGCAGCTGGGGGACGATGACGGCCTGGCAGGCGGCGGTGCCGGCGTGGCCGAGTCCGGCGACGGGCAGGTCGCGGACGACCTTCTCCAGGGCGCCGTACTGCGGGCTGCCGTGCTCGTAGCCGTGGGCGCCGAGCACGGAGGCCAGCTCCTCCAGGTCGTCGCGCAGCAGGTCGGGCACGACGTACTTGACCGCCGCGGCGAGCACGTGGGTGCGTTCGGGCAGCAGGCTCAGGGAGCGCAGGGCGACGGTGGCCATGGCGTCGCAGGCGAGCAGGTCGGCGAAGACCCCGGTGAGCGGCTTGTGCCAGCGGCGGGCCACGGGGGCGCTGCGGCCGGTGGTGACGGCGCGGACGGCCGAGTGCAGCACGGTGTCGACGGAGGAGACGGCGACGGCGGGGATGAGGCAGCGGTTGACCTGGAAGGTGCGCAGCGCGAGGGCGACGCCCTCGCCGGGGCGGCCGACCATGGCGTCCCCGGGCACGGGGCAGCCGGCGAGCTCCAGTCCGGAGAAGAGGCCGCCGCGCATGCCGGGGGTGTGGACGCGGGGCAGGTGCCGCACGGTGTCCCCGGGCAGGTCGCCGGGGCGCAGCAGGAAGACGGAGTGGCTGCGCGGCCCGCGTTCGGCCGCGGTGCGGGCGTAGACGACGTACGCGCCCGAGCGCGCGGCGTTCATGACGACGTCCTTGCGCCCGCTGAGCAGATGCCCGCCGGGCACGGAGCGGGCCGTGAACTCGTCGCGCAGGATGGCGTTCGCGTGGGCGAGTTCGTGGTGGACGATCGAGGCCCGGCCGCCGCCGAGGAGGAGACCGGCGGTCTCCTCGCGCTGGCGGGTGCTGCCGGCGGCCCAGACCGCGGCGGTGGCGAACAGCGAGGTGATGCCGAAGCCGAAGCCGAGGGCGAGGTCGCGCCGGAACACCGGGCGCAGCACCTTCGCGAGCAGGTCGGCCCGGGTCAGCCGGCCGCCGAGGGCGGCGGGCACGAACTCGGCGCCGAGCCCGTGCTCGGTGAGGAGGCGCTCGGTGGCGGCGGGCGGCCTGCGCAGGTCGTCCGCGGCGACGAGGGCGGCGATGCCGTGCGGGTTGGCGGGCCGCAGCGGGTCGCCGAGCAGGGATTCGAGCCGCGCGGCCCGCTCCAGCGCCCGCGCCTCGGGGGCGGGCCCGGTCGCGGGAACGTTCACGGGACCGGTCGCGAATCCGGTCACGGCTCCGGCCAGGGGGTCCTTCACAGGTCCGGTCACGGCTCCGGCCGCGCGCGTCCCGGCGTAAGGCGGCGTCGTCGGCGTCGGCATAGGTATGTCGGGCGTCGTGGTCATGGGCTGCCCGGTCACTGCCCCGGGCACAGCACGCGGACGGCGGACTCCGCGTGGCGGCGGGCGCGTCCGAGGGTGGCCGCGCCGGCGGCGCCCAGGGTGTCGCGCACGTACCGGCGGGCCTGGTCGAGGTCGGCGCCGCGTCCCAGGACGGATTCGACGGCCTTCTCCCGCAGCAGGACGCTGTGGGTGACGGCGGCGGTGACGCCGCTCTCGTCCGGGGTCACGGTCCACTCGCCGCAGTGGGCGGCGAGCAGCGGGGAGGTGCGGGTCTCCTTGAAGACGATCCGGCCCGCGTGGGGGAAGCAGACCCGTACGGACTCGGTGGTGACGGCAGGTCCGCCGGGGGCACGGGTGTCCGTGGTGACGACCTGGACGCCCGGCAGGTCCTCGCGCACGTCGGCCCGGACGACGTGGGCCAGGTGCTCGGGCCAGTCGCCGATCCCGTACAGGAAGTCGTAGACGAGCTCGGCGGGTCCGTTGACGCGCACCGACTCCTCGAAGGTCAGCCGGAGTCCGTCGAGCCGGGGCCACAGCTCGGCGGTCTCCTTCAGCCGGGCGAGCTCCGCGCGGCTGTTGTCGTCGGTGGCGCGGGTCAGCCACTCGGCGCCCTCGGGGTCGTCGCCCGCCACCGTGAAGTCGTGCAGCAGCGTGATCCGCGAGCGGTCGGCGCCCAGCTCCTCGACGATCCAGCGGCCGCCCATGTGCGAGGCGGGGGCCGCCGCGACCTCCTGGTGGAAGTCGATCGTGCGCCGCGCCGGGTCCAGGTGCCTGCGGGAGATCCACGAGGTGACCGAGCCGTTGGCCGTCACCCACATGCGGAAGCGGTCCTGGACCCCGTCGAAGTCCAGCCGCTCGACGTGGATCGCCGGCGGCACGAGCAGCGGCCACTCCGTGGTGTCCGCGACCAGTCCGTACAGCACGCCCGCCGGGGCGGCCACGTCCACCGTGTACGACGTACGACGCACTCTCTCATCCGACATCGGTCCACCCCTCTCTCGCCCTTGCGCCCGACTCTGCTCCGCCCCGCCGGAGGATCGCTCGACGAGCCCTCGAACCGCCGTCCACGGCGCGCACGGGACCCCTGGACGGATCCGGGGCCGCCGCCGTCCCGGAGGTCCGCGCCCCGACGAACGCCACCAGGGCGCCCACGGACCGGAAGTCCTCCAGGTCCAGGTCCTCCCGGCCGGCCGTGACGCCGAACTCCTCCTCGACGAAGGCCAGCAGTTCGAGCCCGAACACGGAGCTCACGTAGCCGAGGCCGAAGATGTCCTCGTCGTCGGCGAGTCCGTGCACGGGGAGGAATCGCGCCAGGTAGGCGGTGATCCTGGCCCGTACGTCCCCGTCGCCCGCACCGCCCCGCGCCGCGCCGCCGGAGCGCGCGGGGCGGGCCGGACGGGCCGGGTCGTGCCGGGTCTGGGCGGGCCGTACGGGCACGGACATGGGGTCCTCCGGAAGGCTGCGGCGCCGGGCCGCGGGCGGGAAGCCGCGGCGGCGCGGACGCGACGTGCTCGGCACGCTCTCAGCACCCTCTGGAGAAGGCGTGGACAACGGCTCGGACTCCGGACGGCGTTCGTCGGACGCGCCGGCCGCTCCGGTGGATGCTGGACGCGACGGTCGAACGGGAAGGGTGGGGGGATGAGCGAAAGCCCTGGTGCGGGAAGCTGGTTCAGGAGGTTCAGGCCCGCTCCGCAGGCCCCGGTCCGGCTGGTGTGCCTGCCGCACGGCGGCGGTTCGGCGGGTTTCTTCCTCCCGGTGGCGCACGCGCTCGCGCCCGCAGTGGACGTGCTCGCCGTCCAGTACCCGGGCCGTCAGGACCGGCGCGGCGAGGAGCCGGTGGCGGACCTCCAGGAGCTGGCCGACCGGATCACCGAGGCCCTGGCCCCGTACCGCGACCGGCCGCTGGCCCTCTTCGGGCACAGCATGGGCGCCACCCTCGGCTTCGAGGTGGCCCGCCGTCTCGAAGCGGCCGGTGAGCTGCCGGCCGTGCTGTTCGCCTCGGGCCGCCCGGCGCCGTCGATCCCGTTCGAGGGCGGCCTCGGTGCGGCCGGGGACGAACGGCTGCTGGCCGAGCTGGACGCGCTCGGCGGCACGGACGCCGCGCTGCTGCGGGATCCCGAACTCCTTGCGATGGTCCTGCCGGCGCTGCGCGCCGACTACCGGGCGGTGGAGACGTACGCGTACCGGCCGGGGCCCGCGCTGACGTGCCCGGTCGTCGCGCTGACCGGGGACCGGGACCCGGTGGCCGACGTCGAGGGGGTGCTGGCCTGGGAGGAGCACACCACCGGCCCGTTCACCGCCGAGGTGTTCCCCGGCGGGCACTTCTTCCTGACGGACCGGGCCGAGGAGGTGCTCGCGACGGTCGTCGCGCACCTGGGGCCTGCCCAGCGGATCATGGCCGGACAGGCTCTCGGCCCCGGCCCGCGCCCGGGCACGCGACGGACCGCGTTCACGCGACCCGCCACCGCCCGTCCTCCTGCCGCGACTCCTCCTCCTGCTGCTGCCACTCCTCCTCCGCGTACTGCCTGACCTGCTCCATCACCGCGGTGCTGCGCTGGCCCAGGGTCCGGCGGACGTGCCGGCGGACCGTCTCGGAGGTGGCGTCGGGGCCGAAGAGCCCGGTGACGGGCCCGGCCTGGAGCAGCACCCCGTGCCGGGAGGTGAGGAGGGTGGCGCCCGCGCCGTCGTCGGCGACCGTCCAGACCCCGGTGTGGACGGCCAGCGGGGCGGGGGTCCGCAGCTGCTTGTGGACGACGAGCCCGCGCCCGGGCAGGCGGACCCGCACGGAGTCGGGCGGGACGGCCGGGACGCGGTACGGGCGGGGGCCGGGGCTCTCCAGGAGCGCGTACACGCGCTGCGGCGGGGCGTCCACGCGCACCGAGTCCTCGAAGCAGAGGACGAGTTCGTCGAGGCGTTCCCAGTGCGCGGCCAGCCGGGCCAGGTGGCCGGCCTCCTCGCGGAGGGCGGCCACGGCGCCGTCCCGCGCGGCGGCGGCCTCCGGCGAGCGGCTTCCGGCCGGCGCGGGGGCGTCCACCTCCAGGACCAGCAGGGCGCGTTCGGCGCCCAGGTCCTCGACGGTCCAGCTCCCGGACGGAGCGCCGTCCGGGTCCGCCGGGTCCTCCTCGCGGAAGGCGATCCGGCGCGGGGCGGCGTCCGGGAGGCGCCGCAGGGTGCGCGGGCGGAGGACCCCGCCGGTGACGTCCCACCTGCGCAGCCGCTCGCCGGGTCCGTCGCACGGGAGGCGTTCCACGTGGACGGCGTCCGGCAGGTACAGGGGCCACTGCGGGGCGTCGGCGAGCAGTCCGTACACCAGTCCGGCGGGTGCCCCGATCTCGGTCCGGTGCACCGTGCGGCGGTTCCGTGCGGGTTCGGTCACCGGTGGCCCTCCAGGACCCGGGCGGGAGCTTCCGCGTCGGCGGGAACCTCGGCAGCGACGGGAACTCGCGCGTCGGCGGCCACGACGGACACGGCGGCCCGGTCCAGCGGGGCCAGGGCCCCGTCCAGGGCCGCCGCGGTCAGTTCGGCGCCGCCCGAGGCGGTGTAGCCGTCGGGCCGGACCAGGACCCAGGCGCCCGGGGCCAGGTCCAGGGCCGCGCGCAGCCGCCCGTCCGGGTCGGGGAGTTCTCCGGGGGTGCCGGCCGGGCCGCCGAGGGTCCGTACGGACAGCCAGGAGCCGAAGGCCTCGCGGACCGTCCCGGCCGTCCGCCGGACCCGCTCGGGGCCGTCGGCGACCAGGAGCGTCCAGCGGACGTCGCGCAGTTCGTCGCGCAGCGCGTCCGCCCCGGGGCCGCCGGGGTGGCGGGCCGCGGCCGCGGCGGCCCGGGTGCCGAAGGCCGGGCCCCGGCCGCCGGGCCGCCCGGTGGTGAGGCTGCTGTCGGGGTAGCCGAGCCGGAGTCCGGACATCCCGCCGAGGACCTTGCGCTGGATGGCGCGGCGCAGCGGGCCGACGTTGCGGACGAGGGTGAAGACGACCGGCAGCGCGAACCCGGCCACGGTGTTCTTGAACTGCACCAGGAAGGTGGCCTTGCGGGTGGAGCCGAGCAGGGCCCTGCCGACGGGCACGCGCTCCTCGCCGTAGGTGTCGAGGAGGCCGCGCCCGGCCTCGCCGCGGACGACCATGGCGAGCTTCCAGGCGAGGTTGTAGGCCTCCTGGACGCCGGTGTTCATGCCCTGGCCCGAGGCGGGGCTGTGCACGTGGGCGGCGTCCCCGCAGACGAAGACGCGGCCGTCGTGCATGCGGGGCACCATGCGCTGCTGGAAGGTGAAGACGGAGGTCCACTCGGGCTCGCCCACCCGGACCTCGCGGCCGAGCCCGGCGCTCAGCTTGGCGCCGAAGCGCTCGGCGACGGAGGGGACGCCGGTGTCCCGCCCGCCCTGCGCACCGCCCTTCGCACCGTTCTTCGCACCGGTGGTGACGGGGGCGGTGTCGAGGAGCCGCCACTGCCCCTCGCGGCTGTACGGCACCATCATCAGGGCCTGGCGGCCGGTGTGGACCCAGTAGATGGTGTCCGGCGGGAGGTCGACGGCGACGGGCGCGTCGGCGAGCTCCCAGGTCTCGCTGGACTCGCCGATCAGCGGCAGCCCGAGCTGCTTGCGCACGGTGCTGTGCCCGCCGTCGCAGCCGACCAGCCAGCCGGTGGCGTACTCCTCGGTGGTGCCGTCGGCGTGTGCGAGCCGGGCGCGGACGCCGTCGCGGTCCTGCGCGAGCGAGGTGAGCCGGGTCCCCCACTCGACCCGGACGCCGAGCCGGGCGACGGCCTCGCGCAGCAGGGCCTCGGTGCGGGTCTGCTCCAGGAGGACGGTGTACGGGTACCGGGTGGGCATCGAGGAGTAGTCCGCCTCCAGGCGGACGAGCCGGCTGCCGCGCGCGTACATCGTGAACGCCCGGTTCCGCCGGCCGGCGGCGACGAAGGACTCCGCGACGCCCATCTGGTCGAGGGTCTCCAGGGTGCGCGGGTGCACGGCGACGGCGCGGCTGGTGACGGCGGGGCCCGGGGCCCCGTCGATCAGGCGCACCCGCAGGCCGCGGCGGGCGAGTTCGTGCGCGGCGGTGAGGCCGACCGGACCGGCGCCGACGACCAGGACGTGGGAGGTCACGGATGTTTCTCCTCTCGGGGGGCGCGGTACGGCGCCGAACCTGATCGATCGGTACCGAACCGGACCGATCCGGACCGGTCGGAACCGGTCGGTCCGATCCGGTGCCCCCACTGTCCGCAGGACCGCTTGAGGAATCTTCGAACAACTCTCGATCCGCGCCACGGATGCTGTCCGGACGCGCTGGACCGCAGGGACGGAACGGGTCCGGAAGCGTCCGACGACTCCCGAGGAGCGGCATGAGCACCTACACCACCCATCCCCAGGCGGCCTTCGCGGCCTCGGTGCCCGCGCCCGCCGCCGACCCGTACGTCGAGGCGCAGCGCTTCTACGCCCGGCAGGCCGAACTCCTCGACGGCCTGCGGGCCGAGGCCTTCGCGGAGACCTTCACGGAGGACGGGACGCTGTCCCCGTCCCCGGTGCGGAAGAAGTCGGTGGGGCGCGGCGAGATCGCCCGGTCCCTGCGCGCCGCGCACCACGCCCGCTTCGGGACCGAGCCCGTGCGGCGCCGCCACTGGTACGGCATGCTCCAGGTCGACGAGCGGCCCGACGGCACGCTGCGCGCGCGCTTCGCCTCGATGGTGTGGGTGACGCGCCCGTGGAACCCCGTGTCGGAGCCGGGCACGAGCGCGCTCGTGGAGGACGTCCTCGTACGCGACGGCGACCGGCTCCTCGTGCGGGAGCGCCGCATCACCCCGGACCACCTGTCGTTCTGACCCGAAGACCCCGTCCGAAGGCCCCGTCCGACGGCCCCGCCCGAAGACCCCTGCCGACGGGGCTACACGGACATCACGGACGCGCCGTACCGGGAAACCCCCGGTACGGCGCGTCCGCGCGTTCCAGCCGTGAAAAGGTCAGCGGCCGGCCGTCTGCCGGTCGCCGCGCAGCAGGACGCGGCCCGCGCGTCCGATCAGCCGGGGCAGTTCCCGGTCCCGTACGAAGAAGTGGCCGCCGGGCACAGTGCGCCGGACGAACCGCCCGGTGGTCCACCCGGACCAGCCCGCGAGGTCGTCCGGGGTCGCCAGGGCGTCCTCGGCGCCGGCGACGGCAAGGACCGGAACGGGCAGCGGCCCGGCGGCGGACGGGGTCAGGGCGGCGGCGCGCAGGTCCGCGGCGAGCCGCAGGTCGTCGCGGAGCACGGGCAGCACCTTGCGGTGCCACAGGTCGCCGGGCACGGCTCCGGGCGGCGCGGCGCCGAAGGAGTCGAGGAACCGGACGAGTTCCCCGTCGGGGGCGTCCGCGGCCCGCGGCAGCCCCAGGGGCGCGTGGGGCGGCGGGCACGCCCCGACGGCCAGCAGCCCGGGCAGCGGCGCCCCGGCCTCGTGCAGGGCCCGGGTCAGGGTGTAGGCGATCATGCCGCCCAGGCTGTGCCCGTAGAGGACGTACGGCCCGGTCGGCGGGTCGTCGAGGAGCGCGCGCAGGTCGTCGAGGAGCGCGGCGCGCCCGGTGACCCGGGGTTCGCGCCGGCGCCCGTCGCGGCCGGGCAGCAGCCAGGGCCGCGGCTCCAGTGCGCCGCCGCTCAGCTCCCGCCACCGCCGGAAGGCGGTGACGCCGGCGCCCGCGTGCGCGAAGCACACCAGTTGCACGCCCATGCCGGTCCTCCCGCGGTCGTCGGTTTCCGCCCGGACCCTCGCGCACCGCGCTGGAGATCCGCTCGAACCCGCCGCCGCGGCCGGCCGGCCCGGGGCCTGTCCGACCCCGAGGGGCCTTCCGACCCCGGGGGGGGCCTTTCCGGCCCCGATCCGCCGGACCGGCCCTACGCCGCGTAGAGGTCGAACGTGGAGCTGCGGCGCGGCCCGGAGGCCACGTCCAGGGCCGGGTCCACCATGAGCATCGCCCGGTGGAGGCGCTGGAGCTGCGGCGAGGGCTCGACGCCGAGGTCGTCGATGAGCCGGGTGCGCAGGCGCCGGTAGACGTCGAGCGCGGTCGCCTGGCGGCCGGAGCGGTAGAGCGCCACCATGGCCTGCGAGTGCAGGCCCTCGTGCTGCGGGTGGCGCGCGATCAGTTCGGCCAGCTCCACGATGAGTTCGGTGTGCCGGCCCAGGCGGAGGTCCGCGTCGATCCGGCGCTCCACGGTCACCAGCCGGCTCTCCTCCAGCCGCATGACCTCTATCTCCAGGATCGGGCCGACCCGCACGTCGACCAGGGCCGAGCCCTGCCACAGGCCGAGCGCCCTGCGCAGCAGGTCGGCGGCCTGCTCGTCCTCGCCCTCCTCGAAGGCCTTCTGCCCCCGGCCGACGAGCCCCTCGTACTCGTGCACGTCGACCGACTCGGGGGCGATCTGCATCAGATAGCCGCCGTGGCGGGTGGCGAGCACCTCCTTGGCCCCGCCGGGGGCGCCCGGCCCCATGGCCGTGCCCAGCCGCCGGCGCAGCTGGAGGATGTAGGTCTGCAGGGTGGTGAGGGCGCTCTGCGGGAGCTCGGTCCCCCAGATCTCCTCCATCAGGGTCGGTACGGGGATCACCCGTCCCGGGTACAGCGCGAGAAGGGCCAGAATCTGGCGCGGCTTCCCGGCCGTCGGAACAATCGAGCCCCCGTTGACCTCGGCACTCAACGGACCCAGAACCTGAATCCTCACGGTTTCCTCCGTACGTGGTCGAGTTCGCATCGATTTTCAGCCTTCGACGAGGGAACGGTAGCGAAACACCGGGGGCGGTCCCGGAAATCTCCAGCGCCTGTCGAGCGGCTCTCTATTTCCCGTCCTTGCCGGGGGAAAATCGACTGCTAGATTCCATACGAGGGATGAACTGCGGAACACGCGTTCCGGGTTCGGGCGGAAGTTCACACCGCTTTCCGCGAGGCCCCGGCGAATCCTCGGAAGGAGCCGTGCCACGTGAATGGCACCGTGGAGCACGAAGCGCCCCGGGACCCCGGCCACGGGCCGGTGGACTTCCGCGTCCTGGGCCCGGTCGAGGTGTACGACGCGCGGACCGGCGAGCGCGCCGTGCCGTCCGGCGCGAAGCAGAGCGCCCTGCTCGGCGCCCTCGCGGCCCGGCCGGGACAGGTGCTCGCCGTCGACCGGCTCGTCGACGAACTGTGGGGCGAGGCACCGCCCGCGTCCCCGGCCAACGCCCTCCAGGCCCATGTGGCCCGGCTGCGCCGGCTGCTGCCCGGCGACGGCGGGCCCGCCTGGATCACCACCCGCCCGCCCGGCTACCTGCTGCGGCTCGGCCGGGCCACCACCGACGCCCAGCGCTTCCACCGGCTCGCCGCCGAGGGCCGGGCCGCGGCGGCGGACGAACCGGCCCTGGCCGTCACCGTGCTGCGCCGGGCGCTGGCGCTGTGGCGGGGCCCGGCCCTCGAGGGGAGCGTGCGCGGCGCCCTCTGCGCCGCCGAGGCGGACCGCCTGGAGGAGCAGCGGCTGACCGCCCTGGAGGTCCTGTACGAGGCGAGCCTGCGCAGCGGGCCCGCCGAGCCGGTCGTGTTCGAGCTGGAGCGGCTGACCGCCGAGCACCCGGTGCGCGAGCGGTTCCACGACCTGCTGATGGTCGCGCTGTGCCGGGCCGGGCGGCCCACCGAGGCCCTCGGCGCGTACGAGCGGGCCTGCCGCCGGCTGGCCGACGGGCTCGGGGTCGGGCCGGGCCCGGCGCTGCGCTCGCGGATGGAGGCGATCCTGCACCGGGCCCCGCTGTCCGCGACGGAGCTCTCGGTGCCGCCGGCCGCCCTCGGGGCGGACGCGGCGCTGCTCGACCTCGGGAGCGAGGTGGCCCGGCTGCGCTCCCGCATCGACGTGCTGACCCGGCAGCAGGAGGAACTGCTGCACCGCCTCCACCTGCTCACCGGCGGCCCCACCCTGGTCTGACCGCCGGACCCGCCCTTCGGACGGGCGGCACCGCTTTCGGCACGCCCCCTAACGACCCCAGCGCAGCAGCGCCGTCCCCACCGTCATCCCGCCGCCGAAGCCCGCGAGGAACAGCAGGTCGTCCTCGGCGAGCGCGCCGTCGCGGGCCACGTGGTCGAGGGTGACGGGGACGGACGCGGCCCCGGTGTTCCCGTGCCGGTCCACCGTCAGGTGCACGCGCGCCCGCGGCAGCCCCAGGGAGCCGGCCAGCGAGCGCAGCATCTCGCCGTTGGCCTGGTGCGGCACGAAGTGGGCCACCTCGTCCGGGTCCACCGCGAAGGCCTCCAGGGTGCCCGCGACGGCCGCCGGGAGCTCCCGTACGACGAAGTCCCGCACGTCCCGGCCCCGCATCCGGAAGTGGTGGTCGCCCCGCAGCAGGGTCTTCTCCGAGGCGGGGAGCCGGCTGCCGCCCGCCTCCACCCCGATCAACCCGTGCAGGTGCCCGTACGAGCCCATGCCGGTGCCCAGCAGTCCGCGCCCCGGGGCGACCGGGCCCAGGACCACGGCCCCCGCGCCGTCCCCGAAGAGCGGCGCGGTGCGCCGGTCCCCGCGGTCGAGGATCCGCGAGTACACCTCGGCGCCGACGACCAGGGCGCAGCGCCGCCCGCCGTCGGCCTCGGGGACCGCGAGCAGCCGCGCGCCGGTGTGCAGGGCGGTGGCGAAGCCCGCGCAGACGGCGTTGACGTCGAAGGCCATGGCCCCGGCGGCGCCGATGCGGTGCTGCACCAGGGCGGCGGTGGCCGGCTGGGGGTGGTCGGGCGTCGAGGTGGCCACGACGATCCAGCCCACGTCCCGGGCCCGCAGCCCGGCGTCGTCGAGGGCGCGGACGGCCGCCTCGGCGGCCAGGTCCGAGGCGGCCTCGTGGTCGGCGGCGTAGTGGCGCTCCACGATGCCGGTCTTCCGCTCGATCCACTCGGCGGTGACCCCGGCGCGGGTGGCGACGGTGTCGTTGCCGACCGGTTCTCCGGGCAGGTACGAGCCGGTGCCGAGGATTCCGATGGATCCCGCCGGGGGCGAGTAGACGGTCATGCCGCGATTCCGTTCATGAATTCTCCTAGCCGTTTTCCGGCGGGGCCGGACGACAGCATGAGCGTTTCGCGAGCGGCGTACATCCCCTGTTCGACCCCAGGGAAAAAACAGGGGTGCGCACCGGGGGAATTAGGGGTCCCCGGGCGTCGGAAACCGGCCTAGCCTGACCGCGGAGCGTCCCCTCTACTCGCAAGGGATTTCACGTGGACGAGATCGTCAATGCCCTGCTCGCCGAGGGCGTGGCGCCGGCCGACGTCGCGGCCCTGCCACTGCCCGAGTCGTACCGGGGCAGCGTGGTGCGCCGGGACGAGACGGACATGTTCGAGGGGATGGCCTCGGCGGACAAGGACCCCCGCAAGTCCCTGCACCTCCAGGAGGTGCCCACCCCGGAGCCCGGTCCCGGGGAGGCGCTGATCGCGGTGATGGCGAGCGCCGTCAACTACAACACCGTGTGGAGCTCGATCTTCGAACCGCTGCCCACCTTCGGGTTCCTGGAGCGCTACGGCCGCCTCTCGGAGCTGACCCGGCGCCACGACCTGCCCTACCACGTGCTGGGTTCGGACCTGGCGGGCGTGGTGCTGCGCACCGGTCCCGGGGTGAACCGCTGGAAGGCCGGCGACCGGGTCGTCGCGCACTGCCTGTCCGTGGAGCTGGAGTCCGCCGACGGACACGGCGACACGATGCTCGACCCCGAGCAGCGCATCTGGGGCTTCGAGACCAACTTCGGCGGCCTGGCGGAGCTGGCGCTCGTCAAGTCCAACCAGCTCATGCCCAAGCCCGAGCACCTGACCTGGGAGGAGGCCGCGAGCCCCGGCCTGGTCAACTCGACGGCGTACCGGCAGCTCGTCTCCCGCAACGGCGCCGGGATGAAGCAGGGCGACAACGTCCTGATCTGGGGCGCCAGCGGCGGCCTCGGCTCGTACGCCACCCAGCTCGCCCTGGCCGGCGGCGCCAACCCCGTCTGCGTGGTGTCCTCCCCGGAGAAGGCGGAGATCTGCCGGCGGATGGGCGCCGAGGCGGTCATCGACCGCAGCGCCGAGGGCTACCGGTTCTGGAAGGACGAGGAGACGCAGGACCCGCGCGAGTGGAAGCGGTTCGGCAAGCGCATCCGCGAGCTGACCGGCGGCGAGGACGTGGACATCGTCTTCGAGCACCCGGGCCGCGAGACCTTCGGCGCGAGCGTGTACGTCACGCGCAAGGGCGGCACCGTCGTCACCTGCGCCTCGACCTCCGGCTTCCGGCACGAGTACGACAACCGCTACCTGTGGATGTCGCTCAAGCGGATCATCGGCTCGCACTTCGCGAACTACCGCGAGGCCTGGGAGGCCAACCGCCTGATCGTCAAGGGCAAGATCCATCCGACCCTGTCCAAGGTCTACTCCCTGGAGGAGACCGGCCAGGCCGCCTACGACGTCCACCGCAACCTCCACCAGGGCAAGGTCGGCGTCCTCGCGCTCGCACCCCGCGAGGGCCTGGGCGTGCGCGACCCGGAGCTGCGGGCCGAGCACCTCGACGCCATCAACCGGTTCCGCACGCAGGAAGGCTGAGGGAGCCCGCCATGACCCAGGCACCGATCACCGCCGTCGTCGGCCTCGGCAGCCTCGGCGAGAGCCTGCTGCGGCTGGCCCTGGCCGCCGGACACGAGGTCGTCGCGGTCGACGCGGACCCCGACGTACGGCACCGGGTGGCCCGCCGGGCCAAGGCCGCCGCGCCCGACGGCGCCGCGGACCGCGCCGTCTTCACCGACGACCCGGCGCGGGCGGGCCGGGCCTCCGTCGTCGTCGAGGCCGTGACCGAGGACCTCGGCGTCAAGACGGAGGTCCTGCGGCAGCTGGCGGCCGCGGCCCCCGGGGCCGTCCTGGTGACCACCTCCGCCGAACTCCCCCCGGCCCGGCTCGCGATCGCCTCGGGCCGGCCCGCCGACGTGGCCGGACTGCGCTTCCTGGTCCCGCCGGGCCCGGGCGGCACCGTCGAACCGGTGCGCACCGCCCTGACCTCGCCGGACGCGGCGGCGGCGGTCGACGCCCTGATCGCCTCCCTCGGCCTGACGCGGGTGGCCCTGGGCGCCCGCCCGGCCGCCGACGCCACCGCCCTGGTCCTGGCCCACCTCAACCGGGCCGTCGCCTTCCTCGACGAGGGCCACGCCTCCCGCGACGACATCGACACCGCGATGCGGCTGGGCTGCGGGCTGCCGCAGGGCCCCTTCGAACTCCTGGACGCCATCGGCCTGGACACCGCGCACGCCGCGCTGACGCGGCTGCGCGAGCGCACCGGCGACGCCTCCTTCGAGCCCGCCGCGCTGCTGACCCGCACGGTCGGCGCCGGACGGCTCGGCCGCAAGACCGGCGAGGGCTTCCACCGCTACGACGACGAGGGCCGGGCGCCGCGCCCGCCCGCCGGCTCCCCCGGCGCCGCCGGCGTCCGGCCGGTGCGCACGGTCGGCGTCCTCGGCTCGGGCGCGATGGCCCGCGGCATCGCGGAGGTGACGGCGGCGGCCGGACACCCCACGGTGCTCGTCGCCCGGAGCCCGGAGAAGGCGTCGGCCGCCCTCGCGGCCGTCGGCGCCTCCCTGGACCGCTCCGTCGAGCGCGGCCGGACCACCGCCGGGGCCCGGGACGCCGCCCTGGCGCGGCTCACGGGCGCCTCCGGCGTCGCGGCCGTCGCCGGGTGCGACCTGGTCGTCGAGGCCGTGGCGGAGGACGAGGAGGTCAAGCGGGAGCTGTTCGCCGCCCTGGGCCGTACGGCAGGGCCGGGCACGCTGCTGGCGACCACCACCTCCAGCCTGTCGGTCGCGGACTGCGCCGCCGCCTCCGGCCGTCCGTCCGACGTCGTCGGACTGCACTTCTTCAACCCGGCGCCGCTGATGCGGCTGGTCGAGGTCACCCGGACCGCCGAGACCTCCGACGGCGCGGCGGCGACCGCCCGGGCCTTCACCGAGGGCCTCGGCAAGACCGCCGTCGACTGCCCCGACCGGGCCGGCTTCATCGTGAACGCCCTGCTCTTCCCGTACCTGGGCGCGGCCGTCGACCTGCTCGAACGCCACGGCACCGACATCGAGGAGACCGACGAGGCGGTCCGGCGCGGATTCGGCTTCCCCATGGGGCCGTTCGCCCTGCTCGACACCATCGGCCTCGACGTGTCCCTCGCGATCCAGAAGCGGCTGTACGAGCAGCTGCGGTCGCCCGAGCACGCGCCGGCCCCCCTCCTCGCCGACCTGGTCGCCACCGGGGCGCTCGGCCGCAAGAACCGCCGGGGGTTCCGTACGGCCGCCCGGCGCGGCTGACGGGACGGCGCTCACTCCCCCACCACCGCGCCCCGGTCCTCGCGGGCCGCCGCGTCCCCGTCGGCGGCGGCGGCCCGCCACAGGGCCGTGAGGTCGGCGCGGGAGCGCACGCCGAGCTTGCGGTAGACGCGGGTCAGGTGCTGCTCGACGGTGCTCGGGGTGACGAACAGGCGGGCCGCGACGACCCGGTTGGTGCAGCCCTCGGCGACCAGCCCCACCACCCGGCGCTCGGCCCGGCTGAGCACGGCGAGGGAACTCCCTTTTTCTGCGAAGGAGTGACCTGACCGGGAGCCGGCGGGCCCGGTGGCGTCACGGCCCCCGGTCAGCGGGACCACCGCCCCGCGCCCGTCCTCCCCCGGCCGGGACGCGTCCGCCGGCCCGGTCCGCCAGTCCAGCGCCCCGGCCGGTTCGAGGCCCCAGCCGGCCATCAGGTCCCGGCAGGTGTGGAAGTCGTCGCGGGCGGCCGCGGCCCGGCCCGCGGCGAGCTGGTGCCGGCCGCGCGCGAGCAGGTACGGCAGTCCCGCGGTGGTGCGGAACATCTCCTCCGGCACGGGGACCCGCAGCAGTTCCGCCGCCTCGCCGTGGGTGGCGCGGGCCGTGGCGGCGTCGACGGCGACGGCCAGCGGGACCCCGGCCGCGACGCCCCAGGCCGCCGGGTCCACCAGCTCCAGGGCGCTCGCCGCGTGCCGGGAGGCGGCCCGGTGCTCCCCGGTCCGCTGGTAGAGCACGGCCGCCGCCGCTTCGAGCACGGCCCGGCGGGCGGGCGAGCCCTGGGTCCACGCGGCCCCCTCGGCGAGCAGCGCGGACCAGGCCCGGGGGCGCGGGAGCCGCCAGGTGTGCAGGAGGGCGCCGAGGAGTTCGGCGACGGCGGGCCGGGGCGCGTGGCCGAGCGCGAGGGCCCGCAGGACCCGCTCGGGCGTGCCCGTCACGGCGGCCGCGGACCCGGCGCCGTCGGCCCAGGGCCCGCCGGTCCCGGAGACGAGGGCCCCGTCGGCGTGGACGCCGTCCGGCCGGGGCCAGATCCGCCCGGTCAGCGCGCGCAGCGCGGTCGCGGCGGCGGCCGGCGCCTCCGGCCGCCCGTGCCACAGCAGGGGCCCGGCGGCGGCGAGGGCCTGCCGGGGGTCGAGGCGGCCCCGTTCCAGGGCGTGGGCCAGGGCGGGCAGGTGCCGGGTGACGGAGCCGGGGTCGGTCTCCCACTCCGCGCAGGCGAGGTCCACGAGGACCGCGTCGGAGTGCCGCGCGTCCGGTCCCGACCGGTGCGCGGTGCGCAGGAGTTCGGCGGCACGCCACGGGTCGCCCGCGCGCAGGGCCGCCCCGGCGGCCTCGGCCAGGACGGGCACGGCCCAGGGCGGGCGGGCGGCGGGGGCGTCCGGGGCGGCGGCGTGGGCGGCGGCCAGGTGCCGGGCGACGGCGGCGGGCGGAGCCCCGTCCTCGTGCAGGAGCCGGGCGGCCCGCTCGTGCAGCCGGGCGCAGTCGTCGGGCGCCAGTTCCTCCAGCACGGCGGCCCGGACGCCCTCGTGGCGCAGCCGGCCCGAGGCGAGCAGCCCCATGGCGTCGAGTTCGGCCAGGGCGGGCACGGCGGCCCGGTCGTGGGTGCCGAGGAGCCCGCCGACGAGCGCGAGGGTGGCGCCGTCCCCGAGGACGGCGAGCGCCCGGGCGGCCTCGGCCGCGGCGGGACCGGCGGCCCGCAGGCAGCGGCCGACGGCCCGTTTGACGGCGGTGCCGACGACCGGGCGGGCCGGACGCAGGGGGGCGCAGGCCGCGTGGTCCTCCAGGAGGGCGCGCAGCAGGCGCGGGTTGCCGCCGGTGACGCGGTGCCAGGCGGGGGCGAGCCGCCGTGCGGCGTCCGCGCCCAGGGCGCCGGGCCCGGCGAGGAGGCCGGCGGTCTGCTCCGGGGTGAGGGTGGTGAGGGCCGCCCGGTGCGCGGCGGGGTGGCGCAGGAGCTGGGCCAGGGCGGGCGGCGGCGCGGTACGGGTCCACCGCTGTCCGGCGACCAGGAGCAGCAGCCGGTGGGGTCCGAGCCGGCCGGCGAGGTAGAGCAGGGCGCGGGCGGAGGGCTCGTCGGCGTACTGGACGTCGTCCACGGTGACGAGTACGGGCTCCCGCGCGGCCCGGTCCCGCAGCCTGCGGAAGCCCTCCTCGAAGGCCGACGCCCGGGCGTCGCCGGGGAGTTCGGGCAGTGCGGCGCCGCCGAGGAGCTGGCCGAGGACGCCGAGCGGGAGCTCCTGCTCGGCGGGCGAGGCCGTGGCGGCGAGGACGGCCGCCCCGGCGGCGCGGGCCCGCCGGGCGGCGGCGTCGAGCAGGGCGGTCTTGCCCGTGCCGGAGCTTCCGGTGACGACGGCGAGCGCTCCGGCGGCCGGGCGGCCGGGATCGGTCAGACCGCGCAGCAGGGCCGCCACGGGCGCGCCCGCGGGACCGTCGAGCGGCCCGCCGGGGCCTCCCGCACCCACCGCCTGCCCCACCGGGCCGCCCACCGGCTCCCCCACCGGGTCAAGCGGCTCCCCCGTCGGATCCACCGCGTCCACCGGGCTCTCCACGCCGGCCGGCCCCTCAGCCGTGTCGACCCAGCAGGACGAGTGCCTCGTCCACGGTGAGCCTGTCGTCGCGCACCGCGTCGAGCAGTACGTCGAGTTCGGTGCCGTGCGCCGCCGTCCCGGCGGCGGACGCGGCCGGGGCCGGAGCGGGCGCGGCCCCGGTGCGGACGGCGACGTGGGCGGCCAGCGCCGCGAGGTTCGGGTGGTCGTGGAGCGCGGCGGCCCGCTCCCGCAGCCCGAAGGTGCGGTTGAGGACGGTGACGAGCTCGGTGCCGATGATCGAGTCCACGCCCAGGAGCGGGAAGGACGCGGAGGGGTCGATCTCCCAGGCGTCGCAGCCCAGGATCGCCGCCAGCTGCTCGCGCAGGATGTCGAGGATCGCGCCGCCGTCGGCAGGGGCGCGGCTCCCGGACTCCGGGCGGGATTCCCCGTACGGGACGGGGTGCACGTCGGAGGCGTACGGCATGCCGACGTCGGCCCGCACCGTCGCGGAGGCGGAGGCGGCCCGGGCTCCGGGAACCGACCCCGCCCCGGGGATCGCCCCCGCCCCCTCGCTCAGCCCCTCCTCCCGGGCGAGCCGGCGGGCGAAGGCCGCGGGCGACGGGTGGTCGTAGAGCTCCGTGGGCAGGATCCGGAGCCCGTACCGCGCGTTGAGGACGGCGACGAACTCGACGGTCAGCAGCGAGTCGAAGCCGAGGGACTGGAACGTCTGCTCCGGGTCGATCCTCTCCGGCCGCACGCGCAGGACGTCGGCGAGGACGGTGAGGACGTCGGTCAGGAGGTCGCCGGGAGGAACGGTTCGGTCACTGGTCATCGGTGCCTTCTCCAGGAGGTCGGCGGCGCGGCCGGTCGCGTGCGCGGGGCGCGCGCACGGCCCGGCTCAGCCCACGCGGACGAGCCGGTCGTCGGCGTTCTCGACCGCCTCGACGACGCTCTCGGGACCGGCCATGAGGATCGCGCGCTGGAGCCTGCGCAGCGCGGCGGAGGGCTCCAGGCCCAGTTCGCGCACGAGGGTGCCGCGCAGCCGCTGGTAGACGTCCAGGGCCTCGCCGCGGCGCCCGGAGCGGTGCAGGGCGAGCATGAACTGCCCGTGCAGGTTCTCGTGGGTGCGGTAGCGGCTGGCGAGCACGGTGAGTTCGGCGAGCAGCTCGCGGTGGCGGCCGAGCCGCAGGTCGGCGTCGATGCGCTGGTCGAGCGCGCAGAGCCGGGTCTCCTCCAGGCGCCGGGCCTCCATGTCGAGCTGCACCCCGCCCTGCACGTCGGAGAAGGCGGGACCGGACCAGAGCGACAGCGCCTCGCGCAGCAGCCGGGCCGCGCCCGGGAAGTCGCCCGAGTCCATCGCCCGGTAGCCCATGCCGGCGAGCCGGTCGAACTCGCGGACGTCGGTGGTGCCGCCGCCGCTGTCGAGCAGGTAGCCGCCCGGCAGCGTCACGAGCACGTCCTTGGCGGTGCGCCGCCCGGTGGGGTTCTCCTCCCCGTCGGACGCGGCCCGTTCCAGGGCGGTCGCGATGAGGGCCCGCAGCTGCAGCACGTAGGTCTGCAGGGTGGTGCGGGCGCTGCGCGGCGGTGCGCCCGCCCACAGCTCCTCGATCAGCGCCGACACCGGGACGACCTGGTCGGCATGGAGCGCCAGCAGTGCCAGCACCTGCCGTGGTTTGGGGGCCGTCGGCGTGATGGAGACTCCTTGCTCCCGCACCGCCAGTGCGCCCAGTACTTCGATGTCCACGCGTACTCCCCTGTCCGCAGATGAAGCCTGGCTCAGTAAAAAACAGGACACGCGGTTTGTCAATACGAAACCGACCGCGCTGTTTTAACTGGAAGGAAGATTCGACGCTCCCTCAAGGAGCGCACCTGACCTGCGGGTTCATCGATCCACCGCAGCCTCGTACCTGCTCGGAGCGCCCTGTCCGGTCCCGGAAAACCGTTTCCGGACAGGGCGAAACAGACTGACGGGTCCTACGAGGACCGCGTCCCCTCGACCCTGACGTCGGACAGGGCGGTCTTCGGTACGAGCGTCGGCAGCAGCAGCCGCCAGAACCGCCCGACCGTGGCCGTCGAGAGCCACTCCGCGTCCCGTACGCCGAGCACCTCGAAGCCCACGGTCGCGGCCACCACGGCGGTCACCACGTCCTGCGCCGCGACCTCGGGGCGCAGCTCGCCCTCCGACTCGGCGTGCTTGACCGCCTCCTCGACCCAGCGCCGCCAGTGTTCGCGCAGGTCGATACGGACCGTACGGACCGTCTCGCCGTTCAGCGAGAAGCCCGCCCGCAGCACCACGTCGCGGCGCAGCGCGGCGGCGAGCCCCTGGGTGGCGTCGACCAGGAGCTGCACGCGGCCCGCTCCGGCCGGGGGGCCGGCGTCACTGACGGCCCGCAGCCTGATCAGCGCCTCCGCCTCCACGACGTCGGCGAGGGCCGCCTTGTTCTCGAAGTGGAAGTGCAGCGCCCCGTTGCTGACCCCGGCCCGGGAGCTGATCACCGAGAGCGAGGCCGCGGAGAAGCCCTCCCGGTCGAACACCTCGGCCGCGGACCGGATCAGGGTCTCGCGCGTGCGCGCCGCGCGCTCCTGTTTGACCATCGACTGCTCCGTCGTTGCAGAGGGGCCGCACCCGCCGAGGGGCAGGCCGGAAGGACGTGCTTGCTCCGGGGCTCCACGGGGAGGCGGGCCGGTGCCGCTCGGGCACCTTCACCGCCACGACCCGGCCTTTTCCTGGTAGGCCCCACGCAACTCTAACAAACCGCTCGCGCGGTTTCTATTGTGCGGTGGCACACAACCGGGCGCACGGGGGCGCGGGGCGACCCGTGTCGGGCCTCCGGAGGCGGCCGGAGCGACCGCGAGGAAGGCGTCCTCCGCCCGGCCGGCCGGGCGATGACGCGCCGTCGGAAAGGGGCCGGGCCTCCCGGTACGACGCCCGCGCCCGCCGTCGTCACACCGCCGCGGGCCCGGAACCGCCCCGTGAACGCTCCGTCCTGCGCCCCCTGTCGCCCGGGGCCAGGGTCCGGACGTCCACGGCCTCGGCGGGCGAACTCGTGGCGTACAGCCCGTCGGGAGCGGTGTCCCGGTCGTGCGGCAGCAGCCAGAACACCCGCCGCCTGAACGTGCCGGAGGGACGCGACGGCTTGGCCGTGGGCCCCAGCAGGGCGTACCCGACCATCCGTCCGTCACGGTGGTGGACGGGCCTGCCGCGCCGGGTCGGCAGACGGTCCAGGGTCTGCCGGACGTAGTCGAGCCGGCCGGTGTCCTCCAGCCAGACGAGGCTCACCTCGTGGGCGAGCTCGTCGTCCGTGATGAGGGCGCTCATGCCGTCTCCTCGTCCGCGAGCGGGCCGGCCCCGATCCTGACACCGCCCCCTGGAGCACGCGTGGAGCCGCAGCTCAACGGGGCTGTACGCACCCCCTGCCGGCGGCCGCACACCCCCTGCGCACCCCCGCCGGCAAACCGCCCCCGCCCACCGGCCATCCGCCCCGACCGCGACGGCCGAGGATCGCTCGAAGGCCGCTCGGGACACCCTGGAGAGCCCCCGTGACGAGCCCGGTCCGGCGCCTGGAAAAGGCAGTATGCACGCCCTGGGCAGCACGCCCTCCCCCTTCTCGAAGGCAGTTGCCAGGGGCACATTCCCGCACGTCAAACACCTTGCAGAGGTGTCCGGTAGGGAAACTTGGGTGCATTCGCGAAGGGAGTGTGGCGACCCCGTAGAAAATAAACCGGTTGGTCTGTATCTTCGCTGCCTGAGGGGACGTCACGCACGTTCGAGCCAAAGACACCTCAGGGGGAACCATGTCCATCAGCACCTTCCGCTCAGCAGACACGACTTGCCCCGAGAACCACGCACCGGCCTGGACGGCCGCTCTGCGCTACCCGTCGCTCACCACGACGGTGCCCAAGGAGTTCGTCCACAGAGCGAGCGTCGCCGAGGTGATGCTCACCGACTGGAAGCGCACGGGCGACGACCGCTTCGTCGTCTCCGCCCAGTGGCCCCGCGCCCACAGCTTCTTCACCGCGGTGGAGGGCCGCCACGACCCGCTCATATCCGCCGAGACCATCCGCCAGGCCGGCTGCCTCCTGGCCCACGCCGAGTACGGCGTCCCGCTCGACCACAGCTTCCTGATGTGGTCGCTCGACTTCGTGGTGTGCCCGGACGGCCTCCTGATCGACGACGCGCCGGCCTCGCTCGACATCGAGATCACCTGCTCCGACGTCAAGCGCCGGGGCGGTTCCGTCGCCGGGTTCCGCTACGACGCGGTGATCCGCCGCAACGGCCGGATCGCCGCGACCGGCTCCGCCGACTTCACCTGTGTGCCGTCCAGGGTCTACACCCGCATGCGCGCCGAGCGGCTGGCCTCCGGCCGTCCGCGGATCCCGCTCACCGCCCCCACGGCCCCGCAGACCGTCGGACGGATCTCGCCCACGGACGTCGTCCTGTCGCCCACCGGCGAGCGGGACAACTGGCAGCTGCGCGTGGACACCCGCCACCCCATCCTCTTCGACCACCCCGTCGACCACGTACCCGGCATGATGCTGCTCGAAGCGGCCCGCCAGGCCACGGCCGCGACCCTGGGCCGCCCGGCTCTCGCCCTCGGTCTGACCGGCACGTTCAGCCGGTACGCGGAGCTGGACGCGCCCTGCTTCATCACCGCCCGCCGCCTGCCCGGCACGAGCGCCGGGGAGTCCGTCCTCGTGACCGGCCACCAGGAGGGCGAACCCGTCTTCAGCACCACCGTGACCGCGGCCGCGGCCTGCTCCGAGTAATCCGGCACGGCCCCCGCACGGCGACGCATCGTTCCGGTCCTCGGGGCGCACGCCCCCGGCCCCGAGGAGACCGGCCCGCACCATCACGGCGGCCCCCGCCGCCGCCCTCTCCCGCTTTTCCGCCTCGCCCACCCACCGCGTTCCCGATTGTTCAGATGTTGATCAGTTGGGTTCGGAGAGCTGCGCCGAGCACCGCTGGATGTAAGATACATACTGGGCGGTTTTTTTATGGCGCCCTCAGGTTCACCGCAAGAAAGAGGCGAAAGTGGTCAAGCAGGACCGATCAGTCCGTACACGACAGACGATCCTCTCGGCAGCGGCCAAGGTCTTCGAGGAACGTGGCTATCAGATGGCGACGATCAGCGAGATCCTCAACACCGCCGGAGTGACCAAGGGGGCCCTGTACTTCCATTTCCCCTCGAAGGAGGACCTCGCCCAGGGGGTCATCCACGAGCAGGACCAGCTCCTCCCCGTACCGCCCCGGAGCTACAAGATCCAGGAGCTCGCGGACACGGTGATGCTGCACGCCTACCGGCTGCAGACCGAGCCGATGGTCCGGGCCGGCGTACGGCTCTCGCTCGACCAGCAGGCCCACGGCCTCGACCGCAGCGGTCCGTTCACCTACTGGACCGAGGTCGTCAGGGCGCTCCTGGACGAGGCCCGGATCAAGGGCGAGCTGCTCCCCCACGCCGTGCCCTCCGAGGCCGCCGACGTCCTGGTGGGCTCCTTCGGCGGGGTCCAGGCCATGTCCCAGGCCGTGTGCGACTACCAGGACCTGCTGTCCCGGGCCTCCAGCCTGTTGCGGTACGTACTGCCCAGCGTGGCCGTCTCGTCGGTCCTCGCCTCGGTCGACCTCACGGAGAGCCGCGGCGAGAAGATCGCGGCCGAGCTCCGCGTCCGGGCGACCGCCCCGGACGCCACGGTCGGCTGACCGGTCCGACACGGCACGGACGCACACCCCCGAAGAAATACGCCCCCGCCCGGCCTCCGTGGCGATTAAAAATATACCGGGCGGGCGGTTCTCTTTGCAAGACGGGTCCGTCCGCCGGTCTCCCGCTCGCGTCACGGGCGGGAACGAAGGTGCAGCGGCCGCACGGCACCCGCCGCCAGGCCGCCCCTGATGATCCGGTCCACCCTCGTCTCCTGGCCGGGACGGGCCGCCTCGGCGGTCCGGCGGAGCGCCTCGTACGCCTCCTCGGAGGACAGGTGACCGGCGGCGACCAGGCCCCCGGCGGTGTAGGCGGCCCGGTTCAGCCTCTCGGTGAAGCCGGCGCCCTCGGCGACCGCGCCGCAGGCCGCGACCTCGGCGAGGACGCCCGCGAGGACCCGCTCGGCCGGGTCGCGCCCGCCGCCCGCCGCGACGACGGCCTGACGCGCCCTGGGCGGTACGGCCTGCCGGACGGGAGCGGCCCGTTCGACGGGCGCGTGACCGGTGCGTTCGAGCTCGGCGGCCAGCCACCCGGGCAGCGGCGCGGGCCTGCGGGCCTCCCCGAGCGCGGTGTAGGTGCCCGCGACCGTGGTGGTGCCCGGGGCGATGATGTAGCCCCCGTGGGCCCGTACGTCGACCTGCCAGGCCAGGGCGCGGCCTCCGGTCGAGCCGGTCGAACACTGCCAGCGGCGCCCGTCGGTGACCCGGTACCAGATGTGCATCCCGCCCGAGGGCGTCCGTACGCGCAGGGTCGTCACGTCCTCCGCCGGACTGGGGCGGCCCCTGAGCGCGGCGAGCACCGCGAGGGTGTGGAAGCCGGTGGCGATGCCGGCCACGTCGACCCGCTCGTCGATCCCGATGCCCGGCAACAGGCGGTCTCGGGAGGGGGGTTCGCGGTCCGGATGCGCGTCGACGTCGATCACGACGAGCCCGGCGGGACCGCAGGCGACGCCGACGCCGAAGCGCGCGTCGCCGCCCCACCAGCGGTCGATGCGCGCGGTGTCGAGGGTCGCGGCCCGGAAGCCGTGGCACCAGCGGCCAGCCCCGGGGCAGGGGCAGTCGTCGTAGCGGTGGCCCGGCGCACGGCAGGCCTCGCAGTTGGCCGCGGGCGTCTTGCGCCCGGGAGCCAGCGGGAGGACCGGCCAGCCCTGCCGGGCACACCACCGCGCAGTGACCGAAGGGGCGGCCGGTACGGGCGCCCGGGCGGCAGCTCCTGAGTCGCTGGAGGGAAAGCCCAGTTCAGCGGGCATGCCGGCTCCCGGCAGCGACCGAAGCGACCGGACCTCGTGCACAGGACGTTCCGAACACCCGGGGAGCGGATGAACTCCTCGGGAAAAACGCCTCCTCGCTCATGTCCTGAGAGGGAACCAGCTACCGGAGGCGGGGTCAAGCGACCCGGTCCTCGCGGCCGGACGGCTCGGGTCGCCGGGAAAACCGCAGGTCGGAAGGGTGGGCACCCTCAGAAAGCGACTGAAGCGACTGAGTCTCCCTATATATGACGCGCACGCGCACACAGGGAACCCTCATATACCCGAAGCTTCGGTCGCTTGAGTCGCCGAGAAGTCCAATCCGCCCCCCTGACCTGGGATTTCCTCCCCCGATCCGGGAGCTACCCGGAGCGCTCCGGTCGCTCCCCCACAGTCGCTCCCCCGGCTCCGCCCCCGACCGGGCCCCCTCTCGGGTCGCTCCGACCGGACGTACGCACCGGGGTCTCTCGGCCGGCCATACGGGCCTGAGTCTCTTGGGTCGCTGCACACCCCTCCCCCAGCGGGTTGCGTCCACCGGGGTAGCAATGATTGGCTCGAACTTGATTCTGACAGACCGGACGGTTTTTTTCTGTAGGATCCCGAACGGCGTGATTCGCCTTCGGTACTGTTCATGTCATAGATGAGTCGCTTCGGTCGCTGGTGGGGGAAGAACATGGCCGGTGAACTGCGTTTTCCGCGCAGCGACTTAAGGCAGCCCTGGCGCGGTCGTTTCTCGCCCGGAGGCTGTCCGCCCCCGGGCCGTCGGGGAACCGAACCGGATCAGCGGGTTCCCTCTTCCCGCGCGCCCCGGTCCGGATCCGTTCCCTCTACGGCGGGATCAGTCGCCCACGGCTGCTCCCCAAGCATCGGCCGCACACGCCCGAGGGGCTCCAGGGGGGATGTATGACTGTCGGTCCCGACGACAAACTTTTCGACGCCCAGGCGGTGGCCGCGCAGATCCTGGCCCACTTCTCCGACGCTCCTCCCCAGCAGGCGCCCCCCGGAGCGCCCGGGCCGCCGGGGGAGCACGCCGGCCCGTCGGGCCTGCTGCCCGACACCCTCAGCGACCGCGGCAACGCCAAGCTCTTCGCCAGGCTCTACTCCCACGACTACCGGCACGTGCCCGGTCTGGGCTGGTACCGGTGGGACACCACCCGCTGGCAGATCGACGAGGACGACACGGTCCTGTGGGCGGCCGGCGACCTGGCGGAGAACATCGCCGTCACCGACCCGCGGGGCGTCTACACGGACACGGCCATGCGCCAGCACCGCCGCCGCGCCCTGAGCACCGGCGGCATGAACGCGATGCTGACCCAGGCGAAGTCCGCCCCGGGCATGGTCCTCAACGCCGCCTCCCTGGACGCCGACCCCTACGCCCTGTGCACCCCGGCGGGGATCGTGGACCTGCGCACCGGCGCGGTCCGGCCGGCCGCCTCGGACAAGGACTTCCACTCCCGTTCCACGTCCGTCAGCCCCCGGGCCATGCCCACCCCCCGCTGGCTCCGGTTCCTCACCGACACCTTCGGCGAGGACGCCAAGGGCGCGGAGATGATCGACTTCCTCCAGGTGCTCCTCGGGTACTCGATCACCGGCGACGTGGGCGGACAGGTCATGCCCTTCCTCTTCGGCTCCGGCAAGAACGGAAAATCGGTTCTGCTGGACGTGCTCCTGAAGCTCCTGGGCGACTACGCCGACGCGGCGCCGCCCGGCTTCCTGATGGCCCGGCCGTACGAAGGCCATCCCACGGACCTGGCCGAGCTCCACGGACGGCGCGTCATCGTCTGCAGCGAGGTGAAGCCCGGCGACCGCTTCGACGAGGCCCGGGTCAAACTCCTGACGGGCGGCGACCGCATCAAGGCCCGCCGGATGCGCCAGGACTTCTTCAGCTTCGAGCCGACGCACAAGCTCTGGCTCCTGGGCAACCACCGCCCCGAGGTCAACACCGGCGGCTTCGCCTTCTGGCGCCGCATCCGCCTGCTCCCCTTCGAGCGGGTCGTCTCCGACGACCGGAAGATCGACAACCTGGCCGATCTGCTCGTCACGGAGGAGGGCCCCGGGATCCTCAAGTGGCTCATCGACGGCTCCCGCCGCTACCTCGCCGGCGACCGGGACCTCACCGGCCCCGAGCGCGTCCGCATCGCCACCACCGCGTACGCCGAGACGGAGGACCACACCGGCCGCTTCTTCGAGGAGTGCTGTCTGCTCAACCCGGACCACCGGGCGGAACAGGCAAGCCTGTACGCCGCCTACCGGAGCTGGTGCCAGAATGAAGGCGCGCCCGCCATCTCCTCCCGGGCCTTCGCGGCACGGGCCAGGGAGCTCGTCGGACTGGCCTCGCCCAAGGAAATGATCCTGTCCAACTCCCGCAAGTACTACCCAGGCATCGGCATGGCGGTGCTCGCGGACGAGGAGACCACATGAGCTCCCTCATCACCGACGAGGAGATCAGCGACGAATCCGAGCTCGTCTGGCTCGAGAACGTCGAGGACCTCGACTACGTCCGGCAGAGCCTGGACCGCCTCCCGACCCGGCGGGGCAGGCCCGCCTACCACCGCGACGGGCGGATGATCGGCTACGCCCAGCTCAGCCCGCAGGCCAAGGCGTCCCGCTCCTCGGGCACGTTCCGCCGCCGCGTCTTCTGGCTGCTCCCCCACGACCGGGACAACGACCCCGAGGGCCTGTACGCGACGGGGGCCCCGGCCGAGGCGGTCGACCCCCGCACCCTCGCGCCCGGCGCCAAGGGCAGCAAGACCCAGCGCTCCAAGGGCACCGACGCCCCCCGTCTGTTCACGTAGGGACGGGGACGCCCCGCCCGGCGCCGGCGATGCCCCTCCCCCACCGGGGGACGAAGGCATCGCCGGTTCCGTGGCGCCGTCCTACGCGCCTTCACGGAGACCCGCGGCGACCTGCTCCAGGATGGCCGCCAGCGAGTTCCGGTCCTGCACGGCGAGGTCCCCCCGCATGTCCGCGATGACGGCCCCCACCCCCGTACTGCGCTTGAAGTAGTGCTGGATGAACGCACTGCGCTGCCTGGGATCGAGCCGGTCGAAGGCCGTGTCCATCAGAGCGACACCATCGTGCAGCGGCACCTCGGGAACGGCCGGTACCGCAGCGACGACCGGCACCGCCGGAGCCGCCGGACTAGTCGGAGCCTCCTGTGCACTTCTTGGCGCGGGCACCTCGTCCGTAAAGGACCCACGGTCTTCGCCCGCCGGGTTATCACGGCGTGATAGGTCGACGGCTCCCCCGTCGACGACTCCCCCGTCTGCGGCACCTTCTCCCGAGATGCCTCCACCCGAAACGCCTCCACCCGAAACGCCCCCACCCGAAACGCTCTCTCCCGAGGCACCCCCACTCAAGACGCTCCCGTCCGTGGTTCCGCCCCCGCCCGAGACCACCACCTCGTGAACGACCGGCGGGTTATCACGGCGTGATAGGTCGCGCTTGGCGGCGGACCTCTGCTCCGCCGCCTCCGCCCGGGCGTCGGCCTTCGCCCGCTGCTGCTCGGGAGGCAGCTTGGACAGATTGCGGACGTGCTCGATCGTCCGGCGCCCCTCGACGAGATCCGCCTGGAGCCCGTGGTCCAGGTCGAGGATCGACAGCTTGGAGGAGATGGTCGACTGACCGATGCCGAGGCGCTTCGCGGCCTTGTTCTGCGAACCGTAGAACTCCACGAGCTTCTTCAGCGCGTGGGCCTGCTCGATCGGGTTCATGTCGTCGCGGTGGACGTTGGCCACGAACGCGGCTTCGAGGAGGGCCTCGTCGGTGGCGACGAGGTGGTTGTTGACGCTGACCCGGATCACGGTGGCACCGGCGAGCCGCGCCGCTTCGAGCCGACGGTGGCCGTCGACGACGATGTACCGCGCTCCCTCGTCCACGTCCTCGGCCCGTTCGGGCCGCTCGGCCAGATAGGAGTCGACGGTGGCGACGGTGATGGAGTTGACGAGACCGATCTCGCGGATGCTGTCGGCCAGCCCTTCGAGATCGCGGAGCTCCTCGCGCGGGTTGTCGGGGTTCTGGCTGATGAGGCCGAGCGGAAGCTCCGTGGGGTCCGGAACGCCCTCGGTCGGTGCGGCCGTGGCCGCGCCGATGGCGGCTCGGCGGGCACTGATGGGACGGGCCTGCGCGAAGGAGGATCCGGCCCCGAGGTTCTTGGCCTTGCTCACTTGCTGATCTCCCGGGCGAGGGCGCGGAGCGCGACGGACTGCTCGCACCGGGGTGCGTAGGCGAGGAGGGGCCGCTTGGCGCGGACGGCCTCCTTCTGCTCCTTG
This sequence comes from Streptomyces sp. NPDC086147, assembly GCF_040702165.1. NCBI lineage: Bacteria > Bacillati > Actinomycetota > Actinomycetes > Kitasatosporales > Streptomycetaceae > Streptomyces > Streptomyces sp. NPDC086147. Next base: position 95,243 of record NZ_JBFBJO010000017.1, on the reverse strand, counting down.
AGGTCACCGATGACGCCGACGACCCGCGGATCCTTTATGTCCATCCAGGACTGGAGGGAGGACGTCGCGATGTACCCGCGGCGGGCGTCGTAGTGGTTGACGACGAGACCGAGGTAGTCGATGTCGAGGGCGAGGTCGCCGCGCATGTCCTCGATCTGCGCGGTCAGCAGGCCGTACGCGTCGGCGCTGCTGTCCTCGGCCTGGACGATGATGAGGACGCCGGAGTTGCCGGTCTCCTCGTTGTCGCGGCGGCGTCCGTAGTACGACGCGGCGTCCATGCTGAGGCCGAGGCTCGGGGGGCAGTCGACGACGATGACGTCGTAGTCGGCCTCGACGGCCCGCAGGGCACGTTCGAGGGCGGCCTCGCGGGCCCGCACGGAGGCGAGGCGGACGTCGAGGAGGAAGGCGTCGGTGCAGGCGGGCAGGAGGTCCAGCCGGTCGCCGAAGCGGTCCTCCTCGACGGAGACGACCAGATCGGCCAGTTCGCCCTTGCCCTCGCCGGCCATGTGGTTGGTGAGGGAGTCCCCGCCCATGGGGAGCAGTTCGTGGCCGAGCTGCTTGGTGAGGTGGCCCTGCGGGTCGAAGTCGACGAGCAGAACACGCTGACCGAGCCCGGGAAGGTCTTCCAGGGCGAGGGGATCCTCGGGGCGGTCGTCGGCTTCGAGCAGCGCGGCGAAGTGCTTGGAGACCCGGACGGGGACGAGCTCGGCCGCGTTCTCGGCGAGGGCCTCACCGAGCCCGGCGGTGATGGCGGTCTTGCCCACACCGCCCTTCTGGTTGCAGACGATGACGCGCCGGACCATCGCGGGCCGCTTCGCCTCGGGGACGGGGTTGTTGTCGAGCCAGAGGGCGACGGCCTGGGCGATGCCTTGGGTGAGGGAGACCCCACGGCTCTTGCAGTCGTCGCGGAAGCCGTCCCACAGTCCGGCGGGAAGGAAGGTGGAGTAGGTCTCCGCACCGGCGGTGTCGACGGCGGCCAGGTTCGACCCCAGACCGCGCCAGGCGGTGATGCCGGCTTCGACGGCGTTCTGCATGTCGAGACCGTGGAGAGCGGCTCGGACCTTGAGGTCCTGCCGGAGGGTACTGGTGAGCTTGGTGACGACCTTCTCCCGGTCGCCGCCCGTTTCGGGTGACGTCATGGACGTCACCCTACTAACGACTGAGATCAACTTCTGCCATTGACGCGTTAGGAAGGTTACGAACTCCTCTCGGGTTATCACGGCGTGATAACCCCTCACCCCACTCCGGCCCTCACCGACCTATCACGTCGTGATAACCCCTCAGCCCCTCTCGACCCCGCCCGACCTATCACGGCGTGATAACCCCGCGCCCCGTCTCCAGGCCGTCCGACCTATCACGGCGTGATACCCCTCCCTCCCACTCCGCCTCCTCGCCGACCTATCACGCCGTGATAACCCCGGAACCCCACAGCACACACCCACTCCCCATGCACGCGTTTCGTACGCCGAACGTACGCGATATGTACGTTTCACCAGGTAAGGTGTCGGCCCGGAGGTGTTCCATGTCCGAGTTGTTCGACGCGGTCGACGCCCTGCTCGCGTCCCGCGCCCCGCTCCCGCCGCCGGCGGAACGCAAGCGTCTGCGCAGCGCGCACGGTCTGACGATCGACGAGGTGGCGAGCGCGCTCCAGGTACGCCGGGCCACGGTCAGCGCCTGGGAGTCCGGCAGGACCGAACCGCGCCCGCCGGAACGCGACGCGTACGCACGCCTCCTCGACGGCCTCGCGAAGCTCTACCCCGCCGACACCGACACTCCTCCCACGGAGACACCGGACCCGGACCCGGCCCCGGAAGCGGAGACGGCTCCCACGCCCCCGGCTCGGGAAACGCAGCCCCGACCCACCCCCGCCGTCACCAACCCTCCTTCGGCCCCCCGGAGGACACCCCCGGCCGACACCTCTGCGCCCCGCACACCCGGCACGCCCGACAGGGCGGACGCACGGTTCGCGAACGGCCCGCTCGCCGTCGTCGACGTCGACGAGACCGGCCAGGCGCTGGCGTACTGCCCGGGCGGCCTCCTCCTGGAGATCCCGGCCAAGTCGCTCCCCTCACTGGTGGAGTGGACGCTGCGCGAGGGCAGGCTCGGCCAGCCCAAGCTGTCCGGGCCGGGCAAGGACGCCGACCCGCTCCTCGTCCTCACCGAGGCCGCGCTGAAGCGCTACGGCCTCCCCGTCGCCCTCACCGAGGAGGAGCGGCTCGCGGGTCGGATCCCCGAGAGCCACAAGGTCGTCAAGCAGCTGGCCCGCGCGGAGTGGAAGCTGACGAAACGCGGCTTCGGACCGTGGGCGCGGATCTACCGTCCGGCCACCGGCTCGGAACGGGCCTGCGTGCAGCTCTGCATCCCGTCCTGGCACGCCCTCGACACCCGGCACTGGGGGAGCGTCGGGCAGCTCCCGCCGGCAGAACTCGCCCGGGTCCTGGGCGTGTACGCCTCCCGCGTGATGACGCCGCGCGGCTCGACCGCGGTGACCGGCCTGGAGCTGATGACCGCCCTGCACCCGCCGACCCGCGCCTCGGAGCCCGACGCCGACGGCAAGCGGCACTCCGAGCGCAACCCCGCCTCCCTGGGCAAGGACCCGGTGGACTGCGCGCCGTGCGAGGCCCCGGACGGGCACCCCCTGCTCAAGGACCTGCCGCGCTTCCACGTGCGCGGCCCGGCGGAGAAGCTGTTCGAGGAGGCGTACGACTGGGCGCGGCCGATGACGGACGCCGAGTGCACCCTGCGCCACCTGGTCGGCGTCGACGTCAACATGGCCTTCGCCGCCGGAGCCAACGGCCTGGTCGTCGGCCTCGGGGCACCCACCCGCGTCCGGAACCCCGCGTTCGACCCGAAGCTGCCGGGAAGCTGGCTGGTCGACCTCTCCCACGTCGACCTGTCGCACGTGAAGGTCGCCAAGGACAAGTGGGCGGAGCTGGACGGCGGCCTGTTGCCCAGCCCGTTCACGCCGAAGGGCGACCGCCCGGAGGGACCGGCCTGGTATGCGACGCCGACCGTCGCGTACGCGGTGGAGCTCGGGTACGACGTGGCTCCGCTGGAGGCGTACGTACGCTACGAGAACGGCCGGTACCTGGACGGCTGGTACAACCGGCTGCGCGACGCCCACCTCGCCACGATGGCCGACCTGGGGGTCGGCGCCGACCTGTCGCCGGAGGAGTTCCTCGCCGCGATGGACGGCCACCGCGGCCGCGATCCGGAACTGGCCGTCGTCGCCTCGGCGATCAAGGCGACGGTCAAGGGCGGCCTGGGCAAGCTGCGCGAGCGCCCGCGCGGCGAGGGCTGGCGGCCGGGGGAGCCGTGGCGCGCCCTGTCCCGCCCGACGTGGCGGCCGGACATCCGCGCGGCCGTCATCTCCCGCACCCGGATCAACCTCCACCGGAAGATCGTCAAGCACGCGGCGTTCACCGGGCAGTACCCGATCGCGATCCTGTCCGACTGCGTCGTGTACGCGGCCGACGGCGAATCGCCGCTGGACTTCCTGCCCTACCGTCAGGGCAAGCCGCTGCCCGGCGGCTTCAAGCTCGGCATCAACCCCGGCCTGGTGAAGCACGAGGGCACCCAGACCGTCCTGTGGGGCGAGGAGGTCCGCGAGCGCTTCGACGCCCCGGACCTCAACCTCGCCCGGTACATCAAGGACGGCACCGTCACCGACGTCGACAACGGAGAGTAGGAGAGGGCGATGAGCCTGTTCGGGGACGGCCTGGAGAAGGCGGTGCAGAAGGCGTTCACCCGCCCCGCGCCGAAGTCGGCCGGCGCGCAGATGCGCTACCTGGTCAAGCGGATGGACGGCACCAAGGCGGTCGCCCAGCTGCTGCGGGTCTCCCAGCGCACCGTCGAACGCTACGTGAAGGGCCAGATCAAGAAGCCCCGCCCGGACCTCGCCGTGCGCCTGGAGCGCGAGGTGAAGAAGCGCTGGCAGCCCCAGGTCCGGGCCAGGGCCCGGCAGAAGGCGGCCACGACGGGCGGCATCGTCATCGACACCCGCGCCCGCATGGGCTACACCGCCCCGATCGGTACGACGGACGAAGACCGCATCCGTCACCTGACCGTGGCACTGCCACCCCACTACGCCGCCCGCCTCTTCGACGCCCAGGACGCCGGCGCCGGCGACCAGCGCCTCCAGGAGATCACCGCCGAAGGAATCAGAGAGGTGTACTTCCAGGACGGCGGCCGCCGCGCGGGCAGCCTGGAGGAGGTCCGCTTCACGAACGTCGAGCACCTGGAGTTCGACCTGTAGGGGCCGCGCCGGAGCCGCCCTGTAGGGCTTGGTGAGACCCGTGAACGTCTCCGCACCGTCCGGGATCATGCGGCGGCACGTACGAACCGGGACACATCCATGGCCGGGTTTCCCTCAGGCGGGTCGTTCGGACACGGATGGTCGAAGATCGAGATGGTGCTATCGCGGTGGAGGCAGTACTCTGACGGCGATATCTAGACGCATTGAGGCCCCTGCTCAGGCAGGGGCCTCAGTGTTTTCCGTGTTACTTCTTGCCGCTCCTGCGCCGTGTCCTTCTGGCTGCGGCGAAGTCGAGGACCGCGGGGTCCTCCACGGAGTCGGTCTCGGCGGATTCCGCCGGGGCCGTGTCCTGGGACTTCTTGCGGGCGGCGGCACGGCGGCGGCGTTCTTCCTCCGCCTCGGCGACGGCCTGGTCGTAGCGTTCTTGGTAGTCGTCGATGTCGAGCCGGTCTTCGGGGTCCATCTCGTTGATGGCCGCGAGCTGGTCGGCGACGGTGCGGTAGCCGCTGATCATGGGATTGAGGCGGTAGACGCCCTTGGCCTGCCGGAAGACGAGCCGGGCGTGACCGAGGCACTGGAACCCGCGTCCGACCAGCGACCGATGGACGTTGAGCATCTCGGCGAGCTCGTTCTCGGTGATGATGCAGCGTCCGCCGGGCTCCTGGATGCCCACGACTTTGGTCAGGACGCGGTACGCGATGCCCGGCATGGCCGGCAGGTAAGCGAAGCCGTTCAGCGAGCCATAGGTCAGCTCGGGTGGTTCGGGGCTCACAGAGGTTGCCGGGATCATCTCACTCCTCCGGCTGCTGGGTACTGGGGCTGGTCCTGGGTTCCTTGGAGGGTCGAGGAGACGGCGGTGGGAGCGTGGCGTCGGGCATCGCCATCTCCCGGAACACCTCCGGGACCTGATCGTCGAGGACCAGCTCGTTGAGCAGGCTGAGCTGTTCGATCCTGACGGTCGTCCGCTTCGCGGCGGCTCCCCGGACAGGGGTGTCGACGGTCACGTAGCCGCCGCGGAGGGTCACGGTGGGCTGGAGCTGGTGGCGGCCGCGGGAGACCGTGTGGACGAGACCCATCTTCCGGGCTTTGGTCATGGCGCGGGAAACCGCTTCGTCGGACAGCTTCAGATCGGTGGCGATCCTGCGCTGGGTGCGCTTGACGATGCCGCCGACCTCTTGGCTGCCCATCAGGTAGAGCACGACGCGCAGGCCTGTGAGGTCGTTCCAGTAGTACTGGGCGAGCCACATCAGGAAGTCGAGGCTGTCCTGGGCGAAGTACTTGCCGAGGAACTGGGCGGAGACGCGTTCCTGGGTGATCTCTGCCCGGTGGCCCGGCGGGAGCTCGACGGTGTTGGCGCGCGGGCGGAGTGCGCCGACCGCGAAGGGGCTGTTGGCGCTGGGGGCGCGTGGTGCTGTCCGCGGAGAACGCCGTGGGTCTCCGGGAGCGGATGCGGGCATGGGTTCCTGACACTCCTGATGATCGATACCTAGACGAAGCGCACAGTATCGATTGCGCACATGCATAGCAACGACGCGACCCATGTGCGCGTTGCGCCGGTGTTCTATGACTGGAGAGGCAAGGTTCTTCCGGCGTCGCAAGATTGCGCATAGAGGTCGCAATTTTTACGGGCGAACTTGCTTCCCCAGGCATGTCAGCAGGGGGTTTCTTGACCCTGAGACATAAGTTTTTCCCCATCGGCAAGGCTCTGACCAGCGGAAACGTGGTCGGTCAACATCTAGAACATCTTCTGCACCTGCCGCCCCATGAACCCGAAGCCACACGGGTACGACTCGCAGACACCAACTTCCTTACGTTCCACAACGCTGGTACAAGCCCACTACCAGCAGGTTTTCCCCGAGCTCAGCGCTCTCCCACCCTCCTGAACCTGCACCACCGACAGTCAGCCACGACGATGCGTCCACGTAGGCAGGCGTGCGCCACGTATGCACGGCGACCACTTCCCGTCATCAACCACGCTGCACTGGTCCCAGCTTGCTGGGACCCACCCGGACTAAGGTGCCACCTCCTCATTCACTGTGCGGTGCCCCTTGGTTGAAGGGTCGTAGTGCTTTGCCGAGATCATCTTGCAGCGCTGTGTGCCGTCTCCCGGGCCGCCTCGGTGGTCCTGCTGGCGTAGTCCCCAAGATCCACGGACGGGAGTGGCAGGCAGAGGTCGGGGGTGAAAGCCTGCACCGAGGCCGACCAGCGGCCGGACTCCATGATCGGGAGATGCGTGGTCATCGACCGGACCGGGCGGCGAGTTCGAGGTATTGGGCGTTGTCGGTCTGCATCACCGGCTTCTCGTACCCGGGGGAGGGGATGTCGGTGGAACGGGATGCCTACGGCTGCTGGTCGTTGTCCGCCGGCGGGAAGCCCATGGCTCGGGTGAGCGCCTGGCGGAAGACGGGGACGAGTTCCTGGTCCATCCGGTAGGCGATGTTCTGGTGCCAGGAGGGGTTGGCGGGGTTGGACACGGGGGTGATGGGGGCCGGGGTCCCCTCCGGCCACCAGTCCTTGCGGACGCCACGATCAACGGCTCGCTTCAGGGAGTTGGACGGGCCGTTGAGCTTGCCGAGCTCGCTGCGCAGCTTGTCGGCTTCGAGGTAGCCGTCGCCGTCGACGATGACCATCTGGGCCATCCGGCGACCGCTGGCGGTCAGGGAGCGGAGATAACGCTCGGCTCGGTCGACGGTCCAGCCCGGCTGGACGGTGCTGATGGACAGCTCCGCGTGATGCTGAGCGGCGAGCGCGACGAGCTTCTCGGCGAACTCTTCGCTCGCGCCCTTGATGATGATCTCCATAGGAGCCTTCCGACAGATCCTTACCTGGTTCTCCCCGGTCTCCACGCAGGATGCCCGCCTCCGGACCTTACTATCTAGACCGGGGAGAAGATTGACAGAATTTTGCACTCATCACAGAATTCCGCACTCATCATGGGTAGGCGATCGTCTCGATGGACTGCGGTGCGACGAGGATTTAGCCGACTGGTGTCCGCAGGATGGGCATTGGGGACTCTCGCCTGCCCAGCTGGCCACCGTGTGTGCTGCAGTTCCTGCTCGGACCGGCGGACCGGCGGACCGCCGAGAAGGAAGACGGGCCCGGGCTGCCGCCCTCATACCACGGCTGAGTGAACGTCGTGCTGACGCGCAGCCGTCGTTCGACCTCCTCGGCGCAAGCACGTTGCGGATGCCTTCCGCGGGACTCGTGTTCCGGCTTCAGTTGAAGGACCTGGTTGCGCAGGCGCCACGGTTGCTCCAATCCGCGAGTTCAACGGGCCGTCCCCACCCGTGTCGGACGAGGCCACTTGCGCCCGTGAGCGCGTGACCCGCTGACGCGGTGACTCCGGGTCGGCACCAGGCCCCCGCGCCGCCGACACGATCTGCGGCTTTCCGGAGTCCAGGCCGATCGGGACCGGGGGGACCCGGCTGCGGTCGGCTGTCGAGACGCGGTCCGTTCAAGGAAAGACCGAAGAGTGGAGCGCGGCCGACCGGCGGCGGTCGGGAGTCTGCTCATGGTCGGCCGGGTGCCGATCCGCTCGGATCGGCACGGGCTCGACCGTGACCTCGGCGGTCAGACGGGTGCTCTGCTCCTGCTCGACGACGGCCCGCAGTGTGTTGCCGCGTGACGGGGTTATCGAGACCCAGGCCGGCGCGTCCAGTTCCACCCAGCCGTCGAAGGAGACCGACATCCCGGTCACCATGCGGTCCGTACCGGGTGAGTCGGCGTGCGCGGCCTGACGGACGGCTTCCAGGAGGAGCATGCCGGGCGCATGGTCGACGGGGTGGTCGAACAGGACGGCGTGATCCAGGTCGGCGCGCAACTGCCAGTGGCCCGGGCGACCGGTGTCCGCCAGCACCACGTTCTCGCGGTGACGGTGCCCTACCGTGACCGGCTGGAGGGGCGGTGGTGGCGGCAGGGCTCGGCGGAGTGCCCCGGCAAGATCGTGCCCACCGCGTAATCGCCGGTAGACGGCGGAGGAGTGATTGGTGAACCGGGTGCGGGCGCTGCCGACGTGGCGACCGTTCAGCCGGACCTCCGCATACATGGTCATCGAGACCAGACGATCCTTTCTGGTCCGGACATCGGCGCAGGTGGCATCCAGGACGACGTCGGCGCGCGCCGACGGGGCCGACATGACCTGCGGTTCGACTTCGAAGGCGAAGTCGTCCCAGACCAGGTGGCTGCCGAAAGGCACGCCGTAGGCGACGTGGGACAGCAACGGAAACGTCTGACGCACCGTCTCCACGAAGAGCAGAGGGTCGAAACGGTGGTTCCGCGACTGGTAGAAGGAGTGATGACGGGGCCACGAGGCGTGGATGGTGTGCCGGTTCCGGCCGTGGGTGGTCCAGTCGGTGAGGAGGACCTCGGTCGAGTCCCGCTTGTGCACGAGTTCCTGTGGCACCCTCGCGGCGACCCGCAGTCCTTCCGATCCGCCGTTGTGAACGTTGGGCATGTGGCCCATCTCCCCGAGTTCATGGCCTGCGTGACAACCGTGCGGCTAACATAAATTATGTTATCTATGTGTGTCGAGGAGTGATGCAGGGTGACATCTGTCAAGGCGCAGCAGGCCGCTCGGACGCGACAGAGGGTCTTGCTGGCAGCGGCGGAAGTCTTCGACGAGGCCGGCTACGAGCAGGCGTCGGTGACTCGGATCGTCGAACGGGCCGGACTCACCCTTGGCGCGCTCTACTTCCACTTCGGCTCGAAGCAGGGGCTGGCCGAAGCCCTGATGAACGCCCAGCCGACGACGATAGAGCCTCACCTCGAGTCGACCGGACTGCAGCGGATGGTCGACATCACCCTCGTATGGGCGGATCGCATGAAGCGCGACCCGATCCTGCGCGCGGGCGTTCGTCTCGCTGTGGAACAGGGCAGTCACGGCATGAACGACGCCACCTCCTTCGAGGAGTGGCGGGAACTGATGCGAGACCACCTCGATGTGGCCCGACGGGAGGGTGAACTCCGTGAGGGGACCTGCCCGGACCGTTTGGCACGGTTCTTGGTGGGTGCCTGTACCGGTCTGCAGGTCTACTCGAATCTGGCGGCCGGGCGTGCCGATCTCATGGAAAGGGTCTGTGACATGTGGGACCTGCTGCTGCCCAGCGTCGCGTCCGAGTCCGTGGCGCACGACATCCAGATCGGTCCTGCGCGCGTCCCGGGTCGGTGACCGCGCTCATGTCGCACATCGTGCTCACCGGTGCGACGGGGCAGGTGGCCTCGTTGATGGTCCGCCATCTCCCGGCTCACTTCCGGGTCACTCTCACCAGCCGCACCTCATCACCCGAAGTGGTCCGTTCCGGGGTACGGCACGTCACCTGCGACTACGGCGTGCGCGAGAGCCTCGTCGCCGCGTTCCGAGAAGCGGACGTCCTCTTCGTGGTGACCAACGACCCCATGCGCCCCGAGCACGACCGGAACGTGGTGGAGGCAGCCGTCGAAGCGGGTGTGGGACACATCGTGAAGCTCTCCGCCGCAGCCGTGCTCGACAACGCCGCACACGACCTCGTCACCGAGTGGCAGCGGAAGAACGAGGAGCGCATCAGGGCGAGCGGAATCCCCTGGACCATGGTCCGGCCGCGATCGTTCATGTCCCATGCGCTGGGATGGGCACCTGACATGCGCAGCCACGACTCCACGCACGCCCTGTACCCGCACAGCCGCAACGCCTGCATCGCGCCCGAGGACATAGCGGAGGTCTCCGCCCGTCTCCTCGGGGACGTCAGGCACCACTTCCAGTCGTACCAACTCACCGGACCACAAGCACTGTCGGCCCACGAACAGTCGGCGATTCTCGCCGAGGTGCTGGGGCGCCCCCTCGTCTGCCGGGAGTTGTCCCCGGAGGAAGCGCACCGGCGCTACTTGCGCCGGCACCCGGCGCCGATGGCCGACGCCCTGCTCGTGAGTGCCGAGCGGCAGCTCGCCGGAGCCAAGTCCCACACCACCGACACGGTGGAGCGGATCATCGGGAGGCCCGCCACCACCTTCGCGCAGTGGGCACTGGACCATCGGGACCGCTTCGAGTGAGGTCGACGACCTCAGGACGACCACTTCCGGTACGGCTGTCTCGAAGGCGGTCGAACGCGACACACACATCAAGGAGCCTCATGGCCGGGCAGGGTCTGTTGGACGGCAAGACGGTCGTCATCACCGGAGCCAGCAGCGGCATCGGCGCGGCCGCTGCGGAACTCTTCGTGCGGGAGGGCGCCCAGGTGGTCCTGACAGCCCGCCGCAAGGACCGGTTGCTCGACGTGGTCGACAGGATCGGCGCCCGGGACGGAAAGGCCGTCGCCGTGGTGGCCGATGTGACGCGCGCCGAGGAGATGCGGACGGTCGTGCGGACCGCGGTCGAGACGTTCGGCGGGGTCGACGCCGCCTTCAACAACGCGGGGTGGACCTCCACCGGCACCCCCATGCACCTGATGGACGACGAAGAGTACGACCGCATCATGGATGTCAATGCGCGAGGCGTGTGGAACGCGATGAGGGCGGAGATAGCCGTGATGCTCGAACGAGGTGGCTCCATCGTGAACACCTCGAGTGTCGCCGGAGTCCGCGCGACCGGTGCCTCCGCCCCGTACATCGCAGCCAAGCACGCGGTCATCGGCCTGAGCAGGGCAGCGGCCGACGAGTACGCGAAGCACGGCATCCGTGTCAACGCGATGGCTGTCGGCAGCACGCGGACCGAGTTGATGGAGCAGGTGCTCTCCGACACGCCTGCACTTCTCGGGCCCTTCACCGAACGCTCGATTCAGCGGCGCCTGGCCGACCCCGTCGAGATCGCCCGGACGGCCGCGTGGCTCTGCTCGGACCGCTCGTCGTTCACCACCGGCGCGGTTATTCCGGTCGACGGGGGGTGGACCGCCCGATAGAGCATGCCCAACGGGTGAACTTGCCGAGAACGTAAGGGCTTTCCCCTGATCGCGTGCTCGTCGTCGGGCGTCGGCCGTATGGTCGAACCGCCCGTCGAGCCGTCGCCGCGGGACCGGTCAGGCACGACAGTTCATCTGTCGCCGCAGAGGCTGCTCAGAACGTTCTGGCCGACATGCCGACAAGCCCGGTGGAGCCGGCGTCGAACATCGTCGTGTGATCTTCGAGGCCTATATGAAGAAGAGTGAGCGAGCCGCGTCCACCCGCGCGAACCTCGTCCTGTCCGCAGCACGCCGCTTCGACCGGTACGGCTATGACGGGACGACGCTGAGCAGCGTGTGTGTGGAGGCGAACGTCACGCTGGGGGCCCTCACCTTCCATTTCCGCTGCAAGGCATCACTCGCCTTCGAGGTGGTGCAGAAGGGCGTCGACGAACTGCGGCACATCGGTACGGCTCGTCCGACCGCTGCCGGAGCCCTCACCGAGCTGTCCTTCCTCGTCCTGCAGATGGTGACGGCCCTCCAGGGCAACGTCCTCACCCGGGCTGCCGTACGCCTGATCCAGGAGGGGCACGTCGCCTCCGACTGGTTCGACGCCTTCCACGAGGAGGTGTCGCGCCTCCTCGAAAGAGCTACCGCCGCCGGCGACCTCGTCGCCGGCGTACGTCCGACCGTCGCCGTTCGGCTCGTCATGTACGTGGTCGAGGGCGCCATGGCGGACGCCAGGAGGGCCGGGGCCGGGGGAGTCCCGACCGGGCCTGACTTCGCCGAGGTCTGGAGCGCCGTGCTCGAAGGGTTGGACGCGCACACGGGCTGAGCGCGTACGGCGGCCCCCTGCTTTCGAAGCTGCTGCAGGGGGCCGGACGCGGGCCGGGCCTCCCGTGCGGGCTGACGGCACGGGCGCACGAATGCGGCGGACCCGGGCGGGTTCGTCGTGCGGCACGCGCCCGGGTCGGAGACGGGCAGCGGGGATCGCCGTCGGCACGGCCGTGGTCGACGGCGACGACGAACGGCGGACGGACAGCCGAAGGCGGTGCCGGCAGGGCCCGGCCGTCATGGCGGAGGACGTGTGCCACCGTGAAGCCGTTCACCGCTCCGGGAGCTCAGCCTCGAGGGACGGTCCCGGCAGTACGGTCACCGACCCGGGAGTAGGCGAAGGCGGCGGAGACCAGTGTTGTGTGGTGGTGCCATCCCGGGAACGACCGACCCTCGAAGTCCTGCAGCCCGAATTCCTCGTTGAGAGTGCTCACCACACCCGCGGCCAGTCGCGGCTGGCGCATCAGCGGCAGCAGCTCGGGCAGCTGCCGGTCGACCAGGTTCGTCAGCCACGTTCGCGCCGAGTCGTTCGGACGGTGCCGGACGAGCAGTCGCAGCGGTACGCGTTCCGTCGAACGGCCGGGGAGTGCCACCGGGAGGGAGACGACGTGGTCTCCTTCCCCTCCGGCCGCCGCCGAGGGGTCCGCGAGGATCTGCTGGAGGGTGAGCGGTGCTGCACCCGGCACCGAGGACGTCGTGCGCACGATGCGCAGGGTGTCGGGCACCTGCACCACGAAAGGCCGCTCGCTCCGCGTCAGACGGGTGAGGAAGGCTTCCTGGTCCGGCAGCCAGGACAGGTCCGCTGTGACGGGGGCGTTGTGGACGGAATGCCACGAGGGAGCGCGCCGGATCAGCCTCAGGGCCTGTGACCACAGAGGGCCACGTATCTCTTCCGGCACCCGCGCCCTGGTCCGCCGGTTCCCGGTCCACTCGCCGGGGATGTAGAGGTCCCAGTCGATCGGCAGGGGGCCGTGTTCGCCTGTGGCCAGTACGGCCATTCCCAGCTGGCAGTTCAACAGCCGTCCCCGCACGGGGTCGAACCTGCAGTGGACTCCGGCGGAGTGGTCGCCGCGCTTGGGTATGAACACCGGTGTCAGCGTCCAGGCGGTCACCGCTGAGCCGGCCTGCGCCGCCCAGCGCAGCAGTTCCCGACGTGCCATCAGCCAGTCCCACGGGCTTGCGTTCACGAACTGGTGCAGGGCCTGGGAAGCGGTCGGGGAGTCGCTGACGGATTCCGCCAGCCGGCGCGGCGACTTCTTGCCCGGTGTCTGCAACAGGGCCTCGACGTAGGACTTCGCCCACTTGAGTTGATCCGCTCGGGGTAGGCAGGCGAAGACGGTCTCGACGAACGCGGGGAGACCGGGGGTGTGGTCGTCTTCGGTGGACGCTCGGGACATCGGCTCGTGCAGCAGTGTCATCGGGATTCCCCTCCCATGCGATGTACCGCTGTCCCCGGTGGGTGTGAGGACGCTGTGCCCTCCGGGGGCGGGGTCCCTCGGAGGCGAGACCGAGCCAAGCATAAAAAGCGCTATTTATGGTCGGCTAGACGGTCGAGGTCGACTTGGCCGAATCCGCTGCCGCGTTCGGCCTTCCTGCGCACCGGACAGGCCGTGGCCGTTCTTCCTGTACGCGGACGGCATCAGCGCCGGCCCGCGCACGGCGACGCCGAACACGTCGCGCCCCGTCTCGGAGCGCGCAGGGCCTGTCCTCCTCCTGGTGGCGGCGTCGACGAGCGCGGTCTGCCCGTGGCGAGACTCTGTCCGAGCCGTGGAGGCGCGTACGGGTGGAGTTGCCGAAGTTGCGCCACGCTTGCCCTCCCGCCAGACATAAATAGCGCTTTTTATGCTTGGCTCGGTCTCGCCTCCGAGGGACCCCGCCCCCGGAGGGCACAGCGTCCTCACACCCACCGGGGACAGCGGTACATCGCATGGGAGGGGAATCCCGATGACACTGCTGCACGAGCCGATGTCCCGAGCGTCCACCGAAGACGACCACACCCCCGGTCTCCCCGCGTTCGTCGAGACCGTCTTCGCCTGCCTACCCCGAGCGAGCCAGTGCGTACGGCCGCTGCATGCCGAGGCCCTGTCGCGAACGACGGACAGCGGTCCCTGAGCCCCTCCCCGCTCACGCCGCCGGCCCCGTCGTCGACGAGGTGAGCCCCGCCCGTTCCCCGTCGCGTGACACGGGGGCGAGGCCCTTCCTACGGGTTCGGTCCGGTGCGCACGCCGCTCGACACGTCCGCTGCCCGCGGACTCGGCGCCCCGACGCGTGGCCCGTCGGTCCGCGCATCGCCCCGGCCCCGCCGGGTTCCCGTCCACGCTCCCGGCGAGACCCGTCTCCCGTGCGTCGTCCACCCCGTGCGTCCTGAGCCGGGACCGTGTCGACGGAGTCGTCGGGACGGTCCCTCGGCACCTGCGATCCCCTACCCGCGGAAAGACCGGACAGAAAGCAGACTTCAGTGCCTTCAGACCTGGCGGACACCCCGCCCGCGTTCCCGGCAGACCGGCCGGAGACGGCACGCGACCTCGGGGAAGCCGCGCGAAGCGAGTGCTCCGACATCCACCGAGTGCCCCTCGCCTCCCTGAAGGCCGCCGACTCGCCACGTCTGGGCGGGGTGGACCGAGAACACGTCGAGGCACTCGCGCAGGGTGCCATCGAGCCGATCCTGGTCCACCGGGACACCCTGCGCGTGGTCGACGGGATGCATCGGCTCCAAGCGGCCGGGCTTCGGGGAGAGGAGACGATTTTGGTCCGTTACCTGGACGGGCCGGTCGGCGAGGTCTTCATCCACTCCGTGGCGGCCAACGTCAGCCACGGCCTGCCGTTGACGCTCGCGGACCGGAGGGCCGCGGCCCGACGGATCCTCGGTTCGCACCCCGACCTGTCAGATCGGGCGATCGCCCGCATCACCCGGCTCTCCCCGAAGACCGTGAGTGCCGTCCGCCGGGTTTCGACCGAGGAAGTTCCACAGTCGAATGCCCGGGTCGGGGCGGACGGCCGGTCCCGGCCGCTCGATGCGGCGCGGCGCAGGGAGGCCGCGCGCGCCTTTCTCGCCGAGCACCCGGACGCCACACTGAACGAGGCGGCCACCAGCGCCGGAATCTCCGTCAGCACCGCGTGCGAGGTGCGCCAGCGTATGCGACGTGACAAGGGGAACTCCGCGTCGCGCCCAAGTGCCGCACGCGAGACCCGGGAGCGCGGTCCGGCAGGCGGCGAGGGGAGGGCGGCGGGCGGCCGGTGTGCGGGGCCCGGCCGGCCGCGTCGCACCGCGGCCCTGGCGAAGGACCCGTCACTGCGCCTCACCGAGTCGGGGCGCGCCCTGCTGCGCTGGCTGAACGAACGCGCACCCGACCTCGAAGTGGGTCGGCAACTGATGGCAGCGGTGCCTCCGCACTGCACCGTCGTCGTGGCCGACCTGGCCAACTTCTACGCCAGGGAGTGGCAGCGCTTCGCCGATGCCCTGCACCAGACCGACGCCGACACCGACGCCCATGCCGTCGAGGAGTAGGGCGCGTCGTGACCCGGTGGAGGGCGCGCACCGTACGCGCGAGTCGGGAACGAAGCATGGAATGACGCCGGGACGCGGAGGACGAAGCAGTTCCCCCGTCCCGGCGTCCGCCTGTCTTGGGACCGTGCATCCACCGAGCGGCAAGGACGTCCGGGCGGTGGTCGTCCCGCGCCGGCCCGTACGCGAAAAGTTTCTTCCGCCGCAGTCCGGGTCCGGTGCGGTCCGAAGTTCCGGGCCCTTTTCTTGACGGTGTACGCGTGCCACTGGACTATGAAATGGCGCTCGACGGTAATCCGGCTGAAACGCGAAAAGATCACCCGGGCGCTCTTGAGCGGAGCGCGAGAATCCTTGACGGCGAGAAGAGGTAATTCTGTCCGCCGCGAGGACGAACCGCCGAGAAAGCGAGCCGTCCGAGGCATTCGACCTGACGCGAGAAAGGCCTGGAGTCCAGGATGAACCAAGCGGGAGTTCGAATGGATAAGACCGTGGGCGGCATGAAGACGAACGCGGACGTCGCTGTGGTCGGAGCAGGCCCGGCCGGCCTTTACGCGGCCTACTGCGCAGGCTTCCGAGGGCTTTCCGGCGTGCTGGTCGACGCTCTGCCCGAACCGGGTGGCCAGATCGCCGCCCTGTACTCCGAGAAGAAGATCTACGACGTCGCCGGGCACCCGGCGGTGCGGGGCAGGGACCTGGTCGACAACCTGGTCGCCCAGGTCGCGCCGTTCCGGCCCCGGTACCTGCTCGGTCGGGCGGCGCTCTCCCTGGCGCCCGACGAAGGCGGAGGCTGGGTGATCGGCCTCGAGGGGGGCGGTCGGGTGCACGCCAAGGCCGTCGTGGTGGCGGCCGGACTCGGCCGCCCGGTCCCCCGCACCCTGCCCTGCCTGGCGCCCTACCAGGGCCGGGGCGTGGCGCACCACGTGCCGCGTCTGGACGAGCACCGCGGACGCGACGTGGTGATCGTGGGGGGCGGTGACAGCGCGGTCGACTGGGCCCTGGCTCTCGCGTCGGTCGCGCGGTCCGTCACCGTCGTCCACCGGCGCTCCGCCTTCCGCGCCCACGAGTACGGCGTCAAGCAGATGTACGCGAGCGGCGCCCAGGTGATCACCGATGCCGAGGTGGTGGCGTGTCGCGGCTCCGAGCGCCTGGAAGAAGTGCTCGTGCGGGCGGGGGAGAAGCAGTGGGTTCTGCCCGCCCAGGCTCTCGTCGGGGCGCTGGGATTCATCACCAACCTGGGGCCGATTGTCGATTGGGGGCTTCAGATGGTGAATCGCCGGATCATGGTCGACGCGACTATGCGCACCAATTTGCCCGGGGTCTACGCGGTCGGAGACATGTGCTCCTACAAGGGGCGTGTTCCTCTTATCTCGGTGGGCTTCGGAGAGGCGGCGACCGCGGCGAACCACCTGGCGGTGGAATTGCGCCCCGGATCCCGTCTCGCCCCGGACCACTCCACCGACACCGATGGCGCGTTGATCCCATGATCATGAAAAGGCTGAACATTCTTCCGACGGGTGCGGAGATATCTCTCCCCGTGGGATCCCCCCTGACCGAAGTCGAGTACGAGACGTCGCAGCAACTCATTCCGTTCGGATGCCGATCCGGTTCCTGCGGTGCGTGTGTCATCGAGGTCCTGGAGGGCTTCGGCTCCCTGGGGGAGCCCGACGACGACGAACTCGACTTCCTGGAAGACCTCGGCCGGACCGGCGGCTCGCACCGCCTGGCCTGTCAGTGCCGGCTGCAGGGCGACGCGACCGTTCGCGTCGCCGATGCCACCTGAAAAAGCTCGTCCACACGTGCGAGCACCCAGAAGAAGAGGTGAACCATGCAGAACCGCGTGACGAACGTCGGCTACGGGGAGCGCTCCCGTTTCCTCAGCGCCTCCGCCTCCGCAAAGCTGCGCGCCGAGATCGACCAGCAGCTCGACCAGCAGGTCCTCGAGTGGTACGCCAACGTTCCCGAAGCCGCCCACCTGGAGGGCAAGAACGTCGACTCCGAGTACTACAAGCGGAACCTGATCGAGACCGCCTGGCGTATCCGGCTGCTGCGCGTCTCCGAGGCCAAGGCCCTGGTCGAGATCGCCAAGCGCAGCCCGGAGGCGGCACAGGTCTGGGCCAACTACGAGCAGGAGGAAATGCTCCACGACGAGCTCTTCATCACCGACCTGGAGAAGGTGGGGGTGTCGCGGGAGGAGTTCCTGGCCACCGAGCCCTACCTGTCGACCAAGCTGCTGACCGGTTACTTCTCCTACCTCCTGGACCACGAGGGGCCGCTCGGCGTCGTCGCGTACTCCTACCTCGTCGAGTACGTGAACGTGAAGCTGGAGCCCAAGAAGCTGGAGGCGCTGAAGAACTCCGTCGGCGAGGGCAACATCGGCGGCCAGATCAACCACTCCCACACCGACATCAACGACGACCACCCCGGCGAGGTCTGGGCGGCCGTTCGCCACCTCCTGCGCAACGACGAGGACGTCGCCGCGTTCAAGCGGTACCTCCGCGAGCACCAGACGATCCTGGCGAAGTACTTCGAGGAGCTCTACCTGGACACCATCGCCAAGGCCGAGCAGCAGCCGGCCTGACACCCGCCCCAGCGGGGGGCGCGGCAGCCGACACCGCCACGCCCCCCGCCCGCCGGTTAGGAGGCCGGATTGAGCACGGAAAACGCCAGGGGAGTGCTGCTGCTCAGCCACGTCGGGTTCTCGTTCCTGGAGGATCTCGCCCGCACGGTCGCGGCACGAGGACTGAAATGCCATGTGCTCAGCTCGCTTCCGGAGCCACAGCACCAACAGTCCAGGCCGGCGGTGCTCGCCGACCTCGCCGACGACGTCCGCATCACACAAGGACACGTCCTGACGCCGCGCGACGTCGAGGAACACCTCGACCACCTCCGCGCCGCGGGCGAGGACGTGCGGTGCTGTCTCACCGTCTGGGAGGGCTACCGCCACCTCATGGCGCTGGCCAACGCCCGCCTGGGGGTGCCGGACCTGGACGAGAAGCAGGTCCTGCAACTGCGCGACAAGGTGACGGTGCGCAACCGCCTCTCCGACGCGCGGCTCAGTCGGAGCCGGGCATCCGTGCTCACTCCCGAGACGCTCGCCGAGCGACAGCGTGGGGGCGGACGCCATTTCGTGAAACCGGTCAGCGGCATCGCCTCCTTCGGAACGTTCCCGCTCACCGCCGACACGACCTGGGCCGACCTGGAGCGCATCGCCGCCGAGGCCCGGTCCGACACGGTCTACGCCGGCGTCTTCACGCCCCGGCACGACCCCGACGACCCGGTGGCCGCGCCCACGGCCGCGCACGGCGCGCACCCGGTCCCGAACACCCCGGCCATGGAGTTCCTCGTCGAGGACTACGTACCCGGTCGTGAGTTCAGCTTCGAAGTGATCGTCGTCGACGGCGAGCCGCACGTCGTGGCCGTACACGAGAAATGCGAGCTGACGGAGACGGCCGACGCCGTCCTGGAGGACGCCTGCACGAGTCCGCCCACGAGTCTGACGCGCGAGGATCTCGCTGCCGGGCTCCGATGGGTGTCGAGCGTGCTGGACGTCCTCGACCTCGATTGGGGCTGCTTCCACGTCGAGGCCCGGCACGCCCCGTCCGGCTGGGACCTGATCGAAGTCAACCCGCGCGTCGGCGGCAGCCTCATCTCGCCCAGCGTGGGGGCCTTGACCGGCGGCCCCGACCTGCTCGACCTCTGGCTGGACTCCCTGCTCGCCGCCCACCGGCCGGCCGCGTTCCTCGAGGAACTGAAGAGCCTGTCCTTCACACCCGACGGCACCCCGAAGGGACGCAGTGCGACCTTCTTCCGTGTCTTCTTCGCCTCGCCCGGAACGATCCGCGAGATCCGGCTGAACGACAGCCTCCTCCTGCGTCCGGTCCTGTCACACGTCCTCCTCGAGCCCGGGGACGTCGTCGAACGAGCCTCGCGCGAGGTGTTCCTCGGCCAGGTGCTCTGGAGCATGGACCGCGCCGACCGCGACGTGATCCTCCCCGAACTGGTGCCCGCCTCCGAGCACGCGCTCGAGATCGTGTACGAAAAGGAGCACGGATGAACAGGCCGGTCCTCCTCATCGTCGACTACAACCTGAGCAGGATCGACGAGGTCCGTCACCTGCGGAACTACGCCCACGAACACCACGGTGCGGCGGTCGTTCTGATCCGCGCCGACCCCACCGACGCCGACCGCTCCATCGCCGACGAGGTCCTCGACCTCGACCCGCTCGAAGACGACTTCGCCGAAACGGCCGAGAAGCTGCTCGACGGCCGGCGCGAACAGATCAAGGCGGGCATCGTCTTCTCCGACAACGCGGTGCGCAGCGGGGCCGAGCTGCTCGAACGGCTGGGACTCCCGGTCGACTCGTCCCGCCTGGCCGAAGGGGCGTTCTCCAAGCACCACTACCGGCGCTGCGAAGCGCGCGTCGCCGAACTCCTTGAGTCGCAGCGGGTCATGGTGCCCGCCTTCGCCGAGATCGCCTCGCTCGACCAGCTCAGGGCCTTCCAGCGGGAGCACCCCGAGGGCTTCGTCATGAAGCCCGTGGCGGAGGGCAACAACCGAGGGGTCGTCGTGGTCCGCCCCGGTGACGACCTGACCGCCGCGTTCGCCGAGGTCCTGCCCTATCTGGCCGGCGGGGTGATGTGCGAGGAGCTCATTCCCTACCGGCGGGAGTACTCCTTCGACGGACTGGGTCCGCTGGAGTTCGTGACCGAGAAGGTCAGTGCGAGCGGCCGCTACCCCGTCGAGATCGCCCAGGTCCTGCCCGCCCGGCTCCGAGAACACGAGCGGGCGACCCTGGAAAGGACGGGACGCCAGGCGAACTGGCTGGTCGGCCAGAGCGACGGCCCGTTCCACAACGAGATCAAGCTGAGCGACGACGGGCTGCGCGCCGCAGTCGTGGAACCCAACCGACGGCCGGGCGGCATGAAGATCTGGTCGATGGCCCGATGGGTCTACGGCATCGATCTGCACCACCGTTGGATCGACACGGCCTTCGGCGCCACCGCCGGAGCGGAACGACTCGTACCCGGCTGCTCGGCGGCCACGGTGATGCTGGGCGTCGGCACCGACCGTTCCTTCTCACCGGCCGACGTCGTCGTCGGCGCGGACCCGTTCGGCGACGCCGTCCGGGCCACCACCGAACGCTTCGGCCTGACCGACGGGCAGCTCACCGTCACCGAGTTCTCCTGGCTCTCACCCGGACAGCGTGAACTGCACGCCGTCGCCCGCGACAACGCGGACTTCGCAGCACAGGGCTGCGTCGTCCTACGGGGCGACCGCGCCGACATCCGCACCGTCGTGCACGCATTGCGCGAAGTCTGGCTGGACACCCTGGACAGCGCTCTGCGTCTCCCCACTCCCGTCAGGAAAACCCGATGAAGATCCTCGTCCTGCACCGCGTGCCCTACTTCAAGATCGAGTACCACCGGGGGATCTCCCACGACCGTCACGACGTGACCTACTTCGGGACCGACCAGGCCTTGGCCACCCTCCCACCCGGCCTTCGATGTGAACGAGTGAGCCGTCCGGGCGTCCGACCCGCCTTCGAGGAAGCCCGGGAGTGGCTGACGCACCGGTCCCGCGACTTCGACCGGATCATCTCCGTCTCGGAGTACGAACTCCTCGACGCCGCCATGCTGCGCGAACACCTGGGCGTCCCGGGCGCTCCACCCGCCCAGGTCGTGCTCGCCCGGGACAAGGTCCTGATGAAGCAGGCGGTCCAGGAGGCCGGTCTGCGCGTGCCGCGCTTCCTCCCGCTGCCGCGCTTCCTCGAGGGCGACAGGCCGGCCCCCTGGCGCGGCCGGACCGTGCTCAAGCCCCATCGTGGCGCGTCCAGCGAGGACGTGCTCGTGTTCGACACCCCCGCGCTGGCCGAGGCGGCGATCCGCGAGGGCAGGACCGGCATCCCCCGGCTCGACGCCGGACAGGACCGGGAGGACTTCCAGGTCGAGGAGTTCGTCTCCGGACCGATCCGGCACTTCGACGGACTGGTACAGGACGGCGAGATACTCGTCCTCAGCGCCAGCGAGTACATCAACACCTGCCTGCAGTACTCGCAGGGCCACCCGCTCGGATCGTTCCAGATCGAGTTCTCCGACAAGACCCGCGCGTGGGTGGCGCGCGCCCTGGCCGCGGTACGGATCGAGGACGGCAGCTTCCACCTCGAAGCGATCGTCCAGGACGGAGAGCCGGTCTTCCTCGAGGTCGGCAACCGGGTCGGGGGCGCCGACGTGGTGGCTGCCGTCGAGCTGGCCACCGGTGTCCACCTCCCCTCCTACGAACTACGCGCCCTGCTCGGCGAACCCGTCGCCGGCATGCTTCCCGAACCCCCGGCCCGGCCGCGCCGCTACGGTTGGTTCGCCTACCCGGGTCACCACTTGGCCGACAGGGAGTACCGGGGCCTGGACGGAGGGGCCACGTTCCGCGACACCCCCTCCGTGGTCGCCTGGAACGAACTGGCCGTCGGTGCGCCACTGCCCGATCACATCACCTACCAGACCGGAGAGACGATCCTCACCGGGATCGTCACGGGCGACACCCCGCAGGCCCTCCGGGACTGGATGACGGGCTTGTTCGGCTCCCTCTCGGTGCGCACCCGCCCGGTCGCCCCGACGCCTTCGGAACAGGTGCCGGCATGAGGAGACGACACGTGATCCTCCCGGCGGACCTCGCCTCCCGCCCCCCGTCGCCGAACGGTCCCCGATCATGACCGCCCTGAACGACCTCGCAGACCGGTACGTGGACGATCTCGCCGAACTCGACCCGTGCCTGGCCTCGGCGATGGGCGTCACCGGGCAGGACGACCGGCTCACCGACTTCGGTCCCCAGGCCGTGTGGGAACGGACCGAACTGGCCCGCCGCACGGCCAAGGAACTCCAGAGCGCAGCAGTGACGACAGACTCCGAACGGATCGCGGCGACGGTCCTCGGCGAACGGCTCGCCACGGAGACGGCGCTGGCCGACACCGCCGCATACGCCACACTGCTGGAGACCCTGGACGGGCCGGTGCAGCGGATCCGGCAGGCCGTGGAACTGCTCGACCAAGGCCCCGACACTCCGTGGGACGCGCTGCTCGCACGCCTGGGGGCCATCCCCAGCACCCTGCTCGGGCTGCGCGAGAGCCTGGAGGCCGCACGGCGCGGAGGGCGGGTCGCGCCCTACCGCCAGGTGGTCCGCAACGCCCGGGACTGTCTCGACACGCGGCCGTACCTGGAAGGGCTGTCGACCGGACCGGACGCCGGCGTACCACGCGAGGCGCTGGACCGGGCAGTGGCCGCCGCGAACGACGCGCTGACGCGGTTCGCCGGTTACCTGACGAACGAACTCGCCCCGCTGGCTCCTGAGCTGGACGCGCTGGGCGAGGACCGCTACCAGCTGGGAGTGCGCGAGTTCCTCGGCACCCGGCTCGACCTGCACGAGACCTATGCGTGGGGCTGGGAGGAACTGCACCGGATCCAAAGGGACATGGCCGAGGCCGCGCAGCGAATCGCACCGGGTGAACCGGTCCCGGCCGTGCTGGCGGCACTCGACGGGGACCCCCGCCACCACATCAGGGGCGCGGCAGCCTTCCGCGACTGGCTTCAGGAGCTCGCCGACGGCGCCATCGCCGACCTCGACGGCACACACTTCACGGTCCCCGAGGCCCTGCGGCGGATCGACTGCCGGATATCCCTCAGCGAAGGGCCCGCCGTCTACCTGGCACCCAGCGAGGACCTGTCACGCCCCGGAACGATCTGGTGGACCCGGGCGGACCCGGACGCGCTGATCCCGACGTGGACGGTACCCGGCACGATGTTCCACGAAGGGGTTCCGGGTCATCACCTCCAGCTGGGCACGACGGCGCTGAACACCACCACCCTCAACCGGTTCCAGCGCCTGGCGTGCGAACTGCACCCGGGGCACTGCGAAGGATGGGGCCTGTACGCCGAACGGCTGATGGACGAGCTGGGCCACTTCGCCGACCCCGCGCACCGCCTGGGCATGCTGGCCACCGGCCAACTGCTGCGCGCCGCGAGGATCGTCCTCGACATCGGCCTTCACCTCAGGCTCCCCATCCCCGCGGGCACCGGATTCCACGAGGGGGAGCGGTGGACCGCGCGACTGGGCCGCGCCTTCCTCCTCGAGCACTGCGGACTCGGTCCGGCGGGATTCGTCGACTTCGAGATCGACCGGTACCTGGGGCGTCCCGGGCAGGCCATCACGTACAAGCTGGGGGAGAAGGTCTGGCTGGAGTCGCGGGACGCGGCCCGCCGCCGCGACGGCGCCGGCTTCGACCTCAAGCGGTTCCACCAGCAGGCCCTGGACCTGGGGCCGATGGGTCTGGACCTGCTGCGCACCGAGCTCACGCGTGCGGATCGTGCCGGTTGATCCACGAAAGGCCCCCACAGGACGGACACGAGCGGAGCACATCGGATGGTGAGGAGGCGAGCGGGCGGATGATCACGGCACTGGGACACGCCGACCTGACCCCGGACACGTGGGACCTGGTCCGGAGCGATCTGCGGGCACGTCTGAAGGGGCTGCCGACGGACGCGACCGGACTCGTGCGCGCCGGCGCGGGACTGTCTCTGGAGTTCGGGCGGATGGTGCGTGAGGCGGGGCGCGGCCTGGAGGTGTGCCTCCCGGAACGCTCGGAGGTCCTCAAGGGAGCCTCGCTCCAGGAGCGGGAGGCGCAACGGGAACTCCTGGCACTGGCCGAGGCGATACGGGTGCTGCCCTTCGATCCGCTGGACCGGGACACCTGCGTCAGTGCGGACGAGCGGCTCGTCCGCGGCTGCGCCAGGCTGCTGGCCGTCTGGGACGGATCCCCGTCCTGCGGTCACGACGCCACCGCTCACATGGTGGCGTACGCCCGCGCCCACGGCGTTGCGGTGGAGGTCGTCTGGCCCGCGGGAGCTGCTCGTCGACCGTTCGATCGCGCGTTGCGGCTCAGCACGCGCGGACAGGAGCGCTGACAGCGGTTCCGTTCGTGCGTCATCGGCTTCTGCCGGTCTTCCGTACATGGGTGGAGTCGGCCGTGAGGGGGACGCCGTCGGCTCCGGTCGGTGTGAGGTCGGGGACGCGGGTGCCGTGTTCGTCGACCAGGGTGGAGTGGGGCTCGCCGGGGTCGAAGGCGTGGCGTTCCCCCCACTGGCGCAGGGTGAGCAGGACGGGGAAGAGGTCGCGGCCCTTGTCGGTGAGTGCGTACTCCAGGCGGCGGCCCGTGGGTGCGGTCTGCTGGACGAGGAGGCCGTGGGTGCTGAGCTTCCGGAGACGGTCGCTGAGGATGTTGCGGGCGATGCCGGTGCGTCGCTGGAACTCGGTGAAGGAGCGGGCCCCGTCCATCGCGTCCCGCACGACCAGGAGGCTCCAGCGGTCGCCGACGAGGTCGAGCGTGCGGGCGACGGGGCAGTCGGGGTCGGTCCAGGCATCGTTCGGGGTGCCGGGGGAGGGGCGCGGCATGACACCTCCTGGATGAGTTGCAGATCGAGACCATTGTGCCCTAGCCTCGAATAAGTTTCATTCTGCTACCAATTTTCTGATCGGAGAGCGATGGACGCCTGGCGACGGTTACTTCTCGCAGTCGTGTGCGGTGTCGCGGTGGCGAGCGTCTACGCCGCACAACCGGTACTGGCACCGATGGGGGACAGCCTCGGCGTCCCGGCGGGACAGCTGGGATGGATCGTCTCGATCGGCCAGTTCGGCTACCTGGCCGGCCTGGTCCTGCTGGTCCCCCTCGGCGACGTGGTCACCAACAGGCGCCGGCTCATCGCCGTGCACCTCGCGATCACCGCGGTCGGCCTGCTCCTGACCTCCGCGGCCTCGACCGCCTGGACGGCCTTCACGGGACTCGCGCTGGCCGGGATGTTCGCGGTCGTGGTGCAGACCACGGTGGCCTACGCGGCATCGGTCTCACCACCCGCCGAACGCGGGCGGAACATCGGGATCGTCACCTCCGGCGTGGTGATCGGCATCCTCGGCGCCCGGATCGTCACCGGCCTGCTCGCCGAGCAGTGGGGCTGGCGGAGCATCTACGTACTGCTCGGCGTGCTGGCACTCGGACTCGCCGCCCTCGTCCCGCGCGCCCTGCCCCCGGAGGACCAGACCCGCCGGCCCGCGGGATACCGCCAGGCCCTCACCTCACTCGGCGCCTTGTTCGGCGAGCGCCTCTTCCTGACACGCGGCTTCATCGCGTTCTTCCTGTTCGCGTCCTTCGGAACGCTGTGGAGCGGACTGTCGCTGCCGCTGTCGGACGCGCCGTGGCACTTCAGCGAAGGCCAGATCGGCATGTTCGGGATCGCCGGGCTGGCAGGCGCACTGGGCGCCGCGCGCGCGGGACGCTGGGCGGACGCGGGACGGGCGGTGCCGATGGCGGGCTCCGCGCTGGCCCTGCTCATCCTGTCCTGGGCCGCGATCGCCCAACTGCACTGGTCGCTGTGGCTCCTCGTCATCGGCGTCGTACTGCTCGACTTCGCCGTCCAGGTCGTACACGTGAGCAACCAGCACACGCTTACCAGCGCCCACGCGGAACGCACCAGCAGCGTCATCGGCGCCTACATGGTCTTCTACTCCCTCGGCTCCGCCCTCGGAGCCGCCGCCACCACCTCCGTCTTCACCTCCCACGGATGGACCGGATCCAGCCTCCTGGGAGCCGCATTCGCAGCCTGCGCCCTGATCACCTGGGCAGTCGGCAAAGGCCTGCCTGCCAGCGCGCCCAAACCCCTGCCCGACGCCGAGGCCCACGGTCAGGAGAAGAAGCAGGAGGCGGGAACCGCCCAGACCTCCCAGTCGGGCAGGTGAACGAAACCGCATGACCCGGTTCCCGCCCGCGCTTCGCGAGAACACCCCCGACCCCGGACACATATCGAGGAGCACCATGTCCCTCCCGAATCCCACACGCCCGGCCGACACCGGCATCGAACGCCTCCCGCACGCCACGGCCGAGGCCGGCCCCCAGCCCTTCGACCCCAACGACTGGAAGTCCGTCCGCGCGCAGTTCCCTCTCTCGCCCGACCTGGCCCACCTCTCGAACTTCTACTTGGCCTCCAACCCGACTCCCGTCCGCGACGCCATCACCAAATACCGCAAGGCGTTCGACGAAGATCCGCACAGCTTCCTCGACGACAACATGTTCGGCCGGGAAGAAGACCAGCTGTGGCGCACCGTGTGCGCCGAGGCCGCCGAATACGTCGGTGGCCACGCCGACGAGATCGCCCTGACCACCAGCACCACCATGGGCCTGGCACTCACCTACAACGGCCTGCGCCTCAAGCCCGGCCAGGAGATCCTCACCACCACGCACGAGTTCTACCCCCACCACGAGACGATCCGCCTGACCGCCGAGAGGTGGGGCGCGACCACGCGCGCCATCTCGCTCTACGAGTCGTCACCCGACTTCTCCGTCGACGAGGCGATCGCCCGCATCCGCGCCGCCATCCGCCCCCACACCCGCGTGTTCGGCGTCGCCTGGGTCCACTCCAACACCGGCGTCCGCCTGCCCATCTCCAGGGTCGCCGACGTCATCGCCGACCTGAACCGCAACCGTGACGAAGAGGACCGCGTCCTGCTCGTGGTCGACGGCGTGCACGGGTTCGGCGTCGCCGACGAGGACGTCGCGAGCATGGGCTGCGACTTCTTCTCCGCGGGCACCCACAAATGGATCCTCGGACCGCGCGGCACGGGAATCATGTGGGCGAAGCCGGAGAACTGGGCGCTCCTCCAGCCCACCATCCCCAGCCTCATGAGCAAGGAGACCTCTGCGGCCTGGCGCCAGGACCGCCAGCCGGTCGGACCGACCGAAGCCGCGTGGATCAGCCCGGGCGGATTCGCCGCGTACGAGCACCAGTGGGCCACCGCCGAAGCGTTCCGCTTCGTCCGCCAGATCGGGCGCAAGAGGATCCAGGACCGGATCGCGGAACTCAACAGCCAGATCAAGGAAGGCCTGGCCGCGATGGACCACGTCACGCTGCACACTCCACTCGACCCCGAGGTGTCAGCCGGCATCGTCACCTTCGACGTCGAGGGCTACGCACCGCGGGACGTGGCGAAGATCCTTCGCGAGAACCGTGTCATCGCCAACGCCACCCCGTACGGCGTCCCCCACGTCCGCCTGTCGGCAGGCATCGTCAACTTCCCCGAGGACATCGACCTGGCTCTCAAGGTCATCCGATCCCTCAAGGGCGCCGGCGCCTGAAACTGCACGTCTCCGCGCGGAGACGTACCGAGAGCCCGCCTCTCCAGGGCGGGCTCTCCACCTCCGCTCTGCTTCCCCTCCCCGGCGAAAGCCACAGGCGTGCGTGCGAACGCCCGAATCCGTCCTTCCTCCGGACCGCTTTCGGTTTTTCTCTCACGCCGCCGATTCAGGCGGTAGCCTCCTCACCTCGCGCACGGGAAACCGAGCCGAGGGGAGGCACCGGGCGTGTCCACACCGCCGTCCGCCGAAGATCCGGCAGGGAGCCCTGAGGCGGAGGGATCCCGCGCCGCTCTGCGGCCACCGTTGCCGCGGGTAGTCCCGGCCTCCATTCCGGCGCAGAGCGACAATCCCACACCGGCGGACGGGCTTGCGCTGGAAGAAGAGCCGACCTCGCTCGTGCCGTCGATCGGCGGACCAGCGCCGACCGCCGAACCTACTGGGCTCGTTGCGGCCGGATCTGAGCCGGGAGAGCTGGCTGCGACAACCACGGGTACTACTCCTGGCGACGATCCGGCGCTGGATGGGGAACGGTTCCACGACGCACTGGCCGAACAGTTCGCTCCCGGCACCGCGGTACTGCCCCCGACCAAGAGGCGGCGGACACGCGCAGCGGTCCTCACGGTCACCTGCGTCGTGGCGGTTTGCACGGTACTGCTCGGGCTGCTCGGGGCCTATGTCCATGAGTGATCCACCGTCGACTCGCGCCTGAAGCCCGAGCAGGACGCTGAGGGTCGGCTCGGCCGACAGGAAGCCCCCTCGAGCCTTCTCCAACCTCACATCTGTGCTGGTCAAGGGCGTGCAGGCGAGTGACCACGTCAGCCAGTGACAGACCTCTGACCAGCAGATCCACAGTCGGCCACCATGCTGCGAACGCTCCAACGGGCAGGGGCGGCCGACCTGACGGCCGGGTTGAAAAGGCTCCTTGTGCTGAGCCGTCTGAATACACGATTCCGTCGCGTCGGACAACCCTGGGCCGTTGTCCGACGCGATCACTCCTGTCCGCGCATCATGGACAGGTGCTCGGGGACGGCGGTCCCTCTTCCCCCTCCCACACACAGGACGGAAAGCGGACCTTCCGCCCAGTTCGTGAGGAAGTGGCGAACGGTCTCGGTGGGGCGGGTCGGCCGGGCAGAATGATCGCGGGTCGGAGAACGCGTGGGCCTGGAGCCGACTGTTCGGCGTCGGCAACGCCCGCGCTGAGACCTTCCTCGCAGAACGCGCCCAGGGGCCCGGGTGCACAGCACATCCGTCGCCGCCCCGCGTAGAGGAGCACGGCACGCCAGGGTCTCCGTCGTGGCGTGCCCGCCGTTCCGTGTCCGACGTTCTCGTCTCCGCGCTGCCCGAGTTCCTCGGGAGCCTGTCCGCCGGCCTCGTCATCGCAGGCGTCACCTGGACCGTGCGACAGCTACGCGCCCGACGGTCCGAATCCGCAGGCCCGGCTGCCGGAACCGACCAGGGATCGGATGCCGGCGGCACCTCGGCGTCCTGAGCGTGAGGCGTGACCTCGCGATGGTGGAAACCGGGTACAGCACCGTTTCTTCCGCCGCTAACCGTTCGTCATGACGACCGCACCGCGCCCGTGCTTCTCCGGCCTGCGCGATCTGGATGACGTGCTTGCCGCGCACCCCGCCGGCTTCCAGGGCCCGGTGGGCATCAGCGATCTTTTCGAGGGGGTGGACGGTGTCGAGGACGGGGACGATGTCGCCGTTCTCGGCGTGCCGAGTGAGTTCGGTGAGCAGGGCGGTGTCGGGGTTGCCACTGAAGGCGCGGATGCGTCCTGTGCCGTGGACGGTCGAGGCGAGGATGCGGGCGAGGCTGGTGGAGGGCTTGCTGGTGTCGATGGTGACGGCGACCATGCGTCCGCCGGGGGCGAGGAGCCGGCGGTAGATGTGTTGCCGTGTTCCGGCGGTGTCGACGACGACGTCGAAGCGGCCCAGACGGGAGGGGTGGGTGGTCCGGTAGACGAAGGCTTCGTCCGCGCCCAGGCCGCGGACGAAGTCGAGGTTCTCGGCGCCGGCCAGCGCGGTGACGTGGGCGCCGAGGAGTTTGCCGATCTGTACGGCGACGCTGCCCACGCCGCCGGCGGCGGCGCGCACCAGCAGACGCTCACCCGGCTTGAGCGCGGCCTTGTCGCGCAGAGCGGTCACCGCAGTCGTCCCACCTGCCAGCAGAGAGATGGCCTGCACCAGGGTGAGGTTCTCCGGGGCGGGGGCGATCTGCCGGGGACGGACGGCGACGTACTGGGCCGTGCTGCCGGACTTGCGGCCCAGCAGCCTTCATACCCGGTCCCCCACCCGTACCCCGGTCACCGACGGCCCGGTCTCGGCGACCTCACCGGCGAAATCGATACCGGTCACCTTCGGAAAGGTGCGGCCCGTGACCAGGCGCGGCTTCCCGGCCCGCCCGGGCAGCTCGCCGCCGTTGACGCTCACGGCATGGACCCGTACCAGCACCTCATCGGGCCGGACGGACGGTACGGGCATGCTGCCCACGTACAGGACCTCCGGAGGCCCGTAGCGGTCGAAGAGCGCGGCGCGCATCTCACTCATGATCTTCTCTCGTCTCGCGTGCCGAGGTCCTGCAGTCCATGCGATCTCACGATCACGCCGAACCACTGCCACCCGCAGCGCCGATGGGACTCCGGCAGATCCACCCCCACACCCTCAGGTCCTGAGCCGACGCCCGAAGCGATCGCGACGCAAGCCACTCTCCCGGCCTCAGGTGGCCGGGTCCATGGCCCCGGCGTCACGGTGCCTGCACCGCCCTACTGCTTCCGGGCCTCCTTGCCACGCGCCGGACATAACCCAGCTGCGCCGTAGTGCAGCTGACAGCCGGGGCGTGAACGAAGGTTCGCCGGGTACGCGCTGATCACGCACGACGAAGCGTCACCGCGCCACCGAGGAAGTGGAGTCCGACCATGATGATCGCCGGAATCATAGCCATCTGCGTGGTACTCGCCGTTCTGGCGTTCTTCCTGCCCCGCCTCTCCAAGCACCCCGAGCGCGGCACCAAGAAGACCCTCGGCCTGGGCTCCCGCGCGGGCGGCAAGGCCCCCGGCCCGCTGGGCCGCCTCTTCAGCAAGCCGTTCCGCAGCAGCTCGAAGGCGGTCGGCAAGAGCGGCTCCATCGGCCGTCGCGCCCGCAGCCACATGCCCTTCTGACCCCGCGTCCCCTTCGGCCCGGCACCCGACTCCCGTCGGCAGCCGGGCCGCGGCGCGTCTGTGGCGGGCCCACGCGGTGGTCGCCGCCCATACGCCGTGCGGGTTCGAATGCGGCGAAGGGCCCGGACCGGGGTCCGGGCCCTTCGGGCAGTAGCGGGGACAGGATTTGAACCTGCGACCTCTGGGTTATGAGCCCAGCGAGCTACCGAGCTGCTCTACCCCGCGTCGGTGAGACCACTCTACACAGTGACCTCCGCGGGGCAGGAGGGGTGTCAGGAGGGTCGGATGTTCTCGGCCTGGGGGCCCTTCGGGCCCTGGGTCACGTCGAACTGGACCTTCTGGCCTTCACTGAGCTCGCGGAACCCGCTGCCGGAGATGTTGGAGTAGTGCGCGAAGACGTCCGGTCCGCCGCCGTCCTGCTCGATGAAGCCGAAGCCCTTCTCGGCGTTGAACCACTTCACGGTGCCACTGGCCATGCTGTTTTCCTTCGATATCCCGGGAGATCCCGGCGGGTCCGTACGCTGGGGCCTTCCGCCGGTGGAAGGCCCCGGCGTCCTTTTTATCCCGCAGGCTGCACCTCTGCCCCGTATCCGGGCAGTACGGCGCGGCGCACCTTCTTGCCCGTGACGACTCCAGAGCGGCCCCAGTGCTCCAGGGCGGCAATCGCGGCAGTCCTGTCCTTGTGATCGCCGTGCTGTACGTAGATGGGGAGGCAAGCCCTTACGCCGACACCAGGCGCTGGCGGACGGTGGCCGTCGTGGTGGTTATCGCGACCAGGACCTCGCGTACGTCGGGGTCGACTTGGGCGAGCGCATCGACGAAGGTGTCGGTGGCGACCAAGGCGTCGTCGGCGCCGGCCGCGCTCCAGCCGGAGGCGACCGGGGTGGTTGTGAGTTCGCACGCCGCCTCCGCTATCCGGTCGGCCTGCTCCTCGATGCCGATCGGTCGGCCCCATGCCGTCCACAACGCCGCGCTCGTCCGCGGGGACAGTGCCGGAGGCGTCCCGGTGCTCACCGCTCGGTTCGACCCGCGAGACCGACACGGCCTCCGACCTCGTCCAGGGGGCGGTCGAACGCCTCCAGCACGGGCGGGAACTCCGCCGTCAGGGCCTGGGATGTCGCCAGGTCACCCGGCAGTCCCTCCAACGGGTGCCCGTCTCGAAGCAGGCGGTGAACCAGCCGCGCGTCGCCTCGGACGCCTCGGGACGACTCAAGAAGAACTAATCATGATCGTGTTACGAGCTCATAAGAGGTCGTCGCGCGAGCACTCCGGCTCCGAGCCCGCACCCCCGCAGCTTTCTTCGATACCGGAAAGCTGCCGAGCCGGGCGCCGCTCACCGCGACGGGCACCGGCCCGTCTGTGACACACCGGCGCTCTGTTCGCTCCTGGCTGTCAGCGGCCGCCGGCCTGGCCTGGACCTCACCGGCCCCGCGTTGGATGCTCCGGCCTGAAGCCGGTCAGCCCTGCGAAGAGAAGCGAGGTGACCAGGTGGCATGAAGGCACGCACGAGTTGCCGTCATAGAGGGCCTGAGCCGCTGCGCTCTGTCGCGACCTCCTCGGACAGCTCGCCCAGCGCCCTCAGGAACGCGCCGAATCCGTGCGGCGCGCGCGGAGTGATCCGTCCGGAGGTGGTGACAGGGCAGGCGTCTGTGCGCAGCACACGGGTGTCGGAGGGCAGGGCGGCGACGAGAGCACGGTCCTCTCCGTACGGCACGGCGGGGAAGCCGCCCGCCCGCAGATAGGTGTCCGCGCGGATGCCGAGGTTGGCCCCGTGCACGTGCGGGTGCACCCAGCCGGGC
The DNA here is from genome assembly GCF_040702165.1 of Streptomyces sp. NPDC086147. Taxonomy (NCBI): domain Bacteria; kingdom Bacillati; phylum Actinomycetota; class Actinomycetes; order Kitasatosporales; family Streptomycetaceae; genus Streptomyces; species Streptomyces sp. NPDC086147. Next base: position 62,673 of record NZ_JBFBJO010000017.1, on the reverse strand, counting down.
CCGTCGCGGCCGGCGAAGTAGTGCGCGTCGTGCAGCGCCCGCACCGGCGGGGCGAGGGACGGATGGGGGGCGACGCGGACGGTGCCGAGCAGGCACTGCCGGCCCCGGCGGGCGTGTTGCAGGTGGTGGACGAGCCAGTCGGGCGGGACTTGGCAGTCGGCGTCGGTGGTGGCGATCCAGGTTTCCTCGGGCCGCGTCCCACAGAGCTCCAGGGCCCGCGTCACGGCGGCGGCCCGGGCGGCACCGGCCATCCGGTGCGCGACCTCCACCACGTTCGCTCCGTGCCGGACCGCCGTGGCCGCGGTGGCGTCCGTGCAGGCGTCCGCCGCGACCACGACCGTGCACGGCGGGAACGCGGCGAGGCGCCGGGCGCGGTGGACCGAGCGAAGTGCCGCAGGAAGGTTCGCGGCCTCGTCGTGCGCCGGTACCGCCACGACCAGTGCGCTGATCCTGGCGGTCACACCAGGCCCTCGGCGGCGGCCGGCGAAGGCGGCGGGGTGCCGTCGGGCAGGAGACGGGTGTACGTGCCGAGGGTGAAGTCGGGGTCGGTGAAGCCGGGCCCGGTGACGAGTCCGGGCACGGCCTCCAGGTACGGGCGCAGCTGCTCGCCGGTCAGCCGGTGCTCCGGTACGGGATGGTTCCAGTGCACGGTCACCAGCGAGCCCCCCGGCTCCAGGGAGGTGACGGTCCGGTCCAGGATCCTCTGCAGCTGAGCGTCGTCGAAGTAGTACAGCAGCTCGGACAGCACCACGAGGTCGAAGCGGCCGGTGGGCCACTGGTCCGGTACGACGAGGTGCTCGACGCTGACGTGCGGCTGGTCGCGGTTGCGCGCCGCCGCCGTCTCCACGGCTCGTTCCACCCGGTCCGCCGCCACCACCTCGTCGCACCGTTCGGCCAGCATCCGTGTGAGCACTCCGGCGGAACAGCCCGGCTCGAACGCGCGGCGGTAGCGGCGCCGGGGCAGGACGGCCAGCGTCAGCGCGTACTTGCGCTGTTCGTACCAGCGGTTTTCCAGGTCCCAGGGGTCCGACGTGTCCGCGTACATGCGGGCGAAGTAGCTTTCCGGCGTGGAGGACCCGGTGTCGCGCACTGGTGAGTCCGCGTCCTTCATGGCGTGTCTCCTTCGACGAAGACTGTTTCGAAGAGGCGTTGGTGGTGGTCGAGTTCGTCCGGGGGCAGCACCACGTCCGGGTGGTCGGCGAGCGGCGCGATCTGTGTGCGGAAGCACCGCACGGCGGTCTTCTTGCGGTTCAGCAGTTCCGTGGTCAGCGGCAGGCGGCGCAGGCGGTCCCAGGGCACGCGGGCGTCACCGGGAGTGGCCCAGTGCCACATCCATACGGGGTACTGCCACAGGGGAACGGCCGCAGCGGCCGCGGCCGTCCTCGCGGCCCGGCCCGCCGCCTCGTGGTCGGCGTGCAGGTCGCCGCTCCACGGCGCCACGCACAGCCCGGCGCCCGTCTGTCGCACCAGCTGCTCCACCCGCGCGGCGACGAGGTACTCCGCCTCGTCGACGCGCGTGTCCGCGATGCCCATCCGGTACCGGTGGACGGGGTCGAGCCCGAGTACGTCCAGCGCCTCGGCCAGTTCGCCCCGTCGTACCCGTGCCAGTTCGGGCGGGGGCAGCACCCGGCTTCCGGGGTGGGAGCCCTCCCCGTCCGTCACCGTCAGCACGTGCACCTGCCGTCCCGCCGCCGCCAGCCGGCTCGCGGTCCCTCCAAACCCGAGGACCTCGTCGTCGGGATGGGCCGCCACGACGAGCACCGGCCCGTCGGGCAGCACAGCCTCGGACCAACATTCGCGTCCGGCCCACGCGGTCCACACCTCCTCGGCAGTGCCCGCGGCGTCGATGGCGTCGGCGGCCCGCCGCCGGTCGATGGAGTACGGAGGGGGAAGATCGGTGGCGGGCCGTTCAGCCATCGGTCCCCTCCTTCGTGCCGGCCGTGTCCGCCGTCTCCTCCGTCACCAGACGGCCCAGCGCGGCGAGATCGCGTTCGGCATGGTGCTGGCGGATGTAGACGGTGAGGTCGGCGACCCGCTGGGCGTGCTCGGCGTCATGGCACAGCGGCCCGGCGCCAAGTGCCCGGCCGACCTCGTCCAGTACGCGCGCGCAGACGTCGGCGACCAGGGCGCGCACCCGGGCCGCACGCAACTGGGCGGTCGGACCGTCCTCCAGCGGCTCGGCGTCGATCGCGGCGGCGGCGGCGTCGAGCGCCCACTGCCCGCTGTGCAGCAGGACGTCCACGGCACCCAGGTGGGCCGCCGTCAGCGGGTCCGGCGCGCGATGACGTGCCGCCGCGAACAGCGCGTCGGCCACGCCCCGGGCGCCGCCCAGCCAGCACGCGGCGACCCCCACCCCGCCGTGGGCGAAGCCGGGGCGCCGCAGGTAGGCGTCCACACCGCCTGTCGCCCGTGCCGGCACCGCGGTGAACTGCACGTCAGGGGTGTCGCTCCCCGCCATGCCCACCGCCCGCCATGTACCGGCGACCGGGGCGTACCCCGGATGGTCGGTCGCGACGGCGAACAGCCGGTATCCGTCATCGGTGTCAGCGGTGACCAGTGCATGCGTGCAGGTATGCGCACCGGAGCAGTATTTCTTTAGCCCGTCGAGCCGCCAGCCGTCGCCTCCGTCCGGGCGCGCGCGCAAGGTGGTCCCGGGCGGCTGCGCCGCCCATACTCCCCAGCGTTCTCCCGCCGCCGGTGCGGGTGCGCCGAGCTCGTGCAGGATGGCCGTGGCATCCGCGTGTCCTTCTGCCAGCCGGGCGAGCGAGAGGTCCGCCCGGCCGAGCGACTGCAGCGCGGTGAACCGCTCCTGCGTCCCGCCCGAACCGGGCAGCGGCAACTGCCCGGCTCCGTCCTCCACCCACCGGACGAAGCGCTCGGCGGCGATGTGCACCACCGGTCTTGTCGAATCCGTGTTCGAGCCCGCGTTCTGGGATGTCAGGGAGGTCGCCATGATCTACGGGTACACCCGAAGTCCGTTCTCATGCATCGCGAACACATCATCCCGACTGTCCGCTCGCGCGCTCTTGGCAGGCCACTGGCCGTACGGGCCCGCCGACGGGACTTCCGCGACATTCGGATTCGGTCTGCGGCCGTTCGGATGCAACCGGCCATCCCCTGTCTCATCGTCCTTCTGGAAGGCACTCATGGTCGGCCATCAAGGCCTGAGGAGCTGTTCGCCGACCCGCTCTGCGCAAGATTCAAAGCCTGAGGAGGGAGACGGCCGCCGTGCGGTGCAGGGTGTTTCGGTAGGGGTGTCGTGTGGTCACCGGCTAGTCATCGGGACCCCGGCCGGGAACCGGTGACGGTTCGGGAGCGGGATCGCCGAAAGAGGTGAGCGGGCCCGGCGGGGTCGTCCTTTGCCGGGCCGGCCGCGGGCGCGTCAGGTGGTCTGGGCGGTGAGGTGGCGGGCGGCGGTGTCCACGAAACCGTCATGAGCGGCCACCGCCTCCTGCCGGGCGGCCGCGAGCGCCGCGATGCTGTCGAGCGCCTCGCGGATCGCGTAGGTCAGCGTGATCATGCGGTCGGCCGCCTCCCGTACGGCCGGGTCGGTGCAACTCCCGATCAAGGGAGATGCACCGATGACCAGCGAGAACGTGACCGAGGCCGAGATCGTAGAGCCGACTGAACCGCAGCCGGTCAGACGGTGCCGAGTGACCATCCGCAGACATCACTGACCCGTCCGCGCCATACCGGGGAGGTGAGGGAGCCGGGAACGGACATGAAAGTGACGTCCACCAGGTGCAAGAACGGGTGCAGGCCGTTCTCGGAGACTTCACCGTGCCGCTGTGTCGACTGGATCATCTGCGGCAGCTGCGCCATCACCTTGGCCTGCCCCTGTTCGTCGGCTTGGCGCACGGTGTCTTCCCAGCGCTCCGCCCATGCCTGCGCGGCCACCAGATGGCCGGCGATGACACCGCCCCGTGTGGTCAGGCAGATCGCCATCCGGGCCCCGGGCTGCGCTTCGACCATGCGGAGCAGAACCTCCAGGTGCATGTCGACCGTGGTGAGGGGCACCTCCTCAACGGCCTGGTGCTGGTGCTCGGTCAATGCGGGTCCTCCCTGATTGCCGCGTCCGGCGTCGCGAAGCGGTCGGCGGGCCTTTGCCCCCTCGGGGGTATGGGGCCGACCGGTGCGTCGGTGGAGCCTCAGTCGGTGGTGAGCATGCCTTCGCGCAGGCGGTTCAAGATGCGTGCCAGCAGCCGTGAGACCTGCATCTGGGAGCGGCCCAGCCGCTCCCCGATCTGGGCCTGGGTGAGTTCGTCGACGAACCGCCAGTGGATGATCTGTCGCGACCGCTCGTCCAGCTCGGCGATGAGAGGAGCCAGAGCGTGGAAGTCCTCGACCAGATCCATGGCCGGGTCCTGGACACCGATGAAGTCCGCCAGGACCGCCTCGCCGTCTTCGTCGCCGGAGAGGGTGGCGTCCAGGGAAGCGGAGTTGTAGCCGTTGGAGGCGATCCTCGCTTCGATGACTTCCTCTTCGGACAGGCTCATCAACTCGGCCAGTTCCTTGACCGTCGGACTGCGGTCCAGGCGGGAGCGCAGCTCCTCCGTGGCGCGAGCCAGCTCGATGCGGGCTTCCTGCAGACGGCGCGGCACGTGCACCGCCCAGGAGGTGTCACGGAAGAACCGCTTGATCTCACCGATGATGTAGGGAACCGCGAAGGTCGTGAACTCCACCTCGCGAGACAGTTCGAAGCGGTCGATCGCCTTGATCAGACCGATCGTGCCGACCTGGACGATGTCCTCCATCTCATCGGCCCCGCGGCTGCGGAACCTGCCGGCCGCGTAACGGACGAGGGAGGTGTTCATCTCGATCAGCGTGTTCCGCGCGTACTGGTACTCGGGCGTGCCCTCCTCCAGCACTGCCAGCCGCTCCAGAAACTGCTTCGACAGCGAACGCGCGTCCTTGGGCGCCACCTTCATCGGATCGGGCACCATCGGCAGCTCGACACCACGCACCTTTATGCCGGTCTCCGTCACCATGTTTTCCGCCCCTCCTCCGCCGAACCCACCAACCCTCGCCCTGGGGGCGACGGTCCGCCGGATACCCCGCATCTTGTTCAACATGCACGTGAAACGCAGCATGCATGTCGGCTTTGCGCGGCCCTCGCCGGCCGTCTCACCTTCGGCGGCGACATCATCGAGACCGGCACCGATTCCTACCGTCTGGCCACTACCAGGGTCCGCGCCGAACAGCAGGCCGTCGGCCGGCCCACCGCCCGCACCACTCGACGCTACCGACCGTCGGCGTTCCCGAGTTCGACAGCCAGCGCGGCCATGTCCCGCAGATGCCTGTAGTACTCGAACGCGCCATCCTCATCATCGATCGACGGCAGGACCTTCTCAACGGCCGCAAGGCAGACGAGCATCGTCGTCTGCTTCCACCAGGCCGTCCTCGGCGACGACCAAGGCGTCACCGAGACCATCGCCCGGCTGCGCGAACTCACCGACGGCGGCGACTACGCGTACTACACCGACATCGCCGCCTTCATGGACGACCGGCACACCCCACCGGGACCCGTTCGGTGGAACGACGACGAAGCCACCGTCCGCGGACGGTGGCGCCACCTCGTCCTTGCCCGTCGCTCCCTCCCGCAGAGCTGAGCCGGACCGGCAAAGCCAAGGCCTGGCCCGCGGTCGTTCCCGCTGATCAGTCCTCGTGGCGGTACTGGGTGATCTCTTCGCGCAGGACCCAGGCGGGGAAGTCGGGGTGCTTCTCCCGGATGCGGGCGAGCACCAACTGGACGGGGCAGTGCCTGCTGTGCACAGGGGTCCAGTCGTAGGGGCCCGCACAGCCCGGGCAGTAGCCGTCGCGGTCCCGGGGGCCCGGGTGCATCTCCAACAGCCACGCGTTCGCCGCGGCGGCGGCCCGCAGGTGAGCGGAGGACAGGTGTGCCCCGAACTGGCTGCCGGTCTCCTCCAGGGCCGTGATCCGGCCGGCGTGCTGCCCGGCCTCGCGGATACGGGCCGAGAGGAAACCGGCGAGCTCACGCGGATCGTGCACCAGGTCCAGGTGCCCGTTGTCTATGGAGGGTGTCGTCATGGCGGTCATCGTGCTCGCCGCCGGTCTCTCTGACCGCCCGTCCGCGCCGTACTCCCCCCGTGGTGGGAGCGCGCGGAACCGCCGCGCGTCACATCTGCCTGTGGAGTATGTCGCGATCCGGCTGCGGGAAGCCGGGACCGGACCGCATCGTGGTTCCGGGAAGCGCCGGGCGCCATGTCCGGGGCGGCGGCGTCGAGGCGGAAGAGGAGCTCGTCATGTACGGGGAGCGGAGCGGGTGGCGGCGGGACGGACTGGAGTCGCACGAGGGCATGGTCGGGGTGCTGTTGGCCGATGGCAGCGAGCCGAAGCCGGTCCTCTTCGACCTGGGCAGCGGCGCCACCTTCCACGAGTCGAGCGACTGGTGGCACTATGACGGCGAGTTCCGCCGGCCCACCGCGGTGTCGATGCGGGGCCGGTGCGCGTGCGGCTGGCGCGGCACGAAGACGTACCCGATCGACTGGGAGAAGGTCCGCGAGGACGACGACCCCGATGCCTACGACACCTCGGGCCCGTACGCGGAGTGGGAGGCACACCTCGATGAAGTCGCCGGGCGCGCGGTGGCCCTGCCCGAGGACCTCGCGGAGTTACTGGGGAAGGTGCGCGAGCGCCTGGACCGGCTCTGGTTCGAGGAGGACAAGACGCGCGCGTACGCGATGATGCTGAAGACCTGTGACGGCCTGGAGGCGATCGTCGCCGAGACCGGTCCGGAGGCCGTCCGGGCCCTGACCCACGAACAGGACGAGGACGAGGGCGAGGACGGATTGGTGCCCGCGCTCGCCGAGGCCCTTGGCATGACCGAACAGGCCGCCCGCGCGCGCCTGCGGCACTACGAACACCTCACCTGGCGCTGACCCGCCGGACCCTCCGGGGAAAGAAGCGGAGCAGTGCCGCCCGTCGTGCTCGCTTTCTTACCGGAGCCGAGGTTGTTTCGGGCTGGTACCGGGTGAGCCGGCCCGCTCGGACGACAGTTCAGGGCCGTGCAGCTGATGGCCGCACGGCCCTGAACCTGTGGATCACATGCTGTGCCACCGGCTCTTCGTCTTGCCGGGGCGGGGGAAGGTCAGGCGGGGGTGATGTTCTCGGCCTGGGGGCCCTTCTGGCCCTGGGTGACGTCGAAGGTGACCGTCTGGCCTTCCTGGAGCTCGCGGAAGCCGGAGGAGTTGATGGCGGAGTAGTGGGCGAAGACGTCCGGGCCGCCGCCGTCCTGGGCGATGAAGCCGAAGCCCTTCTCGGCGTTGAACCACTTCACAGTTCCGGTAGCCATGTCTGATGCCTTCCAGTCGATGAACGCCTCCCGCACGGTACGGAAGGTGGAGGTGATCGCCCTGGTTCCTGCGGCACAGCACAGCAGAAAGCCCACGCCGGGGGCGTGGGCAAAGGGAACTTCCGAACCACGACAGCTAACGGTGACGCTACACGCCCGCACCCTGCGTGACCACCGGAAAGAGCGGCGCGTTCGCAGGGGCCAGGACGGGTGAAGCCCGCCGCCCGGCCGGCACCCGGGTCACTCCGCGGCCGGCGGATTCGACCCGGCCGCCGCGCGGCGGTACTGGTCGTTGAGGCGCTGGGCCTCTTCGAGCTGGTCCTCGAGGACGATGATGCGGCAGGCCGCTTCGAGGGCGGTGCCCTGGTCGACGAGTTCGCGGGCGCGTGCGGCGATGCGCAGCTGGTAGCGGGAGTAGCGGCGGTGGCCGCCCTCGGAGCGCAGCGGTGTGATCAGGCGGTGTTCGCCCAGGGCGCGAAGGAAGGCGGGGGTGGTGCCGAGCATCTCGGCGGCCCGGCCCATGGTGTAGGCGGGGTAGTCGTCGTCGTCGAGACGGCCGCGTGTGTCGTCCGCTGTCATCTGCACCTCTCTCTGGGACATGTTTGAGGGGCCCTGGTGCCGTACGGCACCAGGGCCCCGAAGGAACTACTACACCACCTGCCGGCCCTGATACTGCGCCGGCCTTCTGTGTCCGCACACCTGACACGGCTGCTGCCGGGGGTGCGGGGATCGCGGTTGCTTGACCGGAGACCACCTCACTCACGATGTCCTGCGGTACCCGGGCCAGATGCTTCCACCCGGGCGATCCCGATGGTGCTGCACTCCTCCGTTCTTCCCTCTGAATCGATCACTGCTTGTACTACTGGTGTTGCGCACTACCGGTGGCCTCTCACAGCACCACCCCGGTCGGCGGCAAGTCCTCCTGCCGACCCTCCCGGTGCGCGCGCCCGCAGCCGACGCCTTCACCGGGGTACCACTCACTCGACTGCACTGCCGGGTACTGCGAACTGCACTCACGGGTACCGCATCGGTCATGACTGCGGCCCCGCTGCGGCGGCCCCTGATCACTGCGGGCCGCCCGGCCCGGCGGTCAGCCCCGTCGCCGTCCTGCGACAACCCTGGCTCCGGAACTCCACCGCCGTACCGTCCTGCGAACTGCAACTACAGGTACTGCTCCTACCTCATGCCGGCAGTTCGTCTCTGCCAGGCCTTGCCGTCCTTCTTGGCTACGACAGAAACCATAACCCCACCACATCGCAATGTCTACTCTGGCCGATACAGATTTTCGCATGCAGAGCGGAAAGGTAACCCGCTTCGCGCGGTAGCGGATGCGAGGTAAAGAGTCGGTATGCCCGATTGACGGGTGAGGGGGAGGGGAGAAGCGACGGCCAGAGAGCACCGACGGGGCAGGGCAGTGGTCAGGAGGGCCTGATGAGCATGATCAGCGTCGGTGTCGAGCCCGACCGCACCGCCGGGTCCATAGCCGCCGCGCGTGACAGCGCCCGGCGCTTCCTGCGGAACCTTCGCCTCTTACCTGCCTCCGGGATCGCCGAGAACGTGCTCCTGGTCGGCCTCGATTCGGAAAACCGGCACCCTCGTCATCAACCAGCTCACCCCCGGCCCCGCAGGAGGGACGATTCTGCCCCGACCGGACACCGCCTGGTGCACCGGCCGGCCCCGGGTCACTGCGGGTGCCGCATCGGTTTTCTCCATGTCCTCCTCGCCTTTCAGCGGTGAGGATGCTTGGCTGCCGACGGTTCGCCGGGGCGAGCCGGCCGTAGTAGAACAGGGCGCAGGCGGCTGTATCCCCGTACCGACACCGGGCGTAGCACTTTCAGGTCGTACGCCGTCGTGCCCGCCAGTTCGCCGGCGAACGCCGTGTCGACCAGCACGGTGTCGGGACGTGCGACCGCGGTGAGCCGCGCCGCGATGTTGACCACTGCTCCGTAGACGTCGCCGAAGCGGTTGAGGACCGCGCCGTGAGCGAGCCCTGTCCGTAGTCGCGGCAACTCCTGGTCGTACGTGGCCCGGGCGGTCAGCTCCAGCGCGATGCCGGCGGCCGCGGACGCCGACTCGCACACGAAGAGCACCTCGTCACCGATGGTCTTCACCACCCGTCCCCCTCCTTCGGCGACCACGTCACCGATCAGGCCCTCGAACCGGTCGAGGACCCGGGAGAGTTCGGTGCTGTCCAGCCCTCGGGTCATCCGCGTGTAGGCGACCATGTCGGTGAAGCCCACCGCCAGGTGACGGATGTCCGCACCGTCGCGAGGTGGCTCCGGCTCTTCGCCCATGGCAGCCCTCGCCCGGACGTCCCCCCGCTGTTCCCCGTCCTTCAGGCCCGTTCCGCTCTCCCGCGCAGACCGGTGAAACACGTGTTCTTCGTCAGCGGCAAGCATCCGCCCGGCATGGGCCGCGAGGTGCCGGCGCCACACATGCCCCTGCAGCAGCTCCATCTCCGGCAACAACCGGGCGGCATGCTCGATCAGCGCCGCCCGGTCGTGGCCGCCACCTTCGCCGAGAGCATGGCTGAGCCAGGCCCACAGAGTCTGCATCTGCCATTCGGCGAGCCGGGAAAGATGGTGGCCCAGGGCACGGGCCATGACCGTCTCGCCGTCCTCGGTGATGAGCCCGGCCTCGATGAGCCGCTCACCCGACCGCAGCGCCTCGACATCGGCGTCGGTGAACACCCTCGCGTGGTCGTCGACCACGGGAAACCCGAGCGCGCGCCAGATCTGCGCCGAGCGCTCCGGGCCCACCCCGGACCGCTCGGCGATGTCCCGTCTGGTCCAGAGGCGGCCGCCGCCGAGCAGTATCGCCTCGATGGCCCGGTGCAGCTCATCGGCCCTCGTCAGGCCGGTCGCCGCCTCTCCTCCGGGCTCCGCCACGCTCATGTGGTGTGCACGATCAGCACGTCGAGCCCGGCCTTCCGCGCGATGTCGGCAGGCACCGAGCCGAGGATTCGCCCGGCGAGCGAACGTAATCCCCGGTTCCCGACGACGATCAGATCCGCCGCGTACTCCTGCGCGACCCGCTCCAGAGCCGCGACAGGTTTGTCCTCCACCGCGACCGTTCGCACATCCTCCGCACCCTCGTCCCGGGCCTTGTCCCTGGCGACGCGCAGGGTGCCCTCGGCCGGCGCCGAACCCACCACCTGGTACGCCTCGGCTCCCAAGCGGTCCTTTGCCACGTCCAGGTCGGTCCCGCGCATCGGAGAGTACGCGCAGGCGATCACGAGCCTGGCCCTACAGGCGACAGCGAGGCGTGCCGCACTGGTGACCGCTGCGAAGGACGACTCCGAGCCGTCCGTGCCGACCAGCACGGTCTGATAGGGGATCGTGGTCAAGGCCAATCTCCTTACTCGAAAGTAAACTTACTTTTAAGTAAGGTAAAGCGTGGCCATTGCGCGGGCAAGACAGCGTGAAGCGGCGACCGCTCACCACACCTGAGAACAGCCCAGCCGCCCCCGTAGGCCGAGGGCATGGGCGAACGGCCGACGTTTCAGCTCCTTCCCGGGCCGGGGGCACGGAGTCGCGCAAACGGCTCGACCTGCTCACGACTCGGTCTCACCCCGTTCTTCATGCGGTCGTGCATCACGACCCCGGTCATCCTTCTGAGCCCGGAGCCCAATACCGAGATGACTTGACAATGAGCGATCTCGAACGGCCGCTTGAGTGGCGAAGAACCCTCGGCGTCGGCGGTGAGATCACCGTGCCACCGGGACGGTTCGGCCGGCTGGAGAAGGGCGTCGTCGCCAAGAAGGTGGTCGGGGTATGGACCTTCAACGGTCCGGCGGCCTGGGAGGAGCCCGGCGAGTCCACCGTGCCGGCCGAAGGACGGCACCGACGGTGTCTCCAGTGACGTCACCGTCTTCCGGACAGGCGCGGTACCGCCGGACAACTGCTGACCACCCTCTCCTGCCACGCCCGGAAACCGAGCCGGTCCGAGCGCAGCGAAAAGACGGCCGCTCGGATCTGTCCGGGCGGCCACCTGGTCTTGTTCACCGTGCCGGTCGGTGTCAGGCGCGCAGGGCCTGCTCGACAGTGGGGTGGCAGTCGATGACGGTATCCACGCCGATCAGGCCGAGGACGCGCTGGACGGCGTCCTGTGCGCCGGCGATCCGCAGCCAACCGTGTGCGCCGGTCAGGTGCTGGTGGGCGAGGATGAAGGCGTTGATGCCGCTGGAGTCCATGAAGGTCACACCCGCCAGGTCCGCCACCACCATGGGCGGCAGCGCCGCGTCGTCCTGGGTTGTCAGGACGTCGGCCAGGGTGTCCTTGGCAGTGTGGTCGATCTCCCCTCGCAGGGTCACGACGCGGATGCCGTCGACCACGTGGTGCGCTACGGACAGCCGTTCGGCCTGATCCGTTTTCTCGTTGCTGGTCATGCATCTCCTCGACTGCGTTCCGGCTTGCCCGTATCCGGGCGTACACGGGCGATTCTGCCTCACCGGACGACACCGGATTCACCCGGACGGGGCATGATCGATCTGCGCCGATTCAAGGATCATCCGGTCGGGTAGCCGCGTTGCGTGAACCTGAGGAAGGGCGGATCCAGTGGAACTCGATGCCGGTTATGACAGCGGTGCCCAGCCCCGGCCGGAGGGGCATCTGGCGCGGGCCGACTACACGCTGGAGGGTGGCGGCAGCCGCATCGCAGCCGCCCGTCGCCACGCCGTGGCCTTTCTGGAGCGGATGCGTACCGAGTACGGTCTGCCGGTCTCGCGGCGGGTGCGGGAGTCGACCGTGCTCGTGGTCAGCGAACTGGTCACCAACGCCCACAAGTACGCCCTGGGGCCCGTGCTGATGCAACTGCGCGTCGGTGCCGGCGGTGTGGACGTCGTGGTGTGGGACAGCGACCCGGCCGTTCCGGTCCTTCGTGCTGCGGACCCCGGCAGGGCGGGTCAGCACGGTCTGGAGATCGTCAGGAAGGTCGCCGAGAAGCTGTCCGTCGAGCGGGAGCCGGTCGGCAAGCGCATGACCGCCCGTCTCGCGCTGGCCCAGGCGCCGGACCCGGCGTAAGGGCCGGTCACGGCGGCCGCCCTCACGTGCGTTTCCGTCCCGGCCCTCCTCGGGTCCCGTGCGGGCGCTGCTCCTCGCGATCCGTGTGCGGGCCCTGGCGACTGCCTTGTCCGCCGGTGGCGCGGGGAGCTCGTCCACGCATTCGGCCGAGATCCCGGTGGCGGCCAGGCAGCCGCCCGAGAGTTCCTACAGCACGCCCGCCAGGGGGTCGTCGGTCAGAGCGATGGCGGCGGTGATCCTTTTGCCGAGGGGCGTGCGGTGGACGGTGAAGCCGTGGGCGAGTTTGATGACGATTTCCAGGCCGTGCTGACCGATGCGGGTGGGGTCGTGCGGGAGGATCGCGGGCGGGGTGGGGTTGCTGTCCCAGACGCTGACGTTGATCGTCCCGCCACTGACGTCGAGGGTGAGCAGGCTCGCGCCGGGGGCGTACTTGTCGGCGTTGGTCATCAGCTCGCTGACCACGAGCTGAACGATGTCCATCGCGGACCGGCAGACGGGCAAGCCGTGGACGGCCTGGGCGTCGGCGAGGAAACGCTGGGCGAGGTCACGGGCGGCGGCGATGTCCAGACTGCCCTGGAACACCCCGGACACCGAAAGAGCTGCCCCCCGGCCCGGCCGCCGCTCTGCGCAGTCCACGATCCGCTCCACGGCATCCCCGTTCCTGACATCTTCCGATTCCACTTCCACAAGACCGAAAGCCGTGTACCCCCGAAGTTTGCTTCGACACGCGGATTCTGTGGTGAATGTTCCCGTGTGGGGCCGGACAGGCCTTTCCGCCCGTCCTGTGTCCGGAAGCGCCGGAGGCCCACCGCAGGCAGGATGGGCCGGCCCTGCGAGACCTCCGCCTGAGCTGAAGCGGCCTGAGCGTCGCCGGCTCCGGTGCTCTGACTGCCCTTCTGGCTCTGCGCCGCCGCACTTACCCTGCCGGTATCACTTCGAGTCCGGATCATCGGCCTGTCCATCTGGCCCGGATGTTCGAGCTCACCAGCCTCATGGGCCACCTCGCCCTCACCGATGAGCCCGGTGACATCTCCGGGCAGCGGTCCTCGTAAGGGGAGCGGACCACGTCCTCTCCGGCGTCCAAGAGCCCCCACCCGGTTTGTACAAGGCTTGCGCCAGGTGCCGCCCGGGGTGAGGAACTGCTGCTCTTCACCGACCGGCTGCTGGTGCGCACGGAACGCGCCGGGATTCTGTCATGGCGTAACAGCGCAGGTCAGGGGCAGATCTCGGCGACCGGGTCCGAGCAGTTGCATGCCAGTTTTTCTCCCGGCGAGCAGAACGGGCCGAAGGAGCGGCAGTCGGCCCTGGTCATGCCGGACGACCAGGACGACGGGGCTCCGCCGAACGGGACGGCGGTGGACCTGACCGCGGGGACAGCGATCGTACGGATCCCGCGTTCTGAACCGTAGGACCTTCGTCCGCACGTTCCGGCTGTCCGTCCCGCTCCGTCCGATGCTCCCGGCCCGGCGGAGAGACCCGCCCGTGGCCGGCCTCGTATCTTCCCGGCCCCCATGCCGGTGCCGGCCTCGCTTCTCGGACAAGGCGTGACGAGCGGTGGCCCTCCCCGGCCTTTTTCCCGTCGACCTCGTGGAGCGTGGTGTGGAGGGGGGTGGTGGAGCAGGACGTGGTGGTGCAGTCTCGGCGGAGCGGCAGGGCACTGCGGTGGTCACCGACCTCTTTCACCTTGAACAGTCGCAGTTCAGGAGGGTGCGCCCCTCTGGACGAGTGCGGGGGCTCATCACAGGCAGGCGGAGGTGGGACAGCGCGGGCCGGGCCCCGGAGCGAGAGGGGTCTTTCGTGTTCGAGGAGTTCGCCACCAGGACGGTGCGCACCGCTGAGGCGTCCGTCTTCGTCCGGCACGGGGGAGAGGGCCCGCCTCTCCTGTTGCTGCACGGCCACCCGCGCACATCGGCGACCTGGCACCGGGTCGCACCCGTCCTGGTCCGGCTCGGCTTCACCGTCGTCTGCCCCGACCTGCGCGGTTGCGGACGCTCCCGCGGCCCGGCACCCGCTCCCGATCATGTCCCGCACTCCAAGCGCGCCGTGGCGGCGGACATGGTCGAGGTCATGCAGGCGCTCGGGCACCAGCGCTTCGGTCTCGTCGGCCACGACCGCGGGGCCGCCGTGGCACTCCGACTGGTACTGGACCATCCCTCCGCGGTGACCCGGGCGGCGTTCGTCGACGGCCTGCCCCTGAGCGAGCATCTGGCCCGTGCGGATGCCCGCTTCGCCACCGCGTGGTGGCACTGGTTCTTCTTCGCCCAGCCGGAGATCCCCGAACGCGTCATCAACGCCGACCCCGACACCTGGTACCGCGGCGACCCCGAAGCCATGGGACAGGAAAACCACGACGAGTGGCGGGCCGCCACCAGGAACCCGGACGTCGTCCGCGCCATGCTGGAGGACTACCGCGCCGGGCTCACCGTAGACCGCCGGCACGAGGAGGCGGACCGCGCCCAAGGCACACGGATCGACTGCCCCGTCCTGGTCCTGTGGTCACTGCGCGACGACCTGGAGGACCTGTACGGCGACCCGCGCACCATCTGGCGCGACTGGGCCGACGACGTCCGGGGCCACGGCATCGACGCCGGCCACCACGTGGCCGAGGAAGCCCCCGGCCTCCTCTCCGCCGCCCTGGGCGACTTCTTCACCCACTGATCACCTCCGGCCCGCGGGGCAGACCGATCTCCGGAGGTGATCACCACGTCCGCTGAGACAGACGCGTTGAAGTTGTGTCAGGTGGTTCTCGACAGCACCGGCCCCCGAAGGCGTGCGGAGTTCTACCGCTCGCTGCTCGGTCCGGTCTACGCATCGGGAGACGAACCGCCCGGAGTGGGGGAGCCCGATGGGCGGGGTCAGGAACGGCTGGTGCTGCCCACCGAAGAGGGCACACCCCAACCGGCCTTCCAGCACGTTGACCGGTTGACGCCGTCGGCTCGGCCCGAAGGATCCGTTCCTCAGCAGCCGCACCTCGATCTGAGCGTGGCATCACGCGACGACCTCAGGGTGCAGCACGAACGAGTTCTCGCGCTCGGCGGCCGCCTGCTGTCCGACAACGAACAGGGTCCCGACGAACCCTTCCGCGTCTACGCCGACCTTTCGGGCCACCCTTTCTGCGTCTTCGTCGCCTGAGTGAGGCGTCTTGCAGAAGACCGTGTTCGGGCAGGTCAGGGCGATGCCGGGGGCTGCCGGGGCATGTGGCGGGAGCAGAGCTGTGCATGCGGACGAAGGGCCTGGACCATCCGGTGAATACCGATGCGGCGCTGTCGGCAGTCGCGGAGGATCCTGCGGTGCTTCCTGCGGGCGAAGGCGTGGCGGACCGGGGCGAGGGTGCCGTCCGCGCTCCACAGCCGGTCGACCGCTTCAGCGGAGCGAGTGGCCGGCTCGGTGACGAGCAGGGCCGCAAGCACGGGATCACCCGGCACGCGGTCCCCTCGCCCCGTAGAACACCTAGTTCCGGTCAGCACGCAGAGAGGGAAGTGCCCCAGCGTGACGAACGGCTCCGCCTCTTTTCAGAGGGGAGCCGTTCGTCAGGGTCGGAGAGGCACGATCAGGCGTGTCGTCGGTTTCCGGTGATCAGGCGGTAGAGGGCCAGGAGGATGACGGAGCCGATGATGGCCGCGATCCAGGTGGAGAGGTCGAAGAAGCCGTCGATGGAGTCGACGCCGAATATGACCTTGCCCAGGAAGCCGCCGAGCAGGCCGCCGGCGATGCCGATCAGGATGGTGATGATGACGCCGCCCGGGTCCTTGCCCGGCATGATCGCCTTGGCGATGAAACCGGCGATGAGGCCGATGAGAATCCACGCGATGATGCCCATGATGCGTCTCCTACCTGTTCGTATAAAGTCTGCGTCAATACGGCGTCTGCGCGATCGGAGGGTTTTCAAACCTGCCGCTCCTCACCGTTTGTGTGCACACCGGCGGAGAAGGCAGTCGCCGCCCCCCTGCTCGCCGACGTCCTTAAGACGCCCGGCACCCTGGAGCCGAGCACCCGGACGGCCGTGCAGCCGCGCTCCCTGGCCGACGAGATGTCCGTGGGTCGTCCGGCCCGTCTCACAGTGGCGTGCCAGGGGGCCGGCGCCGGGGCGTTGAGCGGACTTCAGTGGTCTGGGAAGGGTCAGGGGTTCAGAGCGTCTTCGAGGGTGGGGGAGGGCCCGGGTGGGTGGTGTCACACGAGCGGGAGGTCGCCCGAGAACCGCTTCGGACCACTCTGCTGTTCTGATCCCCAGCTCCGTAGGGCTGGGGGTTGTCCCGTAAATGATCTGAGGCGTACGGGCCGACCTGCCCGGTTGCCTGTCATCCGGTGAGGGTGAGGTTGGTGCGCCAGTACGCGGCCGCCGGCGGCACCCGGTTTTTCAGCGGCAGCGACCACGGTCGGCCCTTGCGGACCGGATCGGCTCCCTCACGCCGCAGCGCGGTGATCAGTCCGCCGAACTGCCGCGGGTTCAGCCCGGTGAACGGGCCTGTCCGGGAGGGCTCCGACGCCGTGATCACACCAGCCGCGGCAAGATCGTCTCACTCCTGACCAGCGGTTACGGGACAACCTCTGGTGGACTGGGACAGGACGCCACGTGATGTCCCCCGTATTTTCATCTGCAGGGCGGTTTCAAAACCGGGTTTTGAAACCGCCCTGGACGCGAGCCTGCGAGTCTCAAGACTCCGCGACCGTTGATCTTCCGCGGTAAAGGTTGAGCACGATCATCTGATGCTGGTGACCGCCAGGTTTTCTCGCCAAGGGCTGAGCGGCCGCTGAAGCCCGTGGGATCAGCGCAGCCCGAAGCGCTCGGCCCAGGCGGTCACATCGGCGGTCGTCGCATTGCCGCCGCAGACCACCAGACCGAGCTTGGCGTCTTCACCGACGCGCTCCAGTACCCGGCGTGCCGCGGGCAGCAGACAGCCGGCAGCAGGCTCGGCCCAGACCTTCGCGTGGTCAGCCAGGTCAAGGGTGCCCTGTACGGCCTCGGCGTCGGTCACCGTGAGGACATCGGTGACCAGTGCCGAGACGTGCTCGTAGGTGAGCGGGGAGACGCTGGGAGCGCTCAGTGTCGAGACGATCGAGGACAGTTCGACCGCCACCGGCCCGCCGGAGGCCAGGGCTGCCGACATGGCTCGCGCGCCTTCGGTCTCCACGCCCCAGATCCGTACGCCGGGACGGCGCGCGTGCAGCGCGGTGGCGACTCCGGCGATCAGTCCCCCGCCGCCGATGCTGACGAGTACGTCGGTGAGTTCCCCGGCGTCCTGCGCGAACTCCAGACCGACCGTGCCTTGAGCCGCGATGACGACGGGGTCGTCGAAGGGGTGGACCAGGGCGAGCCCCTTGGTCCGGAGTTCCTCCACGAGGGCGAACGCGCCGTCCATGGTGTCGACGAGGGTGACGTTCGCTCCGGAGGCCTCGGCGATGTCCACCGCACGGCCGGGGGCGGACCGCGGCATGACGACGGTCGCTTCAATGCCCAGCACGCCGGCCATGACCGCGACCCCGATGCCGTGGTTGCCGCCACTCACCGCTACGACTCCGGCAGCCCGTTCAGCCTCGTCGAGCGTGAGCAGCTTCGCCGTCGCACCGCGTGCCTTGAAGGAACCGGTGCGCTGCAGCAGTTCCAGTTTCGCGGTGACGCCCACACCCAGGAACGCGGACAGCCCAGGACTCGGCACTGTCGGGGTCCGCAGCACGTGCCCGCTGATCTGCTCGGCTGCGGCTTCCACGTCCGCAACGGTGATCAACACATTCGCCTCCGTCACATGATCCGAACCACGGTGACCGGGATTCGTACCCTCCACGGTAGAAGGGCGGCGCCCATATGAAGGCCCCACCTGCACACGGCGATCGACCGCGCGGCAATTCGACCACCCCGTGCCGTCCACCCACTGGTCGGTACGGGCCAGGTCGCCGTGATCACCGCGTACTGCAACGGCATGCAGAAGTGTCCACACTGGGTGAACGAGTACGGGGCCCAAGCCCCTGATCTCCGATGTCCGTCAAAGCGAAGCAAGCCCCGTTCACTGCGAGAAGTGGTGGGGCAGTTCCGCGGTGAGCGCAGCCGCTGCGGGGGAGAGCCAGCGTCGGCGGTGACGGGCCAACTGGACCGCGACGTCAGGAAACCGCGGCCCGGGCACCTGTGTCAGACGGCCCGCTGTGAGCGCGTCTGCGATGTTGGTGTGGGCCAGCAGGCTGAGGCCGAGGCCCGCGGCGACACAGGACCGGGCGACCTCCAGACTGCCGAAACGCGTGATCCGGGGCTGAGCACCTCCGGCCTCGGTGAGCAACCGGTCGACGAAGCGGTCGCTGTACGAGCAGCCCTGTTCGTGCAGGAAGTAGTCCTGACGGGCCAGCTCCGCCCAGTCGGCGGGCGCATCGGCGGCCTTGCGGGCGAGGGGATGTCCGGGAGAACAGACGAGTACCAGCGGCTCATGGGCCAGCGGCGTGCATGAGATGTCACGGAAAGCCGCTTCGTCCTCCAGTAGAAGCGCCAGGTCGAGCTCGCCGGTGCGAAGCGCGGCGATTGCGGTCGCGGTGCCCATCGTGCGCAGGTCCACCTCGATTCCCGGGTGACTGCGCCGCAGCGCGGCGATGACTCCCGGCAGCCGCGCGGACACCAGTGTCTCGCCGGCCGCGATCGTTACGCGCCCGGTCACCTGACCGTCCGCGCCACCTGCCGAGGCGGCAACCGCCCGCAGCCGGGACTCGGCCTCCAGCACCGTTTCAGCCTGTGCCAGCACCTCACACCCGGCACTGGTGAGTACTACTCCGCGCGGCAGCCTGTCGAACAGGCGCAGGTCCAGCTCCTTCTCCAACGCCTGCACCTGGGCGGTGACGGTGGACTGTGCCAGGTGCAGGCGCTCCGCGGCGGCGGTCAGGTTCTCGGTCCGGGCAACGGCGGCGAAGGTGCGCAGCAGTCGAGTGTCCATGCCGTCGACCCTAGACAATCCCATCGGTCAAAGCGATGAATCAGATCGAAAACCATCGTTTGTAACGATGCCTATGGGGTGCCACAGTAAAAGTCATGACCCTGAGGACACACCCCGAAATCCTGCGCTACACCGCCTTCACCACCGATCCCGCCGGCGGTAATCCAGCCGGTGTCGTCATGGATGCGGCCGCGCTGGACGAGACCGCCATGCTCGCCATCTCCGCCGAAGTCGGCTACTCGGAAACCGCGTTCGTCACGGCCGCCGACAACACGGCACGCCGGTTCCGGCTTCGCTACTTCAGCCCGCTCGCCGAGGTCGCCTTCTGCGGTCACGCCACCGTCGCCACCGCGGTGGCCCTGGCCGAGCGGATCGGTACCGGCCCGCTCGTCTTCGACACACCGGTGGGCGAGATCGCCCTGGACACTTCCGCCGACCTCGAAGGGCCCGTGACGGCGACGCTCACCAGCGTCCCCACTCGCTCCCGGCCGGCGACCACCGCAGAGCTCGATGCCTCTCTCGCAGCTCTGCGCTGGTCCCCGCAGGACCTCGACCCCGCGCTGCCGCCGCACGTCGCCTTCGGAGGAAACGAGCACCTGGTCCTGGCCTCGGCCACCCGCGAGCGTCTGGCGGCCCTCGATTACGACTTCGACGCCCTGGCCGAGGTCATGCACGGTCACGGCTGGACCACGCTCCAACTGGTCTGGCGCGAAAACCCGGAACTCTTCCACGCCCGCGACCCCTTCCCGGTCGGCGGCGTCGTCGAGGACCCGGCCACCGGTGCCGCCGCTGCTGCCCTCGGCGGCTACCTGCGCACCCTTCACGCCCTCCCGCCCACCGGAACCTTCACCATCCACCAGGGAGAGGACCTCGGCCGACCCAGCCTGCTCCGGGTCGAGGCCTCCACCACCCACCCGCGCGTACGGGTGAGCGGACATGCGGTGGCGATCGGGGGTGCGAGCACGAGGGCGGGCGCAGGAGAAGCCTGAGCGCACCGAGGACGCCGCATATGACGCTCGCCCACACCGCGCGGGTCAGAGTTCCGGCCCTCTTTCGCCCGTTTGGGACAGGACGAAAGGAGACCGCCGACCCTGCGGTACCTCGAGCCGGGGACACGCGCACGACGCACACGACCGAGACGACTCCCGCCATCCGTCCCCTTCCACCTTCCGAAGGGATTGGTCAGCGCTGGGGCACGGCGATGCCGGCGGCACGCAGCTCCGCCTCGACCAGGGCATTCAGGCGGGCTATGGACGGCACCCGGTCCTCCATGTGGTGGTTGACCATCCCGTAGCGAGTGGCGGTGTCGGATCGGCCCTCGAACCCGGACGGCATCGACAGCAGTTCGCGCCGGGTCAGCAGTTTCCCGGCCAGTTCACGGGCCACTTCCTCGATCCGCGGATCGTCCGGATCCCAGCTCCTCACCTCCCAGCCGAGCCTGGTCAGTTCGACGGTCTCGGGGTCGGCGAGCGATTGTTCGAGCCAGGTCATGAAGCCGTCGAAGATCTCCGGGACCAGAGCTCGGGTCAGTACGAGGGCCTCTCGCTGACCGGTCACGTAGGCGGAGTCGAAGCCGAGTCCAGCCAGTGTTTCCAAGATCGCACAGGCCCGGTCGGGCAGCAGGGCGCGATCACCGTGGTCAAGGCGGTGCAGCCGGTCCCGGCGCGCGGTCAGTTCCTCGATCCGGGAAGTGAGTGCGCGGTGAACCTCCTCCAGGGTCGCGGCGAAGGTCTCCGAGTCGGCCTCAAGGAGATCACCGACCTCAGCCAGCGGTACCCCGGCTGAGGCCAGGGTGCGCACCTGGAGCAGACGGAACAGTTCGTCCGAGCGGTAGCGGCGGTAGCCGGAAGCGTCGCGTTCCGGCTCGGCGACCAGACCAAGCCGGTGGTAGTGCCGCACGGTCTTGATCGTGACGCCGACATACGCCGCCGCCTGACCGATCGTGAGCCCGAACCCGTCCGCCGCCACCCTGACGCTCCTCCGTGTCGCTGGTCATCGCGGGGGCGAGGATAACGCGCCCGAAGCCGCCCTTGACCTTGACCCTGGGGCAAGGATGCAGCCTCTTGCCACGGCCCTCCTCAGGGCCGCGCGACCACCGGTGAGCGGCCGCGGGAAACGAAACCGTCAACAGGAGATACCCCATGGCAACGAACGACAGCGGCTTCACCGAGGCAGGACTGCGCCGACTGCGCGAGGTGCTGGAAAGGCACGTGGAGTCCGGAAAGATCCCGGGTCTGGTCGCCCTCGTCGGTCGCAGCGGACGGACGCACGTCGAGGCGATCGGGACGACGCGGCACGACGGCGGCCCGCCGATGCGCCGGGACACCATCTTCCGGATGGCATCCGCATCCAAGCCCGTCACCACGGCGGCGGCGATGGTCCTGCTCGACGAGTGCCGACTGCGACTGGACGACCCCGTGGACCCATGGCTGCCCGAACTCGCCGACCGACAGGTGCTCAGGCAGCCCGACGGCCCGCTGGACGACACCACTCCGGCGCGGCGGCCGATCACCGTACGGGACCTGCTGACCTCCACCTTCGGGCTCGGCACCGATTTCGAGTCGATGGCATCACCGATCAGGGCCGCGACCTTCGAACGCCTCGACTACAGCGTGGCTTCCGGCCCGGCGCCCCACCAGGATGAGTGGATGCGTCGCCTGGGCGAACTCCCCCTGCAGTACCAGCCAGGTGTGCGCTGGCAGTACGACCTGAGCAACGAGGTGACCGGCGTGCTCGTCTCCCGGGCCGCCGGACAGCCATTGGAAGCGTTCTTGCGCGAACGGATCCTCGATCCGCTGGGGATGAAGGACACCGGCTTCCACGTGCCCGCCGACCGAATCGACCGCCTGCCACCCCTGTACGGGCCCGATCCGCAGACGGGCGAGTTCACCGTCTGGGACCAGGCGGCAGGGGGCATGTTCAGCGCTCCTCCCGTGTTCCAGGGCGCGGGCGGCGGACTGGTCTCCACCGCCGACGACTACCACGCCTACTTCCGCATGCTGCTGAACCACGGGGTCCACGACGGCGAGCGCATCCTGTCCCGGGCCGCCGTCGAGCTGATGACCACCAACCGCCTCTCCTCGGGGCAGATGGCCGCCCGGGCAGCGATGTTCGACGGCGTCGCCCACCTGTCGTCCGGCCAGGGCGCGGCCGGCGGCTGGGGGTTTGGCATGTCGGTGGACACGGGCCGCGACAACTACGCGCCCGTCGGCCGGTTCGGCTGGTTCGGCGGCACCGGCACCACCGCCTACGCGGACCCGACCCATCAGCTCACTGGCGTCCTGCTCACCCAGGTCGGACTGTCCACCCCGGACTCGCCGCGGGCCATGGCCGACTTCTGGACCACGCTCTACCAGGCCCTCGACTGACGAAGCCCATGGAGCCCGGGGGCTTCATGAGATCGTTTGCCGATGAGTACACCGCCTGACGGATTGCCCATCTACCGGGTCCTGACCGGCCCGGACGATCCCGCGTTCTGCCACCGTGTGAGCGAGGCGCTGGAGCTTGGATACGAGCTGCATGAAGGTCCTGCTGTCACCTTCAACGGCGAGAACGTCATCGTCGCCCAGGCGCTGATCTGGCCGACGCAGTCATGGCAACAAGACGGCGAGCTCCCTCAAAGCGGCCATTCAGGGCCTGTTTCAGAAGGGGATCACCAACGAGCGTGACGTTCGGCTGCGGCGTGCCACCAGCTGGGCGGAGAGGGCGCTGTGACCCGGGAGGTCGGCTGGTCGGGGTGCAGTCCATGGCGTCGCAGAGCACGGGCATGGATGTGGACGTCGAACCAGCCGTGCCACCGACCGTCGGCACCGACACCACAGGCCAGATCCCAACGGACCTCGGTCTGGTCGAAGGGCATCCAGTCGATGCCCCGATCGCGCAGTCAAGCGCGGACGGCCGCCATGGGCCGGAGGCAGCCCGGCAGGTTCTCGTAGGCGGTGACGGTGATCCAGTCGGCGCTCGGCGTGGTCATGGTGTCCATCATGCCGGGCACCGGTCCGGCATGAGGGCCGACGGCCCTGTCAGAGCCGCTCGTTGATGGCCGCGATCAGTACCGTCGCCTCATGGCGGACGGCGAGCCCGTCGTATCTCGTGGCGACCGCGCGGTGGCGCTTGAGGCGGTTGGTCCGGCGCTCCACCGCGTGCCGCTCTTTGTAGCCGTCCTTGTCGAACTTCGGCGGCCGCCACCGTGGGAGCCGCGCTTCTTGCGGTCGGCGATCTGGTCGCGCTTCTCCGGGATCGTGCAGTAGATCTTGCGTTTGCGCGGGTGGACGCGGTTCGCGTGGGAGCCGTATGCCTTGTCGGCGCGGACCTTGTCCGGTCGGGTGCGCGGCCGACCCGGGCCGAGCCGAGGCACCTGGACACGGCCCAGGAGGACCTGGAAGTGCGGGGAACCCCCGCGCTGTCCAGTCGTGATCACTAGCGACATCGGCTTCTGGGACTGCTCAACCGCGAGGTGGACCTTGGTGGTCAGTCCACCTCGCGAGCGTCCGAGCCCGTGGTCTTCTGGCTCGGTGAAGACGCCGCCGGGCGGCTCGACCTGCAGATCCCCCTTTTGCGGGCACCGGCCGCACGCTGGTGCGCTCGGGCGATCGTGGAGTCCACCGAGATGTTCCGGGTGATAGGCCCTTCGCGTCGGATCGGGCCCGGAGCTGCTCGAAGATGCGGTGCCAGGTGCCGTCGCGCTGCCAGCGGCGGAACGGACCGTAGACCGTCTCCCGCGGCCCGTATCGGTCGGGAAGATCTCGCCACGGCATCCCGGTCCGGGTCCGGAACCGCATGCCGTTGATCAGCTGCCGCTCGCTGTGCACCGGCGGCCGTCCGGGCTTGGCACCCTTCGGCAGCATCTGAAGCAGGCTTTAGTCCCCGGGCCGGGCTTCAGTCCTCGGACGCCAGGGTGATGAGCCGGTGGCCGGGTCGCTGAAGGGGCCGTCGGCCGGCTCGTCCCTGAGGACGCGGCGCAGCAGCGCCGTCGTCCCCTCATCGTGGGTGGCGTTCACGGGGGCCGGGGTCTTCAGGCGGCGGGTCGGTTGGTGTGATCGGGCAACTGCTGTCCCGGGCGCAGGAACCGCCGGCTGCCCTGTTCGTCGCGCACCGTGAGGAGCCCGGCGTCCGTCAGTCGCTGTGCGATCGTCCTGCGGCGGACCGTGCCCGCCTTGAACGCCACGGTGCACAGCAGCGCGACCGCTCCGCCGGAGGCGACCGCTTCGACCGGCGAGCTGTTGTCGATGAACATCAGGACTGTCAGGACCGCGCAGGCGAGGTAGATCAGGAGCTTCTGGCGCCGGTCGGCGACGTACAGGGCCATGACGTCGAAAGTGATGAGGTCCTTCAGCACCGCCACGGTGCCGGCCGCTTCGGGCAGCGGCTTCAACGAGCCCTGCTTCAGCCCCGGCACCGTCCCGCCGTTGCCCGCCCACGGGTGGGCGGTGATGGTTGCCGCCTCGCGGACGCGCGCGTCGGGCCGCGGGTCCCGGTACATCCTGACCTGGACCAGTGAGTTCTTGAACCCGGCCCTGTACGCCGTGCCGTACGTGTAGCCGTACTGCTCCGCCACATGCGCCAGAGCGGCCGCCTTCGCCGCGGAGCCCTGAGGGGCGATCTCAACGATGTCCTGCTGACGGGCGATCTGCTGGAGCACCCCCGCTATGTGACGTTCCACCGACATCCTGTTCTCCACCCCCTGGGCCCCCGTGCCCGTGCCCGACCGCAGCACAACCTGGAGGGCACGCACCGATCCGAACGCGCACGGTGCCCCGACCATGGACCAGGAGACACCGCTTCGCGCGGGGTCAGGCCCCTACAGGGAGCATGCCATGACGATGCGCTGCTCCCCGCGCCTATGGGGGTTGGGCCCTGGCTCTCGCCGACAACACCGGGGTTCGTGCCCTGCTCCCCGCTTGAGTGGGGATGAACCCGCCTGATGAGGACCCTGCTTCGGGCCGTCACCCTGCTCTCCGCGTTTCCACTGGCAGGAGACCTACGCCGGGCCGTACCTGGAGCGGCCCTTCCCGCTGCTGCTGTTCGTCTTCGCCCCTGATCACCGAGCTCGGCCGGTGGCCCGGAGGCTGTGCCCCGTACGATCCGCGCCCCGGCGAGGCCCGGGTGCCCGGGCCGGGCGTCGTGTGCCGCTTCTACCACTCCGGTGACATGCCCTGACTGTCGGCATCACGGTGTTCGGTCAGCAAGGTGGCGGTCTTTGACGGTGTTGCGGATCGGGGCGGTGACGGTCCGCAGGTCAGTGGTGCAGCGCCTGCTCGAGGGTGGGGTGACAGCCGATGACGGTGTCGAGGCCGACCAGACTCAGAACGCGCTGGGCGGCTTGCTGGGCGGCGGCGACGCGCAGCCAGCCGTGTGCTTCGGTCAGGTGGCGGTTGGCGGAGATGAGGATGTTGATGCCGCTGGAGTCCATGAAGGTCACGCCTTCCAGATCCGCCACGACACGCGGCGGTTCTGACGACGGGTCGTCCTGGTCCAGCAGGGCCGCTTGGAGGAGGTCCTTGGTGGTGTGATCGATCTCGCCCCGCGGAGTGACGACATGGACACCGTCGACGGCGTGGTGCGCCGCGGACAGGTGCTGGGACCGGCCCGCTTCTGTGCTGCCGGTCATGCTCTCCTCGAGTGCGCCTAGGCTTACCCTCCCGGCAAGGGACGGGAGCGCGCGGATGATTCTGCCGCATCCGCCCGGGCCGGAAGCACCCGGACAGCGGCGCGCTCAGCCTCCACTCGGGTGGGGATCACCCAGGCGGGCAGCCGCGTCGCGTGAACGGGAACGAGGACAAAACCGATGGACTCCCACGGCGACGGTGACAGCGATCCCCAGCCCCCGCCCGACCGGTACCTGATGCGCGCCGACTACGCGTTGGACGGTGACGGCGGATGCATCGCCGCCGCCCGCCACCACACCACCGCTTTCCTGGACCGGGCCCGCACCGAACACCGCCTGCCCGTCTCGCAACGCGCGCGGGACCTGGCCGAACTGGTCGTCAGCGAACTGGTCACCAACGCCTGCAAATACGCTCCCGGTCCCGTCCTGATGGAACTGCGCATCAGCACGAGCAGCGTGGACATCGTCGTATGGGACAGCGACCCGGTCATTCCGGCGGCCCGCGCCGCTGATCCGGGCCGTATCGGCCAACACGGCATGGAGATCATCAAGGCGGTCGCCGAGGAGCTGTTCATCGAGCGGGAACCGGTCGGTAAGCGCATCACCGCCCGCCTCACTCTGGCCGACGCTGCCGGCCTGACGTAAGCGCCGGACAGTTCTGAGGCCGATCGGATGAAGGCGTGGATGGCACCGAGCGGCTGTCGCGGGGCTGTGGCCGTGGCGCCTCGCTGCCGGCACTGTCTTCGACCGGATACCGGACCTTGTGAGAAAGCGAACCCCAGACACCCCTGGCACTTGGACACCGCCCCGCCCCACCAACTTCGTCATCCCGTACATCAACTCCTCGAAGGAGCGTCCGGTCCACCTCGCACAGGCCCGTGAGCTGGAACGCTCGCCCGTCGTTTCACGTCTGGGACCGGGTATGGGACGCTGGCAGGACGCGAGACCGGTCGCCGCTCATGGTGGCGGCCCTTGGGATATGGGAGTCGCCCCCATTCCGGGCACCCGGATCCCACCATCGTCGTCCACCCCACTTGGCACAGGGGTGCTTCGCCTTTGGGCTCATCAACCCCCGGGAGGGGGGGCACGCCCGGCATGAACATCACCACCACGATCACCGGCACCAGCGCCCGTATCACCCCGCACGGGGAGATCGACCTCGACACCCTGCCCCCGCTGCGCGCGGCCGTGGACCGGCTGCCGCCGCACGTGACCGGCCTGGTGTGGGACCTGGAGCACTTGTCCTTCACCGACACAGCCGGCCTGCGCCTGCTGTTCGGCCCAGCCCCGCAGGGCAGCGTGTGCCGCAGGACGTCGGTGACGAACCTGCGCGAGCAGCCGCTGCAACTCCTGCTGATCGCGGCCGACCTGTTCCCCACCGTCTATGACGTGGCCCAGCTGATCCCCGACACCCCTGCCGCTCTCACGGCCCGCAGGCCTTGAGCTGTCCGGAGAGCGACACCGCCCCGCTTTGACCGTTCGTGACGCGTCACTGGGCGTAAGGAGCACGGGCCTGCACGTCATCTCCTGTGCGCGTCTCCTGGCGCGACCCAGTCCAGGCGACTCTCCGGAAGGCCTGGGGGCCGACGGGATCGGGGGCATGCGGGGGTTTGAGCGAACGGGTTCGCTCTGGACAGGAAAGGGCCCGCTGGTTTTCCCCCTTCCGGCGGGTTCTCGGGTGGTGAGACGGCCCGCACCGTATCGGTGCGGGCCGTCTCCGTGTCCGGGCTGGTTGGTGCGGTGCGGCTCAGATGTTCTTGCGGTTTCCCCGGTCGTCGCAGGGCAGGTCGGCCGCGGTGTGGTTGGCGAGGTAGTCGCGGGTGGCCTGGCGTTCGATTTCGCTGATCGCGGTGGGTTCGATGTCGATGATGCCGCCGAAGGGGCGGTCGACGTCGCGGATGATGCACAGGGTGGTGGTCAGCAGCGCGGTGATGACCACCAGGGTGATGACCTGCCCGCGGTTGTTGCGCCTGGGCAGGCAGATGCCCAGGGCCATGACGGTGATGACCAGGGTGGCGAGCAGGAACCACAGGATGGCGCCGGGGATGCTGGCGGTGGCCTGGGTGAGGCGTTCCTCGCGTTCCTCGGAGCGCTTGTTGTCGGCGGCGACCAGCATGCCGAAGACCGGCTTGCCCTCCACTTCGCGGAAGACGCGGCGGAAGTCGGTGGACCGGACGCTGGGGGCGGCCGAGCCGTTGCCGTCGGCCATGGCGGGCCATTCCTGGGTGCGCACGGCGCGGGCGTAGCAGACGGCGTCGGCCTGGATGGCGGCCTTTTGCGCGGCGGGTGCGTATTCGGCGGCTTCGACGAGCTGGTCGACGGCTTTCGCCTCGCCGCGGGAGGCGACCTCGGCCTTGCCGTAGGAGCCGTTGGCGGTGACCAGGACGAAGGCGAGCAGCAGCACGGTCAGGGTCAGCAGGGGGCCGACGAGGTCCTTGACGGCCATGCCGGTGTCGTCGTCCTCGCTCAGCAGGCGGGGCCGCAGGAAGCGGTTGGCGGCCAGGCCCGCCAGCAGGGCCAGGGCGGCGACGATGATGATGAGGGCCACGAACGGCCACATCCAAGTGGAATCGGCAGGGCCCCGGGCGAAGAGGGGCGTCGTGGCCATTTCCCGTGTTGTGCACGGCTGTGAACTGCGGAAATGTTTCTTCGCCTTCGAACGAGCGACCTGTTTGAGCCGGCGGGCTCTTTTCCGGGGATACGCAGGCCCTGCGTGGAGGCCGCGCCGTCTGCGACCGCTTGCGCGTAAGGGCTGTGCGGGGAACCGGCCTCCGGCTGTCACCGGAGGCCAGTGCGTCGAGGGAGGCGGGCGTGAGGTGCCTCAGCTGATGGCGTTCAGCATGGCTTCTTCTACGTGGTCGGCGGCGTTGCGGTGGCCGAGGGCGTTGGGGTGGACGAAGGAGAGCTGGTCGGGGAGGGCGACGAAGCCTTCGACCCACTCGGAGTTGCCGCAGACGCTGTGGTTGCGTGAGGAGGCGTAGAGGTCGACGACGCCGGCGGCTCCCTGGGCGTTGGTGGAGTTGTCGATGGCCCTGTTCAGGGGCTCCAGGACGTCCTCGCGCAGCCAGTCCAAATCACCTGGGGTGACGGTGCCGAACTGGGTCAGGTCGCCGTAGTTGCAGCTGGAGGCGTCCTGGGGGACGACCGCGGGGCAGCCGACGGCCAGGATCCTGGCGTGCGGGGCCCGCTTGTGGAGCACTTCGAGCATCCGGTCGTACTCATGGCGCACCTTCTGAGAGACGGTTGGGTACCACGACTCATCGATCAGTCCGAAGTGCGTCCCTGCGGCGGGCACCTCACGCGATGCGGCATTGCCTTCCGTGGGGAGTCCGGAGACGGGCGCGGCCCGCCCCCCCCCCCCCGCGGGCGACGCGGAACCGGGCGGGGGGCAGACGCGGCCGGGATGGTGCCGCAGGGGGTTGCTCGTTGCCGAGCACGGGCTGCTCCGCCTGAATGCCCCCTGCACCATCTCTTTCGGCGCAGATGATCGATCCTCGGCGAGGATCTGGGTGCTGCGGCATTTCGCCGGCACTGAGGTTCGCGCGCAGTGAGATCCGGGCAGGTACCGTTCAGGTAGCGCCCTCTCCGCCGGGTGCAACTCCAGTGGAGACGACGGAGTTTGGGGCACGACGGGGGATGGAGGGCCCATGGAGGTGATCACGGCCGAGCTCCTCACGGCGCTGGCCAGTGGCGCGGCGGGCACGGCGGGGCAGCAGGCATGGATGTCGCTGCGTGACCTCGTGCGGCGCCGCACCGAACCGGACGGGGTGCTTGGCGCACCCGAGGAGGTTCCGTCCGGGGAGGAAGAACTCGTGGCTCTGGACGAGCAGGCCGAGAGCACGGAGCGGGCGCGAGCGCTCGCCCGCGTGCTGGCGCTGCGGGCCACGTACGACAACGCGTTTCGCGACGGTCTCACGGCCTGGCGGAGCACTGCGGAAGACGCCGCAGCGCGAACCGGTGCGGGTGATGTCGACAACCGCATCACGGGCGGCAGGCAGGACACCGTCGTCATGGGGCGGGATTTCCACGGCCCCATGACGTTCAACCAGTCATGACGCGGCGCCGGCCCTGGCGTGGACGCCCCGGCGTGGCGTCGCCGGTGCGCCTCCACGAGCCCGTACGTCCGGAGGCGCGCCGCCCGATTTCGTGGTGGCCGGAGCGCGGCGTCGGGCGGGACGGGGCGTACCAGTCGAAGCTTTCCTGTAGACCGCGGACAGCGACCGGCTGAGCGGCCATGTCGGAGCAAGCACAGGGCGACGTGCACAACGTGTTCTCGGGCAATGCGACGTACGTGATCCAGGGCCGGGACTTCAGTGCCGTTCACCTGCATCTGCCGTTGCCGCAGACGCCGCAGGACCGCGCCGCCGCCGAATTGGCGCGCGTGGTGCTCGCCCAGTGGCGGGACGAGGCGGGGGCGCTCGGCCTGACCGGAAGCACCAGGCTCGCGGTGGGCTGGCGAGCCGACTGGACGGTGGCCGATCACCGTGAGCACATCGGGGCGGACGTGGCAGGCAGCACTGTGGGCCTCGCCGAACTCGCCACCGCCTTCCGGGCTCTGCGCGCCCGGCGTCTGGTGATCATCGGCGGTCCCGGCACGGGCAAGACGTCCCTGACGATCCTGCTCGCGCTGCAGTTGCTGAGCCTGCACGATGTGACCAGGCCCGTCCCCGTACCGCTACTGGTCTCCTCCTGGGACGCGAGCAAGGAACACTTCGACGTCTGGCTCGCGCGCCGTGTCCACGAGGAATACGTCGGCCTGAGCAGGGATCTCGACCGAGCCCGGATCCGCGAACTGGTACGCGACCGGCGGATACTTCCGGTTCTCGACGGCCTGGACGAACTGCCGCGTCCGCTTCGGTCCGCGGCGCTGGCCGGGCTCAACAAGACGGGCGTCGACAGCGCGCCGCTCATTCTCACCTCCCGAACGACTGAGTACGCCGAACTCGTCGAAGAGGAGACCGTGCTACAGGCGGCGGCCGTGATCAAAGCACAACCGGTGGAAAGGGCCGCGGCGGCCGCGTACCTGCGCGGTTCTTCGCATCCCCAGCACATCCGGCGCTGGCAAGCGCTCCTGGAACACATCACCCACCACCCCGAGGCCGTGTCGGCCAGGGCCCTCTCGTCCCCGCTCATGCTGTGGCTGGCGCGCACGGTGTACGCCCGTGCGGATTCCGATCCCGGCGAGCTCGCCGACGAGTCCCGCTTTCCCGACGTCGTGGCGATCGAACGCCACCTGCTCGTCTCCATGGTTCCGGCGGCCTTCCCCTGCGGACCGGCCTCGCCCCACCAGCCCCGTCCAGTACGTGAGTGGGGGCACGCGCAGGCGCAGCGTGCCCTTGGCTTCCTGGCCGTCCATCTCACCGCGGCAAAGACCAAAGAGTTCGCTTGGTGGGAGCTGCACCGAGCGAAGGCGCCGACGTTCCTCAAGGCGCCTGCGCTGCTGGTCGGCTACGTCCTGCTGATGCTGGGTTCTTCGTGGTTCCAGGACTGGATCACCGGAGACGATGCGTTTCAGGCCTTCCAAGTAGCCGCGGGAGCCTGGGCTGCCATGATGTTCGGGACGATGGGAGGCCTGTTCCTGCTGCTCTCGCAGATATGGAAGGGACCTCTGCCCCGTCGGCTCGCCATGTTCGGCAGGCACCGCTCGCGTATCCCGGGCCTGTTCTGGCTTCTCGTGTTTCTGGCACCCATCGTCTTGCTCCTGGCACAGGACGAGCCGTTCATGGCACTGGGCTTCATCGTTCCGCCGCTGCTCATGATGGTCGTCGGCGCGCCCGCCGACACCGCGCAGGCCGTCGGACCGCGGGCGCTGCTGAGCGGCGAGAGGGCCAGCACCGTACTCATGGTGCTCGGTGTCGCACCGGTGATCGGAGCCATCGGCACCCTCGGCATCGTCCATGTCCCGGACCGCACCGTGCTGTTCGGTAGCTGGATCTCCGGGACCGCGGGGGCGGCCGCGGTGATCGTGGCGAGCAGCCCCTGGACGCAGTGGCTGCTCGCGAAGGTGACTCTCGCGGCTTCGGGGAGACTGCCATGGTCGACCATGGCATTCCTGGAGGACGCGCGCCGGGTGGGCCTGCTGCGACAGGTCGGCGGCGTCTACCAGTTCCGCCACGCCCAGATCCAGGCGGGCTTCGCTGACCATCAGCGAGGCGGGACCCCGGCACGTCGGCGTCGCGCCCGCACCCGCGTGCCCTGGCCGGTCCGCCCGCTGCCTGCGGCGAGCAGCAGCCCACAGTCCGTACGCATCCCCGGCTACGTCGGGCTGCGGAGCACCAGAGGGCGACCGGGCACGTACGTGGGGATGTGGACGATCGCGCTGGTGTGGATCGGCATCATCACCCTCCAGGACGGCTGGCAGGATCCCGGTGCCCTGCAGACCGTGGGCTTTTTCGTGGCGCTTCCCCTGGCCATCGACCTTCTGATCCCGCCCCTCACCTGGCGGCGCGCCGAGCTGCGCCTGGACGAGAACGGGATCGAGTTCGCGTCGAGCAGGCGGGCGCTCCGCTTCGAGTGGCGGGAGGTCGCGGACGTCGCACCGCGCCTGTTCGAACCGCCGCTCGGCAAGAATGACGACGGCACCGTCATGCTTCACCTGCGCCTCATTGCCGAAGCCGCTCCCGGGCCGGGGATCCGTGTCAACAGCACGGGCTGGGTGGCCCTGTGGCCGCTCGACTGCCCCACCGGAGACCCGGACGACGCGATGATCCGGCCTGAATTGGATGACGCGCTCGTCCGCTTCGCGGGCGCACGATGGCGGCGGCCTCCGGCCGGAAGATGACGAGCCGGCAGTGAACGACGCCACCGGGCGTTGGTCAAGGTTGCTGCACCTGGGCGTATCGATCACGAGCGTGTCGTCGCCGGTCTGGCCGCGCCTCTGCGGGCCGGATGACACACGGCGGCGAGGGGTGACGCCTGACGCTGACACCGGCCACTCCCCGCCGTCACCGCCGCGGTCGACATGCAAGCTGCCGGTCCGCTGAGTGAGCTCGCTGGTCAGGGCTGCCAGGAGGAGTGGGCAGGGGCAATCCTCATCGGGGCGGGACCGGCGAAACCGCCTGCCAGCCGTGAACCTACTGACCTCTTCGTTGGCTGGGTGGAGGGTGAAGCCGGTGTGAGTGAGGAAGGACCGGGGCAGTCGGGGGTTGGTGTCGATGCGGTGGATGCCTGTTCGGTGGCGCCGGCAACGTCGGCGAGGTGGTCGCCCGCGAGGTTGGCGAGCTCGCGTTTCTTCGGCGAGGACCACAGCAGCTCCACCAGGCTGAGCTCGGGTGCGCAGGCGGGCAACCGCTCCAGGATCAGCCAGACCCGCTCGGCCACCCGGGCCCGTATCGCCCTCCGATGAGCCGACGGCCCTTCCCGGACCAATACCACCCGCTTGTCGCGGTAGGAACACCGATCAGACCGGCCGCAGGTCCGTTCGACCATGCGGATGAAGCGTGATGAACCTAGACTTTTCAAAAGCTGTTCCTCTCCTGAGGGAGGCTCTCCATGGGCGGTTCGCTCTTCCGTCGACGTGACGTGCGCGCCGGCGCGGCCCTGGTGGTGGCGCTTGCACTGCCGGCCTCGACCGGTGTGGCATATGCGGCACAGGGCCCACCGGGCGTCCTCGCGGCCGCGCTCCCCTCCGATGCGCAGCCTTCACCGTCACCTGGCGGGGCGTTCCGCACGTTGACGCCGCAGGTGCGCACCGAGGTGGACGCGGCAGTCCGCGGGGCCCTGAAGGAGGCCGGGGTGCCGGGGGCGATCGTGTCCCTGTCGGCGCCGGGCAAGGGCGAGTACGTGCGCGCCTACGGTGTTGCCGACAAGGCCACCGGGGCGCCGATGCGCACGGACTTCTACACCCGGATGGGCAGCGAGACCAAGACCTTCACGGTGACGGCAATACTGCAACTCGTCGACCGGGGCAAGCTGAAACTGGACGATCCGATCGGAAAGTACGTCGACGGGGTACCGAACGGCGGGAAGATCACCCTGCGGGATCTGGCCGACATGCGCAGCGGACTGTTCAACTACAGCGAGGACTCGGCCTTCCAGAAGCAGCTCCTGGGAAATCCCCGGCAGCCGCTGACCCCCCAGCAGCTCCTGGACTACTCCTTCCGGCACCCGGTGAACTTCCAGCCCGACGCGCGCTTCGAGTACAGCAACACCAACCTGATCCTGCTGGGGCTGGTGGTGGAGGAGGTCTCCGGGCAGCCGCTGAAGGACTTCCTGCGGGAGAACATCACCGGGCCGGCCGGGTTGCCGGACACCTTCCTGCCGACCGGGGCGGAGTTCCCACAGCCGCACGCCCAGGGCTACACCGACCAGAGCGGCGGACCGGCGGAGGAGATCGCAACCGATTGGGACCCGTCCTGGGCATGGGCGGCCGGCGCCATGATCTCCACCGTCCGCGATCTGCGCTCCTGGGCCCGCACAGTAGCCACCGGCACGCTGCTGGAGCCGAACACGCAGGCCGAGCGACTCGTGCCACGCAGCACGTTCGCCCCCGGCATCGGCTACGGCATGGGCATCTTCCTCACCGAAGGTTGGATCGGGCACAACGGCTCACTTCCCGGCTACGAGTCGGTGACGGTCTACCTGCCCGAGGCACAGGCCACCATGGTGGTGGTGCTCAACACCGACGACGCAGCCCCGGACGGACAGGAACCGAGCACCGTAGTGGCGGAGGCGGTCACCAAGGTGGTCAGCCCCGAACACGTCTACACCATCCCGGCGACGCCGGCCACACCGACGAAACCGACCCCGACACCCTCTTCCTGAGGACTACCGCCTCAAGCGTTGTGCACCACCTCGCCGCCGACGCCGGGAAGGCCGGCCGCGAAGGCCTCGGCCTCCTTGATCACCCCGTGGAACACCGGCGTGCGCTTCAGGTTCTCCTCGGCCGACGCCCTCGTCAGCACCGTCTGGAGCGCCGCGAACCGGGCCCCGCGCATCTCCTCGTACCGCGACTCCGCGCCCAGGAGCCGCGTGGCCTGGAGCTGGGTGCCGGTGACGTCCACGCACACCACCTGTTAGGGGGGACACAGATGCCCCGGTCGATGGCCTCGGAGAGCATCAGGGTGAAGCAGTGGCCGCCGAAGAGCCCCGCAGGGTCGTCGTCCATGCTCGCCACCAGCTCGCCGGGTGTCCCGGCCATGTCGTCGTCTCCGAGCTGCCACAGGCGGGGCGTGGCGGTCATGTAGGGGCGGCGCAGGGACGGGATGCGGGCGTTGTCGTGGACGACGGCCCAGGGTTTCCCGATCCGGCCCGAAACCCGGTGGGCCCCGTCCACCACGATCAGGTCCCACCCCGGAAGACCGGCGGCGTGCGCGCGCTCCGGGGCCCCCGTCCCGAGGCCGGCGTACGTGGCGTACACGGTCACCTTCTCCAGGCCCCGCGTCCGTTCCACCGCGCTGCGGGCGGCCGCGAGGGTTTTGCCCGATCCGGTCGCCATGATCACCTGCGTGCGGAGTCCCCGTTCGGGCACGGTCGAGTGTGCGGGCAACTTCGCGGTGACGGGGGCCGGGGTCTTCAGGCGGCGGGTCGTTTGGTGTGGCCGGGCAACTGCTGTCCCGGGCGCAGGAACCGCCGGCCGCCCTGTTCGTCGCGCACCGCGAGGAACCCGGCGTCCGTCAGTCGCTGTGCGATCGTCCTGCGGCGGACCGTGCCCGCCTTGAACGCCACGGTGCACAGCAGCGCGACCGTCCCGCCGGAGGCGACCGCTTCGACCGGCGGCCTGTTGTCGATGAACATCAGGACGGTCAGGGCCGCGCAGGCGAGGTGGACCAGGAGCTTCTGGCGCCGGTCGGCGACGTACAGGGCCATGACGTCGAAAGTGATGAGGTCCTTCAGCACCGCCACGGTGCCGGCCGCTTCGGGCAGCGGCTCCAGCGAGCCCTGCTTGAGCTCCGGCACCGTCCCGCCGTCGCCCGCCCGATCGGCGCATCTTCCATGATCGGGAGTCGCACCGAACGATTCATCGTCTCCTCGTCGGCGAACACAACAGAAAAATCGGCCGACTTTCCGGGCGTGCGCGGGCCCCGCGGGCCGTCCCGGGGGCGCTCTCGCTCGACACCGGTCGCACACACCGCCGCCGGAACCGCCGCCGCACCTGCCGGTACCAGTGCCCGGCGCACGAGACCGTTGAAGTGGTCCATCACCGCTCTGTGAGGAGATCCCGTGCTCGAAGGCTTCGGCGAGGCACTCGCGGACCAGGAGTACTTCCTACCGCTGCCCAGCGCGGCCGACCCCGGACCGCGCTTCGCTCCTGGTGAGGTTCCGCCGGGCGCGCACGGCTCCTCCCAGGGGCTTTGGACGGTCTGGGCCGGTCTGCGGGCCGGCTTCCCCGAACAGGGCTGGAAGATCCACGTGTCGGCGCGTCTGGAGCGGGCGCAGCACGTGCTCGACACGGTCGCCGGAATCTGCTTCGCCGAAGGAGTGCCCTTCAAGCACCTGAGCGCCCGCCTCTTCTTCCTGTTCCTCCATCACAAGCACGCCGTGCGTGCCCAGGCGGGCAAGTTCTGCACCGTGTATCCACCGGACACGACGACCGCACGCCGACTGCTGGAACGCCTGCGCGAGGCGCTCGACGGGGAGGAGGGACCCTACGTTCTCACCGACCGGCGCTTTCGCGACTCGCGGACGGTCCACTACCGCTATGGCTCCTTCGACGGCGCCAGCAGCCGGCTCAGGGCCGACGGCACCCGTGAGGGGGTGATCCACGACGGCTCCGGCCGCGAGATCGTGGACTCACGGCTGCCCGCCTTCCACCTGCCCCCGGGAGTCACGGACCCCTTCGTCGAGCGGGAGGAGCAGCCGCACGCGGGCCCGATCCTGATCCGCGACTACGAGGTGAACCGAGCGGTGCGCCTGAGCAACGCCGGTGGTGCCTACCGGGCCCGCGACCGGCGGACCGGCCGTACCGTCTTCCTCAAGGAGGCCCGTGCCCACAACGGTCTGGTCTTCGACGGGACCGACGCGAGGCAGCGGTTGCGGCACGAGTACGACGTGCTGCGCGACCTGCACGCGGCCGTCCCGGGGGTGGGCCCGGAGCCCCTGGAACACTTCACGGAGTGGGAGCACGATTTCCTCGTCACCGAGTACGTCGCCGGGCAGCCGTTGGTGGGCTGGTTGAGCCGGTCCTCCCCACTGGCACGCGCCGACCGCACGGCCGAGTCCGTTGCCGCGTACTACGAGGCGTGCCGGCGGCTGCTGGCCGCGCTGGACGCCTCGCTGGAACGACTGCACGCCGCCGGTTACCGGTTCGGTGACCTCAACCTGGGCAACGTCCTGGTCACGCCGTCGGGCGGGGCACGGCTGGTGGACTTCGAGGCGGCCTCGGCACTGTCCTCGGCTCCGAGCGGGATGGGCACTCCGGGGTTCACCCCGCCGCCCGGGCTGCGCCGGGCCGACACCGATCCGCTCCTGCAGGACCGGTACGGCACGTCGGCGGTCGCCCTCGCGTTCCTGGCGCCGTTCAACGAAATCGCCGAGCACGCGCCCGCCAACCTCTTGCTCCTGCGCCGCGATCTGGCGGACGTGGCTCCCCCGCAGGACCTGTGGCGGCGCGCGACCGTCTTCCACCTGAACGACGACGGTTCCGATCCTCTGCCCTCCACCGAGCCGGACACCGATCTGCACGGCCGTCTCACTCGGCTGGCCGAGGAGGTGACGGCGGGTCTGCTGGAGATGGCCGACGTCGACCGTCCGGAGTGGGCTTTCCCTCCCTCCCCCGAGGCGTTCCGCACCAACAACGTATGCCTGGCCTACGGTACGGCCGGGGTGGTGTACGCCTTGCATCGCGCCGGGACCGCGGTACCGGAGGAGATATGCGAACGGCTGCGCCGCGACGCCCTGGCCCTGCGTGGCGCGCTGTCTCCCGGGCTGCTCGTCGGGTCGGCCGGTGTCGCCCGGGTCCTGGCCGGCCTCGGTCGGCTGGACGAGGCCGTCGATCTGCTCCAGGACGCCGACGATCACCCGCTCACCGCCTCGTGCGGCACGCTGGCGGGCGGGCGGGCCGGGGTCGGCCTGGGCTGGCTCGCCCTGCACCGGCTGACCGGAGAGAACAGCCACCTGGAGCGGGCCGCAGCGGCAGGGGAAGGCCTGCTGGATGTCCCCGACCTGCCGGCCGCCCTCGGCGAGCACGATGCCCGCGGCCTGCTGCACGGCCGCTCGGGTCTGGCCCTCTTCCTCCACCGCCTGGCGCGTGACACCGGCGAGGCACGCTTCCTGGAGGCAGGCCGTCTGCTGCTCCACCAAGAGCTGGACCGGACCTTCGCCTTGGAAGACGGTGCCCTGTCCCTCTCGGACAACGCACGACTCACCCGCGCCATGCCCTATCTGGCCACGGGCGCGGCCGGTCTCGCGGCGGTGCTCACCCGCTACACGACCACCACGCCGGACGAACGCTGCGCGGCGGCACTTCCGCGGCTGGTGACCGGCATCAGGGTTTCCCGTGCCACGAAGGAGGCGGGCCTGTACCGGGGACTGGCCGGACTGACCTGGTTCCTGGCCGACCATGCCGAAGCGACCGGCACGGACGCCGCACGCGAAGACGCCGTGCGCGCCGGGACCGGTCTTCTGAAGTACGCCATTCCGTACCGACGCGGTGTCCGCTTCCTCGGAGCGGGTTCGCAGCGGTTCACCGCCGACCTGTCCAGTGGCGGAGCCGGTGTCCTCCTGGCCCTGCACCGCCTGCTGTCCGGCCCGCTCCTGACCGTGCCCCACGATGCCCGTCCCGGGCTCCCGGCAGCCGCCTGACGTCACCGGGCGGGCCTCCTATGACCTCCTCGGCACAGCGGCGGATACCTCCGTGCCGAGGTGTGCAGTGACCAAGCGACATGACCTCGACAGGAAAGAGGAGATCATCCATGTACCAGATCCTCGCACTCCAAGCTCTGGACACCGAGCAGGAGGACCACGCGTTCATCCCTTGCTTCAGCGTCGCCTGGAGCATCAGCGACATCTTCCCCGAGCCGATGTAACACGTCGGCGTCCGCGCGGGCCGGGACCGATGGCAGGGCCACCGGTCCCGGCCCGCGCGTTCTCCTGTCCGACGGCCGGTCTTCCCTCCCGGCCGGGTAGCAGCGTCGGCGACCGGGAGGCACGCCCCGTCCGGAAGGTACCGGCTCGGCGCGCCACGCAGCAGGCTGCCAATGACGCCGGTACCGAGCCGAAACCGCGCGAGGAGGAGACGACCTGGATCCAGGTGGTCACGCGTCGGCGAGGAGAGGGTCGTAGGGGGTGGTGCGCCGACGGCCGGACATGAAGGACAGGAAGTCGTTGACGAACGCGCTGCGGCCGTAGGTCCCGCCTGCTTCGGTGGTGTCGCGGTGGAAGGCCGTCCGGAACAGGGCCCGGTACTCGTCCGCGTCGATGCACTGATCACCGTTCTTGTCCGTGACGTCGAAGAGGACCTCGGCGACCCTGATCAGCGCGGGTCCAGCCAGGGACGGCACGGCGGCGGCGTACTCGTGGAGACCGACGCGCCCGTCCCCGTCGGTGTCGAGGGCGCTTTGCAGTTCGCGCCACCAGTCGGCGTAGGCGGCGTAGAGCCTGGTCTCCTCGGGCTCGTCCAGATCGAGGCGGCTGGAGAGCTCGCGTGCCATGGCGGCGAGGTCGGGCCAGTCCAGGTAGCCGTCCCCGGTCTGGTCGAGGACCTCGGCGAAGAACTCCTGGGCGTTGCGCTGCGCTTCGCCTCCGGAAGCGGGTCCGGGTTCCGGGGGAAGCGGGGTGATGAGCCGGATGAGGGCGCCGGCCCGCTTCATCCGATCGCGCACGGCGGTGATCGTCCGTGCGCGGGGATCGTCACCGTCAGGAGAGAGCGTCAGCAGGTCGAGGACGTTCTCGGCCTTGATCCAGCCTTCGGGCAGGAACCGGGTCAGGCCCGCGGCCAGGTAGGCGCCCTGCATCAGGGTCTGTACCCCTGCGATCTCGGGCAGGCCGGCCCGGCGGCGGAACGGTTCCGGAAGGGACGCCACGGTGATCGCTCCGACGACCGGGCCGGCGACGGCACGGCCGGTCGCCCACAGAGCGGGAAAACCGTTCAGCACGGGCGGAGCGGGGAGGTGGTCGAAGAGCTTGTAGAGGATGATCCGCATCGCCTCGGTGTTCTCCAGTTCCTCGGCGACCACCCGGTCGTAGTAGGGCCAGAATTCGTCGAGAGTGCGCGGCAGATGGTCGGCCCGGCCCTCGAGGGCGGCGAGGAAGGCCTGGAACTCGCGGTACAGCTGTTCCATGGTCCTCTGCTCGAGTGGTTGTCCGCTGAGCCGGCACATGGTGACGGTGCTTTCGAAGAGGGTGGCCACCACCCAGGCGCGCGTGTCGGGGTCCATGGCGTCGTAGGGCCGGTTGCGCGGGTCGGTGCCGTGCAGTCGTGCGTGCAACCGGTTGAGGCGTGCGGCTTCCCTCTGCCGGGTGTGGTCGTCAGCCCCGAACATGCGTTGCAGGCTCGTGAGGGTGTTGCGCAGTCGCCGCCAGGGGTGGGCGACGAAGGTGGAGTTGTCGATCAGGGCGGCGCCGACCTGCGGGTGCGCGGCCTCCAGTACGGTCGCACGGATTACTGCCAGGGCCCAGCGCGGGTCATTGAAGAAGCCGTGGAACTGTGAGCCGGTCCCGAACAGGGATTCTCCTTCGGCTCCGCTGTCCCCCCTGTCGTGGTCGCCGGCGCCGGTGCGGGCGTTCGTGGAGCGATGGTCGTCCGAGGTGGTCACGATTCAGGTTTCTCCGTTCTGGTTCGGCAGCACGGCGCCGAAGCGGCGTTCACGCTGCCCGTAGGAGTGCAGGCATCGCACGAAGTCCGGTGCGCGGAAGTCGGGCCACAGCACCGGCGGAAAGACCCACTCGGCGTAGGCGACCTGCCAGAGCATGAAGTTGGAGATGCGCTGTTCGCCGGAGGTCCGGATGACGAGGTCCACGTCCGGGGTGTCGGGAAAGGGCAGGTGCGCGGCGAAGCTCTCCTCGGTCACGGACTCGGCCGACGCCCCACTGCGGATCAGTGACCGTGCGGCCTCGACGATGTCCCTGCGGCCGCCGTGGTCGAAAGCGACGGTCAGCGTCATCTGCCGGTTCCTGTCGGTGAGCGTCGTCAGGTCCGCGATGTCCCCGGCCAGGCCGGAAGGAATGCGGGGATCGGTCATGCCGAGGAAGCGGCAGCGGATGCCCCGGGCGTGCAACAGAGGAGCGTGTTTGCGCACCACCCGGCGCACGAGATGCATCAGGAACTCGACCTCGGTCTGCGGGCGACTCCAGTTCTCGGTGGAGAACGCGAACAGGCTCAGCCATCCCACCCCGGCCGCACGCGCCGCCTCGATGACGTCGATGACCGTCGTCTCCGCAGCACGATGACCCGACGTGCGCGGCAGGGACCGCTGCTCCGCCCACCGGCCGTTCCCGTCCATCACGCACGCGACGTGCCGTGGCATCCCCCCAGGGTTTCCGGACAGCCCGACGTCCCGCGGAACGGTGAGAGGAGGAAACTCCTTGTTCATGGTCTGTCGTGCTGTCACGCCTACCCTTTCAGCGCCCGGGCAGGACGCTGGCCCACGGCGGAAGAAGCCCACCCCACGGGTTCGCCGTCGTACACGATTCACTGACGACAGGCTGCCAGCATCCGGCTCCGCGCAGATCGTGAGCCCTGCGAATTCACCTTTGGCACTCGCGTCCGAGCCACAACAACGTGAACGGTGCAAGGCTCCCGTGAAGCGCTTGTCCGTTCAGTGCGCGTGGAGTTCGCACGGGCGGTCGGTCGTGGGGGAGGAGTCAGTGGCGTGGAACAGTCCGGAGGGCGGATAGCGATCGTGAGGCCGGCCCTTTGGAGCGGTCGGTCGCACTCCACCGTGCCGCGGTCGGCAAGCGGACGTACGCGGCGGTGGCCGCGGATCTCGGCATCACCGCGGAGCCGCTGCGGACAGCCAACTCCGAACGGGGAGGACTCATGGCCGCCGGGCCACACTGACGCGCGCGTTCTCTCCCCTCATCGCCTGCGGCCAGCGATCATCGATGACATCCGCCGCTTCCCGGCAGGCGCCGCAGACGTCTTCCCGTTCCGGGAGCCACCAGTGGTCGGACGGTGACATGCCGGTTTCCTGGATGCCGCACAGCGTCCTGTCGAAGATGCCGAAGGCATGGGAGACACCAGCGGTGAGGCCATCCGCGACGGCCTTCTCCCAGCGCATCCCCAGAGGCAGATACGACGGTCGCGAAATCTCGAACCACTCGTCGCCCACATGGGTGACCGCATGGCACCACAAGCAGGACCAGGTCCCCTCTTCCCGGACCGTCGGTGGCACCGGCCACCGCCACATCGACCGCCCGCATACATCACACTCCACAAGCGGATCCTCACATGCCGGAACGGACCACCCCAAGCGGCCGGCATCGCCCGAGTAATCAAACGCCCTGGCGAGGACACAACGCTCTTCCAGGGCTCGGAATTGCGTCGTAGGTCCATGGCAGGATCCCGGCATGAGCGAGCTTCAGATCGCCTTGATCGCTGCGGGGTCGGCGGTAGCGGGCGGCTTCGTGACGGGGTTCTTCGCGTTGAGGGCCGGCCACCGCCAGGCCGCCGCAGCAGAGAAGGCGGGGCAAGCGCAGGCTGCGGCGCTGATATCGACTGTGCAGGCCACCCTCGACGAACAGCGGCGCGCCCGGGCCGAGGAACGGCGACGGCAGGCCTACGTCGACTTCCTGACCGCCGCCCAGACCGCTCATCTGACGTTCGACGAAGACACGATGACCAGGATGGCCGGTACTGAGACAGCGGTCATCCTCGAAGGTCCTGACTCCGTTGGCGAAATGGCGTTCCTCTATGTGAAGGCTGTGGCAAACCATCATGCGGGCCGCGTAGACGGAGACGCCGTCGAGGATGCCAGGCAGGCCTACATGGAAGCCGCCCGCCGCGTCCTCGACGAGGGCTGACGGCCGAGAGCCCGCCACCGGCTGGTGAAGGGCTTGTCCCCTGCCGGCCCCGTGGCGGTGGGTGTCCCGGTTGATCCGGCCGAGCAGCCACTGCGCATCGGATTCAGCGACGTGGGCGCTGCCGACGCGCATGACGTGGATGGTGGTGTGCTGTCCGTCGCCGTCACGTTCGGGGCCGAGGAACGCGCCCCAGGGCTGGGAGCCTCGGTCGGGCGGGGCGTGCCCGTCGGGGCAGTGCGGACACGCAGTGGCGGGCTGCTGGGCCGAGACGGACGCCAGAGGACCCGAGTCGAGCGCTGCCCGGACCGCGCAGTCCTTCGCTTCCAGGAGCTCGCGCAGGCCTGCGCTCAGCTCGGCTCGGGCAGAAGCCAGTCGGCCATGGTGTGGGCGAGGCCGTGGAAGGGCTCGCTGATCTGGGCGAGATGGGTCGACAGGCGGTCGAAGGCGAAGTAGCGGAGGATGGCGGGCCGCTCGGTCATGACGGGTCTCCTTGCTTCGGTGCGGTGAAGCTGTCTGTGTCAAGGAGGTGCTGAAGGCGTTCCATGAACCGCTCCCCGAACTCCGGCCCCGTGCGGTGCGCGAGGGCCATCAGCTCGGTGACGAGGGCAGCGGCACCGTCCTCTACGAGCAGCGGTCAGCTACTCTCACACTTGCCGCACAACGACACGAACAGGTGTCCACCCTCCGGTGACAAGACCCGTGGCTGTTCTACGCTGACAGATGTTTCGTCAACCGCCCAGCGCAGACGCGCTGGGCGGATTGCGACCACCGATTGCGGCAGGGGATGCGTTCTGACAACGACGGTTCGAAGAGCGGTGCGGAAGACGGCGTGAAGGACTCTTCGGCGTTTCTCGAGCAGGTGGGTCCGGGTACTGCCGCGGACGGGGGGATGGACCGGTTCGCACGTCTGGCGGCCGGCGTGCTGGGCGTGCCGGCGGCCGTGGTTGCCCTGGTGGATCAGGACCGGCAGCTCCTGCCCGGGGCGGTAGGCCTGGGGGAACCGTGGTCCCTCGTCCGGCAGACCGATCTGACCGGTTCACCGTGTGAACAGATTGCCGCTTCGGGCGAGCCGCTGGTGGTGAAAGACGTGCGCGCCGACGCACGGATGCGGGATTTCACTCCTGCTGCCTGGTTCGGCACGGTGGCTTGTGCGGCGGTGCCGCTGACGGACGGTGAGGGAACGGTGCTGGGAGCCCTGTGCGCCCTCGATTCCGCCCCTCGTGCCTGGAGCGAACAGGACCTGGAGACGCTGGAGGACCTGGCGCAGGCGTGCAGCGCGCAGCTACGGCTGCGGGCCTTGGCCCAAGAGGCGCAGCAGGCCCGTGCCCAGGCAGCGGCGCTGCTGGGGAACTCGCGGTTGTTGTTGCGGGCGGCGGAGACCATGGCCCGTACCTCCGGCCTGGAACAGGTGCGCCGCCAGGTCAGCGATCTGGTCAGTGGCGATCTGCGGCCGGCCTACGTGGGGCTGGTGCTGCGTCAGGAAGGTGCGCTGCGGCGGGTGACCGACCAGGCGGCCTCGTACGTCTCGCTGGAGGAGCGCTTTCCGGTCTACGACTCTCACGAGCAGTGGCCCAGCGCCCAGGCGGCGCGGGAGAACAGGAT
The DNA here is from genome assembly GCF_040702165.1 of Streptomyces sp. NPDC086147. NCBI lineage: Bacteria > Bacillati > Actinomycetota > Actinomycetes > Kitasatosporales > Streptomycetaceae > Streptomyces > Streptomyces sp. NPDC086147. The sequence goes on along the minus strand of NZ_JBFBJO010000017.1, from coordinate 18,321 downwards.
CGTGCTGGTTCCCGACCGACAGACCCTGGTGGACCACTACCACCCCGACACGGTCGCCGAGTTCGACGCCATGAACCTGCGCTCAGCCGTGTGCGTGCCTCTGCCCGACACCTACGGCCGTGCGCTGGGCACCCTCATCCTCGCCTGGGACACTCCCCGCACGATCGACATCTCCGAACGGGCAGTGCTGACCGTCCTGGCCCGTTATACCGCCGATGCCGTCGAACGCGCCCTGTTCCTGGACGGACGCATCGACGTGGCCCGCCGACTCCAGCAGGCCATGCTCACCGACCTGCCTACCGTTCGGGGTCTGCACCTTGCGGCGCTGTACCGCACGGCGGCTGATCAGGAGATGGTCGGCGGTGACTGGTACGACGCCTACCGGCTGAACCCCACCCGCCCCTCCGGCGCCGACGCCCACACTAGTACCCCTGCCACCAGGCTGGCGCTGACTGTCGGTGACATCACCGGCCACGACATGCAGGCCGCCACGTTGATGGGGCAGGCCCGCAGCATGCTGCGCCAAGCCAGTCACGACCATTACCGCGGCGGACCGGCCGCCGCGGTCGACGCCCTGTACGGCGCGATCACTGACCTGGACATGAGCATCTCCGGCACCCTCGTCCATGCCCACCTCACCCCCCTCGGCGACGGCGCCTGGGACTTCACCTGGACCAACGCCGGCCACCCGCCCCCGCTCCTGGCCCGACCCGGGCACCCCGTCCGCCAGCTCCAGGAACACGACCTGCTGCTCTGCCCCGGCCTGCCCGCCCGCCGCACCCAGCACCACGCACGCCTGGAGCCGGGCTCCACGGTGCTGCTCTACACCGACGGCCTGGTCGAAGAACCCGGCACCCCCCTCGACCAGAGGATCGACCAGGTCTCCCGCCTGCTCGGCGAGGACAACAGCATCCCGGCGGAAGGTCTTTTGGAGCAGATCGCCGACCGCGTCGCCGGTCCGGCTCACGATGACGACATCGCCCTGCTCGCCGTTCGCATCGACGCTTTGGGGACGGTTCAGACCGAATCGTCGTAAGGCAGAAGGCCTCTGCTTCCCGCTCTTCGTGCCGAGCCGGCTCAGCGGCGGATGCAATGCCTGCTCGGACGCGTGGATTGCCAGTGTTCAGAAGGATCGGCCTCACTCGGCGATCGCCGCATCACATGGGGCGCAGTTCTACGGGCCGGGTGGATCTGGGGTGGGCGTGCGCAGGGTGGTAGTGATGACGGTGTCCAGGCCGAGGCGGTGGAGCAGGTCGTAGACGTTGGCGTTGACCTCGGTCAGGCTCAGGGTGCCGTCGAGCCGGGTCAGGCGCTGGTACCAGTGGATGAGCAGGGTGACGCCGCTGGAGTCGAGGAAGCGGCTTTTGGAGGCGTCCAGGACAAGGTGGCGGCAGCCTTCGTCGATCATGCGGGCCCCCACGGCGCGTAGTAGAGGAGCGGTGTGAAGGTCGACGTCTTCGGGCAGCGCTGCGGTGACCCGGTCGCCGGTGCGCGTGGTGACATGGAGCACAGCAAGGTCCCCCGCTTTATGGGCCGGTGAACCTGCGGTCAGGTATTCCCGGCGCTGCCCCTTCCACTGTAGACCTGCAAGGCCGGCCCGGGCACCGGCTCCAGGAACATGACCTGCTGCTCTGTGCGGGCGGCCTGGCCGAAGAACCCGGCACCTCCATCGATCAGAGGACTGAAACGGGCCTCCCGGCTGCTGGGCGAGAACAGTAGTACCCCGGTGAAAAGTCTTCTGGAACAGATCGCCGACCGCATCGCCGGTCGCGCTCACGACGACGGAATCGTCCTGCTCGCCGTCCGCATCGACACCCCGAACACGGTTCGGAACAAGCTGTTGTGAAGAAACGGAGGGCTTTGCCTGACGTTTTCGGCGGCGAGCCCGTCCACCGGGGATCGCGGTATCCGGTCAGACGCGTGGCTCGGTGGTGTCCAGGACGACCTGGATGGTCTTTCCCGATCCGAGGGGGGTGACGGTGAGCCGGCGGCTGAGTTTCTGGATCAGCGGCCAGCCGAACCCGCCGGGCGCGGTGGGATGGCTGTCCGTCCTCGTCCGCGGAATCACGGGGGAGGCGTCAGTGGCGCGGACGATGAGGGCATCATCGGTGAGATGGGCGGTGAAGCCGGTCAGCCCGCCGCCGTGCCGGAAGGCATTGGTGACGAGTTCGGAGACGACCAGCAGGATGTCGTCGGTGACCGTTCGGGGCGGGGGAGCGCGTCCGGTGGTGTGCAGGAGGTCGCGGACCTGGTCGCGGGCGGCGCCCGCGGTGGCGGGCAGCGTATGCCGCCCCGTATCAGACTCCAGCGTCGTCATGCTCGTCCGCCCTTCTCCTTCATATGGTCACCATCGCGTTTTCCCGTGCGGGCGGGTTGTACGCGGTTCACCGCCGGCGGGGCAGGGGAACGCGCGTGCGGATGAGGTCCGCGGCCGCAGGCGGGGTGGGGGCGATGGTGAAGGCTCGGGTGAGGTCGGTCAGCTCCAGCATTCGCTGCAGGAACGGCGTGAGCCCGGCCAGGACCAGGGGGACGGCGGCCCGCTCGTGATGCTGCCGGGCGGTGAACAGGGTGTGCAGGAAGGAGGAATCGGCGAAGGCGACCCCGGCCAGGTCCACCACGGTGCCGGCCGGAGAACCATCAGGGGGCAGGGCGAGGGCGTGGGCCAGAATGTCGGCCTCGTCGGTGTCGAACTCCCCTGCGACCCGCACCGTCCGTATGCCGTCGACCACGGCCACAGTCACTTCCACCTCATCGTTCATCCGGGCATTTTTACAGACCGGCTCCTCTCCGAACCAGCTCAGGGCGTCTTTCGCCACGGTCCTGCGGGCATCGCCGAACAAAGAGGCCCAAGGAGAGACCGACGTCACTGCTCCGCCGGTAGGGGCCAGTACTACCGGGCCTGCGAGAAGGGCGATATATGGCTAATGGCGTGGGGAAGTCGTGCTGGCTTTGGCCTGACATTGCATAGGACCAGCGGATGCGAGACGGTTGCAGCCGGTCAACTATTTTCCAGCGGAAGAAAGGTGGTGGGGTACGCACGATGCGTCCCCTCCTATGTGATTCCCTCCCCTGGTACCCCTGACAGTCCGCGCGGTGGTGGTGTTCACGTCAGTACGGCGTGGAGCAACGCCCCTTATCCCGTTCTCGTCGCAGACCGCGACGGGAACATCATCGAGACCAACGACGCCGCCCGCCACCTGCTCATCCAGGCCGGCGGAGATCCGGCGGCCTGCGCGCTGCCGGACTGGCTCGCCCGCGCCCACCGGCACCTGGATCCGGAAGCCACCTCACCGCAAACCGTCTCCGGCACGGTGGCGGGCCGCACCTTTGAGGCGCATCCGTCGCCGGGCGAGGACGAGTACACGGTGTGGTGGCTGGTGGAGAACACCGACCTGCACCTCGCGGAACAGGCACTACAGAGCGAACGCGAGCGCACCAGCCTGCTGGTGGACATCTCCAGCGCGCTGTTCTCCTCGCTGAACGTCGAACGGTGTACGGAGGTGACAGTGCGCATGGCCGCCGACCATCTCGCCGATGCCGCCGTCATCGTCGCTCCCTCCCAGGGACGCCGCCACACCCTCACCTACGCCCAGGTCGGCGGAGAGGTCACGCAGAAGACCGCGCCGATCGACCCGCACACGGTTCCGGGCCTGACCGAAGCCCTGCAGGGCTTTCCCCCGGTGCCGACACGGTGGATCGATCCGGGAGACATCCCCGACTGGGCCGTCCCGCCTGGTTTCACCGGCCCGATCGGATCGGTCATCGTCACACCCCTGCCCGGCTACGGCATGCCCGCCGGCGTGCTCATCCTGCTGCGTTCCAGCACCCGCCAGGCCTTCAGCGACGGCGAAGAAGTCTTCGCGCGCCTGTTCGCCGCCCGAGCCGGAGCCGCCCTGTCCGCGGCCCGCCTCTACGCCGAGCAGGCCTCCATCACCGCCACGCTGCTGCGCGAGCTCCTGCCGCCGAAACTCGAGCGCGTCCACGGCGTGGAGTACGCCGGCATCTACCGGGCCGCGAGGGACCACGAGCGCGTCGGAGGCGACTTCTACGACGTCCACCCCGGCACCGACGCCACGAAGGAGACCTTCGTCGTCCTGGGCGACGTGGCGGGCAAGGGTCTGGAAGCAGCCGTTCTGACGGGAAAGATCCGCAGCGTCCTGCACGCACTGCTGCCACTGTCCACAGACCACCAGCGCGTACTGAACCTCCTCAACGACGCGGTGCTCACCTCCGACCACACCCGCTTCGCCACCCTGGTCCTGGCCTCCGTCCAGCGCCGCCAGGGACAGGTGCGGATCAGACTGACCAGCGCCGGCCACCTGCCCCCGCTCGTCGTCCGCACCGACGGCCGGGTGGAAGAAGCCGGTACTCGCGGCACCCTCATCGGCGCTCTCCCCGAGATCAACACCCGAAGCACGGAGGTGGTGCTGGCGCCGGGGGAGACGTGCCTGCTCTACACCGACGGCATCACCGAGGCCCGCGGCGGCCCGCTGGGTGACCAGCTCTACGGTGAGGAGAGGCTGCGGGCCGCGTTGCGGGAATGCGTGCGGATGCCGGCGGAGGCAGTGGTGGAGCGGGTGCAGATGCTGGCCTCGCAGTGGCTCGGCGGCCGTGAGCACGACGACATGGCCACCCTGGCGATCACCAACCCGGCCAGCGGACACGGCGCACTGCACATCGTGGGCGGCCACAACGACTCCCGCACGTACACCAGGGAAGGCCGATGACCACCACTACTGCGCCCCGTCCTCTTCCTGAACCGCCGGAGTTGTCCGAGCAGCTGTGGACGGCGGTGATCGGCCGGGACGAGCCGGCCGCGATGCGCCTGGTGACGGCCGCGGCCGACGCCGGGACGGACCGCGAAGTCCTGCTGCTGGACGTCGTGGCCGGGGTTCAGAACAGGGTCGGCACCGAGTGGGCAGCCGACCGGATCAGTGTGGCCGACGAGCACGCCGCCAGTGCGATCACCGACCGGGTCCTGGCCGCCCTCGCCCACCACCAGGCCCCCCGGCGACTGCGCACCCGAGGACGGGTGACGGTGGCCTGTGCGGAGGGCGAGTGGCACGTGCTGCCGGCCCGGCTGCTGGCCGAGGTCCTCACCCACCGCGGCTGGCAGGTCGACTTCCTCGGCGGCCACACCCCCACCCCGCACCTGGTTGCCCACGTCCACCAGACCAACCCCACAGCCGTCCTGCTGTCCGCCTCCCTGCCCACCCGGCTGCCCACCGCCCACAAGGCGATCAGCGCCCTGCAGTCCATCGGCGCCTCTGTCATGGCCGGCGGCCGCGCCTTCGGCCCCGACGGCCGCTACGCCCGCCTCCTGCACGCCGACGCCTGGGCCCCCGACGCCCGGGAGACAGCCGACCACCTCGACCAGGGCCTGGCGCAGCACCGCGCCGGGCAGCGTCAGCAGATCGACGATGATCTGCCCCACCTTCTCGACCAGGAATACACCCTGGTCACCACCCGCCGCGCTGCTCTGGTGAAGCAGAGCCTGGAGACGCTGGAGGAACGCTGGCCCGCGATGCGTACCTACAGCCTCGCCCAGCGCGACCGCACCACCGAGGACCTCGCCCACATCGTCGACTTCCTCGCCGCCGCCCTCTACGTCGACGACGCCGAACTGTTCACCACCTTCACCACCTGGACCGCCGACATCCTCACCGCCCGTGGCGTTCCCGCCGCCGGCCTGCTTTCGGGCATGGACGTACTGGCCGGACAACTGCGCGACTTCCCCCGCGCCCTGACCTTTCTCACAGCAGCCACCGACGCGCTGCACACCACCTCCGATCACACCGGCCCGGGAATAAGCGCATGACCTACCTGCCTGCTGACCTCACCATCACCGCCCACAGCGTCCAGCCGCACGCACTGCACCTGGCTGTTGCGGGAGACCTCGACTACGAGACCGCCACCCGGTTCACTCACGAGGTCAACCAGGCACTGGACACCCACCACCAAAAGCACGGACCGGTCCTACGGGATCTGCACCTGGACTTCAGCGGGCTGACCGGCATCGACTCCAGCGCCCTGACCGCTCTGCTCGCCCTGCGCCGCCGCACCCACCCCGCGGGCGTCACCCTGCACCTGGACCACCAACCTGTCCGCATGGTGCGCATCCTCGAGCTCACCGGCATCGCCGACCACCTCACCCAGAACGCCCGCACCTCCCACGCCGCTGGCAGCGCCGCACCGGACGAGCAGACGGAATCGGCTTCCGCGCCCTGAAGGACCCCGACCTTCGCCCCGCTTACCCGTGCGCCGATGCGAGAGCCGGGTGCCGCGTCAGACGCTGCAGGGCGCGCCGGGCATGGCTTTTGACCGTGCCCAGTGAGCCTCTTTCATCCTGTGCTGGAGGGTGAAATGGGCTGGTCAGCGGGTGTGGTGACGAGGCAGGGCCCCTGGTCGTCGGCGTGGTGATCTCACTCATCACACCGGCGACCGAAGGGGCCCTGAAGGTTTCCGTATCCTGCCACGCTCGACGTCCCGCACGAGCTGATTGAGCATGTCGCCTGGCTGCTGCACGAGCACCGCCAAGCCCGTAACACCCGCTGGCGCAGGCTCGGCTGCTTCCAGCAGGCACTTCTCACGCTGGTGCACTTACGGAAGAACGAGACGCTCTCGCAGCTCGGAGCCGGTTTCGGGATATCACAGGCCACCGCCTGGCGCTACGTCGACGAGACCCTGGACGTCCTGGACGGCTGGGCGCCCGGCCTCCACGAAGCACTCACCAGCCTCGGTGAAGGCGACCACGTCATCGTCGACGGCACCCTGATCCCCATCGACCGGACCGGTGCGGACGAGCCGTACTACTCGATGAAACACCGCAAGCACGGCATGAATGTCCAGGTCACCGCCCACCCCGACGGCACACCACTGTGGTTCTCCCGCGCGACACCCGGCCGCACCCACGACCTGACCGCGGCCCGCGCCCACGGCATCCTCCAGGCCTGCCTCACCAGACAGATCCTCGCCCTGGCCGACCGCGCCTACCAGGACGCCGACGCCACCGTCCGCACCCCGTACAAGAACCACCGCGAACAACCCGAGCACTACCAGCATTTCAACCGCGACCACGCCCGGCTCAGAGCACCCGGCGAACGGGCCTTCGCACAGCTGAAGACCTGGCGCATCCTCCACCGAGCCAGATGCTCCACCCGACGCATCAGCGCCCTCGTCCAAGCCGTCCACACCCTGCTGACCTGCAACTCTTCAGGACGAAAAAGACTCACTGCTCCGTATCGAATGGAACGAAATGCCTTCCGCGCTGATGCTCGTCGTTTTCAGCTGTCGACTGTCAGCAGAGGCATTGGCAGCCGAAACGGTGATGTGGCCGGCGCAGTACTTCCACGAGCTGGACGTCAACGTGGTCCGGAAGCTGCAGGGCGGACCGGACGCCCAGGCGGGACGTGTGGGTCACACACCCGCCGCACCCCCTAGATCCATCGCGATCATGGCTTTGACCTGCGGATTTCGTACAAGTCTCCAGCGTGAACAGTGAGCGAACCCCTGCCGTGACGGGTTTTGGAGGGGTCGCGCTACGTCATAGCCTCCCCGCCATGTCCGACTTCTCACGCCGTAAAGTCCTCGGCACCCTTGCCGCGGGCTCCGCGCTCTCCGTTCTGCCGCCCTCTCTCCTGACGGCCATGGCCGCCCCCATGCCGCGCGGTGGTCTTCGGGCCATCGAGCACGTCATCGTGCTGATGCAGGAGAACCGTTCCTTCGACAACTACTTCGGCACTCTCAGAGGCGTCCGTGGTTTCGGCGACCGCAGAGCCCTGCGACTGCCCGGCGGCGCGAGCGTGTTCGAGCAGCCCCGTTCCGGCGGGCCCGCGGTCCTGCCGTTCTCCGCGCGGCAGGCGGCCGTCGACGCCGGACGGGCCGAGAGCGACATCCAGTACCTCGGCTCGCTGCCGCACGGCTTTACCGATGGAGTGCAGGCCCGCGCGAACGGTTGGTGGAACGACTGGATCGCGGCCAAGGGACAAAGCACCATGGCCCACTACGACCGGCGTGACATCCCCCTTCAGTACGAACTCGCCGACCGCTTCACCATCTGCGACGCCTACCACTGCTCCGTGTTCGGCTCCACCAATCCCAACCGCAACTACCTGTGGACCGGAACCACCGGGTTCGAGCCCAACGGCGGAGGCCGGGCCATCACCAACGCCGCTTACTCCTACAGCCACGCCGGCTACGACTGGACCACCTACCCGGAGCGCCTGGAGGCTGCTGGGGTGTCCTGGCAGATCTACCAGGAATGGGACAACTTCACCGACAACGCGGTGGAATACTTCAAGCCCTGGAAGCGGATCGGCCGGAAGATCCTCACCGCTGCCGGGTTCGCCCATGCCACCACCGAGGAGTTCTACGACAAGCTCTGGGCGAAGAGCGACAGCGAGCGGCGGGCCGACCTGGCCCGGTTCCGCACTGCGGTCGATGCCCTTCCCGAGCCGGAGCGCCGACTGTTCCTCCGTGGCGCCCACCGCTCCGAGCCGGGCACTTTGCTCACCCGGATCAAGGCCGACATCGAGGCAGGGACCCTTCCGAAGGTCAGCTGGGTGGTGCCCACGGCCGCACTGTCCGAGCATCCCAGTTCCTCCACTCCCGTCGGTAGCGCCAACCTTGTCTACGATCTGCTGGACGCCATCGCTGCGGATCCCAAGACCTGGTCGAAGACTGCGCTGTTCATCAACTTCGACGAGAACGACGGCTACTTCGATCATGTACCCGCCCCTGTCGCTCCCAGGCCGGACACCGGCGATGGTGACGACTGGGTGGGGGGCCGTCCCGTCGGTCCCGGGCCGCGCGTTCCGATGACCGTCGTGTCTCCCTGGACGGTCGGCGGGTTTGTGAACTCCGAGCTCTTCGATCACACCTCGGTGATCCGGTTCCTGGAGAAGTGGACCGGTGTCCAGGAACCCAACATCAGTGCCTGGCGCCGTAGCGTCTTCGGTGACCTGACCTCCGTGTTCGACTTCGACCGCGCCTACCGGCAGCCCGGGGTGGAGCGGCCCGGCGCGGTCCCGGCGCCGATCGGCCGCTGGAATCCGGTCCCGCCCACGACGCAGAAGCGACCTGCCCAGGAGCCTGGTGTCCGTCCTACGCGGCCCTCTCCGTACCGGCTCTCGCTGCGTGCCGCCGTCACCAGCACCGAGCTAGGGCTGAAGCTCCACAACAGGGGGCGACGAGCCGCCGCAGTCACCGCCTACCCGGGAGACGGTGCAGCTCCGCGGACCTGGACCGTCGCCGGCCAGGAGAACGCAACGGGTAGCCTGCCGTACGGCTCCGAGGGATACGACCTCCAGGTGCACGGACCCGGCTGGACGCTGTGGGAACTACGCGGCACCGGCATCGGAGCCGAGGCGCACGTCGTGGAGCACGCCCATGCCCGTGGCGTGGACGTGCAGTGCAGTAATCCGTCGGGGCAGACCCGGACGCTCCTGGTGGGCGAGTCCACCCACGTACGGCACGGCAAGGACGGCGTGCAGACCGTCCGGCTGGCACCCGGCCGGAGTCGGACCGTGTCCGTACCGCTCGCCCGGCACGGCTGGTACGACATCGTGGTGCTCGACGAGGACGACCCGCGCTTCTTGCGCAGGACGTCTGGCCGGCCCGCAGACGACGGACCGGGGGGAACCGACCCGTCGATCGGGACGGGGGCGGCACTGAGCGCGACGCTCACCCTGCCGCAGCCGCTGCCCGCGCTGACCGCACCGCTCGTGCAGGGCAGCCCTGCCGAGGTCGTGGTGCACGTGCGCAACGAAGGGACGAGCCGGCTGCGGGACCTCGTGGTGTCACTCCTGGCACCGGTCGGCTGGACGGCGAAGCCCTTCGGTCCGGTACCGAGGAGCCTGCCAGGAGGTGGCTCGGCGGACCTGCGCTTCACAGTCACCCCCGCGGCGGACGCCGCCGCCGCCACCCTCACCGTCGCTGCCCGCGCCGAAGGCGACGGCCTGCTGCGGGTTGCGGACGCCCGGGTTCGGGCCGAAGTCGCCCACGCGGTGAGCCTTGCTCTGACCGCGCCGGCGAGTTCCCCCGACACGGATGGCTGCGCGCTGTACCCGGAAAGGCCCCTGGCCGTGACCGCGACCGTCACCAACGCGGGCAACGCCCCGCTCACCGCCCTGTCGGCGGCGCTGGCGGTACCGGACGGATGGCGCGCCAAGGCCGTCGCCGGCAGCCCGACCTCCGTTCCGGCCCGCACGTCGGTGAAGGTGGTCTGGGAGGTCACGGCGCCCGTATCGGCTGCACGCGCCTCGGCAACGCTGAAGGCGACCGTCGGCGCGCGCACCGCGGGCGGTACGGTGGAGGAGACCGGGTCGCTGGCTGCCCGGGTGGGACCGGTGATGACCGGCTACCTGCTCGCCGAGAACTTCGAGTCTCTCGCCGACCGGCTGGCCCCTGCCACAGATCTGGCCCGTCCGGGGCTGAGAGGCTGGACGCGGACCGCGCCCGAGGGATGGACGGTCACCAACGCGGCAGGAATGCCCCGGGGCACGGAAGAGCTCAACGGCTGGTCATTCCTGTCCCGGCAGTTCTGGTTTCCCGCCGGCCAAGAACGTGCCGCGTTCAACCGGTCCCTGGGCATCGTCGCCGTCGCCGACCCGGACGACTGGGACGACACAGGCAGTCCGTCCAGCCGTGGCACCTTCGACTCGACGCTGATGACACCCGCGGTCGCGGTCCCGGCAGGGACTTCGACGCTGTACTTGGGATTCGACTCCCATTACCGGCAGGAGAGCCCGCAGGAAGCCGAGGTGACCGTGGTCTTCGACACCGGCGCCACCTCCCGGGTGCTGCACTACTCCAGCGCGACGTCGGGAAACACCAACAACGGCCGCGACCAGCAGAACCGGCTCGTCACCTGCTCCTTCCCGGTGCCGACCGACGCGAGCTCGGTGAAGGTGGGCTTCAGGGTCCACCACGCTGGTAACAACTGGTTCTGGGCCGTGGACAACATCAGGCTGAGCGCCTCTCCTGTCGTCGACGCCTGACCCGTTCCGACCGTCCCGGGCCCCGCCTCCACCCGCCAGGCCCGGGGCGAAGGCCTGTTCGAGATCCACCGGGCCCGTGCGACACCCGCTGGATGTCCTGGCCGGCTGAGCACACGTCTCCACGAAGCACTCACCGGTCTCGACGGAGGCGACCACGTCGTCGCCGACGGCATCCTGATCGCCCGAGGAGCGCTTTCCGCAACCGGCTCCCAACGGGTCTCCTCCATGCCGGTGAGCCGGCCGACCGCGGTGCGCAGCGCGACGGCAGTGGCCTCGGCCCTGTCCGGGAGCAGGGGCGGCATCGCGGTCGGCCGCGCTCGGCCGGTACCCGCCGGAGTGGCCGGTAGTGCCCTCCACGGGATGCTCCAGCTCGCGCAAGCGGTCGCCGTCGCGGCGTACGGTACGGCTGGTGACACCGAGCTGCCGGGTGAGCCCGGCACCGGACCGCTCACGGCGCGTCCGCGACAGCGACGACGAGCGCAGCGTCCGAGGAGGAAGGCCGTTCGGCTTGGCTTCAGGGCGACCCTTTTTCCACGGCCCGCCCGCGCCCCGCACCTGGCGGGTCAGGTACGGGGCACAAGGCGGGACGGTGTCAGGGAGCTACCACCAGTTCGTGCACAGCGGGGGACCAGCGGGTGCCAGCGCTGCGCAGGCGCGGAACTTCCAGGCGGACGAGCTGCTGGTGTTCTTGGCGGCACTCGTCTTCGGGGTGTCCTGGGCTCCGACGACGAAGGGGCCGCACTGCAACCAGCTTGAGCCTCCGTTGGTGGTCCAATCCATCCATACCTTGTCACCGGGGAGGGTCCATCCGTCGATCTTGGCCCAGCCTCGCTGGACACCACCGAGCGTGGCGTACTGGATGCTGATCCTGGTGCCCCCGCCGATCGTCCGCTGAGTCCCGACCGTTCCGCTGAGGTTGTCGGGAATGTCGACGAACCCGTTCGCGCCGCCTTCGCAGTCGGCGGGACTCGCTTGGGCCGGCCCGCTGACGCCGAACACCGTCACGCCCGCCGTGACCAGGACTCCGGCGACCACCGTGGCCGTGCTGCGCATGATATTTCGCATCAGTTCCCCTACTTGCATGGGCGAATGCTCCGATCCGCACCAGTCTGCGGGTGAGATCGGCGGCACAGAAGTATACTTTTGGACGATTGCGAACTATCCGGCAAAGGTCTTGAACTCCGAGCACCGGAGGGCCTTGCAGAGCCGGTGATGCGTTCGGCCGGTGAGGACCGTCGCCTCGGACGGCGCTGCCACACGACCCCTGCTACGGCCGCCCACGCCTGCCTGGCCGTCCCGCGAGCCCGGCGGTCGAATACCGGAAGAGCAGAGACGGATCCTCCCGGCTCGTCTTCGGCCCCGCCGGGACACGACGGGGCGAGGGCGGATCGCAGATGCCGGGCGGGCCCCGGGCGGTGATCGGCTCCCCCCACGTGCGAGCGGGCCGCAGAGGCCCGAAGCTCCCCAGCGCGGTCGACCGCGCAGCAAGCACCGCGTCCTCACCGACGCTCGGGGTGTCCCGCTCGCGGTGTCCCTGACCGGCGGCAACCGCAACGATTCACCCGGCTTCCGCCTCTGCCCGACAAGGTTCCGCCCATGGCCGGCGTCGTGGGCCGTCCGGGACGGCGGCCTGACACCCGGCCTGCCGACCGCGGCTACGACCGCGACAAGCACCGGCGCCCGCTGGGGCAGCCCGGCATCCGCCCGGTCATCGCCGAACGCGGGCAGGAACGCGGCTCCGGGCTGGACGTCTTCCGGAACGACGGCCAAAGGACCACCGCCTGGTCGTACGGCTTCCGCTGCCTACGGATCCGTCGGGAACGACGCGACGACATCCCCGAGGCCTTCCTGTACCTCGCCGCCCGCCCCGTCACACACAGACACGTCCGATGTCTTCATGCGGGCCTCCGAGGCGGACGTAAGCGAAACGTGAGAGAAACGTAAGCGGCAGGGCTGAAGCTGGGCACGTATCGCCCCGCTCTGGACAGGAGTCCCATGCCCAGCCCCACCCCCCGCGCCGGCACGGGATCGCGCAGACGATCCCGCACGCTGGCAGGTCTGATGACGGTCAGTGTCGCGCTGGGCGCGGCACTTCTGACGCCCACGGCCGCAGGGGCGGCCGGGTCGACCAACAAGGACGCCTTCAACAACCTTGGGCAGCCGGACCGGGCCGAGTGGATGTCGGGCGTCGCCAGCGAGACCAGGCTGTCGGCGATGTCCATCCCCGGCACCCATGACACGCTCTCCCTCCACGGCGGGTCGGCCGTGCAGACGCAGGAGGACTACGGCGACAGCGCGAAGACGCTGACGGCGCAGTACGAACGCGGGATCCGCGCCCTCGACATCCGGGTCCGCGTCGTCAACGACGGCCAGGACTTCGCGATCCACCACGCCGCGTTCTACCAGAACGCCAACTTCGACGACGTCCTGGAGAAGACGCAGTCCTTCCTCAAGGCGCATCCGACCGAGACGGTCGTGATGCGCCTGAAGTCCGAGTGCCCCTACTCGGGTGCCGCGCTGCACGAGTGCGAGCACGACCCGGACACGATGACCCCGCAGAACGTCAAGGACATCTTCCGCTTCTACGCGAACAAGGATAAATACTCCAATCTGTTCTGGGCGCCCTCGATCAAGGGCAGCGGCCCGGCGACGATCCCCAAGCTCGGGGAGGTCCGCGGCAAACTGGTCCTGGGCAGCTTCGACAGCGTCGAGGACTCGGGCTACGGGCTCGCGGGCTTCAACGACCGCAACGAGGACCACTACAACGCTTCGGACATCACGGAGAAGTGGAACCACGTCAAGAAGAACGTCGACGAAGCCATGTCCGCCGCCTCCAACATGTACGTGACGTACACGTCCGCGAACAGGGTCCCCGGCGGGGGGTCGCCGCTCTACTACGCCGGCGGTTACACGAAGGTCCAGAGCGGCGTCAGCACTGAGGTCCCGGGGGTGAACTACCACCTGATGAAGTACCTCAACAAGACACAGGGCCGCGTCGGCATCGTCATGATGGACTTTCCCGGCTGGGGCCTCGTGAACGCGATCATCGACCACAACAGGGACGATGCCCTCAGCAGCGGCAACCGGATGCTCTGGCAGGTCAAGGGTGACAAGACCTACGTGAACACGCTGTACGGACGGTGCATGGTGCGGGGCCCCGAGTTCGACGACTCCAAGACCGGCGGTCTGGTCACCCAGCGCGAGTGCCAGTCGAGCCCGCCCAGCAGCCACCAGTGGGGGGCCGAGAAGCCCTCCTCGTTCGACGGCAAGGGCCACTTCTGGATCAGGGCGAGCAACGGCAAGTGCCTGACCGTGCCCTACAACAACGGCACCCCGCCCGGCTCCGGCACCCAGATGTTCTGGTGGGACTGCGAGACCCGCTGGTTCTCCGGCAGCCAGATGTGGAACGTCGTCCCCATCAAGGTCACCACCTCGAACGGTGAACAGCAGGCCTACAAGTTCGTCAACAACTGGACGGGCCTGTGCCTGTCGATGGACCCGGCCACCGCCACTACGGCGGGCGGCAAGGTGACCCAGGAGACCTGCCCGAGCAAGTGACCCCGCAGTACGCCTCCGGCTTCCAGACCGCCCTTCCTTCCAGGAGGGCGGCCTGTTCGCGTCTACCTGAACTGCACCGGATGCGGCCCCCGCAGCACCCGCCGGGCCGGCGGCGGCGTCCCCGCGGCCGTGTTCACGGCCACCGCCGGGGTGATCGGCGCCGCCCGCGCCGCCGCGAGGGATGTCGTCCTCGCGGACGGCGGGATCCAGCGTCCGGTCCGGGCCGCGCGGGTGACACCCGGCACCGGCAGGCGGTCCAGGCCGGGCCGGCCCGTCTCCCGCCCGGCGGGGACTCGCGCCCGGTGACCCGGCCGGACAGGTCGCTCAGGCACTGCGCAACACCGCCATCGGGTTGGCCGGCGCGGACGCGGCCTTCTCGGACGTGCTGCGCCTGACGTTCTACGTGACCCGAGGGGCCCCGGAGAAGATCGGCGACTTCATGGCCGGCGTGGAGGCCGTGGCTGCCGAGATCGGCCTCCCGATCCCTTTGCCTCCGGCTTCGCTCATCGGTGTCGGCCACCTCTTCGAGCCGGATGTGCTCGTCGAGGTCGAGACGACCGCACTTCTGGCCTGACACCTTGTGGCGGTGCGGCCCCGCCCTTGGGCGGAGCCGGTCGCTCTGCCTCGTGCCCCCCGTCGCAGACCCGTACGTCGCCGACGTGCTCGCATCGGTCGCATCAGAGCGTGACGCGGCAGCTCCGCCGTGGTTCGGGACCTGGCGGAGCTGCCACGTCGCGCCCTGGACGCGTTCTGGCTGCGGATCGGTCGGCTCCGGCCCGCGACGGCTGTTCTGGGCGTCGGTCCGGCAGGGGCGTGCCGTGCGTGGATCAGCGGGCGATCGATATCGCGAAGGGGCGAACCCGTTGGTTCGGATCACGTGCGGTACGAACAGGATCGCGGCCTCGGTGGCGCGGGCGGTCCGGATCCCGCCGAGGTCCGTGATCCATTCCCGCTGCCAGCCGAGGTCGCCGAGCAGTCGGCCCACCGTCTGCTTGGCCTCCGCGTCTTCGCCGGAAAGGAAGACGGTCGGGGGCCGGTCGAGTGCGGCGGGTGCGGTCATCACCGTGTAGTGCATCGTGTTGAGCGTCTTGACGACGTGGATGCGGGGGGGGGGGGGGCTTCCTGAAGCTGCTCGGCGAGGCTGGAGCCGGGGTGGATCAGGTCGGTCGGCAGCCCGTCCGGCCCGTCGACGGTGGCGTTGGAGACGTCCACGAGAATGCGGCCCTCCAGCTCCGGGCGCAGCGTGGCGAGCCGTTCGACTGGTCCGGCACCCGGGGTGGCGTTGATGACGATCTCCGCTGCCTGCGCGGCGACTGACGCGGCGCCCGGTGCGCGGTCCGCCACGGTCACCTCGTGTCCGGCCCGGGCGAGGGCCTTCGCGAGGCTGCCGCCGACGCGGCCGTTTTCGAGAACGGCGATCCTGGTCATGGTGATGTGGTCCTTCCGGTGGGTGCGACGGTCGTGAGGGTCGGTGCGGGTACCGCTGGAGGTGGGAGTCAGCAGGAGAGCGTGGTGACGGCCTGGGCGTGCACGCCGGGCGCCGCAGCCAGGAAGCTCTCGCTCTCCAGGGTCCGGGGACGCCCCTCGGCGTCGGAAACGCGTCCTCCGGCCTCGCTGACGAGCAGCGCCCCGGGAAGCAGGTCCGCGCGGGCACCGGCGAACTGCCAGAAGGCGTCGATCCGGCCGGCGGCCACGTTCAGCAGGTGCAGGGTGGTCGGCACGGAGGTCCGCACCACGAGCGCGTCGAACACAGCATCGCGGTGATGGAGGAGCCGATGCGCCGCACGACCCCTACCTCCCCGACGGCGTCGACGGCCCGCTCGCCGCCATCGTCGTCGGCCACCCCACGACCGGGGTCAAGGAGCAGGCGCCGGCGGCGTACGCCACCCGCCTGGTCGAGGAGGGATTCGCCGTCCTGGCCTTCGACGCTGCCTTCCAGAGCGAATCCGAGGGCATGCCCCGCGGTCTGGAGGACCCCTTCCAGCGTGCCGAGGACTTCCGCGCAGCGGTCTCCTACCTCACTTACCTCACTGATCGTTTCAGAATGAGTTCGCTGTTGGGGCTTGGCGGCCGGGCTTGGTGGCGGCAGAGTGTTGCGGGTGTCGGATGATCTTGTGCCTGATGGTCTGTGGGAACGCATCGCTGCACTGCTGCCGCCCCGCCCGCCGCGGCGCCATCGGTACCCCGGACGCCTGCCGGCGGACGACCGTGCAGCCTTGCGGGGCATCGTGTACGTGCTGCGCAAGAACGTGAGCTGGAGGGACGTGCCCGCCGAGCGGACCGGGTGCAGCGGGGTGACGGCCTGGCGGCGGCTGCGGGACTGGACCGATGCCGGGGTCTGGCCCCGCCTGCACGAGGTTCTTCTGGCCGAGCTGCGCAAGGCCGGTCTGCTCGACATGGACGACTGCGCGATCGACGGCTCGCACATCCGGGCCCTGAAGGGGGGCTCACACCGGACCTTCGCCGGTCGACCGCGCGCGGCCGGGCAGCAAGCACCACCTGATCGTCGACCGGCACGGAACACTCCTCTTGCCGTCTCGCTGACCGGCGGAAACAGGCACGACGTCACCCAGCTGACGCCCCTGCTGGACTTGATCCCCCGCATGCGAGGGCTCCGCGGGCGGCCGCGGCACCGGCCGGGCCGGCTGTTCGCCGACCGCGGCTACGACTACGACAAGTACCGCCGCATCCTCCGGGCCCGCGGCATCACACCCAAGATCGCCCGACGCGGTGTCCCGCACGGCTCCGGTCTGGGCAAGACACGCTGGGTCGTCGAGCGGACCTTCGCCTGGCTCCACCAGTTCAAACGACTGCGGATCCGCTACGAGATACGTGCAGATCTCCACCTCGGGCTGCTCCAACTCGCCTACAGCATCATCTGCTTGAGGCGCCTTCGAACCTCATTCTGAAACGATTAGTTAGACACCGGCCACCACCTGGGCCCCCGCCGTCACGCCGCGCACCGCGCCGCAAAAACCGCTGGTCACGGCGGGCGCGTCGCCGCTGCTGACCTGCGGATCGGGGGAGCCGGCCTCCGTGGCTGAGCTCGCTTCGCGTGCGGCTCCACGCCCAGGTGCGGGTCGTGGACAGCAGCAGCGGCTCTGAGTCTCGGGTGGTGCCGGCCGTGACGCTCAAAGCGAGGAGGCGTGGCTGGTGCCGGTGGGCGGTTCCGCCGCCCGGCCCGAGGGGCCGTTCGGCTCCGGTACCTCCGTACGTCGGAATTCAAGCTTTCCGATATCTGAGGTTCCGTTCTGTGGCTCGGGCGCACAGCTTCCTAATCTAGGATTCCTCGCACGAGTGGTGGGCAGAACTCGGGCGCTGACCATCTATCAAAAATCGCGCCGCCACCGGGTGGTTGAGGGGTGTCCTGTGTTTCCGCCAACGGTACATGCTGCATCTCACGGATGCACGCGGTACACTGGAACCCACACGAACGAGCGACCCACCCCCTCACAGCCAGCCCGGCCCGCGCCAGCGGGCCCCAAGGGACTGGAGGCGCAGCCGGAAGGACCGTCAGGCGGGGGAGCGCAGCAGACCCGCCGGGAAGCGCCCCCCCCCAACTCCCGTACTGGAGACCTCACCAGCCGCACCCACCCGACCCGAACGGCCCGGCCGCGCGCTGCGCGGCCCGCCGGGCGCGCAGCGGCCGGCCCCACCGGCCTCCTGGAGCGCAGCGGAGGGATTGGCGGCCCACCCCGGTGGAGAAGAGGTAGAGCGGGGGCAGCAGCGCGGCGGCGCAGACGGTCCAGAGGGCGGTGTGGGCACC
>NZ_JBFBJO010000016.1:0-141194 GCF_040702165.1 Streptomyces sp. NPDC086147 | reverse complement strand
CCCGGCGGGCCCGGTATATCCCCTACTCCCGCTCACGGGGGGCCCCCGCACCCCCCCGGACCCCGCGGGGGGCCGTTTCCCCGAACCGCCGTACGGCCACCGGGCCCACCGGCCTTTTCGACCGGCCCTCCCGGCGACTCTCCCGGTTTTCCACAGGTGGGAGCCACGGCCCTGGTCCCCGGGACCCGCGGCGGACCATACTGGCGGGCGCACACGTTCGACGAGGGGGAGCACAGGGTGAGCGAGAGCAGCACGGGGTCCGCGACGGCCGTCGTCGAGGACCCGGCGGACCTGCCCATGGTCCGCGTCGAGGACCTGCGCCGCTCGTACGGCACGGGCGAGGCCGCGGTCCACGCCCTGCGCGGCGTCTCCTTCGACATCCCGCGCGGCGAGCTCGTCGCGCTCAAGGGCCGCTCCGGCTCCGGCAAGACGACGCTGCTCAACCTCGTGGGCGGTCTCGACAGCGCCGACGGCGGCCGGATCGTCATCGACGGCACCGACCTCTCCACGCTCGGCGAGAGCGGGCTCCTGGGGCTGCGCCGCGACCGGATCGGCTTCATCTTCCAGTCCTTCGGCCTCCTCCCGATCCTCTCCGCCGCGGAGAACGTCGGCGTCCCCCTGCGGCTGCGCAAGGCGGACCCGAAGGAGCGCGAGGAGCGGGTGGCCCTGCTGCTCGGCCTGGTGGGCCTCGCCGACCACGCGGCCCAGCGGCCGGGCGAGCTCTCCGGCGGCCAGCAGCAGCGCGTCGCCATCGCCCGCGCCCTCGCCAACCGGCCGGCCCTGCTCATAGCCGACGAGCCGACCGGCCAGCTCGACGCGGAGACCGGGCTCGCCGTCATGCAGCTGCTGCGCGCCGTGGTCCGCAGCGAGGGCTGCACGGCGCTGGTCGCCACCCACGACCCCCAGCTCCTGGGCCTGGCGGACCGGGTCCTGGAGCTGCGCGACGGCGAGATCACCGAGCACTGAGACCGGGCGCCGGGCACCGGGGACGCACGGGCCGGGGCCCGCATCAGGATCACGTCAATACCGCCCCGGACCGTTCTCCGCGTGCGGGACACCCGATCGGCTGGACGTATGGTCGGTCCATGGGACGCGGCAAGCTACGCATCTACCTCGGCGCTGCGCCGGGCGTCGGCAAGACCTACGCGATGCTCTCCGAGGGCCACCGCCGGGTGGAGCGCGGCACGGACTGCGTGGTGGCGTTCGTCGAGCACCACGGACGGCCGCGCACGGAGACGGTCCTGAGCGGCCTGGAGCAGGTCCCGCGCCGCACCCTGGAGCACCGGGGGGCCGCCCTCACCGAGATGGACGTCGACGCGGTCCTGGCCCGCCGCCCCGCGGTCGCCCTCGTCGACGAACTCGCCCACACGAACGCGCCCGGCTCCCGCAACCCCAAGCGGTGGCAGGACGTCGCCGAACTGCTCGCGGCCGGCATCGACGTCGTCTCCACCGTCAACATCCAGCACCTGGAGTCGCTCGGCGACGTCGTCGAGGCGATCACGGGCGTGCGCCAGCGGGAGACCGTCCCCGACGAGGTCGTGCGCCGGGCGGACCAGATCGAACTGGTCGACATGAGCCCGGAGGCGCTGCGGCGCCGGATGGCCCACGGCAACGTCTACACCTCCGACAAGGTCGACGCCGCCCTCTCCAACTACTTCCGTCCCGGCAACCTCACCGCCCTGCGCGAACTGGCGCTGCTCTGGACCGCCGACCGGGTCGACGAGTACCTCCGCAAGTACCGGGGCGAGCACAACATCCGCTCCACCTGGCAGGCCCGGGAGCGCATCGTCGTCGGCCTGACCGGCGGGCCCGAGGGCCGCACCCTCATACGCCGGGCCACCCGCCTCGCCGAGAAGGGCGCCGGAGGCGAGGTCCTCGCCGTCTACATCGCCCGCAGCGACGGCCTCACCGCGGCCTCCCCGAAGGAGCTGGCCGTCCAGCGCACCCTCGTCGAGGACCTCGGCGGCACCTTCCACCACGTCATCGGCGACGACGTCCCCACCGCGCTCCTGGAGTTCGCCCGCGGGGTCAACGCCACCCAGATCGTCCTCGGCTCCAGCCGCCGCCGGACCTGGCAGTACGTCCTCGGCCCCGGCGTCGGCCAGACCGTCGCCCGCGACTCCGGGCCCGACCTGGACGTCCACATCGTCACCCACGGCGAGGTCGCCAAGGGACGCGGCCTGCCCGTCGCGCGCGGCGCCCGCCTCGGCCGCTCCCGGACCCTCGCCGCCTGGACGATCGGCGTCGCCGGACCCGCCTGCCTCGCCCTGCTCCTCACCCATGTCGACGCCGACCTCGGGCTCGCCAACGACATGCTGCTGTTCCTCGCCCTGACTGTGGCCGCCGCGCTGCTCGGCGGCTTCCTGCCGGCGCTCGCCTCGGCCGCCGCCGGCTCCCTCCTCCTCAACTGGTTCTTCACCCCGCCCGTCCACCGGCTCACCATCGCCGACCCCAAGAACATCGTCGCCCTCGCCGTCTTCCTCGGCGTCGCCATGTCGGTCGCCTCGGTGGTCGACCTGGCCGCCCGCCGCACCCACCAGGCCGCCCGGCTGCGCGCCGAGTCCGAGGCGCTCTCGTATCTCGCGGGCAGCGTGCTGCGCGGCGAGACCAGCCTCGACGCCCTCCTCGAACGGGTCCGCGAGACCTTCTCCATGGAGTCGGTCGCCCTCTTGGAGCGCGAGGACGAGGTCGAACCGTGGACGCCCGCCGCGAGCGTCGGCCCCCACCCGGCGACCCGGCCGGAGGAGGCGGACGTCGACATGCCGGTCGGGGACCGCCTGGCGCTCGCCCTGTCCGGCCGGGTGCTGCCCGCCGAGGACCGGCGGGTCCTCGGCGCCTTCGCCGCCCAGGCCGCCGTCGTCCTCGACCGGCAGCGCCTCGTCGGCGAGGCGGAGGAGGCCCGGAAGCTGGCCGAGGGCAACAAGATCCGCACCTCCCTGCTCGCCGCCGTCAGCCACGACCTGCGGACCCCGCTCGCGAGCATCAAGGCCTCCGTCTCCTCCCTCCGCTCCGACGACGTCGAATGGTCCGAGCAGGACCGGGCCGAGCTCCTGGAAGGCATCGAGGCCGGGGCCGACCGCCTCGACCACCTCGTCGGCAACCTCCTCGACATGTCCCGGCTCCGGACCGGCACCGTCGCCCCCCTCATGCGGGTCGTCGACCTCGACGAGGTCGTCCCCATGGCCCTCGGGGGAGTGCCGGACGGCAGCGCCGAGCTCGACATACCCGAGACGCTGCCCATGGTCGAGGTCGACAAGGGCCTCCTGGAGCGGGCCGTCGCCAACATCGTGGAGAACGCCGTGAAGTACAGCCCCGACGGCGTGCCCGTCGCCGTCGCCGCCAGCACCCTGGGGGACCGGGTCGAACTGAGGGTCGTGGACCGCGGCCCCGGCGTCCCCGACGAGGCCAAGGACGGCATCTTCGAACCCTTCCAGCGCTTCGGCGACGCCCCGCGCGGCTCCGGCGTCGGCCTCGGCCTGGCGGTGGCCCGCGGCTTCGTCGAGGCGATGGGCGGGACCCTCGGCGCCGAGGACACCCCGGGCGGCGGCCTCACCATGGTCCTCACCCTGCGGGCCGCGCGGGGCGGACCCCCGGCACCCTCCGCAGACCTCCCGGCCCACGCGGTGACCTGAAACCGCGAACCCCGCTCCCTCCCCGCAGTCCCCTCCGCCCGCCCGGCGGCCGAAAGGAAGGCATTCCCCCATGACCCGGGTCCTCGTGGTCGACGACGAGCCCCAGATCGTCCGCGCCCTGGTGATCAACCTCAAGGCACGGAAGTACGAGGTCGACTCCGCCCCCGACGGCGCCACCGCCCTCAGGCTCGCCGCCGACCGGCACCCCGACGTCGTCGTCCTCGACCTCGGTCTGCCCGACATGGACGGCGTCGAGGTCATCAAGGGCCTGCGCGGCTGGACGCGGGTGCCGATCCTGGTCCTCTCGGCCCGGCAGACCTCCGACGAGAAGGTCGAGGCCCTCGACGCGGGCGCCGACGACTACGTCACCAAGCCCTTCGGCATGGACGAGCTGCTCGCCCGGCTGCGCGCCGCCGTGCGCCGGAACGAACCGGTCGGCGTCCCCGAGGGCGGGGTCGCCCTGGTCGAGACCGAGGACTTCACCGTCGACCTGGCGGCGAAGAAGGTCCACCGCGACGGCCGGGACGTGCGGCTCACCCCCACCGAATGGCACCTCCTCGAAGTCCTCGTCCGCAACGTCGGCCGCCTGGTCGGCCAGAAGCAGCTGCTCCAGGAGGTCTGGGGACCCTCGTACGGCACGGAGACCAACTACCTCCGGGTGTACATGGCGCAGCTCCGCCGCAAGCTGGAGCGCGACCCGTCCCACCCGCGCCACTTCGTCACCGAACCGGGCATGGGGTACCGCTTCGAACGGTGAACGGAGAGGCGTCCGGGACCGTCTCCCTCTCCGGACCCGGGACCGTCGCCTCCCCGGATCCGGGCCCTGCTCCCCTTGTCACCGGGCCCGGCCCCCGTGACAGCGGCGGCCGGTACGCTTTCTGTATGAGTGCTGCACCGCGTACAGAGAAGCCGGCCGGCAGGTTCCGCCGGATGCTCGACCGGCTCTCCTCCTCTCCCGAGGACCTGGAGTCCGAGGAGCTCCAGGAGGACGCCGAGGCGTCGGGGTGCACGCGTATCTCCGAGTGCTCCGACCGCCAGATAGTCAAGGTGACTGGTACCTTGCGCACGGTCACGCTGCGCCCCCGGGCCGGTGTGCCCGCCCTGGAGGCCGAGCTCTTCGACGGCACGGCGCCGCTCGACGTCGTCTGGCTCGGCCGCCGCTCCATCGTGGGCATCGAGCCGGGCCGCAAGCTGATCGCCTCCGGCCGGATCTCCATGAGCCACGGCCGACGGGTCCTCTTCAACCCCAAATACGAGCTCCGACCGCTCGGACAGGAGTAGCCGGTGACGTCCCTCGACAAGCCGACCAGCCCGGACCAGGACGAACGCGCCTCGAAGGAGGTCACCGAGGCCGCGCTGTTCGAGGCCTTCGGCGGTCTGCGGGGCATGGTCGAGACGGTCGTGCCGGGTCTGTTGTTCGTCACGATCTTCACGATCAACAAGAACCTGCAGATCTCCGCGATCGCGGCGCTCGCCGTCTCCCTCGTCCTCGTCGCCGTCCGGCTGATCCGCCGCGACACCGTCAAGCACGCCTTCAGCGGCGTCTTCGGCGTCGCCTTCGGCGTGGTCTTCGCGATGATGACGGGCAACGCCAAGGACTTCTACCTGCCGGGCATGCTGTACACGCTCGGCCTCGCCCTGGCGTACATCGTCACCGCCATCGCCGGAGTGCCCCTGATCGGCCTGATCCTCGGCCCGGTCTTCAAGGAGAACCTCTCCTGGCGCACCCGCAACCCGGGCCGCAAGAAGGCGTACACGAAGGCGAGCTGGGCCTGGGGCCTGATCCTGCTCGGCAAGTGCGCGGTCCTCTTCCCGCTGTACTGGTGGGCCGACCCGACCCGGTTCGGCTGGGTCTCGGTCGCCCTGAAGATCCCGCCGTTCCTGCTCGCGGTCTACCTCACCTGGGTGTTCCTCGCGAAGGCCCCGCCGCCGATCGACGTCTTCGCCGAGATGGAGGCCGAGGAGCGCGCGGAGAAGGCCCGCGAGGAGGCGGCCGCGGCCGAGGGCCGGCCGGAGGCCTGAGACCCGCCCGTACGACCGGGGGCCTGAGCCCCGCCCGTACACGTGGGTACATGCGCGAAGAAGGGCCCGGACCTGACGAACAGGTCCGGGCCCTCCCCGTACGACGGCCTGCCGTCAGGGCGTCTCGCGGCGCACCTGGAGCAGGTCCTCCAGCTGCTCCTCGCGGGCCTGCGCGGCCACGAACAGCAGCTCGTCACCGGCCTCCAGGGTCTCCTCGGGGCTCGGCGTGAGCACCCGCGAACCGCGGATGATCGTCACGAGCGAGGTGTCCTGCGGCCAGTCCACGTCCCCGACCGTGGTGCCGGCGACGGCCGACTCCGGCGGGAGCGTCAGCTCGACCAGGTTCGCGTCGCCGTGGCTGAAGCGGAGCAGCCGGACCAGGTCGCCGACGCTCACCGCCTCCTCGACCAGGGCCGACATCAGACGCGGCGTCGAGACGGCCACGTCCACGCCCCAGGCCTCGTTGAACAGCCACTCGTTCTTCGGGTTGTTCACCCGGGCGACCACCCGCGGCACGCCGTACTCGGTCTTGGCGAGCAGCGAGACGACCAGGTTCACCTTGTCGTCGCCGGTCGCCGCGATCACCACGTTGCAGCGCTGGAGCGCCGCCTCGTCGAGCGAGGTGATCTCGCAGGCGTCGGCGAGCAGCCACTCCGCCTGCGGCACCCGCTCCACCGAGATGGCGGTCGGCGCCTTGTCGACGAGGAGGACCTCGT
Source organism: Streptomyces sp. NPDC086147 (assembly GCF_040702165.1). Classification (NCBI taxonomy): domain Bacteria; kingdom Bacillati; phylum Actinomycetota; class Actinomycetes; order Kitasatosporales; family Streptomycetaceae; genus Streptomyces; species Streptomyces sp. NPDC086147. The sequence goes on along the minus strand of NZ_JBFBJO010000016.1, from coordinate 134,824 downwards.
GCCCGTTCTCCAGGAGCTCGCCCGCGATGGAACGGCCCACCGCACCCGCGCCCGCAATGGCGACACGCATCAGTGACCACCCTCCTCGGGACCCTCGGCGAAGGCCTCCTCGATCTTCGCGATCTCGTCCGTACGCATCATCACGTGCACCAGGTCGCCCTCCTGGAGCACCGTCTGCGACGAGGGGATGACGGCCTCGCCGAGCCGGGTCAGGAACGCGACGCGCACCCCCGTCTCGTCCTGGAGTCGGCTGATCTTGTGACCGATCCAGGCCTCCGAGGTGTGCACCTCGGCGAGCTGGACCCCGCCGCTCGGGTCCGTCCACAGCGGCTCGGCGCCCGAGGGCAGCAGCCGCCGCAGCATCTGGTCGGCGGTCCAGCGGACCGTCGCGACCGTCGGGATGCCCAGGCGCTGGTAGACCTCGGCACGGCGCGGGTCGTAGATGCGCGCCGCCACGTTCTCGATGCCGAACATCTCGCGCGCGACCCGCGCCGCGATGATGTTCGAGTTGTCGCCGCTGCTCACCGCGGCGAAGGCCCCGGCGTCCTCGATCCCGGCCTCGCGCAGCGTGTCCTGGTCGAACCCCACGCCCGTGACGCGACGACCGCCGAAACCCGACCCCAGGCGACGGAAGGCCGTCGGGTCCTGGTCGACGACCGCGACCGTGTGCCCCTGCTGTTCGAGGGTCTGCGCGAGAGCGGCTCCCACTCGCCCGCAGCCCATGATGACGATGTGCACGTCCCCGTTACCCCGCACTCCTGATCGCCTTGCTGACCTGCGAAAACAACCTGCTCACAACTTTCCTCGCCCGATCCGCCCGGGCCGCGGCGGGCGACGCCCTGCCGGGTCGCCCGCTCCGAGCTTAAGCGGCAACACCGACGGGGACCGCATCCGAGGTGGTAGACGGAAAGATTCCGTATGGATAGGGGGTCGTGGTGAACTTGGCTCTTTTCGAACGCTTACGATCCTCTCCGTGTCCAAACTGACCGACGTGCCCAAACGGATCCTGATCGGACGGGCCCTACGCAGCGACAAGCTCGGAGAAACGCTCCTCTCGAAGCGGATCGCCCTCCCCGTCTTCGCCTCCGACCCGCTCTCCTCGGTGGCGTACGCGCCCGGCGAGGTCCTCCTCGTCCTCTCCGTGGCCGGTCTGTCGGCCTACCACTTCAGCCCTTGGATCGCGCTCGCGGTCGTCGTCCTGATGTTCACGGTCGTCGCCTCCTACCGCCAGAACGTGCACGCCTACCCGAGCGGCGGCGGCGACTACGAGGTCGCCAACACCAACCTCGGGCCGAAGGCCGGGCTCACCGTGGCGAGCGCCCTGCTCGTCGACTACGTCCTGACCGTCGCCGTCTCCATCTCCTCGGGCATCGAGAACCTGGGCTCGGCGGTGCCCTTCGTCGTCGAGCACAAGGTCGCCTCGGCGGTAGCCGTCATCCTGCTGCTCACCCTGATGAACCTGCGCGGCGTGAAGGAGTCCGGCACCCTCTTCGCCATCCCGACGTACGTCTTCGTGGCCGGCGTCTTCCTGATGATCGCCTGGGGCGCGTACCGGGGCATCGTCCTCGGCGACACGATGAAGGCGCCCACCGCCGACTTCGAGATCAAGCCCGAGCACCAGGGACTGGCCGGATTCGCCCTCGTCTTCCTGCTCCTTCGCGCCTTCTCCTCCGGCTGTGCGGCGCTCACCGGCGTCGAGGCCATCTCCAACGGCGTCCCCGCCTTCCGCAAGCCCAAGTCGAAGAACGCCGCCACCACGCTCGCCCTCATGGGCGGCCTGGCCGTCACCATGTTCTGCGGCATCATCTTCCTGGCCATGGCCACCGACGTGCGGATGGCCGAGAAACCCGCCCACGACCTGCTCCGCAACGGTGTCCCGGTCGGCCCGGACTACGTCCAGGACCCGGTCATCTCGCAGGTCGCGGCCGCTGTTTTCGGTGACGGGACGTTCCTCTTCGTCGTCCTCGCCGCCGCCACCGCGCTCGTCCTCTTCCTGGCCGCGAACACCGCGTACAACGGCTTCCCGCTCCTCGGCTCGATCCTCGCCCAGGACCGCTACCTGCCGCGCCAGCTCCACACCCGGGGCGACCGGCTCACCTTCTCCAACGGCATCGTGCTCCTCGCCGGCGCCGCCGCCCTCCTCGTCTGGATCTACGGAGCCGACTCGACCCGGCTGATCCAGCTGTACATCGTCGGCGTCTTCGTCTCCTTCACCCTCAGCCAGATCGGCATGGTCCGGCACTGGAACCGGCACCTGAAGAACGAGCGCGACCCGGCCAAGCGCCGCCACATGATCCGCTCCCGCGCGATCAACGCCTTCGGCGCCTTCTTCACCGGCCTCGTCCTGGTCGTCGTCCTCGCCACCAAGTTCACCCACGGCGCCTGGGTCGCCCTGCTCGGCATGGTGATCTTCTACGGGACGATGACCGCGATCCGCAGGCACTACGACTCGGTGGCCGCGGAGATCGCCGCCGCCGAGGAGCGCCCCGACGAGTACGTGCGCCCCTCCCGGGTCCGCTCCCTCGTCCTCGTCTCCAAGCTCCACAAGCCGACCCTGCGCGCCCTGGCCTACGCCAAGCTCATGCGCGCGGGCGAGCTGGAGGCGCTGACCGTCAACGTCGACCCGGCCGAGACGAAGGCGCTCAAGGAGGAGTGGGAGCGGCGCGGCATCAACGTACCGCTCAAGATCCTCGACTCGCCGTACCGCGAGATCACCCGCCCGGTGATCGAGTACGTGAAGAGCCTGCGCCGCGAGAGCCCGCGCGACGCCGTCTCCGTCTACATCCCCGAGTACGTCGTCGGCCACTGGTACGAGCACCTGCTGCACAACCAGAGCGCCCTGCGCCTCAAGGGCCGGCTCCTCTTCACCCCGGGCGTGATGGTGACCTCGGTCCCGTACCAGCTCCGGTCCTCCGAGGCCGCGCGCAAGCGGGCCAGGAAGCGCCAGGAGTGGAACGCGCCGGGCGCGGTCCGCCGGGGCCCGGTGGAGAAGGGCCACAAGGAGACGGCCGGAAAGAGCGGCTAGCCGGCCCGGGGGAACGCCCGGACCGGCCGGAAAGAACAACCGAAAAAGAACAACTAGACTGGTGGGCTGCCGTCCGAACGGCAGCCCACGCGTCTCTTCCCCCTTCTCGTCTGGAGCGCCCCCGCCATGCAGAACACCCCTGTCTCGTCGCTGGTCGGGGAGGAGTACGAAGTCGAGGTCGGCCCGGTCGCCCACGGAGGCCACTGCATCGCCCGTACGGAGGCCGGCCGGGTCCTCTTCGTCCGCCACGCCCTGCCGGGGGAGCGGGTCGTCGCCCGCGTCACCGAGGGCGAGGAGACCTCCCGCTTCCTGCGCGCCGACGCGGTCGAGATCCTCGACCCGTCCAAGGACCGGGTCGAGGCCCCCTGCCCCTTCGCCGGCCCCGGCAGGTGCGGCGGCTGCGACTGGCAGCACGCCAAGCCCGGCGCCCAGCGCCGGCTCAAGGGCGAGGTCATCGCGGAACAGCTCCAGCGCCTTGCCGGGCTCACCCCGGAGGAGGCCGGCTGGGACGGCACGGTCATGCCGGCCGAGGGCGACAAGCTGCCCGCGGGCGAGGTCCCGCAGTGGCGCACCCGCGTCCAGTACGCGATCGACCCCGAGGGCCGCGCCGGCCTGCGCAAGCACCGCTCCCACGACGTGGAGGCGATCGACCACTGCATGATCGCCGCGCAGGGCGTCTCGGAGCTGGGCGTCGAGAAGCGCACCTGGGAGGGCATGGCGTCGGTCGAGGCGATCGCGGCCTCGGGCTCGAACGACCGCCAGGTCATCCTGACCCCGCGCCCGGGCGCCCGCCTCCCCCTCGTCGAGCTCGACAAGCCGGTCTCGGTCATGCGGGTCGACGAGAAGGACGGCGGGGTCCACCGCGTCCACGGCCGCGCCTTCGTCCGCGAGCGCGCCGACGAGCGCACCCACCGGGTGGGCAGCGGCGGCTTCTGGCAGATCCACCCGAAGGCCGCCGACACCCTGATGAAGGCCGTGATGCAGGGCCTCCTGCCGCGCAAGGGCGACACCGCGCTCGACCTCTACTGCGGCGTCGGCCTCTTCGCGGGCGCCCTCGCCGACCGCGTCGGCGACCGGGGCGCGGTCCTCGGCATCGAGTCCGGCAAGCGCGCGGTGGAGGACGCCCGCCACAACCTGGCCGACTTCCCGCGCGTCCGCATCGAACAGGGCAAGGTCGAATCGGTCCTCCCGCGCACGGGCATCACCGAGGTCGACCTCATCGTCCTCGACCCCCCGCGCGCCGGCGCCGGCAAGCAGACGGTCCACCACCTGACCGGCCTCGGCGCCCGCCGCATCGCCTACGTCGCCTGCGACCCGGCGGCCCTGGCCCGCGACCTGGGCTACTTCGGGGAGCGGGGGTACCGGGTGCGGACGCTGAGGGCGTTCGATCTGTTTCCTATGACGCACCACGTGGAGTGCGTCGCGATCCTTGAGCCTGCTGAGAAGGGCCGCTGACCTGCTGTTTCCGCGAGTGTGCGTGATGGGCGTCATGCGCGTTGGGCGCGATGCCCTGACGCACGTTTGACGCACAAGCGGCGCGGTTTCCGAGAGGTCGTCATGCGTGGCTCGGTGGCAGTCGGAGGGGCCCGCAGTCGGGGCGGCGGTGGGGTCCTCCGCAGGGATGGGGGCCGATCGATGAGTCGGTGTCCGACTCCCTGGTTCGCTTTCCGTTCGTGACGTTCCGTGACGCCGGGCGGGGTCTCGGGCGGATGTCGTGCAGCCGGGGCGGCGTGCTCAACGGGTCGAGGCGCTCCACGGTGGCTGCCGTCCAGCGGATCCACGCCTCGGCTTCGGTCCCGGCCCGGCCCGGCGGCCTGGCCTCGACGTGCGTACCGCGCTTCAGTACTCCGTCACCAAGCCGCTTCCTGCGCTTCGAAGTGCCTGACACGGTAAGCCTCCGCGTACTGGACGCGCGCTTCTTCCATGGCGGCTTCCCACGTGGGCCGTAGCCGCCCCACCGTGTGGGTGGATGTGCGCGGTCACCGCATCAGCCCCGCGCGTCTCCACCATGGGTACTGGGCTCTGCCGATCATGCCGGTCTCCGCGAGGAAGGCGATGAGCTTTTCGCCGCTCCAGAGCATCGTCTCCTTGAAATGGGGGTTGGACCTGGCCTGCCGGCGGGCCTCGTCAGGGTCGAGGCCGACAGCGCGATAGAGGGCCGGGTCCAGCAGGCACGGTACGTCCAGGGACGCCGCCAGGGCGGTCAGGTGGCGGTGGAAGGCGCGGCGGGGCGGTGAGGCGTGTGCCATCGCGTGGCGTAGCTCGGTGCGGGCGAAGCTCACGTGGCGGGCCTCTTCGATGACGTGGATCCGGCAGATCCGCCGGATCAGGGGCTGAACGCGCTCGTCCCGAGCGATCTCCCGCTGGAATCGGTCCAGCAACTCCTCGGTCACCAGCGTGAGGGCGAAGGTGGTGAGGTCCTGGAATGCCAGGCTGCCTGCGGTGAATACACGACGGAGGTACGCCGGCGGGCCGTACTCGGGACAGTCCAGCTTGCGGTGCAGCATCCCGAACATGGTTACGTGCCGGGTTTCGTCACCCATCTCTTTGAGGGCGTAGTGCGTTCGGGGATCTTTGAGATTTCGTGACGTGAGGTACCGGGCGAGCATTTGGATCAGGCACAGTTCGAGCCAGCTTCCCACTCCGGCGAGACTGGCGAATTCATGCCGTGACAGTTCGATCCTCTGCCGCTGGTCCATTTTCTCCCACAGCGGTGTCCCGTACAGGGACAGTCGCTCGGGTACGCAGAACCATGCGTCTTCTTCCAGCGGAGCTTCCCAGTCGATGTCCGTGGCGGGATCGAATGAGTGCGCGACGGAGGTCCGCAGCAAGCGCTGTGCTACAGATTCCGGAGTCTGGGCCTGCGGCAGGGAACGGTGTGGCATGGGGCGTCACTCCTTCGGAGGTCCGTTGTCTCAGTGGTGGGGCATTGCAGGCAGGGAATCTATGGCTTGAGGGAGGCGGGGTGTGGGACGCGCTGTGTCTGCTTTCGCCGACGCGCCGGTCCGCTGTCGCGTTTGCTTCCGAATGCTTGGCAGAGTGAACGCCGCACGGAAACGCGGTGATCACCGCACGTGAAGGTGCCGAGGAGGCCCGCTATGCAGCGCAGCGTCATGGTCACAGGGGCGACGAGCGGGCTTGGTCTGGCTACCGCGCTGCGACTGGCCTCCGTCGGATACGAGGTCATTGCCACCGCGCGCAGCGACCACCAGGCGGACCGGTTGCGTGCTGCCGCCGCCGAGCGGGGCGTTCGCCTGAGCGTGGTGCTGTTGGACGTGGCCGATGCCTCGGCCTGTCGGCATGTGGTGGACCAGGTCGCCGAAGAAGGCGGTGGCGTTCCGTGGGCCCTCGTCAACAACGCGGGAATCCCGCTGGCCGGAGCGGTCGAGGACATCGACGACGAGGCGGTACGCCATCTGCTGGAGGTCAACGTGCTGGCTCCCGCGAGGCTTGCCAGACTCCTCCTCCCCGCGATGCGTCGCCGGGGAGGCGGTCGCATCGTCAACATTTCCTCTCTCGGGGGCCGGATCACCGCACCGGGCATGGGGTGGTACTGCGCGGGCAAGGCCGCGCTGGGGGCCGTCAATGACGCGCTGCGGATGGAAGCCTCGCCCGCCGGCGTGCAGGTCGTGCTCATCGAGGGCGGCGGATACGCGAGCAACATTTGGAACAAGGCTGCCGACGACCTGCGGGAGTTGGCGACGGACGGGCGGTCGCCGTTCGCCGGCATGTACCGGGCCGCTGAGGCACCACTGCGTGCGGGCGCCATGCTCCCGGCGCCCGAGCCGGTGGCCCGGGCGGTCGAGCGCGCTCTGGGAGCGGCCCGTCCCCGGGCTCGGTACGTGATCGGGGCGCGGACGCGGGTGCGTATGGTCGCCGATGCGCTGATTCCCCCTCGGGTGAGTGATCACGTCAAGCGGGTCGCGCTGGGAACGGTCGGTTCTCACGAATTGGTGGAGTACGCCGCGCGCCGGTGGTGCCGGCCGTGGTGACGCCCGTCGGCGTACGCGACGGAGTGCTCGGCTCCCCTTGTGGTCACGGCAGAAGGCCCGTTCTGCGCCACCAGTGTCGCTGTGGGCGGCCGATCATCCCGGCCTGTGCCAGGAAGGCGGTGAGTTTCTCACCGCTCCAGCGGAGCGTCCCGCGGTAGTGCGGGTTGCCGCGGGCCTCACGGCGGGCGCGGGCGGGGTCGAGGCCGGCTGCCGAATAGACGTCGGGGTGGATCCGCTGGGCCAGGGCGACGTAGGCGGACACGGCGGTGAGTTCCCTCTGAAGGGCCAGGTGCGCGCGGGAGGCGCGGGCCGCGGTGTGCAGCAGTTCGGTTCGGGCGAAGCTGACGTGGCGGGCCTCTTCGGCCACGTGCAGGCGGCATACCTCCCGAACCAGCGGTTGTACGCGCTCGTCCCGTACGATTTCGCGCTGCAAGCGGTCGTTGACTTCTTCGATCACCAGCGCCAGAGCGAAGACACTGAGTTCGCTGTACAGGGTGCTGGCGAAGGTGAACAGCCTTTGCACGACGGCGGAGGGTGTGTACGGGGAGCACCCCATGGCGTGGATCATCCGGCCGAACATCACGCAGTGCCGGGTCTCGTCCGCCACTTCGGTCAGGGCGTAGGTGCTGCGGCTGTCGCCGAAGTTCCCGGACGAGGCCATGTGCCGTGCCAGCAGTTGCATCAAGCACAGTTCGGTCCAGATCCCCGCGCTCATGAAGCTGGCCATTTCGTGCCGGGACAGTTCGACGCGCTGCCGCTGGTCCATCTCCTCCCACAGCGGCGTCCCGTACAGCGACAGGCGTTCGGGACGGCAGAACCAGACGTCGTCCAGCACCGGAGTGTCCCAGTCGATGGGGTCGGCGGGCGCCGGATCGGGAGAGGCGCGCAGCAGGCGCTGCGCGACGCCGGCGGGGTCCTGGGTCCGCGGCGGAGGGTGAGGTGTCATGAGCGGCTCCGCTCCTTCGGTCGGTGGGCACGGGATCGCCCGGGTGCCGCGGACGGCCGGGCCGAGGCATCTGGCTGAGGGGCCTGTCGGAAGGTCTGTGGAACCTCGGGGCGCTGGACGGCGGGGCGCGTCAGCGGCGTGACCGGGGCCGTGGGGGACACCGTGTAATCCGGCGGCAGGGCAGCTCATATATACACGAATCAATCGCTTCGAAAAGATGTCTGCACCTTCCGGGTGAACTCCTTCTCGCGACTTCCGTGCCGAGTGTCGCATTCCACTGCTTGACGACCAATTGCTAGCTTCGCATGGGTGAGCGACCTCAGAGCATGCCTCGTCGGTGTGGCCGCATACCTGCCCGAACGGTGGGTCCCGATGGCCGAGCGGGAATCTCAGATCGCAGCCGCGAGCAACGGTTTCGTTCCGCCGCCCGGGCTGTTGTCGCAGTTGACGGGGGTTCAAGGCATCCATCTGATCGGCGACGACCAGCAGGCTTCCGACCTCGCGGTGAACGCGGCACGTAAACTGATGGCCGACTGCGGTGCCGGTCCCGACGACGTCGATCTGATGATTTTCGCGGCGGCGAGCCAGGACCTGGCGGAGCCGGCGACATCCCACATCGTCGCCGCGGAATTGGGGCTCGACTGCCCTGTGTTCGATGTGAAGAACGCCTGCAACAGCGTTCTCAACGCCATTGAAGTCACTCATGGATTGATCTCTTCACGGCAATACCGCAGGGTGCTGATCACGTGCGGGGAGGCGCCGTCCCTGTACTCGCGGCTGCGGGTCCCCGATGCCGCCGCCTTCGCTCGTTCCTTCCCTTCCTACGGGTTCTCCGACGCCGGTGCCGCCATGCTGTGGGAGGCCGGAGAAGTCACCGGAAGCCCCTCGCAGGCCCGGGGTCTGCTCGGTGCGCGCTTCTCGGCCGAATCGGCCCTCTGGCCGTGTGCCACCGTCGTGCACGGCGGGACCCGTTCCGTGCGGTCGGCTACCAAGGAGGACGCCTACTTCCAGATGGAGAGCACCCGCATGCGCGAGAGCCTGCGCCTGCTGTGCCGCTCCCACCTGCCACCGCTGCTCGACGAACTCGGCCTGGAAGTCGCCGACTTCGCCTTCATCGGTGTGCACCAGGTCTCCCTCGGCGACCTCGACGACTTGTGCGCTGCGGGCTTCGGAATCCCCCGGGAGAAGCTGGTCGTCACTCTTCCCCGTCATGGCAATGTCGCCTCGGCATCGTTGCCGCTGCAGCTCGCCACAGCCATGGACCGGGGACTCGCAGCGCCCGGGGACCTGGTGGCGCTGATCGGCCTGGCCGCGGGCAGCAGCGCCGGCCTGGTGGTGATCCGGCTGTGAACGTCCCTCCCGCCCACGACAACCGATGGGGGAACAGTCGATGACTTCCCTGTACGAACCGATCAAGAGCGTCGTCGCGCGCCACTTCAACATTCCCGAGGACACCATCACGCCCGAAAGCACCCTCGAGGACCTGGGCATGGACTCGTTGGCAGTGGTGGAACTCATGTGCATCCTGCAGGACGACATGGGCCTGCGGGTACCGGAACCCGAGCATCTGAAGTCCCTCCAGACCACTTTCCGCGAGGCCGCGGCCGCCGTCGAACGCGCGCAGCAGCCCGCGGCGGCACTGCCGGCGGCCACCGGCGCTCCGGTGCGTCCCTCATGAGTCGACGGGACATCGCTGTGACCGGCGTCGGACTCCTCACCTCGGCCGGGACCGACGCCGTCACGAGTTGGCGGGGAGTGTGCTCCGGTGAATCCCCGGCCGTCATCGACCCGGATCTGGGCGACGTACCCGTTCCCCTCAGCTGTCGGGTCCCAGATTTCGACGCCGCAGCCCTGCTCGGCCGTGCCGTGTGGCGCACAGACCGCTTCGTCCACCTGGCGCTCGCCGCCGCACACCAGGCGGTCACGGATGCGGGCCTGAACCCCACGACCTGGGACGGTGCCCGCGTCGGAGTCGTCGTCGGAGTGGGTACGGAGAGCAAGGAAACCAGCGTCACGGCTCTGCGCAAATACACCGAGCACAAATACGCGACGCTCTCCCCCCTCACCGTGCCCCGCTCGACGGTGAATGCCGCGGCCGCCGAGATCTGCATCGCGCTGGGGGCGTGGGGACCGAGCATGGCCGTCACCACGGCCTGTGCCTCCGGGGCCACAGCCCTGGGCACCGCCCGCGACCTGCTGCTGGCCGACCGCTGCGACATCGTCCTCGCAGGTGGCGCGGAGGCACCCTGCCACCCGCTCACCTCGCTGTCCTTCTCCCAGATGGGCGCGTTGTCGACGCGCGTGCACGACCCGCAAGGTGCCAGCCGCCCCTTCGAACGCGACCGTGACGGATTCGTCCTCGCAGAGGGCGCGGGCGTACTCGTACTCGAGCGGGCGAGCGACGCACGGGCCCGCCGCGCCCGGCCGCACGCCTACTTCTGCGGATACGGCTCTTCCACCGACGGCTACCACTACGCCGCCGCCCATCCCACGGGCGCCGGCTTCGAGCGGGCCTTCACCGCGGCGCTGGCCGACGCCGGTCTGCACGAGACCGACATCGGCCATGTCAACGCGCATGGCACGGCCACTCCCATGAACGACCAGATCGAAGCCGCCACGCTCCACCGCCTCTTCAACGGCCATCCGCCCCCTGTCACTTCCACCAAGGGCGTCACGGGCCACACCCTCGGCGCGGCAGGGGCCATCGAAGCGGTACTCGCCACCCTGACCCTGCGGCACCAGACGATTCCGCCCACGGCCAACCTCGACGTGCTCGACCCGGCGATCGACCTCGACGTCGTCGCCAAGGAACCTCGTCCGCACCGTATGCAGGCAGTGATCAGCAACTCGTTCGGCTTCGGCGGGCACAACTCCGTACTCGTCCTGCGCCAGGCGTAGGCCGTCCCGAGACCATCTGCTCCCACCCGGCAGCGCGCCGACTGCGGAGCCCGTACCGGAGTAGGAACCGCCGTGGCCTACCGGATTTCCCCCGCACTGTCGCCCGCCGTGGAGACGCCCGGCGGCACGGCCGACACACCCGTCCCGGAGACACCGGGCAGGGCGGGCCCCGGACCTGCCGGCGGCCTTGTGCCCCGGCCCGGCGCACGTCGCCGGACCCGCGTGTCCCGCCTGCGCCTGGCCATCGGCGCGGGTTCGGAGGCGGGACGGCTCTTGTGGTGGACGTCTTGTTTCACGCTGCGGTGGGTCCTGGACCGTGCCCTCCATCCCGGCCGTCCGGATGCGCGCCGGCGTCTCGCCGCCCTGCTGCGCGGTTACCTGCTGCGTATGGGGCCTCTGTACATGAAGGCGGGGCAGATCCTGGGCACGCAGTCCGGGATCCTTTCCTCCGCGGCGGCCGGGGAGTTCCGGTCCTTCTTCTCCGAACTTCCGCCAATGCCGGAAGCGGCCCTGCGTAAAACGATGGATCGCGGGCTTCCCGTTCCCGTCGCAGCGGCTTTCGAGTCCTTCGACTGGCAACCGGTCGCCGTTGGATCTGTCGCCCAGGTGCACCGCGCCGTACTCAACTGCGGTACCGACGTCGCCGTGAAGGTCGTCAAGAGCGGCGTCAGACAACGGCTGGAGGCCAGTACACGAGCCCTGAAAGCGCTTCTCGTCGTCGCGCACGCACTGTGCCCCCCGGTGCGCCGATACGACCTTCCCGGTCATTTCGCCGAGTTGCAGCCTCTCCTGGCGGGCCAGTGCGACATGCGTCAGGAAGCCGCCCGGCAGAAAGAGGTGGCACGGAACTTCCGTGACCATCCGTTCCTGCGCATTCCCGGCACTTTCGACGAGTTGTGCACGGGCGATGTCCTGGTCATGGAATACGTCGACGGCGTCCCCGGGACGGACCCGTCCCAGGCCGGCCACTCCCGATCATCCCTGGCACGCCGTCTCCAGGACGTCTTCTACAGCATGGTGTTCTTCCACGGACGGTTTCACGTCGACCCGCATCCCGGAAACATCCTGTTCCGCCCCGACGGCCGGATCGTCCTGCTCGATTTCGGTCTGGTGGGAACCCTGTCCGCAGACGACAGGTGGAACCTCTCTGCCTTCTACTACGCGTGCATCCGCGGGCAGTGGGAGGCGGCCACGGAGCGCTTCGTCCGCACCTTCGTGGCCAACCCCGACGTGCTGCTGCCGCGCCATGAGGAGTACGCGGAAGGCCTGGCCGCCATTCTGCGCCGCCATTTCCAAGCGGAGACATCACGCTGGTCCACCATGGCGTTCTTCGACGACGCCACCCGCCTGCTGTACGGCTACGGCGCCCGTGCCTCCACCCGGTTCTCGCTGCTGTCACTGTCCCTGCTCACGGGCGAGGGGTTCGTGACGCAGACCGATCCGGACATCAACCTCTACCGGAACGCCCGGCGCTTCACCGACCTCTTCTCGCCCTACATGAGCGATGACGTGCGCGAAAGGTTCGAGCGCGAGATCGGCGGCCTGAGCCCCCGTTCCCTGGCGGCCCGGCACGACGCGGCGGGCTACCTGGTCGCCCCCACCCACCTGGATCGCTACGGCCTGCCCAGCGCCTTCCCTCTCGTCGTCGCGAAGGCTTCAGGCGCCCGCATTCACGACCTCGACGGAAACGAGTACATCGACCTCTCGTGCGGGTACGGGCCGCACATCCTCGGTTACGGCCATCACGGCACGGTCCGGGCCATCCAGGAAGCCGTCGCCCGGGGCGCAGTCAACGCTCTGGGGAACCCGGCGGAGTTGCGGCTGGCGGAGCTCATCGCCCAGGCGTTCGGCACGGGAACGAAAGTCATCCTGGGCAATTCGGGAACAGAGGCCGTCCAGATGGCTCTGCGCATGGCCCGCGCGTACACGGGCAGGCAACGCGTGGCCAAGTTCGAAGGTCACTACCACGGGTTCTCCGACCAGAGCCTGGTGAGTTCCCTGTTCCGCTACAGCGGCGACGCTCGGTGCCCGAACCCGGTCGCGAACTCGGCCGGCATGCAACGCACGCTGGTGGAGGACACACTCGTCCTGCAATACGGCGACCCGGCCTCGCTCGACCGAATCGCCGCCCATGCGAAGACGCTGGCCTGCGTCATCCTCGAACCCATGCCCGTGACGACGGCAGCGTTCGACCGCTCCTTCCTGCGGCAACTCCGGGATGTCTGCGCGCGCGAGAACGTCCTGGTGATCTACGACGAGGTGATCACCGGCTTCCGCGTGCACTACGGAGGCGCCCAGCACCTCGCCGGCGTCAGTCCTGACCTGACCTGTCTCGGCAAGATCATCGGCGGTGGCCTGCCGTGCGGAGCCGTCGCCGGACGACCCGACGTCATCGACATCGCGCGCACCACCGGCGACCCCTATGTCGACATCGAGACCCGGGCCTTCGTCGGTGGAACGATGAGCGGAAACTCCGTCACCGCCGCAGCGGGTGCCGCCGTACTCACTCACCTGAGCACGCACCCCGGTATCTACAGCGATCTCCAGCACAAGACGGAGTGGCTGGCGCAGAACCTGACCGCACATGCAGCCGACATCGGAATCCCCTGCAAGGTCACAGCCGCACACTCGATCTTCTCCATCACCTTCGACCACGCCACCCCTCGACTCATCAGAGACCGACTGACCGGGTCGAACTTCAAAGCGAATCTCGCTCTCTCCTACTACATGCGCAAACAGGGCGTCTACGTGCCCGAATTGCACACGATGATGCTCAGCGACGCCCATACGATGGAAGACCTCCAGCAGGTTTCCCGCGCATTCGCGCGCAGCATCGAGGAAATGAACGACGACGGGTTCTTCACCACTTGAGGAGCCTCCTTTCGGCCCGCAAGAACTCGGCGAGCACGTTTCCCGGCTGCTGTATGTCCGCTTGCGGGAGGTCAACTCGCCTTGGCAGCAGTTCGGTTGCTTCGGGCAAGCCCTCCTCGCCCTGGCGCACCTGCGCAAGAACGAGACGTCGGCCCTGGCCGGACTCGACGAGGGCGACTTCGTGATCGTCGACGGCACCCTGATCCTCGTCGATCGGATCGCCGCGGACGAGCCGCACTGCGCCCATCAGAACGTCGGCGCCACCGTCCGCACCCCCTACTGCCACCATCGTGGACAACCCGGGCACTGCCGACAGTCGGGGAGACGGAGATCCCGCTGCCGGGGCCGTCTCCTGGAGGGAAGTCGGTGTCGTCGTCAGCCATTAGACCTGATCCTTGTGGCACATCATGTGGAGCGCGTGGCGATTCCGGAGCCGGTGAAGCAGGGGCGTGGGGCGGGCCACCTGGGCGGCTCCGGTTTTCCGTACTCCTCGCCCTGTGATTTTCCGTAACGCCCGGGGCAATGTGGTGCCCGGTGCTGGAATGGGTTCATGGCCGACACCCCGTCCCGTACCGGTTCGCCCGTTCACCACGACACCGACCTGATCGTCGTCGGCGGTGGTCCGGCGGGCTGTGCCGCCGTCCGTACCGCCGCCGGTGTCGGCATGCGTTCGGTTCTGATCGAGCCGGACCGGCTGTGCCGCAATCTGTATCGGATTCCGGTCCTGAACAACGTCCTCGGTGGTCATACCGGCGGCCCCGCGCTCGCCGACGCCATCGCCGAGGAGCTCAGGGGCACGGAGCTGTGTCGTCTCGAACTCGGACGGTACGTCACCGAACTCCGGGCCGATGAAGGCCGGGTGACCGTCACGGTCGACGACGGGGGGCGCCTCACCGCCCCTTACGCCGTCGTCGCCACCGGCGTCGCGCCTCTCCAGCCCCGTGACGTCGGATGGATCACCGACCCCGGCGGTCTGTCCCTGTCCCCGCTCTGGCAGGTCGGCGCGGACGACGCCGAGGGGCGTACCCTGCTCGTCCTCGGTGGCGACCGGCCGATCGGGACCTTCCTGCGCGCCCATTCGGCCGCCGATGTGCGTCTGCTCGTGGCGTACCCGGCGGCCGACGCGTACAAGGTCGAGGAGGTTCGTGAGGATCCCCGGGTCGTGCCGCTTCCCGTCGAGCATCTGACGTTGGGCTCCGTCGAAGGCGCTGCGGTGTCGGCGGAAGTGGTGGGCCTGGGCGGTGAGCGGCGGACGGTCGCGGCGGACGCCGTTCACCTCAGCATCGGCAACGCGCCGACCGCCCCGCCCGGCGACCTCGTACGCGGCGCGGACGGGTACTGCCCGCCCGCCGGCCAGCACCCCCGCGTCATCGTGGCCGGCGACCTCCGGTCCGCCCGCTTCCAGCGGATCATGACCGCCATGGGCTCCGGCGGTGAGGCCGCGCTGCGTGCCTATTACGCGGCGAGGGAACTGCCCGTGTAGAGGAGCGCGTCCAGGGTCACCCCACCGGTCCGAGGTCGGCCTCGACGACCGCCCGGGTGATCGGAGGGCGGTTCCGCAGGGCGAGGATCTCGTTGGCCAGGTCCATGATCTTCAGGCCGTCGAGGCGGGCGATCTCCAGCGGGTCGGCGAGGGTGCCCGGGCAGGCGGTCAGGGTGCGCAGGCGCGGGAGGCCGACGAGGGGTTCGAGGCCGAGCGGTTCGCCCTCCCACGCGCCGATGGCCAGTATCTCCAGGCCGGGGTGGGCGGCGGCCGTCACGCCGGGGACGCCGCTCCCGTTCACCCGGGCGACGGCCGGGGGCCGTTCCGCACGTCCCGTACCGCGTCCCTCCGCCGCACGCCGGCCGAGGAGCAGGTCGGTGAGGGAGTCGGCGACCAGCCCCGCGCCGCAGTTCTTCTCGTGGCTCACCACGACGACCTACCCCAGGTGTCCCCGCGGCCCCGGGGTCGGGTCGAGCGCGATCGGGTCCCCGCCCCCGGTGTCCCCGAAGACGATCCAGCCCGGAGAACCGACGAGCCCCTGCACGGCCGCGTCCGGCCCGGTCTCGACCGCGTTCATCGCGGCGTGCTTCCAGGGGGCCGGGCGGGACGCGGCGTCGGCCACGTACACCCTGTCGGGGGAGATGAGTTCGCAGCCGATCGCTTCCGCCGTGCGCACCTCTCGTGGCCCTCCTCGTTCTTTCCACTCCTTCCCTTCCCGCCGTTCTCGCGGTTCTTCCGTCCCGGCCGTCGGCCGCACGGGGCGGTGAGGGTCTCCAGGAGCGTGCCGCCGTGGGGCGGTGTCGGCTCCTCCGCCTTCGGTGCGGGCATCAGGGCCTGGAGGAAGTCGTCGACGGCCCCCGGCGGCAGTGGATTATCGATCGACCGGCTGTCGTCATGCCAACTCCGCGTCGAGCCCGCCGGACCGGGATGTGACGAAACCGTCGCACGGCGGGCGAGGCCCCGGCGGCGGTGTCGGCCGTACGGTGGGCGGAACCGGTCGCCGGTCTTCCCCGTGGCCCGGGACCACCGCCACCGAAGCGGGTGACAAGACCAAAGGCGTCCGGGATCCCCGGGGGCCGTTCGTGGCATGCTCGTTCCATGACGGGTAGCCGCGACGAGCCGGACGTGCCTGAGCCGGGAAGCAGCGGCTTCGGGGGAGCCCCCGCGCTCTCCCGTACGGCCGGTGAGGGATCCGTCTTCTCGTCGAGCCGCTACGTGGCCCGCCGGCAGCCGACGGTGACGGTCGCGGGCACGCGCGTGCCCGCCCTGACGGCGTCCGCGATCCAGGAGATGCTCGACGGCCTGTCCGGCTCGGTGATCTTCCTCGTACCGCTGCTGGGGGCGGACGGCGGGGTCGGGGACTTCCGGATCGCGGCCGCCTCGCCCGACGCGCTCGACGTCGGCGGCCGCAGGGGCAGGGAACTGGTGGGACTCAGCGTCCTGGAGACGTACCCGAGCGTGCTCGGCACCGACCTGTGGCGCGGATACCTCGACGCCCTGGAGAACGGCGCCCGCTACGAAGGGGAGCCCTTCGCGTACGAGGAGGTGCTCGCCGGCATCCCCCGCCTCTCCCGGTTCGCCGTCCGCGCGACCGCCTGCCAGGGCGGACTGATCGTCTCCTGGGTGCGCCTCGACAGCGGCGAGCGCGAGCAGCGCAGGCTGGAGGTGATGCAGCGCCTGGGCAACATGGGCTGGGCCAACTGGGACCTCGTCCGGAACGCCCTCTCCTGGTCGGAACAGGTCTACGACATCTTCGCCCGCGACCCCTCCCTCGGCCCCATGACCCTGGAGGAACTGCCCCGGCACGTCCTGGACGAGGACCTGCCCGCCCTGGGCGTCGAGGTGCGCCGCCTCCTCGGGGACGGGCGGCCCATCGACCACACCTTCCGCATCACCACCCCCCACGGGGAGGTCCGGCACCTCCGGATCGTCGCGGAGGCCGAGGCGGACGCCCACGGCTCGCCGGTCGAGGTCCACGGCTTCTTCCAGGACCTCACCGCCGTACAGCGGGCCAAGGAGCAGCTCCTCGAACGCGACCGCACCGCCGTGGCGCAGCAGGAGACGCTGACCGCCGAGCGCGTCCTCGCCGCCCGGCTCCAGCACGCCCTGCTGCCCCTTCCCCAGCAGTCGCTGCGCCTGGCCGGCCTCACCGTCGACGTCGCCTACCAGCCCCTCCAGCAGGGACTCAACGTCGGGGGCGACTGGTACAGCGCCATCGAACTGCCCGACCGCAGCGCCCTGCTCGTCGTCGGCGACGTCGCCGGCCACGGGCTCGACGCCGTGGCCACGATGGCCCAGCTCCGCTTCACCGCCAAGGGCATGGCCATCACCGGCACCCCGCTCGCCACGATCCTCGCCCGCCTCAACACCCTCCTGTGGCACAGCGCGGACCGCGCCTTCAGCACGGCCACGATGATCATGGGCCGCTACGAGCCCTCCTCGGGCGTCCTCACCTGGGTGCAGGCCGGCCACCTGCCGCCCCTGCTCCTGCGCGACGGTGAGACCCGCTACCTGCCGTCGCCCCGCGGCGTCCTCCTGGGGGCCACGACCGCCCCGCGCTACGAATCGTCCGCCATCCGCCTGCTGCCCGGCGACCACCTGCTGTTCTTCACCGACGGCCTGGTCGAGGCCCCGGGCGTGCTCCTCGACGACGGACTCGACCACCTGGCCCGCACGGTCGCCGGGCTCGGCGACGGCCCGCGGACCCTGGACGCCGTCCTGGAGGCACTCGTCGACCCGGCCACCCGCCGCGACGACATCTGCGTCCTGCACGTCAGCGTCTGATGGGACGGACCGACCCCACGGAACCGGACGGACCCCTCGTCGTCCACGCCAACCTCGTCTCCGACCTCGCCGTCGACCCGGAGGAGCGCGCGGTGCTCCGCGCCTGGGCCGAGCAGGCGCCGCGCGAGGCGTGGCTGCTGCGGCCCGGCGACGTCCTGGTCTCCCCGGTGCCGGTCGCCGAGGAGTTCCTGCGGTACGTCTGCGGGCTGACCGGCGTCCCCCGGGACTCGGTCACGGTGGTCGTCCCGCCCGGGGACGATACGGCCGAGCTGTGCCACCACGTCGTCGGGGCGGTGGGCGGGCGGCCCCTCCGGGCGGTCCTCCCCACGGCCCTGGACGGTGCGGCGATCGGCCTGGCGCGCGCCCTGGGCGTCCCCGTCGCCCCGTACTCCTCCGTGGCGGCGGCCGAGGCGGCCCTCGGCGTGACCGGGCTGCTCAACACGAAGGCCGGGTTCCGGAGCGCGGCGCTCGCCCTCGGCATGAGGCTGCCGGACGGCCTGGTCCGCCGCCGCGACGGGGTGCCGGCCGCCGTGCGGGAACTCCTCGCCTCGTACGGACGGGTCGTGGTCAAGCCCGACCGGTCGGCGGGCGGCCACGGCATGCTCTTCCTCACGGAGGCGGAGGACACGGCGGACGCGCCGGATCCGTGGACCGGCGACGGACTCGCGCCGGTGGGCGGCCCCGAGGGGCTGTGGGTCGTCGAGCAGCGGATCGACGTGGCCCGGTCGGTGAGCGTGCAGATGGAGACGGGACCCGGCGGGACGCGGGCGCTGTTCTGCGGCGAGATGCGGACCGAGGACGGCGCCTTCACCGGCTACCTCTCGCCCCTGCCCGACCCGGCGGCGCACGTCGCGGCCACGCTGGAGGCCTGGGGACACGCCCTGGGCGGCTTCCTCGCGGCGCGCGGGTACGCCGGGCCCTTCGGCCTCGACGCGATGGTGACGCCCGGCGGCGAGGTCTTCGCGGGGGAGAGCAACGTGCGGCGCACGGCCACCACCACTCCGCGGGCCATGGTGACCCGGCTCGCCGCAGACGGCGTGAGCAGGGCCGGGGCCGGGGGGCCGGTCTGGGCGACGGGCAAGGTCCGGGCCCCGGCCGCGTACCCCTTCGGCGCCGCCGTCGAGCGGCTGCGCCGTGGACGGCTCGCCTACGACCCGGCGCGCGGCGAGGGGATCGTCCTGTACGCCGGACCGCCGCCGGACGGTCTGACCTGGCGTTACGCGGTGATCGCCGGCGACCACGCGGGCGTGGCGCGCTACGAGGAGCTGCTGCGGGCCGCCTGGGCCCCCGCCCCCGGCGGCGCTACGGCTCGATCAGGCCCACCCGGATCGCGTAGCGGGTGAGTTCGAGGCGGTCGCGCATGCCCAGCTTCTGGAGGAGGTTGGCGCGGTGGCGCTCGACGGTCTTCGGGCTGATGACGAGGAGGTCCGCGATCTCCTTCGAGCTGTGGCCCTCCGCGACGAGCTTGAGGATCTCCTCCTCGCGTTCGGTGACGGCCTTGTCGGGCAGGGGCCTGCCCTGTTCCGCCCGGTCGAGGTAGGTGCGGATCAGGGCGGTCTCGGCGCCGGGGTAGATGAACGGCTCGTCGCGCACCGCCGCCCGGCACGCCTCCACCAGGTCCCGGTCGGCCACGGACTTCAGGACGTAACCGCTCGCCCCGGCCTTGAGCGCCTCGAAGAAGTACTGCTCGTTGTCGTACATCGTGAGGATCAGGATCCTCAGCTCCGGCTGGAGGCGGCTGAGTTCGCGGGCCGCCTGGAGCCCCGTCCGGCGGGGCATGGAGATGTCGAGGACGGCCAGGTCGACCCGCTCGGAGCGGGCCAGGGCGACGGCCTCCGCCCCGTCCGCGGCCTCGGCGACGACCGTGAGGTCCGGCTCGGCGTCGAGGATCAGCCGCACCCCGTTGCGCACCAGGGCGTGGTCGTCCGCGAGCAGGATGCGGGTGGGGCGTTCCCCGGTCATGACGCCTTCTTTCCCGGGCGGGCGGCCGTGGCGGTTCTCGTCCTCGGGCCGGTGGTCGTGGCGGCCTCTTCTCCCGGGCCGCCGGTCATGCCGTCCCCCTTCGCAGTACCGCCGGTCACGACGTCCCCTCCTCCGTGCCGTCGGCCGTGCCGCTCTCCGTGTCGTCGTCACCGGCCCCCGTACCGCCGACCGTGTCCAGGCGGACCTCCGTCCCCCCGTCCCGGCCGTCCCGCACCGTCAGTTCCGCGCCGATCAGCAGGGCCCGCTCGCGCATGCCCCGCAGCCCGGCGCCCTCGGCCGCGTTCACGATGCCCCGCCCGTCGTCCCGCACGAGCAGCCCCACCCCGCCCCGGGGAAGGAGCCGCAGTCGCAGGTCGACGTGGCTCGCGCCCGAGTGGCGGGCCGTGTTGGTCAGACCCTCCTGCGCCACCCGGTAGAGCACGAGCTCCGTCTCGTGGTCGAGCTTCGGCAGACCCGCGTCGATGTGGGGTCGCACCGTCAGACCGCGCGTGGAGAACTCCGACGCCAGCGACCTGAGCGCGCTGTGCAGCCCCAGCTCCTCCAGGACGCCCGGCCGCAGCCGGCGCGCTATGCGCCGGATCTCGTCGAGGCTGCCCCGGGTGGTCTCCTGCGCCTGGAGCAGCTCGGCCCGCAGGCCGGCGGGGGCGTGGTCGGCGGAGTGCTTCAGCTGGAGCAGTACGGCGGTGAGGGTCTGCCCCACCTCGTCGTGCAGCTCCTGCGCGATCCGCCGCCGCTCGGCCTCCTGGGCGGACAGCACCCGGGCGCTGCTCGCGGCCCGTTCGGCCTCCAGCCGGTCGAGCATCGTGTTGAACGTACGGGTCAGGTCGGCGATCTCGCCGCGCCCCGCCACCTCCGCGCGCCGGCCGGGCCTCAGCAGGTCCGCCGTCCGCATCACCCGGGTGAGGCGCTGGAGCGGCGCGAGGCCGACCCGCAGCAGGAAGGCGTTGGCGACGAGCATCGCCACCAGGCCGGCCACGAGGACGAACGCCTCGCCGACGAGGACCGGGGTGGAGACCGTGACGGGGCCGAAGAGCAGCAGCACGGCGGCGACCAGGATCACGGCGTTCAGCAGGAAGAGGCGCCAGTACAGCGACACCGTCCCGCCTCTCCCCGGGCCCGACGTGTCGCCCGGCCGCTCGATGCCCACCGCGTGTTCGATGCCCGCCGCACATCGGTTACGCACCGTGCATCGGATATGTACCGCGCATCCGCCGCGTACCGCCGGGTGACGCGCGCCGCGCGCCCTCCGGCCCGCGGCGGGACCCGTGTCCCGCCTCATCCTGACCGGTTTGTCGGTGTTCTGTCCATCCGTGCTGACACCCATGTTCCGCGTCTCCACACGGATGGCACCATGACGGGGCCGCGGGGCGTGGGACGACGCCGTTCCCCCCGTGGCGCATCCCTTTCCACGAAAGGCCGGAACCGGCCCCGACCGGCTGCGGCCGGTCACGACGACAGGAGGCGACGGGCCAGTGCCTGCCCCGCGGACCAGAACGACACCCCTGCCCGGAATCGGAGTCCAGTACGACTTCACGACGCGCGAGCACCAGCACCTCTCGGTCATCGCGCACCGCGACGGAACGCGGACGGTGAACGTCTACCGGGCCGACGACCCCGACGCCTGCGCCCAGTCCCTCCACCTCACCGAGGGGGAGACGGCCTCCCTGATCGACGCGCTGATGCCCGCGCACCACAGCCCCAACGTCCTGCACACCACGGACCTGGGACTCGTCGCCGAGCGGATCGAGCTGTCCGCGCACGCGTACTGGAACGGGCGCGTGCTCGGCGACACCCGGATGCGCACCGAGGCGGGCGCCTCCGTCGTCGCCGTCCTGCGCCGCTCCGGAGCGATTCCGTCCCCGACGCCGGACTTCCGGCTCGCGGGCGGCGACACGCTCATCGTGATCGGCACCCGCGAGGGCGTCGACGCCGCGGCCGCGATTCTCGGACGGGAGTGAGGGGAGGGTGCATTCCGCTGTCTTTCTGATCGAGTTCGGCGCCATCATCCTCGGCCTGGGCCTGCTCGGCCGCTTCGCGGCCCGGTTCAGCTTCTCCCCGATCCCGCTCTACCTCCTCGCGGGCCTCGCCTTCGGCAACGGCGGTCTGCTGCCGCTCGGCGCCAGTGAGGAGTTCGTCGCCATCGGCGCCGAGATCGGTGTCATCCTCCTGCTCCTGATGCTCGGCCTGGAGTACACGG
Source organism: Streptomyces sp. NPDC086147 (assembly GCF_040702165.1). Lineage (NCBI taxonomy): Bacteria > Bacillati > Actinomycetota > Actinomycetes > Kitasatosporales > Streptomycetaceae > Streptomyces > Streptomyces sp. NPDC086147. Next base: position 112,645 of record NZ_JBFBJO010000016.1, on the reverse strand, counting down.
CGAGCGACCTCGTCTCCAACCTGAAGACCCAGTACCCGGCCGGACTCGTCGACTTCACCCTCAACGCCCTGCCCGGCGCCGTCGCCGCGCTGCTGCTCGGCTGGGGGCCGGTCGCCGCCGTCGTCCTGGCGGGCGTCACCTGGATCTCCTCGTCCGGGGTCATCGCCAAGGTCCTCGGCGACCTCGGCCGCCTGGGCAACCGCGAGACCCCGGTGATCCTCAGCATCCTGGTCCTCGAAGACCTGGCGATGGCCGTCTACCTGCCCATCATCACGGCCCTGCTCGCCGGCGTCGGCCTGGCCGCCGGCAGCGTGACGCTCGCGATCGCCCTGGGCGTGGCCGGACTCGTGCTCTTCCTCGCCCTCCGGTACGGGCGCCTGATCTCGCGGTTCGTCTCCAGCGACGACCCGGAGAAGCTGCTCCTGGTCGTCCTCGGCCTGACCCTGCTCGTCGCCGGTGTCGCCCAGCAGCTCCAGGTCTCCGCCGCCGTCGGCGCGTTCCTCGTCGGCATCGCCCTCTCCGGCGAGGTCGCGGAGGGCGCCCACACCCTGCTGAGCCCGCTGCGCGACCTGTTCGCCGCGGTGTTCTTCGTCTTCTTCGGCCTGCACACCGACCCCGCCAGCATCCCGCCGGTGATCCTGCCGGCGCTCGCGCTGGCGATCGTCACCGCGCTGACCAAGATAGCCACCGGCTACTGGGCCGCGCGCCGGGCCGGGATCGGGGTCAAGGGCCGCTGGCGGGCGGGCGGCGCGCTGGTCGCGCGCGGCGAGTTCTCCATCGTCATCGCCGGACTCGCCGTCAGCGCCGGCGTCCAGCCGCAGATGGGGCCCTTCGCCACCGCCTACGTCCTGGTCCTCGTCGTGATCGGGCCGCTCACCGCCCGCTTCACCGAGCCGATCGCCGCCCACGTCGCCCGTCGCCGGGGCACGCCGACGACTCCGGCCGCGGGAGACGGGGCGCTGCTCGGGGGGTCCACCCCGGACCTCTCGAAGGCCGACGGCGGTGACGTGGAGGCGGGAAGCGGGGCTTCCGGCCGCGTCTGACGCCGCGTCGTACGGACGAGAAGGCCCGGGGGCACGCCCCCGGGCCTTTTCTTCTTCCCTGGACCTCGGTCCCGGGCCTCTTCGCCGTCCTTGGGCCTCGGCCCGGGCCTTTTCGCCGCCCGCTCAGTACGATGGCCTGCCGACCGGGCGGGCGGCGGACGGCGCCGCCGGGCGCGGCAGGAGCGGAAGGGCGGCGGCATGGTGGACCGGAGCGAGGACGGGGCGGAGGGCCCCGCCCGCAGGCGCGGGCAGGGCGAGCTGGAGGCCCAGGTGCTCGCCGTCCTGCGCGAGGCGTCCGAGCCGGTGCCCGTGGCGTGGGTGCGGGAGCGGCTCGGCGGCGGCCTCGCCTACACCACCGTGATCACCATCCTGACCCGTCTGCGCGCGAAGGGCGCCGTCGAACGCGAGCGCGCCGGCCGGTCCTTCCGGTGGACGGCGGTCGCGGACGAGGCGGGGCTCGCCGCGCTGCGGATGCGGAAGGTCCTGGACGCCGAGGCGGACCGGCAGGCGGTCCTGGCCAGCTTCGTGACCGCCCTCTCGCCGAACGACGAGCGACTCCTCCGTGAACTCCTCGCCCCGGAGGCCGGGGAGGAGGAAGGCTGACCGCCATGGGAGTCTTCGTCTTCCTTCCCCTGGTCCTTCCGCTCACCGCGTGGCCGGTCGCCCGCCTCGCCGAACAGCGGCTCCACCCCCGCACCGCGACCCGGCTGCTCGCCGCCGTCGCCGGTGTCTCCGCCGTGTGCAGCACGCTCTGCCTCGGGCTGCTCATGATCGTGGGCACCGCGCAACTGCCCGGCAACCCGCTCCCCGACAGCTGGTCGGACCCCGACGTGCGCGCGGCCGTCCCGTACGACGAGATCGCGGGCCGGGCGGCCATCCCCGCGCTGCTCGCCGTCCTGGTCTCCTGCGCCGTCGCCGCGTGGCGGCAGGCGCGGGTGCGCCGCCGGACGGCGGGCGCGCTCGCCGGGCTGCCGCCGACGTCCGTCGCGGTGCTGCCGGACCGCACGCCGTACGCGTACGCGCTCCCCGGCGGTCGCGGCCGCGGGCACGGCCGCGGGCGGGTCGTGGTCAGCACCGGCATGCTCGCCGGGCTCGGGTCCGCCGAGCGCCGGGCCCTCTTCGCCCACGAGCGGGCCCATCTGAACGGGCGTCACCACCGGCACCTGCTCACGGTCCACCTGGCGGCCCGGGCCAACCCGTTCCTGCGCCCGCTGCGCACCGCCGTCGCGTACACCGCCGAGCGCTGGGCCGACGAGGAGGCGGCGGCCGAGGTCGGCAGCCGCCGCACCGTGGCGCGGGCGATCGGCAAGGCCGCGCTGCTCGCCCCCCGCGCCCCCGCCGCCACGCTCCCCGCCCTGGCGGCGGTGGGCCCGGTGCCCCGGCGGGTCGCCGCCCTGATGCGCCCGGCCCCGATGGGCCGCGCCTGGCCGCCGGTGTGCACGGCGGCCGGACTGGCCGCCTGGGGCGCCGCCTTCGGCACGACGGTCTCGGCCCTGTCCTCGGCGAACTCGGCCGTCACGCTGTACTTCGTGCTGCACGCGGCCACGACGTCGGTGTAGCCGGTACGGCGAGCGGTCGGTACGCCGGGCCCTCGCCTCCCGGCGTGCCGGCCGTACCGAAACCGCCGGACGCGCCCTAGAGATCGAACTCGTGGGGCGGCAGCTCCAGGGTGAAGCAGGCCTCGCGGACCACGGCCTGTTCCGTCTTGTCGAAGTCGCCGTCGGCGCCGCCGATGACGATGCCGATCTGGACGACGGCGCGGGCCTCGGCCGGCTTCTTCTTCGCCTTGGCGATCTCCTGGAGGACGCCGACCTTGCCGAAGTCGAAGTCGGCGGTGAGCTTGTCCAGGTTGGCGTCGAAGCGGCGCTGGAGGTCGAGCGCGTCGAAGTTCTGCAACACCTCGTTGGTCGCGATGAGCTGGGCGACCCGGCGGCGCTCCGAGGGGTCGATCGTGCCGTCGGCGGCGGCGACGAGGGCGCACATGGCCATGCTCGCGTCCCGGAACGCGCCGCTCTTCAGGTCGTTCTTCTTCGCCACCAGCTGGGTCTGCATCGTCGATGCGGATTCCTTGATGCGGTCCCACAGAGCCATGAGCACTCCAGACGTCGATCGCTTATTTCTACTTACGTGTAGAACTTAGCAGTACCGCCGGGAGTTCCCGGGCCCGCGGATCCCGGTCACCCGCCCAGGACCAGGAGCGAGAGCCACAGGGCCGCCGTCGAGGCGACGAGGGCCGCGGGGACGGTGAGCAGGCCGAGGCGGGTGAACTCCCCGAGGTCGACCGGATGGCGGTGGTGGTGGGCGATGCGGCGCCAGAGGAGGGTGGCGAGCGAGCCCGCGTACGTGAGGTTGGGGCCGATGTTCACGCCGATCAGGACGGCGAGCACCGCGCCGGGCCCGGACCCGGCCGCCAGCGGGACCAGGGCCAGGGTCGCGGGCAGGTTGTTGATGAGGTTGGCGAGGACGGCGGCGAGCGCGGCGGCGCCCAGCAGGGCCGGCAGCGAGGTGCCGTCCGGCAGGAGGTGGGCCAGGACGGTCCCGAGGCCGTTGTCGACGACGGCGCGGACGACGACGCCCAGGGCCAGGACGAACGCGAGGAAGGGCAGCGAGGCCGAGCGGACGAGCGCGCGCGGGGTGGTGCGGCGGCGCGCCAGGGCCCGTACGGCGAGGACGGCGGCGCCCGCCGCGGCCGCCCACGCCGGGTCCACGCCGACGGCCGAGGCGACGGCGAAGCCGACGAGGGTCGCGGCCACGGTGACCAGGGCGAAGAGCGGGAGTTCGACGGGCTCCGGCGGCTCGGTGGCGTCGGCCGGTGCGGCGAGGTCGCGGGCGAAGAAGCGGCGGAAGACCGCGTACTCGACCGCGACGGCGGTGAGCCAGGGAAGCAGCATCAGGAGCGCGAACCGGGTGAAGCCGAGGCCGGTGGCCGTGAAGGCGAGCAGGTTGGTCAGGTTCGAGACGGGCAGGAGCAGCGAGGCCGTGTTCGACAGGTGGGCGCTCGCGTAGACGTGGGGTTTGGGGCGGGCCCCCATCCGGGCGGCCGTCGCGAAGACCACCGGGGTCAGCAGGACGACCGTCGCGTCCAGGCTCAGCGCGGCGGTGATCAGCGAGGCGAGGCCGAAGACGGCGCCGAGCAGCCGCTGGGGCCGACGGCGCGACCAGCGGGCCATCCAGGCGCCGCAGGCGTGGAAGAGGCCCTCGTCGTCGCAGAGCTTGGCCAGGACGAGGACGGCCGCGAGGAAGCCGATCACCGGCCCGAGCCGTTCGGCCTCCTCACGCACGGCGTCGGGCGTGACCGCCCCCACCGCGAGGACGGCGCCGGCGGCGGGCAGCGCGAAGACCGCCTCGGGGAGGCGGAAGGGGCGGGCCACGGCGCAGAAGAGCACCACGGCCAGGGCGAGCACGGACACGGACGAGACGAGCATGCGTCCGATCATCCGGGGTGGCGGAGGGCGGGACGGCTCCGGGTGCCGGTGAGTCCTGGCTGGCCCGCTCCCGCCGTGCTTTTTCGGCCGGGTTCCCACCCACCCCTTGTCAGTGCAATTTCACATTACTATTGTACCGATCGTGCCGCAGCCGTGAGCGAGGTCGACTCGGCGCGCGTACGAGCGAGATGACCGTGAGACACCCCGCACCGCCCCGCCCGTCCCCGAGAGAATGCGACACACCGCCGCCGTGTCCAAGAGCCAGAGCCCGGACGCCGTGATCATCGGCGCGGGCGTCGTCGGAGCCGCCTGCGCGTACTTCGCCGGCCGCGCGGGACTCTCCGTCGCGGTCGTCGACCGGGGCCCGGTCGCGGGCGGCACCACCGGCGCCGGCGAGGGCAACCTCCTCGTCTCCGACAAGGAGCCCGGACCCGAACTCGACCTCGCCCTGCTCTCCGCGCGCCTCTGGCGCGACCTCTCCGCCCTGCTCCCGCCCGACATCGAGTACGAGGCCAAGGGCGGCCTCGTCGTGGCGCCCGACCCGACCGCCCTCAAGGCCCTGCGCGCCTTCGCGGAAGGGCAGCGGGCGGCCGGCGTCGAGACCGCCGAGGTCCCCGGCGACGGGCTGCGCGCCCTCGAACCCCACCTCGCCGACGGCCTCGCGGGCGGCTTCCACTACCCGCAGGACTCCCAGGTCCAGCCCGCCCGCGCGGCGGCCCGCCTCCTCGCCGCCTCCGGCGCCGCCGTCCACCTCGGAGAGGAGGTCACCGGCATCCTCCGCACCCCCTCCGGGGCCGTGCGCGGAGTCCGCACCGCCCGCCGCGAACTCGCCGCCCCCGCCGTCGTCAACGCGGCCGGGACCTGGGGCGGCGCGGTCGCCGCCCTCGCCGGTACGGAGCTTCCGGTACGGCCCCGGCGCGGCTTCGTGCTCGTGACCGAACCCCTGCCCAGGGTCGTGCGCCACAAGGTGTACGCCGCCGACTACATCGCGGACGTGGCCAGCGGTTCGGCCGCGCTCCAGTCCTCGGCCGTCGTCGAGGGCACCCCCGCCGGGCCCGTCCTCATCGGGGCCACCCGCGAACGCGTCGGCTTCGACCGCTCCCTGTCCACCGAGGCCCTGCGCCGGCTCGCCGTCCGGGCCGCCGCGCTCTTCCCGGTCCTCGCCGACGTGCGGGTGCTGCGCGCCTACCACGGCTTCCGCCCCTATCTGCCGGACCACCTCCCGGCGATCGGACCCGACCCGCGCGTCCCGGGGCTGCTGCACGCCTGCGGCCACGAGGGCGCGGGCATCGGCCTCGCCCCGGCCACGGGACTCCTGATCGCCGCCGCGCTCACGGGCGGCGCGGGGGAGGGGGCGGAGGGCGTGGACCCGGCGCCCTTCCGGCCCGAACGGTTCGACCACACCTCCGGCCCCGGACGACGGGAGAGCACCCGATGAGACGACGCCGTACCCCGCGCGACCTGGTCGGCGGCCGGGCCGGGGCCGCCTTCACCGTCACGTTCGACGGGCGCCCGCTCACCGCGCTCGACGGCCAGTCCGTCGCCGCCGTCCTGTGGGGCGCGGGCATCCTGACCTGGCGCACCACGCGGAACGCCGGGGCGCCGCGCGGGGTCTTCTGCGGCATGGGCAGCTGCTTCGACTGCCTCGTCACGGTCAACGGACGCCCCAACCAGCGCGCCTGCCTCACCCCGGCCCGCCCGGGCGACGCCGTCACGACACAGGAGGGGACGGGCCGTGCGGAACTCACCGTCTGAGCCGCCGAGACTGTCCACGCCCGGACCACCCGAGCCGTCTGAGCCCTCGAACGGGCCCTCGGAGAAGGGACCAGGAGCGTCGTACGACTCCGACCTCGCCGTCGTCGGCGCCGGTCCCGCCGGGCTCGCCGCCGCCGTGGAGGCGGCCCGGCGCGGGCTCCGGGTGGTCCTCGTCGACGCGGGGGACCGGCCCGGGGGCCAGTACCACCGGCATCCCGCGCCCGGCCTCGGCGCGCTGCGGCCCGGGGCGCTCCACCACGACTGGCGGGAGTTCACCCGGCGGACGGCGGCCCTGGACGGCTTCGTCCGGGCGGGCCGGGTCGTCCACCTGCCCGGCCACCACGTCTGGGCGGTGGTGGCCGAAGGTGCGGACCGGACGCTGCACGCCGTGGCCGAGGGCGACGGGAGCGCCGCGACCGTCCGGGCCCGCGCGGTGCTCCTGGCCACCGGCTCCCACGAGCGCCAACTGCCCTTCCCCGGCTGGACACTGCCGGGCGTGGTGGGCGCCGGGGGCGCGCAGGCGATGCTCAAGGGCGGGCTCGTCCTGCCCGGCCGCCGGGTCGTCGTGGCCGGCAGCGGACCCCTGCTCCTGGCGGTCGCCGACTCGCTGGCGGCGGCGGGCGCCCGCGTCCCCGCCGTCGTCGAGGCCGGTGCGTACCTGGGCTACTCCGGCTTCGTCCCGACGCTCCTCCGCAACCCCGCCAAGCTCGCCGAAGGAGCCCTGCACGGGGGCGCGTTGCTGCGGTACGGCACCAGGCTCCTCGCCCGTCACGCGGTCGTCGAGGCCCACGGCTCCGCGCGCGTCGAGGCGGTGACCGTGGCGCGGCTCGGCCCCGACTGGCGGCCCCTGCCGGGGACCGGCCGCCGGATCCCCTGCGACGCGCTCGCCGTCGGCCACGGCCTCGTACCGCAGCTCGAACTCGCCACGGCGCTCGGCTGCGCGACCCGCACGGCCGCCGACGGGACGGCCGCCCTCGTCCTCGACGCCGCGCAGGCGACCTCGGTCCCCGGCGTCTGGGCCGCCGGGGAAGCGGGCGGTATCGGCGGCGCCCGGCTCGCGGTCGTCGAAGGGACGCTGGCGGCCCTCTCCGTCGCCCGCGCCCTCCTCGGCGGCCGGGCGTCGGAGCCCCGCGAGGCCGGGCTCCGGCGCCGCCGCGACCGGCTGCGCGCCTTCGCGGAGGCGATGGGCGCCGTGCACCGGCCCGGGCCCGGCTGGACCGGGTGGCTGCGGCCGGACACCGAGGTCTGCCGCTGCGAGGAGGTGCCGGCGGCCCGCGTGGCGGAGGCCGTCGACCTCCTGGGCGCGCGGGACGCCCGTACGGTCAAGCTCTTCACCCGGGCCGGCATGGGCTGGTGCCAGGGCCGCGTGTGCGGCCCCGCCGTGGCCGCCCTCGCCGGAACGGCCTCCGGGGACGGGGCGGCCCCGGACCGGCGCCCGCTCTCCTGCCCCGTACCGCTCCGGCACCTGGCGGAGCTCCCGGAGCAGGGCCGTACCGATAGCTGATTGATCGTCAGAACCGAACGCGTGCGGGCCTCTTGTGGTCCGTCCGAGCTTCAGTAAAATGTCACACACCACACAAGGGAGCCTTTCATGGTCCACGAGCAAGCACCCGTGCACCGCGACCGACCCTGGCGCGGGATCATGGTCGCCACCGCCCTCCCCCTGCGCGACGACGGCTCCGTCGACCACGACGCCTACGCGCGCCACGTGGCCCGGCTGATCGCCGAGGGCTGCGACGGAGTCGTCCCGAACGGCTCCCTCGGCGAGTACCAGACGCTCACCGACGACGAGCGCGCCCGCGTCGTGCGGACCGCCGTCGAAGCCGCCGGGGACGGCGCCCGCGTCATGCCGGGCGTCTCCGCGTACGGCGGCGCCGAGGCCCGCCGCTGGGCCGAGCAGGCCGCCGAGGCCGGCGCCGGCTCCGTCCTGCTGCTGCCGCCCAACGCCTACCGGGCCGACGAGGCCGCCGTGCGCGACCACTTCGCCTCCGTCGCCGCCGTCGGCCTGCCCGTCGTCGCCTACAACAACCCCCTCGACACCAAGGTCGACCTCACCCCCGGCCTCCTCGCCCGGCTGTACGCCGACGGCAGCGTCGTCGCCGTCAAGGAGTTCAGCGGGGACGTCCGCCGCGCCTACGAGATCGCCGAACTCGCCCCCGGCCTCGACCTGCTGGCCGGCGCCGACGACGTCCTCCTCGAACTCGTCCTCGCCGGCGCGGTCGGCTGGGTCGCCGGCTACCCCAACGCCCTCCCGCGCACCTGCGCGACCCTCTACCGGGCCGCCGTCGCCGGGGACCTCGACACCGCCCTCCCGCTCTACCGGTCCCTCCACCCGCTCTTCCGCTGGGACTCGAAGACCGAGTTCGTCCAGGCGATCAAGCTCTCCATGGACCTCGCCGGACGCCACGGCGGCGCCTCCCGGCCGCCCCGGCTCCCGCTCGCCCCCGAGCAGGAGGCCGCCGTGCGGGCCGCCACGGAGAAGGTCCTCGCGGAGGGCCACGCGTAACCCCGTACACCCCCGGCCCCGAGGCCGCTTCCCACGACAGAAGGGGACCCATGCGCACCCGCCACGTCTACCACGCGGTGGACTCCCACACCGAAGGCATGCCCACCCGGGTGATCACCGGCGGCCTCGGGGTGATCCCCGGCGCCACGATGGCCGAGCGGCGGCTGCACTTCGCCGAGCACCTCGACCACGTCCGCACCCTCCTCATGTACGAGCCGCGCGGCCACGCGGCGATGAGCGGCGCGATCCTCCAGCCGCCCACCCGCCCCGACGCCGACTACGGCGTCCTCTACATCGAGGTCTCCGGCCTCCTCCCGATGTGCGGCCACGGCACCCTCGGGGTCGCCACCGTCCTCGTCGAGACGGGCATGGTGCCGGTCGTCGAACCGGTCACCACCGTCCGCCTCGACACCCCGGCGGGGCTCGTGAGCGTCGACGTGCGGGTGGAGGACGGCGCGGCGAAGGCGGTCACACTCACCAACGTGCCCTCCTACTGCGTCGGCCTCGACCTCAAGGCGGACGTGCCCGGGTACGGCACCGTCACCTACGACCTCGCCTACGGCGGCAACTTCTACGCCTTCGTGGACCTCGACTCCCTGGGGCTGCCCTTCGACCGCGCCCGCAAGGACGAACTCCTCGCCGCCGGACTCGCCGTCATGGCCGCGATCGAGGCCGGGCCCGACCGGCCCGTCCACCCGGAGAACCCCGCCATCGCCGGGGTCAAGCACGTCTACCTGGCCGCGCCCGGCTCCGACGCGACCCGCTCGCGCCACGCCATGGCCATCCACCCCGGCTGGTTCGACCGCTCCCCGTGCGGCACCGGCACCAGCGCCCGCATGGCCCAGCTGCACGCCCGGGGGCTGCTCGCCCCGGGCGCCGACTTCGTCAACGAGTCCTTCATCGGGACCGAGTTCACCGGCCGGATCGTCGGCGAGACCACCGTGGGCGGACTGCCCGCCGTCGTCCCGACCGTCACCGGCCGGGCCTGGATCACCGGCACGGCGCAGTACTTCCTCGACCCCGACGACCCGTTCCCGGCCGGCTTCCTCCTCTGAGACCGCCGGTTTCCCGCGCCGGGCCCGTGGGAGGCGGGCGGTCCGGCCGGACGGCGAAACGTGACATTGTACGATGCTCCTCCGTGACTTCTCGGAGGACGCACGATGGGTGACCTGAAGCAGTACGGCCTCGTCAGAGCGCAGGAGAGGCTCCGCGACCAGGTCGCGCACGCCCTCCGCGCGGCCCTGATCGCCGGGGAACTGCGCCCCGGCCAGGTCTACTCGGCCCCCGGCCTCGCGGCCGACCTCGGCGTCTCCGCGACCCCGGTCCGCGAGGCCATGCTCGACCTGGCCCGGGAGGGCCTGGTCGAGCCCGTCCGCAACAAGGGCTTCCGCATCACCGAGGTCAGCGAGCGCGACCTCGACCAGTACACCGAACTGCGCACCCTCATCGAGGTCCCCACCGTCGGCCGGGTCACCAGGTCGGCCACGCGGGAGCAGCTGGAGGAACTCCGCCCGGTCGCCGAGGAGATCGTCGCCCGCGCCCGCGAGCACGACCTCATCGGCTACCTGGAGGCGGACCGCCGCTTCCACCTCGCCCTGCTCGGCCTCTCCGGCAACGAGCGGCTCGTCGAGACCGTCGGGGAGCTGCGCAAGCGCTCCCGCCTCTACGGCCTGACGGGCCTGGACGAGGCCGGTCTGCTCGTCTCCTCCGCCGAGGAGCACGTCGAACTCCTCGACCTCATGATCGCCGGGGACGCGCGCGGCGCCGAGGCCTGCATGCGCCGCCACCTCGGCCACGTCCGCTCCCTGTGGGCCGAGGGCCGCGACGAGCCGGCGGGACGCCGGTAGGAAGACCTCCCCGGGGAGGTCTTCCGCGAGGGCTCCCGAGCCCTCCGGAGACGGCCCCGAAGCGCGCCAACTCGGCTTTCTCCGGCGGGAATCCCACGACCTGGACACCCTCCGGGGCATCTATATGCTGACACCATGCTTTCCGCCGCCACGCCCGCGCACGCCGATTCCGCCGCCTCCACCCCCTCCGCGCCCGTCCCGGCCGTCGCCTCCCGGCTGGCCGGCGTCGGCTCGTCGCCGGTACGGGACATCCTGGCGCTCACGGCGCGCCCCGAGATGATCTCCTTCGCGGGCGGGCTGCCCGCACCCGAGCTGTTCGACGTGGCCGGGATCCGGGCCGCGTACGACGGGGTCCTCACGGACCTCCCGCGGCAGGCGCTCCAGTACTCGACGACCGAGGGCGACCCGGAGCTGCGGGCCGCCGTCGCCGGCCGGCTCACCGCGCGCGGACTGCCCACGGACGCCGACGACCTGCTCGTCACCACCGGCTCGCAGCAGGCCCTCACGCTCCTCGCCACCGCCCTCCTCGAACCGGGCGGCGTGGTCCTCGTCGAGGACCCCTGCTACCTGGCCGCCCTCCAGACCTTCGCCTTCGCCGGGGCCCGCGTCGTCCCCGTGCCCACCGACGACCAGGGCATCGTCCCGGAGGCCCTTGAGGAGATCGCGGCCCGCGAGAACCCGACCCTCCTCTACGTCGTCCCCACCTTCCAGAACCCCACGGGCCGCACCCTCCCCGCCGGGCGCCGCACCGCCGTCGCCGAGGCCGCGGCCCGCCACGGCTTCTGGATCGTCGAGGACGACCCGTACGGCGAACTGCGCTACGACGGCGAGCCCGTCCCCTGGATCGCCGCCGACCCCGCGGCGGCCGACCGCACCGTCCTGCTCGGCTCCTTCTCCAAGGTGATGGCCCCCGGCCTGCGGCTCGGGCACCTGCGCGCCCCCGCCGGGCTCCGCCGCTCCTGCGTCATCGCCAAGCAGGCCGCCGACCTGCACACCTCGACCGTCGACCAGGCCGCGGCCGCGCGCTACCTGCGCGACAGCGACCTCGACGCGCACGTCGCGGTGATGCGCGCCGCCTACCGGGAGCGCAGGGACGCCATGCTCGACGGACTGCCGGCCGCGCTGCCCGGGGGCAGCCGGTGGAACAGGCCGGAGGGCGGCATGTTCGTCTGGGCGACCCTGCCCGAGGGGTACGACGCCACCGCGCTCCTGAGGACCGCCGTCGGACACGAGGTGGCGTACGTGCCGGGGGCTCCGTTCTTCTGCGGAGAACCGGACCCGGGCGCCATGCGTCTGTCGTTCACGACGCACTCGGCCGAGGAGATCGGCGAAGGCCTCCGCAGGCTCGCCAAGAGCTTCGTCTGACATGCGGGGCGAGGTACGGGGAACGGGAGCGGGTGACAGCGGCCCGGCACCGGGACGGAATGGGCCGACCGGGTGACCTTCCGGTCCGTCCGCCCGCCACGCCGTCATCACGTCGTGTCGTTGTTGGGCCGAACGGGTGAGGAGCGGGAGGATGGACCCATGAGTAGGTACGAGAGGTACGACGTCACCGACGAGCAGTGGGAGGGCCTCGCGCAGGTCGTGCCCCTGCGCGGCCGTGACGAATGGCCGTCCAGGGTCGACCACCGCACGGTCCCCGAGCAGTACGAATCCGCCGAGCAGCGCCGCATGGTCGTGCTCCGCGTGCAGGTCTTCGCCGACGCCCGCGAGGTCGCCGAGTACCTCGTCGCCCAGATCCCGGTGCTCCTCGATCTGACCGGCGCCGACACCGAAGTCGCCAAGCGGATCCTCGACTTCAGCAGCGGCGTCGTCTTCGGGCTCGGCAGCGGGATGCACCGCGTCGACCGCAACGTCTTCCTCCTCGCCCCGGCGGGCACGGAGGTCGAGGGAGCGGAGGGCGCGGACGAGGAGGAGGCCGTGGGCGGCCGGGCCGCCGGCGTCCCCCGATCGTAGGAAGGTCCGCCCGACGTAACGGTTCGCCGGGGAAAGGCCTGCGTACGGTCCGGACATGGACCTCACCGGCGGCCCCGCGCTCGCCCGCACGTCGAAGAACCACCCCTCCGACCCCGCTTCCGCTCCCGTTCCTGATCCCGCTTCCGCTTCCGCTTCCGTCCCGGGCTCCGCCTCCGTACCCGGCGCCGCTTCCCCCTCCGACGCCGCTCCCCCTGCCGGACCGCGCGTCCCGGAGGCCCGCTACCCCGCCGCGTCCGCCCCCGCCCGCAGGACGGGCGTCCCCTCCCGGACGGCCGCCCCCGCCGGTGCGGGCACCTCCCCTCCGCGCGCCTCCCGGCCCCGTGCCTCCGTCCCCGAGGCGCGGGGCCCGGTCGCGCCGGAGGCGCGGGAGGAGCGGCCCGACGCCCGGCCCACCGTCACCGAGCTGCGCCTCTCCGCGTTCGCCGGCCACCGCTCCGCCGCGCACGCGCTCGGCCCCGTGACCCTCTTCACCGGGCCCAGCGGCAGCGGCAAGACCACCACCCTGCGGGCGTACGAGGCGCTGGCCCGGCTCTGCGCGGGCGACCCGCTCGACGAGGTGTTCCCGGACGCCGCCGACCTCGTCCCCGAGCGCGCCCGGCCCGACGCCCAGGGCAGGCGCGGATTCCGCATCGGCTGCACCGTCGACGGGCCGTGCGGCCCCGTCCTCCTGGACCTCGCCGTGCAGGCCGAGCCCCGGCTCCGGATCGTCGGCGAACGGCTCACCGCCCGGGGCCGCACCCTGCTCGCCACCGCCCTCCGCGATCCCGGCCGCAGCACCGTCCAGGCCGAGTGGCACACGGCGGGCACCACCCCCGTGACCAGGGCCCCGTTCCCCGACGACCTCCTCGGCACGGCCCTGCTGCCGCTGCGGGTCGCCGGCCGGACCCCCGGACAGCTGGAGGTCCTGGCCGCCGCCGAACAGGTGGTCGTCGGACTGCGGTCCGCCTTCGCCTGCGACCCCCGGCCCGAGCGGATGCGGGCCCCCGTGCCGCCCGGCGAGGGACGGCTGCGGCGCGACTGCGCCAACCTCGCCGAGGTCCTGCACCGCACCCACAACGACTGCCCGCGCCGCCACCACCGCCTCGCGACGGTGGCGGGAGCCGGCTGCGCGGGGACCGTCACGGGGCTCGGGGTGCGGGAACTCCGGGAGGGCACCGTCCGGGCGGTGCTCGAACGGGGCGGGCGGCCCGAGACCCCGCTCGGCCGCCTCGGCGACGGGGAACTGCGCTACCTGGCGCTCGCGCTCACCCTGCTCACGGGCCCGGGGGTCCTGGAGATGGACCGCATCGCCGAGGTGCCCGACGCCATGCAGAGCCTGACGCTGCTCGCCGACGGCCTCGACCGGGGCCTCGACCGGCGCCAGTCGGGCGAACTGCTCCGCCTCGCCGTGGAGATCGCCGGGGACGGGCACATCCGGCTGGCGGGCGCGGTGGGCGACCGGACGGCGGCGGAGGCGCGCCGGACGCCCGGGGTGACGGTGGTAGACCTGAGCGCGTGACGTACGAAGACGCGACGGACGACAGCGTGGTGGGGCTCCGGCGCAGGCTGGTCGAGTTCGCGGCAGCCCGCGACTGGCAGCCCTACCACACGCCCAAGAACCTGGCGGCGGCCCTCAGCGTGGAGGCGGCCGAACTCCTGGAGATCTTCCAGTGGTTGACCCCCGAGCAGGCCGAGCGGGTGATGGAGGACCCGGAGTCGGCCCACCGGGTCGCCGACGAGGTGGCGGACGTGCTCGCCTACCTCCTCCAGTTCTGCGAGGCGCTCGGGATCGATCCGCTGGCGGCGCTCGCGGCCAAGATCGACCGCAACGAGCTCCGGTTCCCCGCCAAGCGGCGGGGCGGGGAGGACGAGAGGCGGGACCGAGAGGGGGAGAGGGAGGACGGAGAGGACGAGAGGCGCGGCGAAGAGGGCGAGAGGGAGGAGACGGGTGGGGAGCGGGGTGAGGAAGCGATGAGAGAGGGCCCGTGAGCGAAGATCGTCACTCTTCGGAGTGATCGACTTCTCCCCGTCAGGCCTCCTGTCCACAGATTTCCGAATTCCCCTGGTGTTTGGGCTCAGGCCGCCTCACTCTGGGTAATGACTGAGTGGGTGGCAAGTAGCGGGAACGGGGGCGGTGTTGATGGAAGCGGAGCGATTGATCGCGCTCGGCCGGCACGCGCTGGCGGAGAGCGGGACGGCGCAGGACATCGTGGCGGAGGCCTGGCAGGCCCAGGCCCTCGCCCAGGCGATGGGGAGCAGGCTCGCGCTCTGCGGGCCGCAGGAGTTGCGCGGTGAGGCGCGGGGTCTGGGCGAGACCGGGGAGTATCCGGCGGTGTGGGGCGCCGGAGGGCCGCGCGCGGCCCGGCTGACCGAGGTCGCGGACCCCCACCGGGCGCTGACCGCGCTTGGGGAGCTGCTCGGCGAGGTGGGGATCGCGCTGGTGGGCGTGGCCTGCGCCACCGACGAGGAGGGGCTCTACTGGCAGTGCATCGAGGCGATCGACGCCACCGACGAGTCGGGCGACCGGGTGCGCGGGATGTTACGGCGCCTCGCCGTCCGCGACGGCGAGCGCGCCCGCCCGCCCGACCCCGCCCGGGGCCGTGCTACCCCACGACGGGAGCCCTCGTGCTGACGCCTCTGGTCCGACCGGCCTTCCCGGCTCGAACGGGCTCGCCGGGTTGCCGGGCGCGGGTCCGGCGGGTGCGGTCGGGGCGGGCGGCCCGGGTCCGGCGGATGCGGTCGGGGCGGGCGGTCCGGGTGCCGGCCGGGAGGTTGACGCGCGGCCGACGGTGCAGGATGGAGGCATGGATCTCCGCATCTTCACCGAACCCCAGCAGGGGGCCGACTACGACACCCTCCTCACCGTGGCCCGCGCCACCGAGGAGCTCGGTTTCGACGCCTTCTTCCGCTCCGACCACTACCTCAGCATGGGGTCCGCCGACGGTCTGCCCGGCCCGACGGACGCCTGGATCACCCTGGCCGGACTGGCCCGGGAGACGAAGAGGATCCGGCTCGGCACGCTGATGACGGCCGGCACCTTCCGGCTCCCCGGCGTCCTCGCCATCCAGGTCGCCCAGGTCGACCGGATGTCCGGCGGCCGGGTCGAACTGGGCCTGGGAGCGGGCTGGTTCGAGGAGGAGCACAAGGCCTACGGCATTCCCTTCCCGAAGGAGAAGTTCGGCCGCCTCGAAGAGCAGCTCGCGATCGTCACCGGTCTGTGGGAGACCGAGGTCGGCAAGACGTTCACCCACGAGGGGGAGTTCTACCGGCTCACCGACTCCCCGGCGCTGCCCAAGCCCCTCCAGGAGAAGATCCCGGTCCTGATCGGCGGGCACGGCGCGACCCGCACCCCGCGGCTCGCCGCCCGTTACGCGGACGAGTTCAACATCCCCTTCGCCTCCCTGGAGGACAGCGAGAAGCAGTTCGGCCGGGTGCGGGCCGCCGCCGAGGCGGCCGGCCGTCCGGCCGACGACCTGGTGTACTCCAACGCGCTGGTCGTCTGCGTCGGCCGGGACGACGCCGAGGTGGCCCGCCGGGCCGCCGCCATCGGGCGGGACGTGGACGAGCTCAGGGCGAACGGCCTGGCCGGCTCGCCCGCCGAGGTCGTCGACAAGCTCGGCCGGTACGCGGCCATCGGCTCCTCCCGGGTCTACCTCCAGGTCCTGGACCTGGACGACCTGGACCACCTGGAGCTGATCTCCGCCCAGGTCCAGTCGCAGCTGGGCTGAGCGGGAGGAGCGCCCCGATGCGACCGGCCCGTACGCTCGCCGAAGCCCTCCGGGCGGAGGTCCTCGTCCTCGACGGCGGACTCTCCGACCAGTTGGAGACGCAGGGCTGCGACCTCTCGGACGCGCTCTGGTCCGCGCGGCTCCTCGCCGACGGACCCGAGCGGATCGAAGAGGCGCACACGGCGTACGTACGGGCCGGGGCACGGGTCCTCATCACCTCCGGGTACCAGGCCACCTTCGAGGGCTTCGCCCGGCGGGGCCTGGGCCGGGAGGAGGCGGCGCGGCTGCTCGCCCGGAGCGTGGAGCTCGCGCGGTCGGCGGCGGACGCCGGGGAGCGGGAGGTCTGGGTCGCCGCGTCCGTCGGACCGTACGGCGCGATGCTGGCGGACGGCAGCGAGTACCGGGGCCGGTACGGGCTCTCCGTACGGGACCTTGAGGCGTTCCACCGGCCCAGGATCGAGGTGTTCGCGGCGGCCGGGCCCGACGTCCTCGCCCTGGAGACGGTGCCGGACGCGGAGGAGGCGGAGGCGCTGCTGCGGGCGGCCGAGGGGTGCGGGGTGCCCGTCTGGCTGTCGTACACGGTCGAGGGCGGGCGGACCCGGGCCGGGCAGGACCTGGCGGAGGCGTTCGCGGTCGCCGCGGGGAACGACCGGGTGGTGGCGGTCGGGGTCAACTGCTGCGACCCGGCCGACGCGGGCCCCGCCGTGGAGACGGCCGTCGCCGTGACCGGGAAGCCGGCCGTGGTCTACCCCAACAGCGGGGAGCGCTGGGACGCCCGGGCGCGCGACTGGCGCGGCGGCTCCGCCTTCGATCCGGGGCGGGCCGCCGCCTGGGTGCGCTCCGGGGCCCGGCTCGTCGGCGGCTGCTGCCGGGTCGGCCCGTCCGGGATCGCCGCCCTCGCCGGGGCCCTGGCCGCCGACGGCACCGACGTCGCCGACGGCACCGGCTGAGCCGGGAGCCTCCCGCGCGACCGGCCCGCACGTCCGGGCCGCGCGGAAAATGCCTGGTGGGGCAGGGGAGGACCGCACCATACTCGAAGACGTGTTCCTGACGATCAGTACGACCGGCAACCCGGAGCGACCCGCGACCGACCTCGGCTTCCTGCTGCACAAGCATCCCGAGCGGGCGCAGTCGTTCTCGACCTCCCACGGCACCGCGCACGTCTTCTACCCCGAGGCGGGCGCCGAGCGGTGCACGGCGGCGCTCCTCCTGGAGGTGGACCCCGTGGCGCTCGTGCGCCGCGGCAAGGGCAAGGGCCGGGGCGGCGCCCCGGACTCCGCGCTCGCGCAGTACGTGAACGACCGGCCCTACGCCGCGTCCTCACTGCTCGCCGTCGCGCTCGCCAAGGTCTTCAAGACCGCGCTGCACGGCGACTGCAAGGCGATGCCCGAGCGGGCCGCCGCGCCGCTGCCGCTGCGGATCGAGGTCCCCGCGGTGCCCGCCCGGGGCGGCGCCGGGCTGGTGAGCGCGCTGTTCGGCCCGCTGGGCTGGTCCGTCGTGGAGGCCGAACCGGTCGCTCTGGACGCCGAGTTCCCCGAGTGGGGCGACTCGCGGTACGTGCGGCTCGTCCTGGAGGGCGAGCTGCGGCTCGCGGACGCCCTCAACCACCTGTACGTCCTGCTGCCCGTCCTCGACGACGCCAAGCACTACTGGGTCGCGCCCGACGAGGTCGACAAGCTGCTGCGCGCCGGTGACGGCTGGCTCGCCGGACACCCCGAGCGGAAGCTGATCACGGAGCGCTACCTCTCCCGCCGCCGGGGCCTGGCCCGGGAGGCGACGGAGCGGCTCGAACTGGTCCGGCTCGCCGAGGCCGAGGGCCTGGACGTCGAGGACGTCGACAACGCCGTCGACGAGACCACCGACACCGAGGAGCGGCCGGTGCCGCTCGCCCAGCGGCGGCGGGACGCGATCCTGTCCGCGCTGGACGCGGCCGGGGCGGCGCGCGTGCTCGACCTGGGCTGCGGACAGGGCCAGCTGGTGCAGGCCCTGCTCAAGAACCCGCGCTTCACCGAGGTCGTCGGCGTCGACGTGTCCGTCCGCGCCCTGACGGTCGCCGCGCGCCGACTGCGGCTCGACCGCATGGGGGAGCGGCAGGCCGCCCGCGTGAAACTGGTGCAGGGCTCCCTCGCGTACACCGACAAGCGCCTGTCCGGCTACGACGCGGCCGTGCTCAGCGAGGTGATCGAGCACCTGGACCTGCCGAGGCTGCCGGCCCTGGAGTACGCGGTGTTCGGCTCGGCCCGGCCCCGTACGGTCCTCGTGACCACGCCGAACGTCGAGTACAACGTGCGCTGGGAGACCCTGCCCGCCGGGCGGGTCCGGCACAGCGACCACCGCTTCGAGTGGACCCGCGAGGAGTTCCGGAGCTGGGCGTCCGGAGTGGCGGGGGAGTACGGGTACGAGGTCGGGTTCACCCCCGTCGGCCCGGACGACCCCGAGGTCGGACCGCCGACGCAGATGGCCGTCTTCACCCGTACCACCACCGGGAACGACGAGAAGAACGAGAAGAACGAGAAGGAGGGGCAGGCGTGACCGCCGTCACCGACACCACCGGGCTCACCACCGCACGCCGGGTCCTGCCCGTCACCGACCTCTCCCTCGTCGTGCTCGTCGGCGCCACCGGCTCCGGCAAGTCCACCTTCGCCCGGCGCCACTTCAAGCCGACCGAGGTGCTCTCCTCCGACTTCTGCCGGGGGCTCGTCGCCGACGACGAGAACGACCAGTCCGCCAGCCGCGACGCCTTCGACGTCCTCCACCACATCGCCGGCAAGCGCCTGGCCGCCGGGCGGCTCACCGTCGTCGACGCCACCAACGTGCAGCAGGACGCCCGGCGGCAGCTCGTGCAGCTCGCCAGGACGCACGACGTGTTGCCGATCGCGATCGTCCTCGACCTGCCCGAGCAGGTGTGCCGCGAACGGAACGCGGCCCGCCCCGACCGGGCCGACATGCCCGCGCACGTCATCCAGCGCCACCGCCGCGAACTGCGGCGCTCGCTGCGCGGCCTGGAGCGCGAGGGCTTCCGCAAGGTCCACGTGCTGCGCTCCGTCGAGGAGGTCGAGGCCGCCGAGGTCGTCCTGGAGCGCCGCTTCAACGACCTGCGCCACCTCACCGGCCCCTTCGACGTCGTCGGCGACGTGCACGGCTGCAGCTCCGAGCTGGAGACCCTGCTCGGCAGGCTCGGCTACGTCGACGGGCACCACCCCGAGGGGCGCACGGCCGTCTTCGTCGGCGACCTCGTCGACCGGGGCCCCGACTCCCCGGGCGTCCTGCGCCGCGTGATGTCCATGGTGGCCTCCGGCGACGCCCTGTGCGTCCCCGGCAACCACGAGAACAAGCTCGGCCGCTGGCTGAAGGGCCGCAAGGTCCAGCGGACCCACGGCCTCGCCGAGACCATCGAGCAGCTGGAGGGCGAGAGCGAGGAGTTCCGGGCCGAGGTCGAGAGGTTCATCGACGGACTCGTCAGCCACTACGTCCTCGACGGCGGCGACCTCGTCGTCTGCCACGCCGGGCTGCCGGAGAAGTACCACGGCCGCACCTCCGGCCGGGTGCGCTCGCACGCGCTGTACGGGGACACCACCGGTGAGACCGACGAGTTCGGGCTGCCCGTGCGCTACCCGTGGGCGGAGGAGTACCGGGGGCGGGCCACCGTCGTCTACGGGCACACCCCCGTGCCGAACACCTCCTGGATCAACAACACCCTCTGCCTCGACACCGGGGCCGTCTTCGGCGGGAGGATGACCGCGCTGCGCTGGCCGGAGCGCGAACTCGTCGACGTACCGGCCGAGCGGGTCTGGTACGAGCCGGCCCGGCCGCTCGCGACCGCCGCGCCCGGCGGGCACCAGGGGCGCCCCCTGGACCTGGCCGACGTGCACGGGCGGCGGACCGTCGAGACCCGGCAGCACGGCAACGTCGCCGTGCGCGAGGAGAACGCGGCGGCGGCCCTGGAGGTCATGAGCCGCTTCGCGGTCGACCCGAGCCTGCTCGCGTACCTGCCGCCGACGATGGCGCCGACCGCCACCTCGAAGGAGGAGGGCTACCTGGAGCACCCGGCCGAGGCCTTCGCGCAGTACCGGGCCGACGGCGTCGAGCGGGTCGTGTGCGAGGAGAAGCACATGGGCTCCCGGGCCGTGGCCCTGGTCTGCCGGGACGCCGACGCGGCCCGCGAGCGCTTCGGCGCCGACGGGGTGACGGGCGCCCTGCACACCCGTACCGGACGCCCCTTCTTCGACGACCCCGCCGTCACCGAGGAGGTCCTCGGGCGGCTGCGGACCGCGATCGGCGCCGCCGGGCTCTGGGAGGAACTGGCTGCATCGAACAGCGCCTCCGGCGCGGGCGACTGGCTGCTGCTCGACGGCGAGCTGATGCCGTGGTCGCTCAAGTCGGCCGGTCTGCTCCGCGCCCAGTACGCGGCCGTCGGCGCCGCCTCGGGCGCCGTGCTGCCCGGTGCGACCGGCGCCCTGCGGCGGGCGGTGGAGCGCGGGGTCGAGGGGCTCGACGGGCTGCTCGGCCGGCAGCGGGAGCGGGCGGTGGACGCGGAGGCCTTCACCGCCGCCTACCGCAGGTACTGCTGGCCGACCGAGGGCCTGGAGGGCGTGCGGTTCGCGCCCTTCCAGCTCCTGGCGGCGCGCGGGCGCTCGCTCGCGGCCGTGCCGCACGACGAGCAGCTCGCGTGGCTCGACCGGCTCGTGGAGCACGACCCCACCGGGCTGCTCCAGGTCACCCGCCGGCTCGTCGTCGACACGGGCGACGAGGCCTCGGTCCGCGCGGGCACCGACTGGTGGCTGGAGCTGACCGGCGCGGGCGGCGAGGGCATGGTCGTCAAGCCGCTTGCCGCGCTCGTCCGCGACGCGAAGGGCCGGCTGGTGCAGCCGGGCGTGAAGGTCCGCGGCCGGGAGTACCTGCGGATCATCTACGGCCCCGAGTACACCCGTCCGGAGAACCTGGAGCGGCTGCGGCAGCGCTTCCTCGGCCACAAGCGGTCCCTCGCGCTGCGCGAGTACGCGCTCGGCCTGGAGGCGCTCGACCGGCTCGCGGACGGCGAACCGCTCTGGCGCGTCCACGAGGCCGTCTTCGCGGTCCTCGCCCTGGAGTCGGAGCCGGTGGACCCGAGGCTCTGAGCCGGCGGACCCGAGGCTCTGAGCCGGTCGGCCCGACGCTTCGAGCCGGAACCCCACGGGTGCGCGGGGAGCACGGCCCCGCGCACCCGCCCTGTGCCGAAACACGCGCCGGGGCGGCCCCCCTCCGTCAGGATGGACCCATGGGATTCCATGTCGATTCCGAGACCGGGCGGCTGCGCCGCGTCATCCTCCACCGCCCCGATCTGGAGCTGAAGCGGCTCACCCCGACCAACAAGGACGCCCTCCTCTTCGACGACGTGCTCTGGGTGCGGCGGGCCCGGCAGGAGCACGACGGCTTCGCCGACGTGCTGCGGGACCGGGGGGTGGAGGTGCACCTCTTCGCGGACCTCCTGAGCGAGTCGCTCAAGGTGCCGGCCGCCCGCGCGCTCGTCCTGGACCGGGTCTTCGACGAGAAGGAGTACGGTCCGCTCGCCGCCGACCACCTCCGGGCGGCCTTCGACTCGCTCGACGCCGTCGCGCTCGGCGAGGTGCTCGTCGGCGGGATGACGAAGCGGGAGTTCCTGGCGGCGCACCGGGAGCCGACCTCGGTCCGCTTCCACGCCCTCGACCTGGACGACTTCGTCCTCGGCCCGCTGCCCAACCACCTCTTCACCCGGGACACCTCGGCCTGGATCTACGACGGCGTCTCCATCAACGCCATGCGCTGGCCGGCCCGGCAGCGCGAGACGGTCCACTTCGAGGCGATCTACAAGCACCACCCGCTCTTCACCGGGCCCGAGGCGGGCCCCTTCCACCACTGGTCGGAGGGGCAGGCGGACTACCCGTCGACGATCGAGGGCGGGGACGTCCTGGTCATCGGCAACGGCGCCGTGCTCATCGGGATGAGCGAGCGCACCACCCCGCAGGCGGTGGAGATGCTGGCCCGGGGCATGTTCGCGGCCGGTTCGGCGCGCACGATCGTCGCGCTCGACATGCCGAAGCGGCGCGCGTTCATGCACCTGGACACGGTGATGACGATGGTGGACCAGGACACGTTCACCCAGTACGCGGGGCTCGGCATGCTCCGCTCGTACACGATCGAGCCGGGGGACGCGGGGCAGCCCCTGCGGGTGACCGACCACCCGCCGGAGCGGATGCACGGCGCGATCGCGGCGGCCCTGGGGCTCCCGGAGGTCAGGGTCCTGACCGCCACCCAGGACGTGCACGCGGCCGAGCGCGAGCAGTGGGACGACGGGTGCAACGTGCTCGCCGTGGAGCCGGGGGTGGTCGTCGCGTACGAGCGGAACGTCACCACCAACACGCACCTGCGCAAGCAGGGCATCGAGGTGATCGAGATCCCCGGCAGCGAGCTGGGCCGGGGGAGGGGCGGCCCGCGCTGCATGAGCTGTCCGGTGGAGCGGGACGCCGTCTGAGACCTCGGTGGGGCACTGGGGAGGGCGCCGGGAGGGCACCGGGTCGGCGGCGAGGAGGGTGCCGGGAGGGGGCTGTATATAAATGTTGAAGTACGTATAGACTTCCATGGTCCCCGATCGCCGTCCCCCGACCGTACCCACAGGAGCGCGACCCATGGCCACAGACCTCATCGGCCGCCACTTCCTCAAGGAGCTGGACTTCACCGCCGAGGAGTTCCGCGGGCTGGTCGCGCTCGCCGCCGAGCTCAAGGCCGCCAAGAAGGCGGGCGCCGAGGTGCGGCGGCTGCACGGCCGGAACATCGCCCTGATCTTCGAGAAGACCTCGACCCGCACCCGCTGCGCCTTCGAGGTCGCCGCCTCCGACCAGGGCGCCTCCACGACCTACCTGGACCCCGCGAGCTCCCAGATGGGCCACAAGGAGTCGGTCAAGGACACGGCCCGCGTGCTCGGCCGGATGTTCGACGGCATCGAGTACCGGGGGGACAGCCAGGCCGCGGTCGAGGAGCTCGCCGCCTTCGCGGGCGTGCCCGTCTTCAACGGCCTCACCGACGACTGGCACCCCACCCAGATGCTCGCCGACGTGCTCACCGTGACCGAGCACACGGACAAGCCGCTGGACGAGGTCGCCTTCGCCTACCTCGGCGACGCCCGCTTCAACATGGGCAACTCCTACCTGGTCACCGGCGCCCTGCTCGGCATGGACGTCCGGATCGTCGCCCCGAAGACGTACTGGCCGGCCGAGGAGGTCGTCGACCGGGCCCGCGAGCTCGCCGAGAAGAGCGGCGCCACCGTCACCCTCACCGAGGACGTGGCGGAGGGGGTCCGGGGCGCCGACTTCGTCGCCACCGACGTCTGGGTCTCCATGGGCGAGCCCAAGGAGGTCTGGGACGAGCGGATCGTCGCCCTCGCCCCGTACTCCGTGACCATGGACGTGCTGCGCGCCACCGGGAACCCGGACGTCCGGTTCCTGCACTGCCTGCCGGCCTTCCACGACCTGGGCACCGCCGTCGGCCGCGACATCCACGCCCGACACGGCCTGACCGAGCTGGAGGTCTCCGACGAGGTCTTCGAGTCGGCGCACTCGGTCGTCTTCGACCAGGCCGAGAACCGGATGCACACCATCAAGGCGGTCCTGGTTGCCACGATGGCGGGGACCGGGGCGGGGGCCGGGGCCGACGTCGGGACCGGGGCCGGGGCATAGCGTTGCGCCCGATTGGGTGAACATGCGCGGTGCGGTTTACGATCGCACGGTTCAGGGGGGTTCGGGCAGGTAAGCCCGAACCCCCCTCTCGCGTGCCCGCACCAGAAACGAGAACCCCCGCATGCCCCCGTCCGCCGCGCGGATCAAGACGCCGCAGCAGCTCATCGCCGAGTCCGGCGCCGACCTCGAAGGCCACGGCCTCAAGCGCACCATGGGCCTCTTCCAGCTCGTCTGCTTCGGCGTCGGCGCGATCGTGGGCACCGGCATCTTCGTCGGCCTCTCCGACAGCGTCGCGGAGGCCGGCCCCGCGGTCGTGGTCTCCTTCGTGCTCGCCGGGATCACCTGCGTCTTCACCGCCTTCTCCTTCGCGGAGCTGGGCAGCGCGATCCCGGTCTCCGGCTCCTCGTACTCCTTCGCCTACGCGAGCCTCGGCGAGCGGGCCGCCTTCCTCGTCGGCTGGTGCCTGCTCCTGGAGTACGGCGTGTCCGTCTCCGCCGTCGCGGTGGGCTGGAGCCAGTACCTCAACGAACTCCTGGACAGCCTGGTCGGCCTGCGGCTGCCCGCCGCGCTCTCCGCCGGGCCGGGCGAGGGCGGCGTGGTCAACCTGCCCGCCGTGATCGTGATCCTGCTCGCCGCGACCCTGCTCGTGCGCGGGGTCCGCGAGAGCGCCCGGGCGACCGCCGCCATGGCGGTCCTCAAGATCGGCATCCTGATCGTCTTCTGCGCCATCGGCTTCTCCGCCTTCCAGGACGGGCACCTCTCGCCGTTCACGGGCAGCGGCGCCGCCGGCATCACCGCGGGCGCCTCCGTGGCCTTCTTCTCGTACATCGGCTTCGACGCGATCACCACGGCCGGCGAGGAGGTGAAGAACCCGCGCCGCAACATCCCGATCGCCATCCTCGTCTGCATCGGGCTCGTCACCCTGCTCTACTGCGCGGTCGCGCTCTCCGCGATCGGGGCGATCGGCGCCGACGCCGTCGCGAACAGCCCGGCCGCGCTCTCGGTCGTCGTGGACGAGGTCACCGGCTCGTCGGTCGGCGGCGGGATCGTCGCCTTCGGCGCGGTCGTCGCCATCGCCTCCGTCGTCCTCGCGGTGATGTACGGCCAGACCCGCATCCTGATGTCGATGTCCCGCGACGGGCTCGTCCCCCGGGTCTTCGAGCGGGTCTCCCCGAAGACCTCGACCCCCGTCGCCAACACCTGGATCGTCGCCGCGGTCTTCGCCGTGCCGGCCGCCTTCGCCCCGCTCGACGTGGTCGTCGACCTGACCACCATCGGCACCCTGGCCGTCATGGCGGTCGTCAACCTCGCGGTGATGGTGCTGCGCCGCCGTGCCCCCGAGCTGCCGCGCTCCTTCCGGGTGCCGCTCTTCCCGCTGAGCCCGGTCCTCGGCATCGGCTTCTGCCTGTACCTGATCTGGGGCACGGGCTGGACGACCTGGCTCCAGTTCGCGGTCTTCCTGGTCGCGGGCGGGCTGCTGTACGCGGTCTACGGGCGCCGCAACTCGCGGCTCGCCGCGCGGTAGGACGTGTCCGGCGGATCGGGGGCGCGGCCCCGGCCGTGATCCGCCGGACACGCCCCGGGGGAAGCCGCGGGACGACCACCCTCCTATCGCGTACTCGTGACGACAGTCACAGGACGGTGATACGCTCCGATACGGAGGAAGGAGGCCGTTCCGGATGAGCCCCTTTACCGGCTCCGCGCCCCGCACCGCACGCTGGCGACACCTGCGCCTGGACGTCGACGAGGGCGTCGCCACCGTCACCCTCGCCCGGCCCGCGAAGCTCAACGCCCTCACCTTCGGCGCCTACGCCGACCTGCGCGACCTCCTCGCCGAGCTCTCCCGCGAGCGGACCGTCCGCGCCCTCGTCCTCGGCGGCGAGGGCCGCGGCTTCTGCTCCGGCGGCGACGTGGACGAGATCATCGGCGCCACCCTCGCCCTCGACACCGCCCGGCTCCTCGACTTCAACCGGATGACCGGCCAGGTCGTCCGCGCCCTGCGCGAATGCCCCTTTCCCGTCGTCGCGGCCCTCCACGGCGTCGCCGCGGGCGCCGGGGCGGTCCTCGCGCTCGCCGCCGACTTCCGGATCGCCGACCCCACCACCCGCTTCGCCTTCCTCTTCACCCGGGTCGGCCTCTCCGGCGGCGACATGGGCGCGGCCTACCTGCTGCCCCGGGTCGTCGGCCTCGGCCACGCCACCCGGCTCCTCATGCTCGGCGAGCCCGTCCACGCCGCCGAGGCCGAGCGCATCGGCCTCCTGAGCGAACTCACCGAGGAGGGCGCCGCCGACGCCCGCTCCGCCGCCCTCGCCCGGCGCCTCGCGGACGGCCCCGCGCTCGCCCTCGCCCAGACCAAGGCCCTGCTCACCGCCGAACTCGACATGCCCCTCGCCGCCTCGGTCGAACTGGACGCGGCCACCCAGGCCCTCCTGATGCACGGCGAGGACTACGCCGAGTTCCACGCGTCCTTCACCGAGAAGAGGCCCCCGAAATGGCGGGGCCGCTGACCGCGCCGGGCGCCCCGGACCCCCGCGGGCCCCGGGCCGCGCCCCCGTCCCCGTACCGCGTCGCGGTCGTCGGCGGCGGCCCCGGCGGGCTCTACGCCGCCGCCCTGCTCAAGCGGCGGGACCCCCGGCGCGAGGTCACCGTCTGGGAGCGGAACGCGCCCACCGACACCTTCGGCTTCGGCGTCGTCCTCTCCGACGAGACCCTCGGCGGCATCCGGGAGGCCGACCCCGTCGCGTACGCGGCGCTCGACCGCGAACTCGTCCGCTGGGACGACATCGACGTCGTCCACCGGGGCCGGCGCACCACCTCCACCGGCCACGCCTTCGCCGCCCTCGGCCGCCGCCGGCTCCTGGAACTCCTGCACGCCCGCTGCGCCGACCTCGGCGTACGGCTCCGCTTCCGCGCCGAGGCCCCGCCCGCCGCCGAACTCGCCGCGGGACACGACCTGGTCGTCGCCGCCGACGGCGTCCACAGCCGCACCCGCGAGACGTACGCCGCGCACTTCCGCCCCCGGATCACCACCCACCGCTGCCGCTACATCTGGCTCGCCGCCGACTTCGCCCTCGACGCCTTCCGCTTCGAGACCGCCGAGACCGAGCACGGCGTGATGCAGCTCCACGCCTACCCCTACGGGCCCGGCTCCTCCACCGTCATCGTCGAGGCCCGCGAGGAGGTCTGGCGCGCCGCCGGACTCCACGCCCTGGACGAGGCCGGATCCACCGCCCGCTGCGCCGAGATCTTCGCCGGAGCGCTCGGCGGCCGGAGGCTGCGCGCCAACAACTCCGCCTGGACCGCCTTCCGCACGGTCGTCAACGACCGCTGGTCGCACGGCAACACGGTCCTCATCGGCGACGCCGCCCACACCGCGCACTTCTCCATCGGCTCCGGCACCAAACTGGCCGTCGAGGACGCCCTCGCCCTCGCCGACGGCCTCGACGCGCACGGCAGCACGGAGGAGGCCCTGGCCGCCTACGAGGCCGGGCGCCGCCCCGCCGTCGCCTCCACCCAGCGCGCCGCCGCCGCCAGCCTGCACTGGTTCGAGGAGCTCGCGGACCGCGTCGACCGCCCGCCCCGCCGCTTCGCCTTCGACCTCCTCACCCGCAGCCGCCGCGTCACCCACGCCAACCTGCGCCTGCGCGACCCGGCCCTCACCGCCGCCGTCGAGGACGACTTCGGCTGCCCGCCCGGCACCCCGCCCATGTTCACCCCCTTCCGGCTGCGCGGACTGACCCTGCGCAACCGGATCGTGGTCTCCCCCATGGACCTGTACGTCGCGGAGGACGGCGTCCCCGGCGACTTCCACCTCGTCCACCTGGGCTCCCGGGCCCTCGGCGGCGCCGGACTCGTCATGACCGAGATGGTCTGCGTCAGCCCCGCCGGCCGCATCACCCCCGGCTGCACCGGCCTCTGGACCGACGAACAGGCTACCGCCTGGAGCCGGATCACCGACTTCGTCCACACGGGCGCCCCCGGCACAGCGATCGGCGTCCAGCTCGGCCACTCCGGCCGCAAGGGCTCCACCCGGCGCATGTGGCAGGGGATCGACCGGCCCCTGCCCGAGGGCAACTGGCCCCTCGTCGCCGCCTCGCCCCTCCCGTACCGGCCCGGCGTCAACCAGACCCCGGCCGCCCTCGACCGCGCCGGACTCACCGCCGTGCGCGAGGAGTTCACGGCCGCCGCCCGGCGCGCCGCCCGCAGCGGCTTCGACCTCCTCGAACTCCACGCCGCCCACGGCTACCTGCTCTCCGGCTTCCTCTCCCCGCTCACCAACCACCGCACCGACGCCTACGGCGGCGACCTCGAAGGACGCCTCCGCTTCCCGCTCGAAGTCCTCGACGCGGTACGGGAGGCGTGGCCCGACGACCGGCCCCTGACCGTCCGGATCTCGGCCACCGACTGGGCCGAGGGCGGCACGAGCGCCGAGGACGCCGTCGCGACCGCCCGCGCCCTCGCCGCGCACGGCGCCGACGCGATCGACGTCTCCACCGGCCAGGTCGTCCCCCACGAGACCCCCGCGTACGGCCGCTCCTACCAGGCCCCGTACGCCGACCGCATCCGCAACGAGACCGGGATCCCCGTGATCGCGGTCGGCGCGATCTCCTCCTGGGACGACGTCAACTCCCTCCTCCTGGCGGGCCGCGCCGACCTCTGCGCCCTCGCCCGCCCCCACCTCTACGACCCCCACTGGACCCTCCACGCCGCGGCCGAACAGGGCTACGAGGGCCCGGCGGCCCCCTGGCCGGACCCGTACCGCGCGGGCAGCCGCCGCCCGCCCACCGGCCGCGGCGACCGGGAATCCCCCTGAGTCCGGACCGCCTGCCGTCGCCTTCTGCCGTTCGGTAGCATCAACAAGGCTTTTCGCAGGCCGAGTTGACATCTGCTTCGAGTTGAAGGAAGTGCGGCCCTTGAGTGAACGACAGCCCTTCTGCACGGTGGAAGTGCCCACGGGGGACGGCGACGACGTCGTCCGGGTCCAGGTGAGCGACGCCGACGAGAGCCTCGTGCGCGTGGGCCGCGGCGGCCGCGCGGTGGCGCGCGCCGAGCAGTCCCTCGACCAGGTCCTCGGCGTGGTCCGCCCGGTGGCGGACGCATTCGTCGGGCAGTGCCGGGGGATGGCGACACCACCGGACGAGGCCACCCTGGAGTTCGGCATGTCGCTGTCGGCCGACGCCAAGGTCCTCATCGCCGGCTCCTCCGCGGCGGCGAACTTCTCCGTCAGCCTGACCTGGCACGCGCGGAGCGACGACGGCCGGGGCCAGGGCCTGTCCGAACCCGATCCGTCGAACACCCCTTGAGGCGGGGACTCGATCCAGCACAGGCCCGCTGCCGACCGGAAGGTGCCCATGACCGAGGAGAGGCCCGCCGGTGCCGGGGGACCGGAGTCGGTGATCGCGTCGGCGGTGGTCCGGATCAGAGGGCGGGACGGCACGATCGCCGGGGCGGGCTTCCTGGTGACCGGCGAATGGGTCCTCACCTGCGCGCACGTGGTGTCCGACGCGCTCGACCTGCCCCGGGACACCGCCGTCGGCCCGGGCGCCCGGGTCGAGGTCGACCTGCCCCTCGCCGACGGCGTCCCCGCCGCGCCCGCCGAGGTCCTGCACTGGGTCGCGACCAGGGACGACCAGAGCGGTGACGTCGCGGTGCTGCGGCTCGCCGGTCCGCTGCCCGGAGCGTTCCCGCTGCCGATGGCCGACGCGCGCGACGTCTGGGACCACGAGACCCGTACCGTCGGCTTCCCCGACGAGCACCCGGACGGCATCTGGCACGGGGGACGCTTCCGCGGCTCCACCGGGCGCGGCTGGGCGCAGTTGTCGCGGACGGACGGCCAGGCGGTCCACGTCCGGCCCGGCTTCAGCGGCAGCCCCGTCTGGGACGACCGCCTGGGCGCGGCGGTCGGCCTGGTCGTGGCGGCCCAGCCGGTGCGCGAGGCCCAGCAGGCGTTCGTGCTGCGCACCGGCGCACTGGCCCGCGAGGTGCCCGCACTCGCCGCCGTCCTGCTCCCGAAGTCGCCGTTCCGCGGCCTCGCCGCCTTCCGGGAGGCCGACGCCGGGATGTTCTTCGGCCGGGAGGACGACGTCGACCGGGTGGTCACGGCGCTGCGCGGGGACCGCCCGGCCGTCACCCTGTACGGACCCTCCGGCTGCGGCAAGTCCTCGCTCGCCTTCGCGGGAGTGGTGCCCCGGATGCGCGGGGCCGGACATGACGTGCTGACCGTCGACTCCGGACGCGTCGGGAACCTGCGCGCGGCGCTCGCGACGGAACTCTCCGGACCGGCCGGAGCGTCCTCCACCGGCTCCGTACGGACCGAACCGGCCTCCGCCGACCTCCCACGGACCGAACCGGCCGAACCTGCCTCCCCACCGACCGTCGACGCCGACCGGGTGGAGGCGTGGCTGGGCAGGCTGGGGCTCGCCGACGCGTTCCACCGCGCCACGGGCCGCCCGGCCGCGCGCCTGCTCGTCGTGCTCGACCAGGCGGAGGCGCTCCTCGACCTCCCCGACGCCGACCTCGCCGACGCCCTCGACCTGCTCTTTCCGCCGCGTCCGCCCACCGGACTGCGGGTCCTCCTGACGCTGCGCGCCGACTGCGTGGACGCGGCCCTGAACCATCCCCGCCTGGGCCCGGCGCTGCGGCGGTCCGCGACGCTGCCGCTGACGCCCATGACCCGGGACCAGCTCCACGCGGTGATCACCCGACCGCTCCGGGACGTTCCCGCGGTGGACTACGACCCCGGCCTCGACCGGCGCATCCTGGACGACGCGGGCGGCGAACCGGGCGTCCTGCCGCTCCTCGGCTTCGTCCTGGAGCGGCTGTGGGAGCGGCGCGACGCGGGCCGGCTGCGGGCGTCGGCGTATGAGGAGACCGGCGGGGTCACCGGCGCCCTGCGGCACCACGCGGAGGAGGCCTGGCGGGAGTGCGTCCGGCCGGAGGACGAGCCGGAGGCGCGACGGCTCCTCGCGGGCCTGGTCCGCGTGCTGCCGGGCGGCGACGTCACCCTGCGGCGGGCCCTCGCCCGCCAGGAGGCCGGGGAGGAGCGCTGGGCCCTGGCACGGGCCCTGGCCGAGCGCCGTCTGCTGGTGCTGTCGGGCGGCGACGGACACCCGGAGAGCGCCGAACTGGCACACGAGGCGCTGATCACGGTCTGGCCGGCACTGGCGGACGTGGTCCGCGTCGACGCCGGCTTCCTCGCGGCACGGGCGGAGACGCAGCATGACCTGGAGCGGTGGACCGACGCCGGCCGCCCGGCCTCCCTGCTGCCCCGGTCCCCGCACCTGGCGGCGCTGGAGAAGCGCCTGCACGGACGCGAGGAGGAACTGACCGCGCCGCAACGCGCGTTCCTCGCACTGGCACGGCGCCGGCAGCGCACGCGGACCCGGTGGACCCGGGCGCAGTGGGGAGCGGCGGCCCTGGCGCTCGCCCTGATCGCGGGCCTCGGCACCTTCCTCGCGCAGCAGTCGCGGGTCAGCGCGCAGCGCGAGGCCGAGGGACGGTCGCGCAGCCTGGCGGTGCAGTCGGACGGACTGACCGACTCCAACCCGGGACAGGCCGCCCTGGCCGCGCTCGCGGCGTACGAGATCGCACCGACCCAGGAGGCCCGCAACGCGCTGCTGCGCCGCTACACCGAGGTCAAGGACGTCACCTGGATCCTGTCGGGCGCGGAGGGGATGATCAACGGATCGCTCCTCGGCGGGGGCGGCGCGGACATGAGCGGGGACGGAGCGGTGACCCTGGTGGCGTCCGACGTCGGACGCGCGACCCTGTTCCTGCGCGCCGAGGGCGGCGGGGTGCGCCAGGAGAGCTTCCGCCTCGGCACCAACGCCACGTCCCCCGTCGTCAGCCACGACGGACGGCGCGTCGCCTACGTGCGCGACGGGGACGGCGTGGTCGTCTGGCACGACGTCACCCCCGGGGGGAAGAGCCTGCTGGGGCCGGCGCATCCGCTGGAGGACCCGCCGGGCAAGGCGGACGGGAACGGGGCCCGCCCGCACAAGCTCGTCGACTTCTCGCGCGACGCCCGCTTCCTCGTCGAGGCGGAGGAGGGCTCCCCGACCTCCCCCGCACGCGTCTGGGACCTGGAGACGGAGCGACCGCGCGACCTGGCGAACAGGATCACCGGGATCCGGTCCGTGAGGTTCGGCCCCGACGGCGACACGCTGCTGGTGAACGGCGCCGGGACCGGCACCGAGCTGCTGCTGGCGTTCGACGTCCGGGCCGACGGGGCGCGGCAACTGGACGAGGGCATGGACGCCGACGGCTCGACCGTGTCGAGCGACGGGACCACGGCGGTCACCTGCCACCCGGGCGAGACGGACGCCACGTCCCCCAGCAAGGCCCTCTACCGGGCGATACGCGTGGCGGACGGGCGGGTCCTGCGCACCCACCGCTCCGGCGAGACCCTGTGCGCACCCGTCATCCTCGACGCCGCGGGCGACCGGTTCACCGTGTGCGAGTACAACACCTGGTACGTCGTGGACACCCACGGCACCGCCCGGCCGCGGGAGTTCCTCGCCCCCTCGGGCATGAGCCGCTTCGACATCGACGGAGGGCTCCCCCTGCTCGGCTCCGGGAAGGAGCCCGTCGTGGTCGCCGTGAACGAGAACTCGATCACCGGACGGCGTCTGGCGTCCGCCGGGGGGAAGACCGCCCACGGAGTGCCGAGGCTGCTCGGGGACGGGAGCACGATGCTGGTCCGGCTCGGGAAGAAGGGCGAGTCCCTGGGCGTCGTGGAGACCGAGGGCGACAACCGCGTCCTGGCCGAGGCGGCCGTCGGGGCCGGAAAACCGCCGGCCGAGGACCAGCTCATCGCCGTCGACGGTGCGGAGACCCTGATGGCGGACGTGTCGGACGGGAACCGGGTGACGGTCCGCCGACTGCCCTCCCTGGAACGCCTGACGGAGTTCACCACGGCCGCACCGCCCGTGGACGACGAGGGGAAGCCGGGCCCCGTCCACCTCGTCCTCCTGCCCGGTGACCGCCTCGTCACGGTCGCCGGTCCGCACGTCGAGCAGTGGGACGCCCGCACGGGACGCCGCCTCGCCCCTCCGATCGACCTGGACGACCTCCGGCTGACCACCCGCGACCGGCCGTCCTACTTCGTGGGCCCCCACCACGAACCGGAGTCGCTGCTGGTCAGCGTGTACGAGGAGTCCGACCTGCACGTCGTCGACCTGCGCACGGGCCGGGAGCGGAAGGAGCTCCGCATCCGGTTCGCCGAGGACTTCCTCACCGCCTACTTCCTCAAGGACACGCGCCACCTGGCCGTACTGACCACGGGGCGCATGCTGGAACTGTGGTCCGTCGAGCCGGGCCGGCCACCGCGCCGGGTGACGGGCTCGTTCGGGCCGCTGCGCCCGCAGAACTGGGCGACCGGAAATCCCGGAGGGGCGGAGTACTTCCTCGCCGCCGGCAACTCCGTGACCTTCATGAGGGCGGACGACCCGTCGCGGCGGGACACCTACGAGTTCGCCGAGAACCAGCGCGTCCTCGCCGCGAGCCGGGACGGCAAGGCCCTGCTCGGCTCGCCGGAGCGGGGCGGCTCCCTCTCCTCCGCGTTCGGCGGGCAGCCCCTCCTCCTGACCCGCCTCGACCCCGCCCTGTGGAAACGGCACCTCTGCGACGTGCTCGGCCGGGACCTCACCGACGCCGAACGCATCGGCCTGCCCGGCCGGTTGCCGGACAGGACGTGCCCCGCCCGCTGAGCGCGACGCCGGCGGCTCAGTGCTCGCAGAGGGAGAACTCGCGTTCGTAGACCTGCTCGTTGTGCTCGTCCACGAAGAACTTGCGCTCCCGCATGAGCTCCTCGCGGTACTCCTCGGCCTGCGCGCGCGTCATGGTCGAGGTGTCGGACCACGGCTGCTGCGGGGGTACGTCGGACGTCGAGACGATCCGCTCCCACGGGTCGACCAGGAAGAACGCGAGGATCTTGCGGTGTCCCGGGCGGGCGGGGTCCGCGAGGCGGAACGGGGCGACGCGGTGCTGGAGGGTGTTCGGGAACGCCAGGCAGCGGCCCGCCGGGGTCGCCACCGATCCCAGCACCTGGTTCAGCGCGTCCTCGTCCTCCAGGCCGTAGACCTCGCGCAGGCCGTTGTCGTCGTTCTGCGCGTAGTGGGGGTCGTCGAGCGCCGCCCGGAAGCCCAGCCGGCTCTCGGTGATGTTCTCGCTGTCCCAGTAGTAGAGGCCGGTCGAGACGATCCGCTCGTTCAGCATCCCCTCGACGTGCCAGGAACCGCCGGCGTACTCGGGCTTCTCCGGGGTGAGGTGGAGGGTGGCGAGCTTGACGATCACCTGGAGGCGACGGCCGCGCAGGTCGACCCGGGCGGATGCGTCGGGCAGTGCGGGCGGGGTGAAGTCGGGGGCGTCCGGGACGACCGGGCGGCGGTTCTCCCACCACTCCTCGTGGGCCTGTCCCCACGCGTCGAGCGCGTCGCGGTAGGCCCTTTCATCGGTGAAGGAGGCCTTGTGCGGGTACTCCGGCTCCGAGTCGTACCACCCGTAGGGGTCGGCCTCGATCCGCGGGGGCCGGGGGTGGCGCAGATCGGTGAGCACGTTCTCCAGGAGCGGGCGGAAGCGTGCGAACAGCTCCGGCAGGACGGCGGCCAGCTCGCGATGGTCCTCGGGGTGGACGTTGTTGACGTACGAACGGAAGGCGACGGCGCCGTCCTCGTCGACCTCGACGTCCGTGGGCAGCCACTGGAACCGCTCCGAGAACTCGTGCTTCGAGTAGCTGTCCGTCGGGTTCCGCCAGGCTTCCTCGGGAGCCCCGCTCACCTCCCTCACCAGGCAGAACAGCGAGGGGTGGACCAGGTCGAGGACCTGGCCGTCCGATCCGGGATGCCAGTCCCTCTCCGCCTCGGGCACCTCCTCCAGGACCCGGACCGCCTCGCGCAGCCGGGACCGGAGCCCGTCGTCGACCAGCGCGTCCGACTGCCACACGCCGTCGACGCCGGACACCTCGGCGCCGGTCCGCCCGTCCCGCAGGGCGGCGTAGTGGGCGAGTTCGGCGAGGACGTGACGGACCTGTGCCTCGGTGAGCCCCTGCGCGACCGCCTCCCGCGTCCACCTGCCGACGATCTCGGGGTCGTGCATCTTCTCGGACCAGTCCGGCTTCTCCCGGATGTGCGCGCTGCACTCGATCATCTGGAGTTCCCGCAGCGTCCTGGGCGTCGCGGACGCTATGGAGCGGGAGGACTGGAAGGGCAAGGGGAAAGCGGACAGGGCGGACAATGCTCTCGTTCCTCACGGTCGGTGTGCGATGGCGGGAACGATACTGCGGAGGACCGACACCGCGGCTGCGGCCCGGCGGGGCCTCAGCGCACCACGCGGTGGCGGAGGTAGACGACCTTCGAACCGAAGGTGCGGCTCTCGACGAGTTCGAGGTCCACCCGGCGCTCGTCCCGGGGGAAGAACGGGATGCCGCCGCCGACCAGCACCGGATGGACCATGGTCCGGTACTCGTCGATCAGCCCCGCCGCGGCCGCTTCGGCGGCCAGGGTCGCGCCCCCGATCGCGATCTCGCCCCCTCCCGGCTCGGTCCGCAGCCGCCCGATCTCCTCCGCCACGCTCCCGGAGGCCAGCCGGGCGTTGCCCCGCACCTCCGTCAGGGTGGTGGAGAACACCACCTTCGGGAGCGGATTCCAGAGCGAGATCCACTCGCGCGTCGGGGCGTCGAGCGACGGGTCCCGGTCGGCGGTCTCCCAGTACAGCATCGTCTCGTACAGCCGCCGCCCCATCAGGTGGACGTCCACCCCCCGGATGTCGTCGATCCAGAAGCGGAAGACCTCCTCGTCGGGCCCCGACCAGTCGAAGCCGCCGTCCGGCCCGACGATGTAGCCGTCGAGCGAGACGCCCATCGAATAGGTCACTCTGCGCATCGGAAGTCCTCCTCGGTGACGGGGTATCCGACAGTACGGCCGCCGGACGCCGGGGGACCCGTCACGACGCGCGGGAGCCCGCCCGGGTCCGGACGACCGGTCGAACGCCCCTGCGCACCATCCCCGTCGGGGACGAAGCGCCGTCGCCGCCCTGGTCCCGGAAGCGGGGGCGCGCGGCGCCCTACTCCCCGTACCCGGCCAGGAAGGGCCGTACGAACTCCGCCCCCCGGTCCCGCAGCAGCTCGTGCAGGGACGCGAAGACCTCCGCCGAGCGGCGGCCCGGCCAGTCGTCGGGGAGGAGCTCCGCCGGGAGGACCGGGTCCGCGTAGGGGAGGCGGCGCCAGGAGTCGAGGGCGAGCAGGTAGTCGCGGTAGGCGTCCCCGGGATCGCCCGGGGACGTCCGCCACGTGCGCAGGACCGGCTCGTGGGCCGTCAGGAACTCCTCGTGCAGGGCCGCGATGGCGGGCAGGTCCCACCAGCGGGCCGCCGCCTCCGCCGTCGCCGCGTACCCCAGGTGGTCGCCCCGGAAGAGGTCCACGTACGGGGAGAGGCCGAGCCGCTCCAGGGTGTTGCGGGTCTCCTCGTACAGACGCGCGGGCGCGATCCAGACGCCCGGCGCCGCCGTCCCGAAGCCGAGGCGGGCGAGCCGGGAGCGCAGCAGGTGCCGCTTGTGCCGCTCGGCCTCGGGCACCGAGAAGACGGCCAGGACCCAGCCCTCGGACAGTTTCGGCTCGCCCCGGGCGTAGATCCGGCGGTCGCCGTCGTCCAGGAGCCGGCGGGCGTCCTCCGAGAGGGCGTACCCGGCGGCCCCGTCCGCCGTCCGGCGCGGCAGCAGCAGGCCGCGCCGCTTGAGGCGCGACACCGAGGAGCGCACCGAGGGCGCGTCCACGCCGAGGACGGCGAGCAGCCGGACGAGCGCGGCCACCGGCGTCGGCGAACCGTCGGACGTGCGCCCGTACGCGCCGTAGAGGGAGACGATCAGGGATCGGGGGGTGTGCTGCTCGGCCACGTGATCACTTTAGGCGGTGGGTGCGTGGGATGTGCACACGTCAGACGAGGTCGCACCGGGTGCGGGTGCGGGCCACGGGTGCGGGTGCCGCCGGGCCCGGTCACACCGGCTCCCGCAGCCGGAAGCGCTGGAGCTTGCCCGTCGCCGTGCGCGGCAGCGCGTCCAGGAAGACGATCTCGCGGGGCGACTTGTACGGGGCGAGGCGGGCCCGCACGAAGGCGCGCAGCGCGGCGGCCGTGCTCGCGTCGCGCGGCACCCCGTCCCGTACCACCGCGTACGCCACGACGACCTGGCCGCGCAGCTCGTCCGGGCGGCCCACCACGGCCGTCTCCACCACGTCGGGGTGGTCGAGGAGGACCTCCTCGACCTGGGGCCCGGCGATGTTGTACCCGGCCGAGATGATCATGTCGTCGGCCCGGGAGACGTACCGGAACCAGCCGTCGGGCTCGCGGACGTACGTGTCGCCTGTGACGTTCCAGCCGTCCCGCACGTACTCGGTCTGGCGGGGGTCGTCCAGATAGCGGCAGCCGACCGGGCCGCGCACCGCGAGCAGCCCCTCCTCGCCGTCCGGGACCTCCCGGCCCTCCCGGTCGACGACCCTGGCGTGCCAGCCGGGGACCGGGCGGCCGGTGGTGCCGGGGCGGATGTCGCCGTCGGCGGCCGACAGGAAGATGTGGAGCAGCTCGGTCGCGCCGATGCCGTTGATCAGGCGCAGGCCCGTACGGGCGTACCAGGACCGCCAGGTCGCCTCCGGCAGGTTCTCCCCGGCGGAGACGCAGCGGCGCAGCGAGCCGGTGTCGGGGGCGACGCCCTGCGCCAGTTCGCCGAGCATCACCCGGTAGGCGGTCGGTGCGGTGAAGAGCACCGAGATCCGGTGCCGCTCGATCGCGGCGAGGAGCTGCTTCGGGCCGGCCTGTTCGAGGAGGACCGCGCTCGCGCCGGCCCGCAGGGGGAAGACGAGGAGCCCGCCGAGGCCGAAGGTGAAGGCGAGCGGCGGCGAACCGGCGAAGACGTCGTCGGGCAGCGGGCGCAGGACGTGCGCGGAGAAGGTGTCGGCGACGGCCAGGACGTCCCGGTGGAAGTGGACGCAGCCCTTGGGGCGGCCGGTGGTGCCGGAGGTGAAGGCGATGAGGGCCACGTCGTCGGCGGCGGTCGGCACGGCCTCGTACGGGCCGGGGCGGCGGGCGGCGAGGGCGAGCAGGTCGTCCGGCCCGTCCCCGCCGAACGGGGTGATCCGGAGCCCGGGGATCCGGGCCGAGAGGAGTTCGTCGAGGGAGTGGACGTCGCAGAGCGCGTGGGTGCAGCGGGCCGCGTCCGCCATGACGGCCAGTTCGGGGGCGCGCTGCTGGGCCAGAACGGTGACGGCGACCCCGCCGGCCTTCATCACGGCGAGCCAGCAGGCGGCCAGCCAGGGGGTGGTCGGCCCGCGCAGGAGGACCCGGTTGCCGGGCACGAGCCCCAGGTCGGAGGTGAGGACGTGGGCGATCCGGTCGACCCGGTCCCGCAGCTCCCCGTAGCTCCAGACCACCCCGTCGCCGTCGTGGAAGGCGGGCCGGTCGGCGCCGAACCGTTCCATCGTGCGGTCGAGGAGTTCCGTCCCGCAGTTGAGCCGGTCGGGGTACGTCAGCTCCGGAAGGCCGAAGAGGAGCCGGGGCCACCGCTCCGGCGCCGGCAGCCGGTCGCGGGCGAAGGTGTCGAGGTGCGCCGAGGGTGTCAGCTCCATGAGTCCGTCCCCCTGTCGTGGTGGGGTCGCCCGTCGCTCCACGAGCGTATCGTGTCGGTGACGACAGTCAACGGTCCGCGACAAGGGTGCCGGGAGGCGCCGAGACGAGGGCGCCCAAGGGCGCCGGAGAGGGCCCACATGCCCGCATTCTCGCTCGAACCGGAACAGACCACCTGGTGTGCGGAGCTCCGCGCCCTCGCCGCCGAACGCCTGAAGCCCCTCGCCGAGCGGGGCGAACCCGGCCGGGTCAACCGCCCCCTCGTCGCCGCCCTGGGCGACCTCGGCCTCCTCTCCCGCCTCTTCGGGGCCGGCGCCCTCGACCTCTGCCTCCTGCGCGAGTCCCTCGCCCGGGTCTGCACCGAGGCCGAGACCGCCCTCGCCCTCCAGGGCCTCGGCACCCACCCCGTCGCCGCCTTCGGCACCCCCGCCCAGCGCGCCCGCTGGCTCCCCGAGGCCACCGCCGGCCGTGCCGTCGCCGCCTTCGCGCTCTCCGAGCCGGACGCCGGCTCCGACGCCGCCGCGCTCGCCCTCGACGCCGTCCCCGACGGACGCGGCGGCTGGCACCTGCACGGCGAGAAGCGCTGGATCTCCAACGCCCCCGAGGCCGACTTCGCCACCGTCTTCGCCCGCACCACCCGGGGCGCCGGAGCCCGGGGCGTCACCGCCTTCCTCGTCCCCGCCGACCGCCCCGGCCTCGGCGGCGAACCGCTCGACATGCTCGCCCCGCACGCGCTCGGCACCCTCACCTTCGACGGGGTCCCCGTCGGCCCCGACGATCTCCTCGGCGCCCCGGACCAGGGCTTCCGGGTCGCCATGGGCACCCTGAACCTCTTCCGGCCCAGTGTCGGCGCCTTCGCCGTCGGCATGGCGCAGGCCGCCCTCGACGCGGCCCTCGCCCACACCGCCGCCCGCCCCGCCTTCGGCGGCGTCCTCGCCGACCTCCAGGCCGTCTCCCACCGGATCGCCGAGATGGCCACCCGTACCGAGGCCGCCCGCCTCCTCGTCCACGCTGCGGCGAGCGCGTACGACCGGGGCGACCCGGACGTGCCCCGGCGCTCCGCCATGGCCAAGCTCCTCGCCACCGAGACCGCCCAGTACGTCGTCGACTCCGCCGTCCAGCTCCACGGCGCCGCCGCCCTCCAGCGCGGCCACCTCCTGGAACACCTCTACCGCGAGGTCCGCGCGCCCCGGATCTACGAGGGGGCCACCGAGGTCCAGCGCACGATCATCGCCAAGGACCTGTACGCCCGTCGCGACGAGGAGGCCCCTCACGGCGAGGAGGCCCCGCAAGAGAAGGAACTCCGTCACCGCGAGGAACTCCGTCACCATGGGGAAAAGGGACACCATGGGCAACAGGGACACGCCTTCCCCAGGAAGGAGCCGGCCCCATGAGCCTGCACCGCCACAACCCCGCCGACCTCGCCCCGCCCACCGGCTTCAGCCACGCCGTCACCGCCACCGGCACCCGCTTCGTCTTCCTCGCCGGGCAGACCGCGCTCGACTCCGGCGGCACGGTCGTGGGGGAGACCCTCCCCGAGCAGTTCACCACCGCCCTCGCCAACCTCCTCACCGCCCTGCGCCACGCCGGCGGCACCCCCGCCGACCTCGCCCGGGTCACCGTCTACGCCACCGACGTCGAGGACTACCGCGCCCACGCCCGTGAACTGGGCGGCATCTGGCGGAGGCTGGCGGGCCGTGACTACCCCGCGATGGCCGTGATCGGAGTCGTACGCCTCTGGGACGAACAGGCCCTGGTGGAGCTGGACGGCTTCGCCGTCCTGGACGAGCCCGTGCACGCTTGATCAACTGGTCGCCCTCACGGACCGGGCTTAGGGTCGAAAAAGTGGGCCGACCGGCCCACGGCTCCCTCCCGTGAGGGCGTTACGCGCCATGACCGCTCATGTCTAGCACCCCGAAGCCGACGACTCCCGCGCCGACCGCGCACCGCGGGAGCGGCGGAGACGGCAAGGGCATCGCCCTGTTCGTGATCGCCTCCTGCCAGCTGATGGTCGTCCTCGACATCACGATCGTGAACATCGCGCTCCCGCACATCCAGAGCGCCCTCGACTTCTCGACCACCAGCCTGGCCTGGGTCGTCAACGCCTACACGCTCACCTTCGGCGGGCTCCTGCTCCTCGGCGGGCGTTGCGGCGACATCCTGGGCCGCCGCCGGGTCTTCATGTTCGGCGTGCTGCTCTTCGGACTGGCCTCGCTCTTCTGCGGGTTGGCGCAGAGCGAGTGGCAACTCCTCGCCGCCCGCGCCCTCCAGGGCGTCGGCGGCGCCATCGCCTCGCCGACCGCGCTCTCCCTCATCACCACGACCTTCGACGAGGGCCCCGAACGCAACCGCGCCTTCGGGGTGTTCGCCGCCGTCTCGGCCGGCGGCAGTGCGATCGGCCTGGTGGCCGGCGGCATGCTCGTCCAGTGGCTCGACTGGCGCTGGATCTTCTTCGTCAACGTGCCCATCGCCCTGGTGATCGCCTTCCTGACGCCCCGGCACGTCAAGGAGTCGGAGCCGAGCCCCGGCCACTTCGACCTCACCGGCGCGCTCACCTCGACGATCGGCATGGTGGCCCTGGTGTACGGGTTCATCCGCGCCGCGGACAAGGGCTGGCGCGATCCGTACACGATCGGCTCGTTCGTCGCGGCGGTCGTCTTCCTGGCCGCGTTCATCCTGGTCGAACGCCGCTCCCAGCAGCCCATCACCCCGCTGCGCATGTTCGCCGACCGCAACCGCTCGGGCACCTACGCCATCATGCTGTGCCTGGCGGCGGCGATCTTCGGCATGTTCTTCTTCCTCACGCTCTTCGTGCAGCAGGTGCTCGGCTTCAGCCCGCTGAAGGCCGGTCTGGCGTTCCTGCCGGTCAGCGCGATCATCGCGGTCGGCGCCGGGCTCACGTCGAACCTGCTGCCCCGGTACGGCACGAAGCCCTTCATGGTGACGGGCTCGGTCCTGGCCGCCGCGGGCCTCGCCTGGCTGACCCTGACGAACGTGGACTCCACGTACGCGGGGAGCATCCTCGGCCCGATCCTGGTCTTCGGCCTGGGCATGGGCCTGATGTTCGTCTCGCTGACCATCATGGCGCTCTCGAACGTCGAACCGCGCGACTCGGGCGCCGCGTCCGGCCTGCTCAACGCCATGCAGCAGGTCGGCGGCTCGCTCGGCCTGTCGATCCTGGTCACGGTCTTCGGCACGGCCAGCCGCAACGAGGCGGAGAAGCAGGTCCCCGCCTTCCTCTCCCAGGCGGGCCCCCTGGAGAAGGCCCGGTTCGCCGAGACCGGCCAGCTCCCGCCGCCCTGGGGCGACCAGGTGCTGACCTCCGGTGTCTCGGCGGGCTTCGTCACGGCGGCGATCTTCGCCGCGGTGGCCGCCCTGATCGCCCTCGTCGTCATCCAGGTCCGCGCCTCGGACATCGAACGCCTCAAGGGGGGCGGGGGCATGATGCCGGGCGGCTAGGAGGCCGGCGGTGCCTGAGTGGCCGGTGGCGGCGGCTAGGACGTCGGCTCGGGCCGCAGCCGGGCGTACGGCTCCGCGGGACAGGCGGCGTCCGGCGGGGCGAGCTTGAGGTAGGCGGTCGCGTACTGCGGGTTCTCGATCTCCTGGCCGGACGCGGGCTCCTGGAAGCAGACCCGCCAGGCGCTCGGGTCGGCGGGCAGGGTGACGTCGGTGTAGACGCTCTCCGGCCGCACCTTCCTCACCCCGACCGCCTCCAGCATCTCCTCGGCCTTGAAGAGGTCCGTCCCGGCGACCCCCGGCATCGACGGCCAGGAGACCTTCTCGCCGTCCGTGGCGGGACAGGGCAAGTCGACGCGCACCACCCCGAGGTCCAGCACGGGCCGCCCCCCACCCCGCTGCCCGCCCGCCACCTGGAAGCACACCTTCCACCCGTCCGCGTCCCACTGCCCGTCGTCCCGCTCGGACGCGTCATGCGTCACGACGTCGTACCCGGCCCCGTCCGCGACCTCTTGTGCCTCCTTGAGCACCTTGCCCACGAGCTGTGGGGGCCCGGTGGGCGTCGGACTCGCCGAAGGGGCGCCGGTGGTCGAGACCGAGGAGGGGGAGGCGGAGACCTCCGGCCGATCCCCCCTCTTCGCGTCCCCGACGCCCGCTCCCGGCTCCCCGGACGGGTCGCCGAACAACAGGAGCCCGCCCGCGAACACCACCAGCACCCCCATGACGACGAACCCCGGCCGCCGCCACCAGGGACGCGCGACGGGGGGAGGGGACGGGGGCGACGGGGGCACGGGCGCATAGGGGTCCACGCCGGGATCGTAGGCCCGCGCCCCGGGCCGCTGCCGACTTATGCCCGGATCAGCGACCGCACCGGCCGCGCCGACTGCGGGCGTTGGCCTCCGAGACGAGGGCGCTCAGCAGCTCCGCGCCGGTGAGGGGGTGGAGGTCCGCCGGGGCGACGTCCCACTGGACGCCGCCGGCGAGCGGACGGAGCCAGAGGCGCGGGCCGTCCGCCCCCGTGACACGGCCCACGAGGTTGCGGGTGGTGTCGAGGACGACCGCGCCGACGCGGGGGAGGCCGTGGTCCTCGCCCGTCACCGTGCGAGCCCGTTCAGGATCACCTCGGCGAGCGCGTGGGCGACGGGTGCAGAGCAGACGCCGAGGTGGACGAGGGCGTAGGAGGCCTCCCCCTCGCGCTCGTCCGGCCAGGGGCTGCGGATGTCCATGGCGGGGAGCTGGACCCCGGCCTGGGAGAGGGCGGCGGCGAGGGCGTCCCGTGCGTCCAGGGCCTCCTGGATCTTGGGCGTGGTCTTCGGTTCGCGCGGGGTGGGCGTCATGGGTTCACTCCTCGTGGGTCGGTTCCGTCGTTTCACGGACCCGTTGACGTGCGCTGGATTACGCTGCGTAGTCCAGGTGTGACGAGGATGTGCCCGGACGCGGGTGGGCCGGGTGTGGACGCGGGAGTACTTCCGCGGCGTACGACGCCGGTTCCACATCTTCCACGCCGCCCATCGGTACGAGCCGTTCGGAGGGGAGCCCCATGCCGCAGCGACGAGTGGTCAGCGGCCGGAGCCAGGAGCCGCGCCAGCGGTTCGCGGAGGAGCTGCACAGACTCCGGACGGCTCGGAAGCTGAGCCTGCGGCAGCTCGGCGAACGGGTGGGCTGGGACTGGTCCCTGTTCGGGAAGATGGAGAAGGGCGAGACGCTGGGCAGTCCGGACGTCGTCCAGGGCCTGGACACGTTCTACGAGACGCCGGGGTTGTTGCTGGCACTGTGGGAGCTGGCGGCGGGGGACAAGTCGCAGTTCAAGGAGCGGTACCGGCGGTACATGACGCTGGAGTCCGAGGCGGTGAGCCTGTGGCACTTCGGGGTGAGCGTGGTGCCGGGACTGTTGCAGACGCCGGAGTACGCGCGGGAACTGCTGGCCGCAGGCGGTTACAAGGGCAAGGAGCTGGGGCAGCAGGTCGAGGCGAGAATGAGCAGGAAGGCGCTGCTGGAGGGGGAGGACGCGCCGCCGTTCCGCACAATCCTGGCGGAGGCGGCCTTGCGTACACCGGTGCAGTACGTGCAGGAATGGCGCGCGCAGTTGGAGTACCTGCTGGAGATGTCCGAGCAGCAGAACGTCACTGTGCACGTCCTGCCGCAGAGCGCGGGAGTGCACGGACTGGTCGGCACGGAGGCGTGGTTCCTGCGTCTCGCGAACGGTCGCCCGGTGGCTTACACGGAGAATGCCCACAGCGGCGAGCTCATCGAAGAAAGCACGATGATCGAGCGCATGCAGCGTGCCTACGATGTGGTGCGCGACATGGCCTTGTCCCCCGCTGAGTCGCGGAAGTTCATCCTGCACATGTTGGAGGCAGTACCGTGCGACCCATCGATCTGAGCAACGTGGCTTGGCGCAAGAGCAGCTACAGCAACCCGGACGGCGGTGCGTGCGTCGAGGTCTCCGACGACTTCGCCCCCCTCGTCGTCCCCGTCCGCGACAGCAAGACCCCGCACGGCCCCGCCCTCGTGTTCCCGGCGGGCGGCTGGGACGCCTTCGTCGCGGCGGTCAAGGGCGGGCGGCTGGACGGCTGAGCGCACACGCACACCGGCCCCCGCGAACCTTCGGGTTCGCGGGGGCCGGTGCTCGTTTCGAGACCTGGTCTGTCGATTTCAAGCCGAAAGGAAAGTCGT
The DNA here is from genome assembly GCF_040702165.1 of Streptomyces sp. NPDC086147. Classification (NCBI taxonomy): domain Bacteria; kingdom Bacillati; phylum Actinomycetota; class Actinomycetes; order Kitasatosporales; family Streptomycetaceae; genus Streptomyces; species Streptomyces sp. NPDC086147. The sequence continues at coordinate 67,953 of NZ_JBFBJO010000016.1, read as the reverse complement.
TCTTTACATCTGCGATCGGCGGCGATCGATAATGAAGCGGACAGGTAACGTCCGATTCATTCGGTGCTGCTGAGCGTGCCGCTCACGTTGACGACCTCGTGGCACTCCCGCGCCTGCCGCCCCGTCGCGGGCGTACCGGGTTTCGCGCAGGTCACGTCGATGGTCACGGTGTCCTTCGCGCCGATCCTGATGGGGGTCACCCAGTGGTAGTCCTGGTTGCGGAAGGTCTCCAGCGCGATCGTGGTGATCTTCCGGTCGCCGAAGGTGATGGTCATCACCCCTTCGTCGCCCTGGAAGTTCGCCACCACAATGTCCGTGATCCCGAAGACGGTCTTCTCGGGCACGGTGTACGTCCCGGTCTTGCTCTGCCCGCTTCCCGTCTTCAGGTCGATCGTGGCCGAACTCTGCTGGCCTGCCCCGGTCCCCGTGCCGCCGGTCGAGCCTCCGCCGCCGGTCGAACCGCCGTCCGCGCCGCCCGGTCCGGCCCCCGTGCCCGGCTTCTGGCTGCTGCCGCCGGACGGCCGGCCGGTCTCGCCGGTGCCGGAGGTCGACCCGTCCGCAGCGCCCTCCGACGGGACGGGACGGGGCTGGACCGCCGCGGTGGCCGCCTCCTTGGCGGCGCTGCGCACGGTCGGCCGGACCAGGGTGAACCAGGCGATCAGCAGCGCGAGCAGCGCGGCGAGCAGGATGAGCAGCCACTTCGGGAAGATCGGTATCTGGACGAACTCCGCGTCCAGCGAGGGCCCGGCGAAGGGCTCCTCGGGGCGGTCCTCCGCCTCCGCCCGTTCGCCGGTCTCCCGGACGTCCACGGTGAACGGCCACACCGCGGGGTCGCCGAACCACACCGGGCTGGAGGTGCGGACCCGCAGCCGGAGCTCCTTCGACTCCCCGGGCTCCAGAGCCAGTTCCGCCGGTGTGAAGGTGAACCCGAGCTCCTCGCCGGCCTGTCCGGGCGTGAAGCCGACCCGTACCGGGGTGTTGCCCTGGTTGCGGACAGCCAGCAGATAGCGGCCGCGGAGCCAGCCGCGCCGGCGGCGCGGCGACAGCTCGGTCCGCAGCTCGTGGAACTCCCCGATCAGCACGACGGTTTCGAGGACCTTGACCGACTCGGGGTGCTCGTTCGGCAGCACCCGTACGCCGAGCGGCATCTCGCCCGCGCGGATCTCCGGCGAGCGCGGCGGCGCCAGACGGAGCGTCACCGTCTCGGAGGTGCCGGGATAGAGGGAGAGCCGCTCGGGCTCCACGGTGGTCCATTCGGCACCGTCACCGACGACCTTCAGGTCGTACGCCTCGACGATGTCGCTGTCGTTGCGGACGGTCAGGGTGGTGGTGGCGATGTCACCCGGCGTCACGGAGACGGCCGGTATGTCGAGACCGGGCGCACCGGGACCGGAGGAGGCTGCGGAAGGCGTCACCCGTCCCACCGTAGGAGCCGCGAAGGGCCCGCACGAGGCACACGAGGGCAATGTCCGGGCAGTGACGCTGCCCGGCAAGCACAAGTCAACTCTCCGGTAACAATAGATTCCTAGTCTGGAGAGCCGCCTTCCGCGTGCTGCCGGCCCATGGTCGTCTCGCGCTGTGCCTACCCCCCACCGACTCACGAAAACAGGTGTTCCCATGCTCCGTACGGAGGAGAAAGGCCCGGTCACGGCCGACAGCACGCCACGCGACGCCGTCCGGGGCCACCCGGTCCACCGCGCCTCCGGTTCCGGCCGTCCGCCCCGGGTGACCGTGGCCGTCTACGCCGCCGACCCGGTGCTGCGGGTGGGCGTCGTCCAGCAACTGCGCCAGCGCCCCGAGGCCGAACTGGTCGACGACGCGGACGCGGAGAGCGCCCAGGTCTCCCTGGTCGTCGTGGACGGCCTGGACGACGACGTGGCCGCCCTGCTGAACCGGCTGCGGTACAACGGCGCCACCCGCGCGGGGCTCGTGATCGGCACCCTCGGCGTCGGCGGGCTGGAGCGCGTCATCGAGTGCGGAGTGTCGGCGGTGCTGCGCCGCTCCGAGGCCGACCAGGACCAGCTCGTCCACCTGATCCTCGCGGTGGCCAACGGCGAGGGAGTGCTCCCCGGCGACCTGCTCGGCGAATTACTCGGTCACGTCGCCGGCCTCCGCCGCTCGGCCCTCGACCCCGGGGCCCTGTCCCTCTCCACCCTCACCACCCGCGAGGCGGAGATGCTGCGCCTGGTCTCGGAGGGCCTGGACACCGCGGAGATCGCCCGCAAGACCTCGTACTCCGAGCGGACCGTGAAGAACGTCCTGCACGAGATCACCACACGCCTCCAACTGCGCAACCGGGCGCACGCGGTGGGCTACGCGCTGCGCAACGGGCTCATATGACCCTCCCGTTCGACACGCCTGCCGTCCGGCACGCCCCGGGGCGTGCCGGCGCGGCGGCGGGGGAAGGCGGCGCTGCCCCAAAGCGCACCCCGCGCTTCCCCCGGGTGCGGCCCCCGGGCCCTGCCCCCGCGCGCGCCGTCGGTGGAGGGTGGCGGGGGCGCCTTCCGGTGCCGCACCACACTGCGAAGGGGACCGTGATGGAAACCGCTGGCCCCGGCGGACGGTACCGCCTGGGGAGACTCGCCTCGTCGCTCCTGCTGCTCGTCCCCCTGCTCGGGGCGACGGGCGCGGCCGGACCGGGTGGCTCCGGGACCGGCTCCGGGGCGGCGGACGCCGCGGACACCACGCGCATCGCCTACGCCGGCACCGGCCACCGCAGTCTCGGCGAGCCCGAGTCCACCACCTCCAGCACCCCGCTGTTCGGTCCCGGCCCCGCTCACTACGACACCGACCCGTCCGCCCTCGGCGACCGGCTGGTCTTCGCCAGCCGCCGCGACGAGAAGCACCCGCAGATCTACCTGCGGAACGCCGACGGGTCGGTCCTGCGGCTCACCGGCGGCATGGACGCGGCCCACCCCAGGCTCACCCCGGACGGCGGGTCGGTCCTCTTCGACGCGGCCGATCCGGTCGGCGGCCCCCGGCGGGACCTGTGGCTGGTGCGCACCGACGGCACCGGCCTGACCCGGCTGACCGACACGCCCGACGCCAGCGAGGAGGACCCGGCGGTCTCCCCCGACGGGGCCCGGATCGCCTACAGCAGCGACGCCGACCCCCTCGCCGGGCGGCAGATCTACGTCCGGGACCTCACGGGCGGCGCCGCCACCCGCCTCACCGATCCCGCGAAGGGCACCGCCTCCGAGCCCGCCTGGAACCCCGTCGACGACGACGTCAACCGCCGGTGGATCGCGTACACGTCGACCACGACCGAGGACGGGCGGCCCACGCGGCGGCTGCGGATCACCGACGGGGCCGTCGACGAGCCGCTGTTCGCCGGCGCCTACGCGAACTGGCGGGGCCACGGGGCGGCATGGCTGCCCGACGGGGACGGCCTGCTCTTCCTCAGCCCCGAGACCACCTGCTCCTGCAAGGGCGACTACGACCACGTCTTCAGGTCGGTCGTCCACTCCGGCCAGGAACCCTCCGTGGTGCTCGACGAGGAGCGCGACGTCCTCTCGCCCACCTGGATCGGCACCGCCGACGGCGGCCACGCGGTCGTGGAACGCGCCTCGGCGGCGACCTCGCACACGGTGACCCTCCAGGACATCCGCTCGGACGGCTCCGATCCGCGCGACCTGGTCCGGAAGATCCTCCGCGAGGACCCGGCGGCCGACACGAACACCGACCCCGCCAAGGACCCGCTCTTCCGGCCCGCGGCCCCGTACGACCCGTGGACCGAGCGGCAGAACTACACCCCCGACGGGCGCCGCATCGTCCTCACCCGCTTCGAGGGGCCCGACGAGGCGCGGATCGAGCGGATCTGGACGGCCGACGCCGACGGCACGAACGAGGCCCCGATGCCGCTCGCCGGGCGGGGCGAGCGGGACTGGGACACCGACCCGACGTTCTCCCCGGACGGCACGCACCTCGCCTTCACCCGCACCTCGCCCGGCGGGGTCGGCGAGGCCGCCGGGGCCAGCCGCATCCTCGTCGCGGAGGTCGCCACCGGCCGGATCACCGGCGAGGTCGTGCCGCCGGCCGGTCAGCTCCAGGGGCAGGACGCCCAGCCGACCTGGTCCTCCGACGGCACCACCCTCGCCTTCACCCGCAACGCGGTGATCGACGGGGGCGGCGGCAACAAGCACGTGTGGACCGCGTCCGTCACCGACCTGACCCGACAGCGCGACCTGAGCGCCGCGAACTGCCCCGGGACCTGCGCGGTCATCGACGACAGCCCGGCCTTCTCGCCCGACGGGCGCACCATCGCCTTCAACCGCAAGAACGGCGGCGGCCGGATCGACGAACAGAACGGTCTCCTCCTCACGTCCGTGTCCGGCGACGCCTGCCGGGTCCTGCTGCCCGTCACCGCCCGCGACCAGGCCGGCGCCTGCGGCCGGGACCTGCCGGACACCACGGTCACCGGACCGCACCAGCCGCGCGACGCCGCCTGGACCGGCGACGGCAGGCGCCTGGTGTTCAGCTCCCGGGCCGGGGCCGCGGTCAACAGCCCCGAGAAGCTGAACGTCCTGGAGGTCGGCTCCGGCGCCGTCACCCCGCTCACCGCCGGACTCGCCGGCCGCCAGAAGGAACCCGCCGTCCAGCAGTCCGTGGACCTCGCCCTCCGCGTGCCCGGCACCACACCGGAGGTCACCGTCGGCGACTCCGCCACGGTCACGGTCGACGTGGTCAACAACGGTCCCGCCGCCTCGCCCGGCACCCGGCTGACCGTCGTCCCTCCCGCCGGCGTGCGGATCACCGGGATCACCCGGCCCGGCGGCACCTGCGACGCCGCCTCCCTCCAGTGCGACCTCGGAGTCGTCGAACCCGGCGCCACCGTCCCCGTGGACGTCACGCTCACCGGCGTCACCGTCGGCGACGCGCCCCTCGACTGGTCGGTCACCGGCACGGTCCTCGACCCGCGGCCCGGCGACAACGCGGGCCGGACCGTGATCCCCGTACGCGAGGCACCCCCGACGCCGACCCCGACACCCACCCCGACGCCCACCCCGACCCCGACGCCCACGCCCATCCCGACGCCCACGCCACCTCCCACTCCCACCCCGACCCCGACCCCGATCCCCACCGTGACCCCCACCCCGACGGTGCCCCCGGAGCCCCCCGAGCCGAAGGCCGGACCCGGCGTGCGGATCACCGTCCAGCCCGAACCGGGCTACGTCGGCGGGCGCGTCGTCGTCACGTACACCGTCCGCAACGGACGCAACGCGCTGGCCACCGGACTGCGGCTGACGATCGGGCTGCCCGCGGGCGTGCCCGACGGCGGGCTCCCGGCGGGCTGCGACCGGAACCGGGTGTGCGCGCTGCCCGACCTCACGCCGGGCACGAGCACCGTCGTACGGGTCGTGCTCAGCCCCGGGAAGGCGATGACCGGCCGGGTCACCGCCGTGCTCACCACCACCGGGACGGACGCCGACCGGAGCGACAACACCGCCCGGGAACGACTGCGCGTCCTCCAGCCGCGCATCGTCGCGATGCCCCCGATCGGCAAGCCCGGGTTCGTCACCTCCGTACGCGGCCTGGACTTCCCGCCGGGCGCCCCGGTCCGCTTCAGCTGGAACCCGGGGATCACCGCCGCCGCCGCGCCGACCTTCCCGAAGGCCGACGGCACGTTCATCGGACAGCTCCTCATCCTCGCCAAGGACCAGACCGGGCCGCGCACCATCACGGCCACCGGCCCCGGATTCTCCCCGGTGAAGACCGACTTCCTGGTCGTCAGCGGCACCGTGCAGCCGCCGGACGGGGTGACCCGCCGGTGATCCACGAGGTCGACGAGGGCCTCGGGCGGCTGCTCTCCGCGAGCGGCCTGGAGGCATCGGGGATCGAGGTCGTCTTCGACGCCCCCACCCGGGACTGGGCGGCGCGGCGCAGCGCCCCCACCGTCTGCGTGTTCCTGTACGACATCCGCGAGGACGCCCTGCGGCGCGGCTCGGGAACGGGCGAGGTCTACGACGGGGACGGCCACCTCGTCGCACGCCGCTCCCCGCCGCGCTGGTTCCAGCTCACCTACCTGGTGACGGCGTGGGCCAACCGGCCCCAGGACGAGCACCGGCTGCTGTCCCAGGTGCTCGCCGCCCTCGTCGCCCAGGACGCGCTCCCCGCGCCGCTGCTCACCGGCTCGCTGGCCGAACTCGGCCTGACCGTCGGTCTGGAGACCGCCGGGGCGGGCATGGACGCGCCGGCCGCGGCCGACGTCTGGTCGGCCCTCGGCGGGGAGATGAAGGCCTCCCTCGGACTGCGGGTCCGGGCCCCGCTCGCCGGAGTGACCGAGGCCACCGCGCCGCCCGTCACCGAAGGGCTCGTCGTCCGCTCGGCCGCCGCCCGCGACGGCGCCGCCGAGGAGGGGGACCCGGGCCGCAGGCTGCGCTACACCGAGGTCACCGACCCCGGCCGCGACGGCTTCACCGGACCCCGCGAGCGCCCGCCCGCCCCGGCCCGGCGCCGCCGCAGGGGGGACCGCCAGCCGTGACGTACACCGTGGAACCCCTGACCGACGGCGGTGCCGGCACGGGACGGCACCGCGATCCGGACGCCCTGTGGACGCGGCTCGGCGCCGTCGAGGCGCGCGTGCGGGAGGCCGTGGCGGCGCGCCGCGCCCTCGACCCCGACCCCGACGACCCCTACCGGGGCCAGTACCTCACCCCGGAGGCCGCCGAGCGGATCCTGGAGCAGCCGGGCGGCCTCGGCCCGCTGGGACCGGAGCGGGAGCCGGAGCCCTGGCGCCCTCCCGCCGGATCGCTCCTCGACGGTCTCGCACGGCGGTTCGGGCTGACCCCGCTCGACCTGGACCTGCTCCTCGTCGCCGTCGCACCGGACCTGGACGCCCGGTTCGAGCGCCTCTACGGCTACCTCAACGACGACCTGACGCGCCGTCGGCCCACCCTCGGACTCGCCCTGGAGCTGTGCGGACTCGCCGGCGCCTCGCCCGCCCGGTTCCGGCTCGCCCCCGGCGCGCCGCTGGTCGACCACGGCCTGGTGGAGGTCACCGAACCGGAACGGCCGCCACTGTCCCGCGTCCTGGCCGTGCCCGACCGGATCACCGCCCACCTCCTGGGCGACGACCGGCCCGACGCCCGGCTCGCCGGGGTGCTCGGCGAGGTCCGCGAGGACCCGACCGCCGACACGGCGGACGTCCGCCGCACCGCCTCGGCGGCCACGACCGGCGTCGGACTCGTCCACCTGCGCGGCCGGGGCGGCGACGCCGAGGGGCTGGCCGCCGCCGCCCTCACGGCGGCCGGGCTCGGCACGCTGGCCCCGGACGCGGCGGCGCTCGCCCGGCGCCCCGCCGACGTGCCCGCGCTCGCCCGGGTGCTCGCCCGTGAGGCCCGGCTGACCGGCTCCGGCGTGGTCCTCGGCCCGCTGGGCGAGCTGCCCGGCGAACCCGCCGAACGGGCCCGCGTCCTCGCGTCGCTGTGCGCCGCGCTGCGCGGGCTCCCGCTCCTCACCCACGGCACCGTCGGCTGGGACCCGGCCTGGGCGGCCGACACCCCCGTCGTCCTGGACGTCGGGGCGCCCACCCCCGAGCGCCAGGCCGCCCGCTGGCGCCACGCCCTCGACCGCGCCGCCGGAGACGGGGGACCGGCGACCGGCGACGTCGCGGCGCTCGCTCGGGCCGTCGCCGCGCACCGCCTCGACTCCGGTCAGCTCCGCCGGGCCGCCGACGCGGCCGTGCGGACGGCCGCCCTGGACGGCCGGGCGGTGGAGCCCGACGACCTGCGGGCCGCCGTACGGGCGCAGAACGGCGCGGGACTCGACCGGCTCGCCCGCCGGGTGGAGCCGGGCGTCGGCTGGGACGACCTGGTGCTGCCGCCGACCACCCACCGGCGGCTGCGCGAATTCGCCCTGCGCGCACGCCATCGCGAGCGGGTGCTCGGACAGTGGGGCATGCGGCCCGGCGGCGGCCGGGGCCGCGGGGTCGTCGCGCTGTTCGCGGGCGAGTCCGGCACCGGCAAGACCATGTCGGCCGAGGTCGTCGCCGCCGACCTGGGCATGGACCTGTACGTGGTGGACCTGTCCACGGTCGTCGACAAGTACATCGGGGAGACCGAGAAGAACCTGGAGCGGATCTTCACCGGGGCGTCGGCGGTCAACGCCGTCCTGCTCTTCGACGAGGCCGACGCCATCTTCGGCAAGCGCTCCGAGGTCAAGGACGCCCACGACCGGCACGCCAACATCGAGTCGGCGTACCTGCTCCAGCGCATGGAGTCGTTCGACGGGATCGCGGTGCTGACCACCAACCTGCGGGCCAACCTCGACGAGGCGTTCACCCGCCGTCTGGACGTGGTGGCGGACTTCCCCGTGCCGAACGCGGAACAGCGCCTGGCGCTGTGGGACCGGTGCCTGGGCACCCGGCTGCCCCGGGGCGACGACCTGGACCTCGCCTTCTGTGCCGACCGCTTCGAACTGGCCGGCGGTTCGATCCGGGCCTGTGCGGTCACCGCGGCCTACCTCGCCGCCGAGTCCGGCGCGCCGCTCACCATGGGGCAGGTGGTCACCGCGGTCGCGCAGGAGTACCGCAAGCTCGGACGGCTGGTCCTGGAGGGCGAGTTCGGGCCGTACCTGGCGCAGGCCGTGGGGGCCTGAGCGGGGTCCGGCCGCGCGTCCAGGGGCGAACGGGCAGCGCGGGGGCAGTCCCGGGTGACGTCCGGACGGTCACCGCGGACCGTCCGCGAGGCAGCGGCGCTGCCCCCGGGCAGGTCCGCGGGTCCCTGCCGTTCCGGCGGCGGGCCGCGCAGACTCGACCTGGACACAGGTCGCCGCAAGGCGCTGGACGCAGGTCACCGCACGACCGCAAGGACGCTAAGGAGCGAGCATGCCGACGTACCTCACCCCGGGCGTGTACGTGGAGGAGGTGCAGTCCGGTGCCAGGCCGATCGAAGGGGTCGGCACGGCCGTCGCCGCGTTCGTCGGCTTCGCCGAGAAGGGCCCGTTCCACACCCCGACGCTGGTGACCAGCTGGGACCAATACTCCCAGGCGTTCGGCGGCTTCACCGAGGGCACGTACCTCGCCCACGCGCTCTACGGCTACTTCTCCAACGGCGGCGGCGCCGCGTACGTCGTGCGCATCGGCGGCACGGCCGAGGCCGGAGCCCGGTCCGCCGACGCCGACCGGCGCGACCGGGAGAGCCCCGCCGTACGGCCGGTGGAGCTCGGCGGCTTCCTGATCGCGGCCAGGCCGGGCGTGACCGGGGTGTCGGTCGAGGTCGCCGACGCCGAGGGCGAGAACCCGCCGGAGGACCGCTTCCGGCTCCTCGTCCGCCGGGGCGACCAGGTCGGCGAGACGTACGAGGCCTCCGCCCGCAAGAACGTCAAGGGCTACCTGGTCACCCAGGCCCGCGCCTCCGAGCTGATCGAGGTCACCGAGCAGCGCGGCGCACCCCAGACCCGGCCCGCCTCCCAGACCGTCGCGGTTCCCGACGCGCCCGGTGCCCCCGCCGTCCCGGCCTCCGCCGAAGCGGCCCGCATCGACCCCGCCGAGTACGTCGGCGACGCGGCGGCCCGCACCGGGTTCGGCGGTCTGGAGACCATCGACGAGATCACCATGGTCGCGGTGCCCGACCTGATGGGCGCCTACCAGCGCGGCGACATCGACGCCGAGGGCGTGCGCACCGTGCAGCTCGCCGTCATCTCGCACTGCGAGCAGATGGGCGACCGCGTCGCCGTCCTCGACACCCCGCCCGGGCTCAACGCCCAGCAGGTGCGCACCTGGCGCATGGACGAGGCCGGGTACGACTCCCGTTACGCCACCCTCTACTACCCCTGGGTGCGGGTCTTCGACCCGGCCCTCGGACGCAACACGACCGTCCCGCCGAGCGGTCACATCGCCGGCGTGTGGGCGCGCAGCGACGCCGAGCGCGGGGTGCACAAGGCCCCCGCCAACGAGGTGATCCGCGGCGCGGTCGACCTGGACATCCGTCTCAGCAAGGGCGAGCAGGACCTGCTCAACCCGATTGGCGTGAACTGCGTCCGGGCCTTCCCCGGCCGCGGCATCCGGATCTGGGGCGCCCGCACGCTCTCCTCCGACCCGGCCTGGCGCTACCTGAACGTGCGCCGCCTGTTCAACTACCTGGAGGAGTCGATCCTCCTGGGCACGCAGTGGGTCGTGTTCGAGCCGAACGACGACCGGCTGTGGTCCAGCATCCGGCGCAACGTCACCGCGTTCCTCACCGAGGAGTGGCGCCGGGGCGCGCTGTTCGGCCGGACCGCCGACGAGGCGTTCTACGTGAAGTGCGACCGCGAGAACAACCCGCAGGAGTCCATCGACCAGGGCCGCGTGGTCTGCGAGATCGGCGTCTCGCCGGTCAAGCCCGCCGAGTTCGTGGTCTTCCGGCTGGCCCAGTTCTCCGACACCACCAGCCTCATCGACGAGTGACCCACGGGTCCCGGTCGGATACGCAAGGAAAGGTTGACAGACAGTCATGGCAACGGGCGATGCTCTTTCCACCCACGTCTTCGGCGTGCAGCTCGGCGGATACCTCGTGGAGTCCATCCAGGAGATCAGCGGCTTCACCGTCGAGGAGGACGTCGTAGAGGTCAAGCAGGTCACCGCCGAGGGCAAGCAGATCATCCGCAAGCAGCCGGGCGCCCGGCAGGCCGGCGAGATCACGATCACCCGGGGGCTCGACCAGAGCAGCGAGTTCACCAAGTGGATCAAGGAGACCCTGAACAACGGGGCCGTGAACTCCGCTCGGCAGAACCTGACCATCGAGATCAAGGACACCGAGGGCACCACGGTCCGCCGCATCCAGCTCATGCAGGGCTGGGCGTCCAAGTGGGAGGGCCCCTCGCTGAAGGCGGGCGAGTCCTCCCCGGCCACCGAGTCCGTCACGATCGTGTTCGAGGAGATCGTCGTCGAATGAGGCGCCGAACCGTGACGGCGGGCAACCTCGACGAGATCCTCCAGCTCACGGCGCCCGCCCAGGCGCCGGAGCAGCAGGCCGCGCCCCCGGCCGCCGCCCCGCCGCCTCCGCGGCACCGGGAGGACGGCGGGCTGCGCACGGAGTTCGAGTTCGAGCTGCCGCGCGGCTACGTGGACGAGGCGGGCACCGTGCACCGGCACGGTTCCATGCGCCTGGCCACCGCCCGCGACGAGCTGCGGCCCCAGATCGACCTGCGGGTCAAGGAGAACCCGGCCTACCTGAGCGTCGTCCTGCTGAGCCAGGTGATCACCCGGCTCGGCAACATCACCGACGTGCACGCCGGGATCGTCGAGCGGATGTACGCCACCGACGTGGCGTTCCTCCAGGACTTCTACCGCCGTGTCAACAGCGAGGGGCACACCCGGGCGGCGGTGACCTGCCCGCACTGCGAGGGCGGCTTCGAGGTCGACCTCTCGGGTGGGCGCCTGGGGGAATCGTGACGTACGCCCTTCCCCGCCTCCGGGAGGAGATCGCGTACGTCGCCTACCACTTCCACTGGCGGCGCGAGGAGATCCTCGATCTCACCCACGGCGAACGGCAGCAGTGGGTGGCTGAGATCGCTCGTATCAACACCCGCATGAACGAAGGCGGTTGAGCACATGGCATGGCGGGACAGACTGCGCCGCCGCGCCGGGGCGTCCGGTCGGACGGGCGCGGGCGCGAACGCGGCCGGCAGCTCCGCGAGGCCGGACGCGTCCGACGGCTCCGCCGGGCCGGGCCCGTCCGGTGGTTCCGCCGTGCCCGGTGACTGGGACGGCGGCTGGCGCCGCGCCGCACCGCAGCCCCTCACCCTCTCCCGCGCGCCCCTGGGCGTGAGCGACGGCCTCGCCTTCCGCGCGGGCCTCGCCGCCTGGCAGAACCCGTCCTTCGACGGCGGCATGGGCCACGCCCTGCTGCCCACGGCACCCACCGGCCTGGTCCACGGGATGGCCCGCCCGGCCGCGCCCCACGCCACCGGCTCCGGCGGGGGGCCGCTGCTGCTGCGGGCGGTGCGCGCGGAGGGATCCGGGGCGGAGGTGGACGCCCCGGGCCCCGAGACGCGGCTTCCGTCGGCTCCCAGGGGGCCGGAGACTTCCAGGGCTCCGAAGACACCGAAGACCCCGAAGGTCTCCAAGGCGGCTTCGAAGGCTCCGAACGCCCTGAAAGAACCGAAGGCTCAGGAGGCGCCGAAGACTTCGGAGAGCCCGAAGAGCCCGAAGGGCCCGGGGACCCCGGAGAGTTCGGAGAAGCCGGGGCCCCCGAAGGCCCCGGCCGTCCAGCCGTCCGCCTCGGTGGTCCGTCCGTCGCCCGGTGGCGCGAGCGGCACCGCCGGCTCCTCGGAGCGTCGGAGCCCGGACGGCCGCCCGCCGAGCCGTGACCTCTCCACCGCGACGTCCCCGGCGGTCCTCTCCACGCCGACGCCCGCCGTCCAACGGGCCGTCGCCCCCTCCGACGCCGCCCGGCCGCCGGCCGCGGCGCCGATCCCGCTCGTCCGGCGGGTCGCGGTGGTCCCCGTGACCCCGGGCGCGCGGGACACGTCCGTGCGCGGATCCGCGACGGGTGCGGCGGGAAGGGCCGTGACGGAGAAGGGCGCGCCCCGGGAGGACGGGGCCGAGAAGGGTGCCGTGGCGAGCGGGGCACGGGTCGTACCGGGCGGTGGCCGCCCGGAGCCTTCCCCCCGTCCCGTCGTCCGGCCCCGTCCGGTCGGGCCCCGTCTGACGGTCGCCCGCCGCGTGCCGGGGGACGCCCGCCGGGTGCCCGCGCTCCGACCCGCCGCGCCGGTGGCCCCCCGCCGGGACGGTGCGGCGGCGGTTACCGACGGCCCCGAGGCCGCGGGGCCGCTCCGTGCCTCCACCACCGGGGCCGAGAGCCCCGACCGGTCCGCTCCCGTCCCCGCCGTCCAGCGCGCCGCCACCCGGACGGTCCTGGGCCCTCCGCCGGCCGAACTTCCTTCGTCGGCGGTCCCGTCGGCCGGGAACGCTCCCGCCGGCCCGGGGCTCCCCTTCGTCCAGCGGCAGGCCGAGGACACTCCCCGGGGCGCGGCCGGCGTTCCCGCTCCGAGCCCGGACCCGGTGTCCCCCCGCCGTTCCGGAGCGCGGGCGCGTGGCGGCCTGGGCGCACCCCTGTCCGCGATGCCGCCCAGCGCGGGACCGCCCGCCGGTTCCCCGGTGCCCGGCGCCCGGCCCGGCCGTCCGGCGCCCGGTCCCGCCGTCCAGCGCGCTCCGGTTCCGCCCCCGCTCACCGGGGGACGGCCCGCACCCTCCGCCCCCGGTCCGGGGGCCGCCGAGCCCCACGCTCCCCTCCTGGGGACCACCGACGTCCAGCGCCGGATCACGGATCCCCCGGTGTCCCGGGGCGACGGCTCCACGGACCGCTCCTCGGGCGGGGCCCCCGCCGTGCGCACTCCGGGTCCCGCCGTGCCGTCGGTGACACCGTCCCCGTCCGCGCCCCCCGCGTCACGGGCCCCCGCCGGTCGTGACGCCGTACGGCCCGACAGGGCTCCCGCCGGTCCCGTCCCGGTCGTCGTGGCCCGCGCGGTGCCCGGGCCGGGTGCGGGCGCCCCGGGCGCGACCTCCGTCGGCGACCGGCGGGGAACGCCCGGACCGGCCGGAACCACCGCACCGAAGGCGACCACCGCACCGCCGGGAACCGTCCGGGACTCCGTCGCGCCCGGGTCCGGCCCGCGCCCCGCCGCCCCCGCGTCCGGGGCGTCCTCCGCCACCCGCCCCGCGACGGCCGCGTCCGGCGAGGCCTCCCGCGCCTCCACCGCGCGTGCCCGGCGCCCCGGGGCCGCGTCCGTGCCGGTGGCCCGCCGTACCCTCGCCCTGCTCCCCGCCCGCCCCCTCACCCTCAGCACCCGGGCCCCGGAGGGCCAGGCGTCGTCCGCCGTGCCCCGCCCCGCGAGCGGCCCTCCCGTGGTGGCGGCGCGCTGGAGCACGGCGCAGGACGTTCCGGGCGGCGCCTCCGACCGGCCCGCCCGCATGTCGCCCCCGGGCGGCGGAGGCGCGCAGGCACCCGTGCGACGAGCCGCGTCACACCCCGTACAGCCGACCGCGTCGTCGTCCGCCGCACCGCCCCGGGGCACACCGGCACCCGGCGCGTCCGGATCCGCCGTACCCTCACCGTCCGCACCGCGGTACACGGCCGCGCCCGTCCGGCGGGACGCGCCGGAGGCCGTCGCGGCGCCGTCCGTCCAGCGGGCCGCCACGGCGTACGGGGCGCCGCACGGCGACGGGGGAGCGGGGACCGGCGCCCCGACCGCCGTACGGCGGGTCCCGGTCGTCAAGCCCGTACCGCCGGGCGGCGGTACGTCCGCCACGGCGACGGGTTCACCGGCCCGGCCCCTTCCGGTCGCGCCCCCGCAGGCGCCCCCCGTGGCGGGCGGCCCGCCGGCGCCGGCGTCGCCCGCGCACGGCGCGGCCGTTCCCGTGGTGCGGCCCCGGGCCGCGGCACCGGGCGTCCGGCCGGAACCCGGCGCGGCGCCCCGGATCCAGCGCGCCGTACCGGACACGGGCAAAGGCCCGTCCGGCACACCGGCCGTACCGGTCAAAGAGGTCCCCGCGCGCGGCAAGCAGGCGTCGGCCGGCACGGGAGGGAGCACCGGGCGCGGCACCGGCCGGAGCGCCGACCCGGCGCAGGACTCCGGCCTCGACCTGGACGACCTCGCGCGGCGGCTGCTCGACCCGATGGCCCGCCTGCTCCGCACCGAGCTGCGGCGCGGCCGGGAGCGCACGGGTCGCCCCTACGACGGACGCCGCTGAACGCACGGCGCGGAACGGATGACGGACCGATGACGGACAACATCTTCGCGAGCAGCGTGTTCTTCCGGCTCGCGATCGGCGGCAACGACCTGGGCGCCTTCAACACCTGCTCCGGCATGGGCGCCGAAGTCGAGATGGAGAGCTACGCGGAGGGCGGCAACAACGGCTTCACCTGGCAGCTTCCCGGCCGGGTGACCTGGTCGAACATCACGCTGACCCGGCCGGTCACCGCCGACACGGCGAAGATCGCCCGCTGGCTCGACGAGACGCTCAAGCGCGTGGAGCCCAAGGACGGCGAGATCGTGGCCCTCAGACCGGATCTGAGCCGGATCATCAGCTGGCAGGTGTTCGGGATCGTCCCGGTGCGCTGGCAGGGCCCGTCCTTCGACCCCAGCAGCTCGCAGGCGGCGGTGGAGACCCTGGAGATCGCCCACGAGGGACTCCGGCCCTCCTGACGCGTCCCGCCCCCGCCCCCGCTCCCCCCGTCACCCGTCAGTTCCCCGGAAAGGAACCCCCGTCATGTCCCCAGCGTCCCGAGCCGGCCGGGCCAGGGCCCAGCTCACGCTGAAGGAGCCCCCGGCCTCCGTCGGCGCCAAGCCCGGCGGGACGCTGGCACGGCTCGACCTCCAGTTCAACCCCTCCACCCTCGAACTGCGCAAGACCACCGAGTGGCGGCGCTCTCCGTCCCGGATGGCGGAGGAGTCCTCCCTGCCCGAGTTCGTCGGCAGCGGCCCGCGCGAGCTGAGCCTCGAAGTGTTCCTGGACGCCACCGCCACCCACGACAACTCCGTGGAGCAGGCGGTGGAGAAACTGATGAAGGCGTGCGTGCCGACCAAGGCCAGCCTGGGCCGCAAGAAGCCCGCCAGCCCCTGGGTGCGGTTCGAGTGGGGCAGCGCGCGGACCACGTCGTTCGACGGCGTGCTCTCCAACCTGTCCGTGTCGTACACGCTGTTCGACGTGGACGGCAAGCCGCTGCGGGCCACCTGCCGGCTCTCCATCGAGGAGGCGAGCGTCGGCCCCGCCGGACAGAACCCCACGTCCGGCGCGCGCACCGGCCGCAGCACGCACGTCGTGGTGGCCGGCGACAGCCTGGCCCTGCTGGCCTGGCGGGAGTACGGCGACGCGACGGCCTGGCGGGTCATCGCGGAGGCCAACGGCATCGACGACCCGATGGCACTCGTGCCCGGCACCGAACTGGTCGTGCCGGCGCTGAGCGACGCGGGCGCCGGGGAGGAGCGGTGACGGGCGGGGCGCGGGACGGCCGGTCGTTCGCGGCGGACCCGATCGTGGAGACGCCCGGCGAACTGCCCCCGGTCTGGGCCGCCCAGCTGGTGAGTTGCGTGATCGACGAGAACGTGGGGCTGCCGGACGCGGCCGTGCTCACCTTCCGCGACCCCGACCACGAGTTCCTGCGCAAGACCGGCATCACCATCGGCACCCCGCTCCGGGTCTCCGTGGTCACCGTGACCGGGCAGGCCCGCGAGCGGCTCTTCGACGGCGAGGTCACGGCCCTGGAGGCGGACCGGGACCGCACCGGTTCGTTCACCGTGGTGCGCGCCTACTCCAAGGCGCACCGGCTCCAGCGCGGCCGGAAGGTGGTGGCCTACCGGAACATGACGGCGGCGGCGATCGTTCGCAAGGTGGCCGCCGGAGCCGGTCTGGCCTGCGGCACCGTGGAGGCCGCGCCGGTCACCTACAAGCAGTTGTCCCAGGCGAACGTCTCCGACTGGGACTTCCTCCAGTTCCTGGCCGCCGAGAGCGGCGCGCAGGTGCGCGTCGACGACAAGGGACTCCTCCAGTTCACCAAGCCGAAGAAGGCGTCCGGGGCGCCCTCGCCGTCCACCTCGGCCGCCCGCGACCCGCTGGTCCTGGAGTACGGGCGCAACCTGCTGGCACTGCGGGCCTCCCTGTCGGCGGCGGACGGGGCGCAGCAGGTGGAGGTGCGCGGCTGGGACGTCACCACCAAGCGGCCCCTGGTGGCCCGCAAGCCCTCGGTCGACAGCGACACCGTCGTGCCGGGGCTGAGCCCGGCGTTCGCCGCCCGGTTCGGCACGTCGAAGCTCACCGTCACCGACACCCCGTACCGCACCCAGGCCGAGACCAAGGCGGTGGCGGACGCGGTCGCCGGACAGGTCAGCGCCGGGTTCGGCGAGCTGGAGGCGCTGGTCGAGGGCAATCCGATGCTGCGCGCGGGCAAGCCCGTGGCGCTCGGCAACGTCGGCGGGGCGTTCTCCGGCAAGTACACGGCGACGGCCGTGCAGCACGTCCTCGAACCGCATGGCGGCTACCGCACGACGGTGTGGGTGAGCGCCAGCCCCGACCGTTCCCTGACCGGCCTGGTCACCGGCGCCAACGCGCCGTCCCGCGGACCGCGCATGCCGGGCCTCGCGATCGGCGTGGTGACGGACGTGCGCGAGACGGGCGGCGCCGAGAGCGGCTCGGTGCGGCTGAGGTTCCCCTGGCTGGACGACACCTACGTCACCGACTGGGTGCGCACGGTCCAGTGGGGCGGCAAGGGGGGCGGCGGCGTGGTGAGCCCCGAGGTCAACGACGAGGTCCTCGTCGGCTTCGAACAGGGCCTCCTCGACAGCCCGTACGTCATCGGCGGGCTGTACAACGGCGTGGACAAGCCCTCGCCGCACGACGTGCCCCTGATCGACAAGACCACCGGCAGGGTCAACCGCCGCTCCCTCGTGTCCCGTTCGGGCCACCGGGTGGAGCTGCTCGACGCGCGGGCGCCGGGCCGCTCCGGTGTGCGGCTGATGTCCGCCGACGAGCGCCTCGAAGTCTTCCTCGACGACCGGCGGGACCGGATCGAGATGACGGTGTACGCGGGGAGGAGTCGGCAGGTGCTCAGCTCCTTCGTCATGGACAAGCGGGGCATCACCGTGGACGCGGGACGCGGGAACGTGAGCGTGTCGGGCCGCAACGTCGACATCAACGGCCGGGTCGGGGTGAAGATCGGCGGTCGCACGGTGGACGTCACCGGCGCCTCGGGCGTGACCGTCGACGGCGGCCTGCTCGCCACCCTCAAGGCCAAGCTCGTCCGGATCAACTGACCCACCCCCCAACGGAAAGCTCGTGAAAGGAGCTCCGCATGCCCGCCGCGGCCCGTACCGGCGACCCCACCGACCACGGAGGGGTCGTCGCCACCCCGCCGCCCGCCGCCGCGAGGACGGTGGCGACCGTGCTGATCGGCGGCCGTCCCGCCGCTGTCGTCGGCAGCCTGCACACGTGCGTGGTGCCACCGCACGCCGCCCTCGGACCCGCCAACGTGATCCTGCCCAACCCGGCCGGGCTCGTCGCCGGGCAGGTCCTCATCGGCGGACTCCCGGCCGCGCGCGCCCGCGACAGGACGGCGTGCGGCGCGACGATCCTCACCGGGGCGCTCAACGTGCTGATCGGGGGCGTGTGATGAACACCTCGACGGGAGGCGGGCGATGAGCGAGCGGTTCATCGGCCGGGGCTGGGGATTCCCCCTGCGCGTCGGACCGACCGGGGGGATCGCCCTCGTCGAACGGGAACGGGAGATCGAGGAGGCGATCCGCCTGGTGCTCGGCACCGCGCCCGGCGAGCGCCCCATGCGCCCCGAGTTCGGCTGCGGCATCCACGACTACGTCTTCGCCCCCGGCGACGGCGCCACCGCCGGCCGCGTCGCGCAGCAGGTGCGGGAGGCGCTGGAGCGGTGGGAGCCGCGGATCACCGTGGACGACGTGGTCGTGGCCTTCGACGCGGTCGAGGACGGCACCCTCTACATCGACGTGCACTACACCCTGCGTTCCACCAACGACCGGCGCAACCTGGTCTTCCCCTTCTACACGATCCCCTCCGAGGAGGGGACCGAGGAAACGGTCGCCGACTGATGGCCCTGCCCTCCCCGAACCTGGACGACCGCCGGTTCCAGCAACTCGTCGACGAGGCGAAGCGGTACGTGCAGCAGCGCGCCCCGGAGTGGACCGACCACAACGTCTCCGACCCGGGCGTCACCCTGATCGAGACGTTCGCCTACCTGGTCGACCAGTTGCTGTACCGGCTCAACCGGGTCCCGGACAAGAACTACCACGCCTTCCTCGACCTGCTCGGCATCCGGCTGTTCCCGCCGACCGCGGCCGCCGCCGACGTCGACTTCTGGCTGTCCGCCCCGCAGGCCGACACCGTCACGCTGCCGCCCGGCACCGAGGTGACCACCGCGGGCGGCGAGACCGACGACCCCGTGGTGTTCGCCACCACCGGCGAACTGCGCGTCCTGCCGAGCGAGCTGACGCGCCTGGTGACCGCGTCCCGGACCGGCGAGCAGCACGACAGGACCGGCATGCTCGCCGAGGGACTCGACGTCCCCTGCTTCCAGGCCACGCCGGAGCCCGGCGACGCGCTGCTGTTCGGGCTGCCCACGGCGGTGCCGCGCTGCATCGTCGCGGTACGCCTCGACAGCCGCGTCGAGGGCGTCGGCGTCGACCCGCGCCAGCCCCCGCTCGTGTGGGAGGCGTGGAACGGCGGCGGCTGGCAGGTCTGCGAGACCGGGGACGACACCACCGGCGGCCTCAACCGGCCCGGCGAGGTCGTCGTCCACGTGCCCGCCGGACACATGGCGTCCGTGATCGGCGGAACCAGGGCCGGATGGCTGCGCTGCCGGGTCACCGAGGCGGAACCGGGCCAGCCGTTCTACTCGGAGTCCCCGACGGTCCGCGAGGCGGAGGTCTTCACCGTCGGCGGCACCATGTCCGCCGAGCACGCCGAGACGGTCACCGACGTACCGCTCGGCGTCTCGGAGGGCATCGCGGGACAGACTTTCCGCCTCGACCGGCCGCCGGTCCTGCTCGACGCCGGGCCGCCCGTGGTGGAGGTGTCCTCCGAGGAGGGCTGGCAGCGCTGGGAGGTGGTCGAGCACTTCGGCCGCTCCCTCCCCGCCGACCGGCACGTCCGGGTGGATGCCACCACCGGCGAGTTCGCCTTCCCCCCGGCGCTGCGCGAACCGGACGGCACCCTGCGGCAGTGCGGCGCCGTACCGCCCAAGGGCGCGCGGATCCGGGTCGCCCGCCACCGCACCGGCGGCGGCCCCGCGGGCAACGTCGCCCGCGGCGCGATCTCCGTGCTGCTCAGCTCCGTTCCGTACGTCGCCCGGGTCACCAACCGGGAGGCGGCGCGCGGCGGCGTCGCGGGGGAGAGCGTGCACAACGCCCGGCTGCGCGCACCGGAGGCGCTGCGCATGCAGGACCGCGCGGTGACCGCCGAGGACTACGAGGTCATCAGCCGTCAGGCCGCGCCCTCGGTGCGCCGGGTGCGCTGCCTGCCGGCCGCGGACGCGCCGGGCGCGGTACGGGTCCTGGTGGTGCCGGACGCCGTCGCCGACGAGGGCGACGACCGGCTCCGCTTCGAGCAGCTGATCCCCGGCGAGCAGATGCTCTCGGCGATCACCGCGAGCCTCGACGAACGGCGCCTGATCGGCACCCGCCTCGTGGTGGAGCCGCCGGTCTACCAGGGCGTCACCGTGGTCGCCCGCCTCGCCGCCGCCCCCGGCGACGCCGACGCGGTCCGCAAGGCGGCCCTGCACGCACTGTTCCGCCATTTCAACCCGCTGACCGGTGGTCCGGACGGCACCGGGTGGCCGTTCGGACGGCCCGTCCAGTACGGCGAGGTCTTCGGCGTCCTGCAACGCGCGACGGGCGACGCGCTGGTCGAGGAGATCCGCCTCTTCCCGGCCGACCCGGTCACCGGCCGGCGCGGCGCCCCGACGGACCGCATCGACGTCGGCCCCGGCGCCCTGGTCTTCTCCTACCAGCACCAGGTGGTCGTGTCCGCCACCGGACCGGAGGGACGATGAGCCGCGCCGCGATACCCGGGCTGCCCAGCAGGCACCCCATCGGGGAGCGACTGCCCGCGCTCTACGCCGACGACAGCCTCGCGCAGCGCCTCACCGCCGGCCTCGACACGGTCCTCGCCCCGGTCTTCTCCACCCTCGACAACCTGCCCGCCTACCTCGACCCCCGCCTCGCGCCGTCGGACTTCCTGGTGTGGCTGGCGTCCTGGGTGGGCGCGGCGGACGATCCGCGCCGCCCCCTGGAGCTGCGCCGGGAGACGGTCGCGCGCGCGGTGGAACTGCACCGGTGGCGCGGCACGAGACGGGGGCTTACCGAGGCCCTGCGCCTCGCCCTGGACGTGCGTGCCGAGATCGTCGGCGACGGCGGAGCGGTCTGGTCGGACACCGCCGGCTCCGACCTCCCGCCGGAGCCCGACGGCGAGCTGCTCGTCCGGGTCGTCCCCGAAGGCGCGCGGGCCGGGCGGGTGGACGCGGACCGGGTCCACGAGATCGTCCGGGCGATGTGCCCGGTGCACGTCGCGTTCCGGGTGGAGGTCGTCACCGGCCCGCCCGTCGAGGAAGGGAGCTGACGCATGCGCGCGTGTCCCTCGTGCGGGGCGGCCAACGACCGCGCCGACGACTTCTGCGGCAACTGCGGCGCCTATCTGGGCTGGTCGGACGAGCCCGCCGGACCCGGGACGGCGAGCGGTACGCCGTCGTCCGGGGGAACTCCGGAGAGCACGGCCGCGCCGGCGGACGACACGGGCGGACAGGCCCGTACCCGTGGGCGGGGGAGCGGGGGCGGGGAGGCGGGCGCGACCGGCCCCGACGACACCCCGGCCCCGGACGCCCCGGAGGCCGACACCCCTGCCCCGGACGCCCCGGCCTCCGGCACCTCGACGCCTGACAGCCCGGTCCCCGGCACCCCGGTCCCCGGCACCTCGGCCTCCGGTACCCCGGCCTCCGGCACCTCGACGCCTGACAGCCGGGCCCCCGGCACCCCGGCCTCCGGCCCCCCGACGCCTGACACCCCGGCCCCGGACACGACGACGGGCCGGGCCCGGTTCACCCGGATCCGGGCCGCCCGGACCTCGAACGTCCCGCCGACCGGCACCGAGGACCCCGTACGTCCCGCCGACCCGGCGCCCGCGCCCGCGTCCGCGTCCACGCCCACGTCCGCCCCGGACCCGGTGCCCGGTCCGGGAACGGCCGCCCGTCCGCCGAGCGCCCCCACCGCCCCGCGCACTCCCGCCCCGCGCACCCCCGCCGCACCCGCGCCCGTCCGCGACCCGATCCTGCCGGTGCTCCCGGCGAAGGCCGTCGCGCCCCGTCCGGTCGTACGGCCCGCCGCGGTGGACGACGAGGGGAGCGGGCTGCCCTGTCCGGTGTGCGGGACGCCCAACCGGCCGGAGCGGAAGTTCTGCCGTCGCTGCGCCGCTGAGCTGCGGCCGACGCCGAAGGCCGCGCCGCTGCCGTGGTGGCGGACGGTGTTGCCATTCCGGCGCCGGGCGCGGGCGGGTTCGGGGCGGGGGGTGCGCTTCGCCGTGGTCCTCGCGGTCGTGCTCGCGCTGTGCGCCGCCGGGTTCCTCCTGCTGCCCGCGGGACGCGCCCTGGTGGAGGACGTCCGGGACAAACTGGGCAAGGCCGCGCCCGTCACCCCCGTACGGGTCGAGGCGAGCGGCGCGCTTCCCGGGCACCCCGCGACGAACACCACGGACGGTTTGAACAACAAGTACTGGGCGGCCCCCGGGGCGGGCGCCTCGGTGACGTACACCTTCCGCAAGCCGTTCCGGCTGGTCGCCCTGATCATCACCAACGGCGCGTCCACGTCCCCGGAGGCGTACGCCCGCCAGGCGCGCGCGCTCCAGGTGGACCTGGAGGTGACGACGGCGGACGGCACCCGCCACGTCAAGGAACTCCTCCTCAGCGACAAGCCGGTCCCGCACACGATCCAGACCGGGATCAGCGACGTCAGGACGGTCCGTCTGACGCTGCGTTCGCCCGTGGACCTGTCCGGGAAACGCCATCTGGCCCTGGCGGAGGTGGAGTTCTTCCAGAGGAGCCGAAGCGGATCCCCCGCCCCTGGATGACCGCCGGGAGTACGGGAGCTGAAGGGGTCGCGGAGCGGAGAAGGCGAATCGGCCGGGAAGCGCGGGACCGGCCGTTCCCCGCCCCGCCGGTGGCTACGTTGACCCCGTGCGGACACAGCGGCAGTCAGAGGACGGCAGGACCGGCACGCCCGAGCGGGCGGACCGGGAGCCCCGCACCGCGCCGCCGGACGCGCTCGCCGCCGGGACCGCGCACCCGCTGCTCTCCCTCCAGCGCACCGCGGGCAACGCGGTCGCCTCGCGCGCCGTGGGCAGGAACCGGAACCGGAGCGCCCGACCGTCGCTGCCGGACGTCGAGGAGCGCACCGAGACGGGTTTCGTCCTGCCGCCGTACCTGCTGCGGCTCCAGGCGGGCGGCCTGTCCTCGACGTACGACCCGACCGGCCACGAGTTCGTCCGGCACGCGGTGTCCGCGGCGGTCGGGCACGCCGACGGCACGGTCGCGGAGATCGCGGAGGAGCTGGCCGGGCGCCCGGAGAGCTTCTTCGGACAGGGACGGGCCTTCGCCGTGGAGGGCCGGACGGGCGCGGAGTCGTACGACGTCACCGTCCGGATCTCCCGGGCCCCCGCCGACCGGCCTCCCGTCTTCCAGCCGGAGGACCTGCTGTCCACCGCCTCGGCGGGGACCGACGACGCGCCGCAGGCCGCCCTCGACGACCCCGTGGGCAAGGACACCAAGCTCGACGTCCACCGCAACTCGGCCGCCACCGTAGGAAGTTCGAGCGGCGGCTCGTCGAGCAAGGGCGCCGGGGGCCTCGCCTTCGGACTCGCGCCCGTCGCGCCCGGACTGTGGCTCGGCGGCGCCGCCACCCTCAACGCCCAGCCCTGGCAGTCCTCCCGCGAGTCCCGGCGGCAGACGGCCGTGGCCGAACCGCGCGTGCTGCGCAGCGACAAGGGCACGGTCGAAGTGCGCCGCCAGGTCCGCTACGAGGTCCGCGTCCGGCGCCACGGCGACGACGACGCGCAGACCTTCCGGGACTCCGGAACGCTCATGCAGCGCGTGCCGACCGAACACCTGGTCCCGGTGGGCACCGAGGACCCCGCCCCGCCGGTGCCGGTGTCCGCGGACACCGCCCGGAGCGTCTCCCTGGCCGACTCGTTGGCACCGGTCGCGGTCGTCGACGGGGCGGCCCCCCACGACGCGGGACGCGGCCTGTTCGACGCCGTCGCCTCCGTGCTGCACCCCTCGCTCACCGAGCCCGGAGCGCCGGGCCGGGGCAGGCTGTACGAGGCGACCTCCACGACGGGCGTCCTGGAGGACCTGCCCCGGCTGCTGCGCGACGGCGTGACCGGCGAGGACCTGTACTCCAAGGACGGCAGGACGGCCGGCGGCTACCGGCTGCGCGCCGCGGTCACCGGCCTCTCCCCGGCCTGGGGCACCGGCAGGACCCAGCTGCGCACCCACCAGCACGGCCAGACCGCGGTGACCGACGCCGCGGGCAAGGGCCGGTCCGTGCAGGCGGGCCTGGGACCGGCGGTCGGCGTCGGCGCGGCGGCGAACGCGGCCGTCGTCCGGGCCACCGCCATGCCGGTCGCGGCGGCCCGCAAGGCACGCTTCACGGTGGCCGAGCAGAGCGTCGCGAGCCGTCAGGGCGCGGAGATCAGAGGGGAGAAGGTGCTCTACTCCGGGACCGTGACGTTCACCGCCGAGGGCACGGGACCCCGCTCGGTCCGGGCGATCCTGCACCCCGAGACCCGGGTCGCCGTCCACACCATGAACGTGTGGATCAGCCTCCGGGCCGACGAGGCCCGCTCGTTCGGGCTGCCGCTGCCGGCCGGCGTGACCGCCGAGGACTTCGCGAGCAAGCCGAAGCGCGTCGACGGGAACGGCGGGGAAGAGGAGCTGGAACGCCACCTCCCGTACGACGGGAAGGGGTCGAGCGTCGCCCTGAGCCGGGTCGACACCGGGCCGATGGTGCGCGCCGTGCTGCGGATGTTCGCCACCGACCCCCGTCTCGCGGGCTACCTGCCCGCCTTCGGCGCCACCGCGCCCGCCCTCGACACCAGCGACGAGGAGGCCGAGGCCCAGCGGCGCAACCACCGCGAGCTGACGGCCGCCCTCTCGGAGACCAACCTCCGGGTCAACAAGGACCAGCTGCTGTCCACCGGCATCCGGGTGCGGCTGCGCCGCAAGACCACGCTGCACTCCCACGACGTGCAGCTCCTCGTCCGGGGCAGTCTGAGCGACACCGCCTACGAGGGCGACGTCAAGGACTGGTCGGTCCGCGGCCACGCCACCATGGGCGCCGGCGCGCAGAGCGGACGCAGCAGCTCGCGCTCGATCGGCGGCCTGGTGCTCGGGCAGGCCCGGCTGATCCCCGGCATCCTGACCGCCGGAGCCCGCTACGAGCGGCACAGCTCCGGGTCCCACCGCAACCAGGCGGGCACCACCGGCCGCACGGACGTCGTGGTCAACGGGTCCGACACCGCCGCCGCCTTCCGCGCCGCCCTGCACCTCGACGTGGAGACCACCATGACCTCCCGGCCCCGCAAGCTCGCCCGCGGCCTCACGGTCGGCGCCCCGGGCCGGGACGTGCCGGAGGCCGAGACGCTGACGTACATGAACCTGGGGAGCCAGGACGTACGGCTCCTCACACCGGCCGAGTTCACCCTGGACCGGGAGGGCAAGGACCGGGCCGACGCGGCGCTCGCGGCCGGCACGGCACCGGCACCCGCCGCCGCCACCGTCGCCGCCGAGGGCATCGGCGACCTGGCCGGCCTCGACCCGGCCGCCGGAGCGGGACCGGTCCTGCGCGACTGGCAGCTGGTGGAGACCGTCGACGCACAGCCCGTACGGGAGCTGGCCTTCGCGCTGCTGTCCCGGGCCGCCGCCCGGAACCGGGGGCTGCGCGAGGACCCGGCCCTCGCC
This sequence comes from Streptomyces sp. NPDC086147, assembly GCF_040702165.1. Taxonomy (NCBI): domain Bacteria; kingdom Bacillati; phylum Actinomycetota; class Actinomycetes; order Kitasatosporales; family Streptomycetaceae; genus Streptomyces; species Streptomyces sp. NPDC086147. The sequence continues at coordinate 42,508 of NZ_JBFBJO010000016.1, read as the reverse complement.
ACCGAGGGACTCGCGCCGCGCCTCGCGATCGAGGAGAGGTTCGGCGAACGGGCCGTCCAGGCGTCCCTGCGGCAGGCCGCGTCCTCCGGCTGGGTCGTGAAGAACCTCCGATATCCGCGCCGCCTGGCCGCCCTCGACGGCGCGGTCGGCACCCGCCTCGCGCTCGCCAACCCGCGGTTCGTGCACACCGCCGAAGGCCCGGGCACCGAGACCTTCGTGCTCGGCGGCCACCAGTCGGCGGGACAGACCGGACAGGGCACCGGCAGCACCGTGCAGGTGGGCGCGACCGGATCGGAGACCGGTGCCGCGTGGCGGGCCGGGCAGGGCCTGTCGGCATTCCGCACGACGAGCCAGGGCGACACGGAGGCGTACGCCCTGTCCGGCACGGTCGAGCGCAACGCCCACACCCCGAAGAAGGGCCCGCTGCACCTGGTCCAGTGCGACCTGCTGGTCACCATGGTGGCCGAGGTCGAGGTGACCGGCGGCGGCCCCTACGTGGCCAAGGGCGCCCGGACGCTTCCCGCGGCGGCCGGGGTGTGGCTGACGGAGGAGCAGCTGCCCGAGGCGCTGCGACGCGCCCTGCGGCCCGGCGCACAGCCCTCCGCGGCGTCGTCCGCGCCGCAGGGGGAGGGCCCGGCGGAGAGCTCGCGGACCGCCGCCGAACGGACCGCCGGACCCGAAGGCTCCTCCCCGCCCGCCACCGGCCCCGGACTCCGCCGCGAACTCCCGCTCGGCTTCGGCACGGTCGAGGACCTCCCCGACTTCGTACCGCTGCTCGCGGGGCTGCGCGAACGGCTCGTCGCCGCCCGGAGCCAGGACCTCGCCGACGCCCTGCTGCCCCGTCGGCAGCTCGACGACCGCAACGACAACGTACGGCGGCTGCTGCGCGTCCTGGACCGGGACGGCTCGGCGGGGCTGCTGTCCGGTGCCATGGACGGCGGGGTCACCGTCGAGCTCCTCGACGGCCGCCGCACCCCGCACTGGGCGGTGTTCAAGGTCGACCGGGTGGGCGACGGCGCGTTCCTCGGGGACGCGGGGGACCGGCGGGACATGGAGTACATCACCTCCGCCGTCTCCCAGCGGGCGACCTCCCACGACGAGGGCACGACCACCGGCGTCGAGGGCGTCCTGGCGGGTTCCGGCAGGCCGGACGGCGGCGCGGGGCAGGTGAAGAGCACCGGCGGAGCGGCCGGCGCCGCCCTCGCGTCCGGCGCGTCACGGCGCCGTGGCGCCGTGAGCCGGGGGCAGCTCGGCATGAAGACGGTCGCGGACGCCGGTTCGGCGGCGGTGGCGAGGGTGCGGGTGCCGGTCCGGGCGAGCCTGGAGCTGTACCGGGGCGGCACCCGGGTGGCGCTCGCCCGGCTGGACGGCCTGACGCTCGTCCACCGCGTCCTGCGCGCCGACCTGGAGGCGCTGTCCCGGGCCGAACTCCCGGCGCGGGACGTGGCGGCGGTCGCCCGTGGCTCGCACGCCCCCGACCCGGGGGCTCCGGCCGACCCGGCCGCCTGGCGCGCGAGCGGCGCGGGTCTGCCGATGGAGGCCCAGGTCAACGGATTCCACGGCGTCACCCAGGTACGGCAGCTCCTGACGTCCGCGATCCGAGGGGCGGGCGGCGGGGCGCGCTTCCGCGACCGGGGTCAGGCCGCCGCGTACGCCCTGAACGAGGCGGTCTCCACGGAGTGGATGATCGCCGCCCTGCCCCTGCTCACCTCGTCCGGCGCCGACCTGCCCCCGGTGCACGCCTCCGGCGCGGAGGGCCAGGACCTGCGGGCGTCCCTGCACGCCCGGCTGCGCGACGGCCGGGTCCTCGGCGTGGGCGACAAGATGGCCTTCGAGACGATCGGCCAGAGCCACCTGGAGGGCATGCGCCCCACCCAGCGGGACGGCCAGAGCGCCGCCGACCACGGCAGGTCGGCCCGCGGCCTGGTGGGCGCCGGGCTCCTCAACGCCGACCAGTTCCGGCTCAACCAGCTCATGGCCAACACGGGCGGCTCGGGAGGCACCACCGACGCCACGGCCAACGCGTCCGGCTCGATGCCGGTCCACAAGCCGAAGAGCAGGTCGGTCCTGGTCCAGTTCACCCTGGACGTCAGGGCGGTCGCCCGGGTCACGGGCAGGATTCGCTCCGGCACCACCGCGACGGCGACCCGCGAGACGACCCTCGCCCGCCCCGTGGTCATCCGCATGCCGGAACACGCCGTCCGCCGGATGCTCACCGCCCGGCCCGCCCGCCTCCACGACCCGGACGGCCACCTGGCCCCGGGCTGACCACCACGGCGGCCCCGGGCGACGACGCCCGGGGCCGCCGTGTGCGGGTCCTGGTCCGGGGCGGGCGTACGGCCCCCTCCCCGGCGGTTCTCAGATGTCCCGGAAGATCTCGATCTGCGCCCCGATCGAGTTCAGCCGCTCCGCCAGGTCCTCGTACCCCCGGTTGATGACGTACACGTTCCGGAGGACCGACGTGCCCTCGGCGGCCATCATCGCGAGGAGGACGACCACGGCCGGGCGGAGGGCCGGCGGGCACATCATCTCGGCGGCGCGCCAGCGGGTCGGGCCCTCGACGAGGACGCGGTGGGGGTCGAGGAGCTGGAGGCGGCCGCCGAGGCGGTTGAGGTCCGTGAGGTAGATGGCCCGGTTGTCGTAGACCCAGTCGTGGATGAGGGTTTTGCCCTGCGCCGTGGCCGCGATGGCCGCGAAGAAGGGGACGTTGTCGATGTTCAGGCCCGGGAACGGCATCGGGTGGATCTTGTCGATCGGCGCCTCCAGCTTGGAGGGGCGGACCGTCAGGTCGACCAGCCGGGTGCGGCCGTTGTCCGCGTTGTACTCGGGCGAGCGGTCGTGGTCGAGGCCCATCTCCTCCAGGACCGCGAGCTCGATCTCCATGAACTCGATCGGCACCCGGCGGATCGTCAGCTCCGACTCGGTGACGACGGCGGCGGCCACCAGGCTCATCGCCTCGACCGGGTCCTCGGAGGGGGAGTAGTCGACGTCCACGTCGATCTGCGGCACGCCGTGCACGGTCAGGGTGGTGGTGCCGATGCCGTCGACCCGGACGCCGAGCGCTTCCAGGAAGAAGCAGAGGTCCTGGACCATGTAGTTGGAGGAGGCGTTGCGGATGACGGTCGTGCCGTCGTGCCGCGCGGCGGCCAGCAGCGCGTTCTCGGTGACCGTGTCGCCGCGCTCGGTCAGGACGATCGGGCGGCCGGGGGAGACCGAGCGCTCGACCTGCGCGTGGTAGATGCCCTCGGTGGCCGTGACCTCCAGGCCGAAGCGCCGCAGGGCGATCATGTGCGGCTCGATCGTGCGCGTGCCGAGGTCGCAGCCGCCGGCGTACGGCAGCCGGAAGCGGTCCATGCGGTGCAGCAGCGGGCCGAGGAACATGATGATCGAACGGGTGCGGATCGCGGCCTCGGAGTCGATGGACTCCATGTCCAGCTCGGCCGGCGGCACGATCTCCAGGTCCACGCCCTCATTGATCCAGCGGGTGCGCACGCCGATGGAGTTGAGGACCTCCAGGAGCCGGAAGACCTCCTCGATGCGGGCGACCCGGCGCAGGACCGTGCGGCCCTTGTTGAGGAGCGAGGCGCAGAGCAGCGCGACACAAGCGTTCTTGCTGGTCTTGACGTCGATGGCGCCGGAGAGCCGGCGGCGGCCGACGACCCGGAGGTGCATGGGGCCCGCGTATCCCAGCGACACGATCTCGCTGTCGAGGGCCTCGCCGATCCGGGCGATCATCTCAAGGCTGATGTTCTGGTTGCCGCGCTCGATCCGGTTGACGGCGCTCTGGCTCGTGGCCAGTGCTTCGGCGAGCTGCGTCTGGGTCCAGCCGCGGTGCTGCCGGGCGTCACGGATGAGCTTGCCGATGCGTACGAGGTAGTCGTCTGCCATGGCGTCACGTTATCTCAGATATGAGATGAAGATCGGACTCGGGGTGGGCCGTCAGGGTGAAAGGCCGTGGGCAGTCGGGTGACGCGGCTCGTACAGGGGGAGTTCGGTGCCGCTCGGCAGCCGGACGGCCGCGAGCAGTCCCCAGCCCCGGTCGCTGATGGCCCGTGAGATCTCCGCGCCCCGGTCCTCCAGGGCCGTCAGGGTGCGGGTGAGGTCGTCGCACATGAGGTACATCTCGTGCCTCGGCCCGTCCTCGGCGGGATGCATCGCGATCTCGGCGGGCGGCAGCTTGAAGACGAGCCAGCCGCCCCCCGCGTCCACGTGCTCGAACCCGAAGACGTCCTGGAGGAAGACGCGGTCCGCCTCGGCGTCCCGGCTGTAGAAGGTCACGTGCACGCCGCTGAACATGCTCCGATCCTCGGCCTCCCGCGCCGGGGCTGCCAGTCGTCCGCGTCCGTACGGGGCACGGCGGGACGGTCGTACGGGGCATGGCAGGACGGCCGGACGGAGCGCGCTCCGCGCCCCCGGCCTCGCCGCCCCCGGCGGTCTCGTACTCCGGCCGTGGCGCCCGTCCCGTCCCGGCGGGCGGGCGGCGGGGCGCCGCATGGGGGCGACATCACGCACCTCGCGGGCGCCCGGGCATGACCGAGCGACCGGGATGCACTAGAGTTATCTCGACATCGAGATAACTGCTTACGGCGCACCGTGGCCGCCCGGCCGGTAAGGGTTACCTAACTTAGCCCTACCTTAACGGATCCGCGAGGGGTCGTGGCGGCAGCATGACGGTAGTACGCGCACATTGATGAAGGAGACTGTCGTGTCGGCGAACAGCTTCGACGCCCGCAGCACGCTGCGCGTGGGCGACGAGTCGTACGAGATCTTCAAGCTGGACAAGGTCGAGGGCTCCGCGCGCCTCCCTTACAGCCTGAAGGTCCTCCTGGAGAACCTGCTCCGCACCGAGGACGGCGCGAACATCACCGCCGACCACATCCGGGCCCTCGGCAACTGGGACTCGCAGGCTCAGCCGAGCCAGGAGATCCAGTTCACGCCGGCCCGCGTGATCATGCAGGACTTCACCGGTGTGCCCTGCGTCGTCGACCTCGCCACCATGCGCGAGGCCGTCAAGGAGCTCGGCGGCGACCCGGCGAAGGTCAACCCGCTCTCCCCGGCCGAGCTGGTCATCGACCACTCGGTCATCGCCGACAAGTTCGGCACCAAGGAGGCCTTCGGCCAGAACGTCGAGCTGGAGTACGGCCGCAACAAGGAGCGCTACCAGTTCCTGCGTTGGGGCCAGACCGCCTTCGACGACTTCAAGGTCGTCCCGCCCGGCACCGGCATCGTCCACCAGGTGAACATCGAGCACCTGGCCCGCACCGTCATGGTCCGGGGCGGCCAGGCGTACCCCGACACCCTCGTCGGCACCGACTCGCACACCACCATGGTCAACGGCCTCGGCGTGCTCGGCTGGGGCGTCGGCGGCATCGAGGCCGAGGCCGCGATGCTCGGCCAGCCGGTCTCCATGCTCATCCCGCGCGTCGTCGGCTTCAAGCTGACCGGCGAGCTGCCGGCCGGCACCACCGCCACCGACCTCGTCCTCACGATCACCGAGATGCTGCGCAAGCACGGCGTCGTCGGCAAGTTCGTCGAGTTCTACGGCGAGGGCGTCGCCGCCACCTCCCTGGCGAACCGCGCCACCATCGGCAACATGTCGCCGGAGTTCGGCTCCACCGCCGCGATCTTCCCGATCGACGGCGAGACCCTGAACTACCTCAAGCTCACCGGCCGCTCCGAGCAGCAGGTCGCGCTCGTCGAGGCGTACGCCAAGGAGCAGGGCCTCTGGCTCGACCCGGCCGCCGAGCCCGACTTCTCCGAGAAGCTGGAGCTCGACCTCTCCACGGTCGTCCCCTCCATCGCCGGCCCGAAGCGCCCGCAGGACCGCATCGTCCTCGCGAACGCCGCCGAGCAGTTCAAGCAGGACGTCCGCAACTACGTGGACTGCGTCGACGAGGCGGGCCAGGAGTCCTTCCCGGCCTCCGACTCCCCGGCGATCGCGAGCTCGGCCCCGTCGAACCCGGTCCAGGTGACCGCCCCCGACGGCTCCACCTACACGCTCGACCACGGCGCCGTCACCGTCGCCGCGATCACCTCCTGCACCAACACCTCGAACCCGTACGTCATGGTCGCCGCCGCGCTCGTCGCGAAGAAGGCCGTGGAGAAGGGCCTGACCCGCAAGCCGTGGGTCAAGACCACCCTCGCCCCGGGCTCGAAGGTCGTCACCGACTACTTCGACAAGGCGGGCCTCACCCCGTACCTCGACAAGGTCGGCTTCAACCTCGTCGGCTACGGCTGCACCACCTGCATCGGCAACTCCGGCCCGCTGCCGGAGGAGGTCTCCAAGGCGGTCAACGACCACGACCTGGCCGTGACCTCGGTCCTCTCGGGCAACCGCAACTTCGAGGGCCGCATCAACCCCGACGTCAAGATGAACTACCTGGCCTCCCCGCCGCTGGTCGTCGCGTACGCCCTCGCGGGTTCCATGAAGGTGGACATCACCAAGGACGCCCTGGGCACCGACCAGGACGGCAAGCCGGTCTACCTGACGGACATCTGGCCGACCGAGGCCGAGGTCAACGACGTCGTCGCCAACGCCATCGGCGAGGACATGTTCAACAAGTCCTACCAGGACGTCTTCGCGGGCGACGCCCAGTGGCAGGCGCTGCCGATCCCGACCGGCAACACCTTCGAGTGGGACACCGAGTCCACCTACGTGCGCAAGCCCCCGTACTTCGAGGGCATGACGATGGAGACCACCCCGGTCTCCGACATCGCCGGCGCCCGCGTCCTGGCCAAGCTGGGCGACTCGGTCACCACCGACCACATCTCCCCGGCCGGTGCCATCAAGGCCGACACCCCGGCCGGCCAGTACCTCACCGAGCACGGTGTGGAGCGTCGTGACTTCAACTCCTACGGCTCGCGCCGTGGCAACCACGAGGTCATGATCCGCGGCACCTTCGCCAACATCCGCCTGCGCAACCAGCTCGCGCCGGGCACCGAGGGCGGCTACACCCGCGACTTCACCCAGGCGGACGGGCCGGTGTCGTTCATCTACGACGCCTCCCGCAACTACATCGAGCAGGGCACCCCGCTCGTCATCCTGGGCGGCAAGGAGTACGGCTCCGGCTCGTCCCGCGACTGGGCCGCCAAGGGCACCGCGCTCCTCGGCGTCAAGGTCGTCATCACCGAGTCGTACGAGCGCATCCACCGCTCGAACCTCATCGGCATGGGCGTCCTGCCGCTCCAGTTCCCGGAGGGCCAGTCGGCCGAGTCCCTCGGTCTGACCGGCGAGGAGACCTTCTCCTTCACCGGCATCGAGGAGCTCAACGAGGGCACCACGCCGCGCACGGTGAAGGTCACCACCGACACCGGCGTCGAGTTCGACGCGGTCGTCCGCATCGACACCCCCGGCGAGGCCGACTACTACCGCAACGGCGGCATCATGCAGTACGTGCTCCGGAACCTGATCCGCGGCTGACGCCGCAGGACCCGGTGACACCGGGCGGGCCCCGCTCCTCTTTCCGAGGAGCGGGGCCCGCTTCGCGTTTCCCTTCGATTCTCGAAGACGTGTCCGATTTGTCGTTCACGGGTTCGGGCGGCACCGCCCTCACGGGTCCCAGTACGGGTACACCGGGACCGGTGTCAAGGGTGTCGACGGACGGATGGTTGGACGAAACGCCGCAGATCCAGCGTGCTTATCCCGCAGGTCTCAACTCGGGAAAGATGGCTGTCGAAACCTGCTTTCGATCTTGCTCAGGCGAAGGGAAGTGGACTATACCTGTCGGCGTCCAGCCAGTCGGTTCCCACACACGACGGCCCGACGCCTGCACGACCCGGCTGCAAATGACCGCGGTGGCGGGGCCCTTCGCCTGTGGCGAGTTGAGAACGGGCGACCGGTACACCGCCTGAGTCCTGAATGAAGGCGAGGACTTGAGCATGGGATCCACCTCCGCACAGACCAATGGGGGCCTCGGCCGTCGCGATCTGATCAAGCGTTCCGCCGCTATCGGTCTGATCTCCGTACCGACCATGGGGTTCCTGTCCGCCTGTGCGAGCAGTGACAGCGGTGGCAACGGAAAGGTCGAGAAGGGGACGAAGTCCGACAAGAACCCGCTCGGCGTGAACGAGTCGGCGCCGCTCGACTTCGTCCTCTTCGACGGCGGATTCGGACAGCAGTACGCCAAGGACGCGATCAAGGTCTACGAGACCAATTACCCCAAGGCCAGCGTCAAGTTCACCCCGACCCAGAAGATCACCACCACGCTGCAGCCGCGCTTCAACGGCGGCACCCCGCCGGACCTCATCGACAACTCCGGCGCCGAGCAGATGGACATGGGCGTCCTCGTCGGCCAGAAGCAGCTGGCGGACCTCACCCCGCTGCTCGACGCGCCCTCGGTCGACGACCCGAGCAAGAAGGTCCGCGACACGCTGCGGCCCGGCATCGTCGAGATGGGCCAGTTCGACGGCGAGCAGTGCTGGATCCTCAACTACGCCTACACCGTCTACGGCGTCTGGTACTCGCAGAAGCTCCTCGACTCGCTCGACGCGAAGTACCCGGAGACCTGGGACGAGATGCTGGCCGTCTGCGAGAAGGCCAAGAAGAAGGGCATCGCCGCCTGGACGTACGCGGGCAAGCACCCGTACTACGTCCCCTTCTCGCTCTACCCGATGATCGGCAAGGTCGGCGGCCGCGAGGTCCTGGACGCCATCGACAACCTGGAGCCCAAGGCCTGGGAGCACCCCGCCGTCAAGGCGTGTTTCGAGGCGTACTACGAGCTGGTCCAGAAGGGCTACATCCTCAAGGGCACCCCCGGCCTCGACCACATCCAGTCGCAGACCGCCTGGACCGAGGGCAAGGCCCTGTTCATCCCGAACGGCTCCTGGGTGGAGAACGAGGCCGCGAAGACCATGCCGGCCGACTTCGGCCTGGCCGTCTCCGGCCCGACCGGCCTCGACGCCTCCGACAAGATGCCGTTCGGCACCATCTGGGCCGCCGGCGGCGAGCCCTTCGTCGTCCCGGCCAAGGCGAAGAACGCCGAGGGCGGCATGGAGCAGCTCCGCATCATGCTCAGCGAGGCCTCCTCCAAGAACTTCACGCAGTCCGTGAAGTCCCTGACCGCCCTCAACGGCGGCACCGACGGCATCGAGCTCTCCCCGGGCCTCAAGTCCGGCGTCGCCGCCCTGGAGAAGGCCGGCCAGAACGTCGTCAACCCGCGCCTCCAGGACTGGTACGTCGCCCTCCAGAAGGAGAAGATCGGCGTCGCCGGCATCGGCGAGATGATGGCCGGGCGCGCCACCCCGGCCGAGACGATCAAGAAGATCCAGAAGTTCGCCGACGAGGCGGCCAAGGACTCCTCGATCAAGCACTACAAGCACTGACGAGCGGTGCCGGGGCCCCTTCCCGCCGACCGGGAGCGGGCCCCGGCCCCTTGGCGCGCGGCACGAGCGGCGTGCCCGGCGCGGGAAAGATCGGGGTCGGTAGGACATGCAACACGGCAAGTACCGTTTCATCGTGGGGTTCCTGACGGCCCCCCTCGCGCTCTACGCGCTGTTCGTCATCTGGCCTTTCATCCAGTCCATCTACTACTCCCTCACGGACTGGACCGGACTGAGCCCCGAATTCGGAATGATCGGATTCGACAACTACAGCAGGATGCTGGACGACGAGATCTTCTGGAAATCGCTCCAGCACAGCCTGACCTTCGCGGTGGTGCTGCCGCTGGTGACCGTCGGCCTCGCGCTGTTCTTCGCCTTCATGCTCAATGTCGGCGGTCGGCGCCGCAAGGGCGCGGCCATCTCCGGTGTGCGCGGGTCCTCCTTCTACAAGATCGTGTATTTCTTCCCGCAGGTGCTGTCGATCGCGATCGTCGCGCTGCTCTTCCAGTTCGCGTACAACCCGAACAGCGGAGCCATCAACTCCGTGCTGAAGGGCGTCGGTCTCGGCAGCGTCCAGCCGGACTGGCTCGGAGACCCGGACCTCGCCCTCATCTGCGTGATGGTCGTCCTCGTCTGGTCCACCGTCGGATTCTTCGTCGTCCTCTTCTCGGCCGGCATGGCGTCCATTCCCAAGGACTTCTACGAAGCGGCCCTGCTCGACGGCGCGAACCGCTTCACCACCTTCTTCAAGATCACCCTGCCGCTGCTCTGGGACACCGTGCAGTCCGGCTGGATCTACATGGGCATCCTCGCCCTCGGGGCCGAGTCCTTCGCCGTCGTCCAGATCATGACCGTCGGCCCCAGCGGCGGCGGACCCGACTACTCGACCATCGTCCTGCCGCTGTACGTGTACCAGAAGGCGTTCCGGGACGGTCAGGCCGCCTACGCCACGACCATCGGCGTCGCCCTGCTCCTCGTGACGCTGGCCTTCGCGGCCGTCGTGATGAAGCTGGGCCGGCGCGAGCGCCTGGAGTTCTGATGAAGATCACCGACACGACCCCCGCCGGAGTGGACGGCTCCGGCTCCCCGGCGGAACCGGACCCCGTGGTCGCCAAGACGACCGCCCCCGCGCCCCGCAAGGAGCCGAAGGGCGAGGGCGCGACCCTCAACGTCTTCTCCCACGGCATCCTGATCCTCTGGGCGATCATGGTCGTCATGCCGCTGCTCTGGGCGGTCATGACCTCCTTCAAGACCGACCGGGCGATCTTCACCTCCCCGTGGGCGCTGCCCGACAGGCTGCACTTCGAGAACTGGTCGCGCGCCTGGACCGAGGCGCACATGAGCGACTACTTCCTGAACACCATCCTGGTGGTCGGCGGCTCGCTGATCGGCACGCTGCTCCTCGGCTCGATGGCGGCCTACGTCCTGGCCCGCTTCGAGTTCCCGGGCAACCGCTTCCTCTACTTCCTCTTCATCGGGGGAATGAGCTTCCCGATCATCCTGGCGCTCGTGCCGCTGTTCTACGTGATGCAGAACATGGCCCTGCTCAACACGCTGCACGGCCTGATCCTCGTCTACATCGCGTACTCGCTGCCGTTCACGGTCTTCTTCCTCACGGCCTTCTTCCGCACCCTGCCGACCTCGGTGGCGGAGGCGGCCTTCGTGGACGGGGCCTCGCACACCCGGACCTTCTTCCAGGTGATGCTGCCGATGGCCAAGCCGGGCCTCATCAGCGTCGGCATCTTCAACTTCCTGGGGCAGTGGAACCAGTACCTGCTGCCGACCGTGCTCAACACCGAGCCGGAGCGGAAGGTGCTCTCGCAGGGCCTCGTCCAGCTGGCGGTCAGCCAGGGCTACAAGGGCGACTGGTCGGGCCTCTTCGCCGGTCTGGTGATGGCCATGCTCCCGGTCCTCGTCGCGTACATCGTCTTCCAGCGGCAGGTGGTGGCCGGTCTGACCGCCGGCGCCGTGAAGTGATCCCCGGGGCCGCACCGGCCCCGCCACCGCTCCCGAAGGGCCCCCGGCGCACCGCGCGCCGGGGGCCCTTCGGGTCGTACGGGACGGGGCCCTTCCGGCGGTACCGGGCGGAGCCCTTCCGGCGGTACGGGACCGGGGGAGGGCGGCCCGGGAAACCCGGTGCGAACACCGTGTGACCCTCACCTCCGACACTCAAGGTCTTGACGGGGAGCAAGCCGAAAGCGTCCCCTTAGAGTTCACATGTTGGAGAAAACGGTGGGAGTGAGTGAGTCGATGGAGACTCCGGGGTCGCAGACTTCTCTGCACAGGGCCAATCTCGAACGGGTCGTCCGGGCGGTGCGCATGGCCGGCTCGCTCACCCAGGCGGAGATCGCCCGGGCGACGGGCCTCTCCGCCGCCACGGTCTCCAACATCGTGCGGGAGCTGAAGGACGGCGGCACCGTCGAGGTCACGCCCACCTCGGCCGGGGGCCGCCGGGCCCGCAGCGTCTCGCTCTCCGGCGACGCCGGCATCGTGATCGGGGTCGACTTCGGCCACACCCACCTGCGGGTCGCCGTCGGCAACCTCGCCCACCAGGTGCTCGCCGAGGAGGCCGAGCCGCTCGACGTCGACGCCTCCGCCGCCGAGGGCTTCGACCGGGCGGAACAGCTGGTCAAACGGCTGATCCTGGCCACCGGGATCGGCCCCGACAAGGTGATCGGCGTCGGCCTCGGCGTACCGGGCCCGATCGACGTCTCCTCCGGGACCCTCGGCTCGACGTCGATCCTGCCGGGGTGGAGCGGCATCAACCCCGCCGAGGAGCTTTCGGGCCGCCTCGGGGTCCCCGTGCACGTCGACAACGACGCCAACCTCGGCGCGCTCGGCGAGCTGGTCTGGGGCGGCGGCCGGGGCGTCAAGGACCTGGCGTACATCAAGGTGGCCAGCGGCGTCGGCGCCGGCCTGGTCATAGACGGACGGGTCTACCGGGGCCCCGGCGGCACCGCGGGGGAGATCGGGCACATCACCCTGGACGAGTCGGGGCCGGTCTGCCGCTGCGGCAACCGCGGCTGCCTGGAGACCTTCACGGCCGCCCGCTACGTCCTGCCGCTGCTCCAGCCCAGCCACGGGCCCGACCTGACCATGGAGCGGGTCGTCCAGCTCGCCCGGGAGGGCGACCCCGGCTGCCGCCGGGTGATCGCGGACGTCGGACGGCACATCGGCAGCGGCATCGCCAACCTCTGCAACCTCCTCAACCCCAGCCGGGTGGTGCTCGGCGGGGACCTCGCAGAGGCCGGTGAGCTGGTCCTGGCGCCCATCAGGGATTCCGTCTCGCGGTACGCGATCCCCAGTGCCGCCCGGCAGCTCTCACTGGCCCAGGGGGCCCTCGGCGGGCGCGCCGAGGTGCTGGGCGCGCTCGCCCTCGTGCTGAGCGAAATGGGCGATTCGACCCTGTTGGAGAGCGCCCTGCCCGCCGCCGCTCCGGCCTCTCGGCTTGCCTTCACTTAGATAACGAACACCACCGTTGTCATCTCGTTAAGAATTTACTTCTTGACGTCAACGTTGCGGCCGAGTTGACTTCGTGCCACCTCGGCCGCAACGTCGCGGCCTCGTCAGGGAGGCAACCCCAAATGAACGCAGTGACGCGTCGTGCCGTCATAGCCACGGCCGCGGTGTCGATGGCCCTCTCGCTCGCCGCCTGTGGCCAGGCCGGCGGCGACGACAGCGGCGACAAGGGCAGCTCGACCAAGATCGGTCTGCTCCTGCCCGAGAACAAGACCTCGCGCTACGAGGCCCTGGACAAGCCCCAGTTCGAGAAGGCCGTCAAGGCCGCGTGCGGCGACTGCGAGGTCGTCTACAACAACGCCGTCTCCGACGTCGTCAAGCAGAAGCAGCAGTTCGACCAGTTCATCGCCGACGGCATCAAGGTCATCGCCCTCGACCCGGTGGACGCCACCAAGGCCGAGAGCTGGGTCAAGGACGCCAAGGCCAAGGGCGTCAAGGTCGTCGCGTACGACCGTGCCGTCAAGGGCGCCGACGCCTACGTCAGCCACGACAACAACAAGGTCGGCGAGCTCCAGGGCCAGGCCCTGCTGACCGCGCTCGGCGACAAGGCCGCCGCCGCCAACGTCGTGATGATCAACGGCGACGAGAAGGACCCGAACGCCGCCCTGTTCAAGAAGGGCGCCCACACCGCGCTCGACGGCAAGGTCGGCAAGATCGCCTACGAGGCCTCCGGCGAGTGGGACCCGAAGATCGCCGGCGAGAAGATGTCCGCCGCGATCTCCTCGGTCGGCAAGGACAAGATCGGCGCCGTCTACTCCGCCAACGACGGCATGGCGGGCGGCATCGTCACCTCCCTGGAGAACGCCGGCATCAAGGGCATCCCGGTGGGCGGCCAGGACGCCGAGGTCGCGGGCATCCAGCGCATCATCGCCGGCACCCAGACCTTCACGATCTACAAGTCGCCGCTCCAGCTGGCCCCCGAGGCCGCCAAGTTCGCGGTGAACCTGCTCCAGGGCAAGGACCTCGGCGCCCAGGGCGACACCGACGGCGTGCCGTCCACGCTCTTCCCGCCGGTCGTGGTCGACAAGACCAACATCCAGGACACGGTCGTCAAGGACGGCATCTACAAGGCCGCCGACCTCTGCACCGCGGACCTCGCCGCCAAGTGCACCGAGCTGGGCGTCAAGTAACCCCCGCTCCACCCCGCCGGGCCCCCGAGGGCCCGGCACCACGGATCCCGGCCCGGCCCCGCCCGGCCCCCGGCCGTCTCCCGACCGAGACGGCGCCGGACGCGCGGCCCCGCCGCTCGCGTACAGAGGGTGAACACCCCGTACGACGACCGGCGACGGGCCGGGATCCCTCCCCCGAGCCCGTCCGGTCCCCGGCCGACCCAGACCCCGCTGTCGGTCCGGGGACCGGACGAAGCCCACCCCCCAGAACTTTGTTGGCGCTGCACCGGCGGCGCGACGTGCCGCCGTCCGCGGGCGGCGAAGGAGTTGGTTCACGTGTCCCAGACGCCCGTGCTGGCGTTGCGCGGGATCTTCAAGCGATTCGGAGCGGTCCAGGTCCTCTCCGGTGTCGATCTCGAAGTCCACGCAGGTGAGGTCGTCGCGCTCGTCGGCGACAACGGAGCGGGAAAGTCCACGCTGGTCAAGACGATCGCCGGCGTGCACCCTATCGACGAGGGCGTCATCGAGTGGGAGGGCGAGCGGGTCGAGATCTCCCGCCCGCAGGACTCCCAGAACCTCGGCGTCGCGACCGTCTACCAGGACCTCGCCCTCTGCGACAACCTCGACGTCGTCGCCAACCTGTTCCTCGGCCGCGAGATCAAGAAGGGCGGCGTCCTCGACGAGGTCGCCATGGAGAAGCGCGCGAAGGACCTGCTCTCCACCCTCTCCATCCGCATCCCCAGCGTCCGCATCCCCGTCGCCGCCCTCTCCGGCGGCCAGCGGCAGGTCGTGGCCATCGCCCGCGCCCTGGTCGGCGACCCGAAGATCGTGATCCTCGACGAGCCGACCGCCGCCCTCGGCGTCGAGCAGACCGCCCAGGTCCTCGACCTGGTCGAGCGGCTGCGCGAGCAGGGCCTCGGCGTCGTCCTCATCAGCCACAACATGGCCGACGTGAAGGCCGTCGCGGACACCGTGGCCGTCCTCCGCCTGGGCCGCAACAACGGCACCTTCCCGGTCGCCACCACCACGCACGAAGAGATCATCGCCGCGATCACCGGAGCCACGGACAACGCCGTGACCCGCCGCCAGGCCCGCAACGCGGAGGTAGCGAAGTGAGCAAGACCCCTCCCGCCGCGAGCGAAGAGGCCGCGGTGCCCGAGCCCCGCACCCCCGACGCCGACGCGCCGGCCACCGAGACCCCGGCCGCCGCCGCGATCCCCGCCGTCGACCCCCGCCTCCTCGTCCGCGAGCAGGGCTTCAAGGGCTACGTCGACGAGTTCAAGCGCAAGATCCGCTCCGGCGAGATCGGCTCGCTGCCCGTCGTCGTCGGCCTGATCGTCATCGGCGTGGTCTTCCAGGCCCTCACCGGCAACTTCATCACCTCGTACAACCTCGACCAGATCACGCTGTACGCGGTCGGCCCCGGCATCATGGCCGTCGGCATCGTCTTCGTGCTGCTGCTCGGCGAGATCGACCTCGCCGTCGGCTCCGTGGCCGGTCTGGCCGGCTCCGTCTGGGGCGTCCTCGGCACCGACATGCCCGACGGCCTCGCCATCCTCCTCGGCATCCTGTCCGGCACCCTGATCGGCGCCTTCCACGGCATCGTGTTCGCCAAGATCGGCGTGCCCGCCTTCGTCGTCACCCTCGCCGGCTTCCTCGGCTGGGCCGGCCTCCAGACCTGGGTGATGGGCGAGCGCTCCACCATCTCCACCCCGATCGGCAGCTTCGTCAACGACCTCACGAAGTACTACTTCTCCGACGTCGCCGCCGCCTACGGCCTGGCCGTCGCCGTGATCGCCGCCTTCTACCTGGCCCAGTTCCGCGACGCGCACCGCCGCAAGGCCGCCGACCTGCCGCACCGCCCGCAGAGCGAGATCATCCTGCGCACCGCCGTCCTGGCGGTCCTGGTCCTCGTCGCCGCGTACGGCTTCAACCAGGAGCAGGGCCTGCCGCTCTCCCTGGTGATCTTCCTGGTGATCCTGCTCGTCACCGACTTCGTGCTGCGCCGCACCACCTACGGCCGCCAGGTCTTCGCGGTCGGCGGCGGCATCGAGGCCGCCCGCCGCGCCGGCATCAACGTCTCGTGGATCCGGATCTCGGTCTTCATGATCTCCGGCACCATGGGCGCGATCGGCGGTCTGTTCCTCGCCTCCGCGACCGGCGGCGCCGACCGCTCCCTCGGCGGCGGCAACCAGCTCATGATGTGCATCGCCGCGGCGGTCATCGGCGGCACGTCCCTGTTCGGCGGACGCGGCAAGGTCTGGTCGGCGCTCCTGGGCATCCTGGTCATCCAGTCCATCGTCCAGGGCCTCAACCAGATGAACCTGTCCTCGAACGCGATCCAGTACATGATCACCGGAGCGGTCCTGCTCATCGCCGTGATCATCGACTCCGTCTCCCGCAAGACCCAGAAGACGGCCGGACGCGCCTAGCGCCCGGAAAAACGGCGGGGCGCGCCCGGAAAGGCCCCGCCACGCGCGCGTAACGCTCGCCACACCTGCCCGGCGCCGTGAAACCGGCGCCGGGCACCGGTGCGTCCGGACCAGTGCACACGCCCGCACGGAGCCGTACGGATCATCGGCCCGTAGACCGTCGGAGTGACGCCTCACTCCCCGGCCCGCTGCCCACGATCCAAGACGGAACATTAGACTCGACAAATCGGCAAGCTCGACCAGCTCAAACGCAAGGAGGAACGGGTGGCTCTGCTGACCCGTATCAGGGGACCGCGAGACCTGGACCGGCTCTCCCCGGAACAGCTGGACCAGCTGGCCGACGAGATCCGGACGTTCCTCGTGGACGCCGTCTCCAAGACCGGCGGGCACCTCGGGCCCAACCTGGGCGTGGTCGAGCTGACCATCGCCCTGCACCGGGTGTTCGACTCCCCGAAGGACAAGGTCCTCTGGGACACCGGCCACCAGAGCTACGTCCACAAGCTGCTCACCGGCCGCCAGGACTTCTCGAAGCTCAAGATGAAGGGCGGCCTCTCCGGCTACCCCTCGCAGGCCGAGTCCGAGCACGACGTCATCGAGAACTCGCACGCCTCCACGGTCCTCGGCTGGGCCGACGGCCTGGCCAAGGCGAACGAGGTCCTGAAGAAGGACGACCACGTCGTGGCCGTCATCGGCGACGGCGCCCTCACCGGCGGCATGGCCTGGGAGGCGCTGAACAACATCGCCGCCGCCAAGGACCGCCCGCTGGTCATCGTCGTCAACGACAACGAGCGCTCCTACGCGCCCACCATCGGCGGCCTCGCCACCCACCTGGCGACCCTGCGCACCACCGACGGCTACGAGCGCTTCCTCGCCCGCGGCAAGGACATCCTGGAGCGCACCCCGGTCGTCGGGAAGCCGCTCTACGAGACCCTGCACGGCGCCAAGAAGGGCCTCAAGGACTTCATCGCCCCCCAGGGCATGTTCGAGGACCTCGGCCTCAAGTACGTCGGCCCCATCGACGGCCACGACATCGAGGCCCTGGAGTCCGCCCTGACGCGCGCCAAGCGCTTCGGCGGCCCCGTCATCGTCCACTGCCTCACCGAGAAGGGCCGCGGCTACCAGCCCGCCCTCCAGGACGAGGCGGACCGCTTCCACGCCGTCGGCAAGATCCACCCCGACACCGGTCTGCCCCTCGCCACCTCCGGCGCCGACTGGACCGGCGTCTTCGCCGACGAGATGGTCGCCCTCGGCAAGGAGCGCGCGGACATCGTCGCCATCACCGCGGCCATGCTCCAGCCCGTCGGCCTCGACAAGTTCGCCAAGGCCTTCCCTGAGCGGGTCTTCGACGTCGGCATCGCCGAGCAGCACGGCGCGGTCTCCGCGGCCGGCCTCGCCACCGGCGGCCTCCACCCGGTCTTCGCGGTGTACGCCACCTTCCTCAACCGCGCCTTCGACCAGGTCCTGATGGACGTGGCCCTGCACAGGTGCGGCGTCACCTTCGTCCTCGACCGGGCCGGCGTCACCGGCACCGACGGCGCCTCCCACAACGGCATGTGGGACATGTCGATCCTCCAGGTCGTGCCCGGCCTGCGGCTCGCCGCCCCGCGCGACGCCGACCAGGTCCGCGCCCAGCTGCGCGAGGCCGTCGAGGTCACCGACGCCCCCACCGTGGTCCGCTTCTCCAAGGGCGCCGTCGGCCCCGCCGTACCGGCCCTGCGCCGCGTCGGCGGCATGGACGTGCTCCGCGAGCCCGGCACCGACAGGCCCGACGTCCTCCTGGTCTCCGTCGGCGCCCTGGCGCCGATGTGCCTGGAGATCGCCGACCTGCTCGACCGGCAGGGCATCTCCACCACCGTGGTCGACCCCCGCTGGGTCAAGCCGGTCGACGAGGCCCTCGCCCCGCTCGCCGCGCGCCACCGGGTCGTCGTCACCGTCGAGGACAACAGCCGCGTCGGCGGCGTCGGCTCGGCCGTCGCCCAGGCGCTCCGCGACGCCGGCGTGGACGTCCCGCTGCGCGACTTCGGCATCCCGCCGCGCTTCCTCGACCACGCCTCCCGCGCCGAGGTCCTCGCCGAGATCGGCCTGACCGCCCCGGACGTCGCCCGGCAGGTCACCGGCCTCGTCTCGCGCCTCGACGGCCGGTACGAGGAGAGCGCCGAGGAGAGCGGCGCCAAGACCGTGGAACCCGCCCGGGACTGACCCCGCACCACCTCCGCACCACCCTTTGGGCCGGTCGGTTCACCCTCCCGGGTGCCGACCGGCCCGTTCGCGTGCATTCTGGCTCTGTCCGGGCAGACGTCATCACAGCCTCCGACCCGCGGAGGCACCGAGACCGACGTCGGGCGGAGCGCGGAGGTACCACGGTGAGTACGGACCAGCAGCCACGGGCGAACTCCGGGATGTTCCGGACCAAATCGGTCGAGCAGTCGATCCGGGACACGGAGGAGCCGGAGCACGCCCTCCGGAAGTCCCTGTCCGCCTGGGACCTGACGGTCTTCGGCGTCGGCGTCATCATCGGCACCGGCATCTTCGTCCTCACCGGCAAGGTCGCCAAGGAGAACGCCGGCCCGGCGACGGCCCTCGCCTTCGTCGCCGCCGGCATCGTCTGCGCCCTCGCCGCCCTCTGCTACGCCGAGTTCGCCTCGACGGTGCCGGTGGCCGGATCGGCGTACACCTTCGCGTACGCCTCCATCGGCGAACTGCCCGCCTGGATCATCGGCTGGGACCTCGTCCTGGAGTTCGCGCTCGGGACGGCGGTGGTGGCCGTCGGCTGGTCCGGCTACGTCCGCTCGCTCATGGACAACATCGGCTGGCACCTGCCGGCCGCCCTGGAGGGCCCGGACGTCGCGGGCGGCACCTTCGACATCCTGGCGTTCCTGCTCGTCCTGGTCATCACCGTCGTCCTCGTCCTGGGCATGAAGCTCTCCGCCCGGATCACCGCGCTCGTCGTCGCGATCAAGGTGACCGTGGTGATGATCGTGATCGTCGCCGGCCTGTTCTTCATCGTCGGCGACAACTACAAGCCCTTCATCCCGCCCGCCGTCACCCCCGAGGGCGGCGGCTCCGGCTGGGACTCCCCGATGGTCCAGCTGATCTTCGGCTACGAGCCGACGAACTTCGGCGTCATGGGCATCTTCACCGCCGCCTCCGTGGTCTTCTTCGCCTTCATCGGCTTCGACGTGGTGGCCACCGCCGCCGAGGAGACCAAGCTGCCGCAGCGGGACATGCCCCGGGGCATCCTCGGCTCGCTCCTCATCTGCACCGTGCTCTACGTGGCCGTCTCCCTCGTCGTCACCGGCATGCAGAACTACAAGGAGCTGTCCGTCAGCGCCCCGCTCGCCGATGCCTTCAAAGCCGCCGGCCACCCCTTCTACGCGGGCGTGATCAGCTTCGGCGCCGCCGTCGGCCTCACCACGGTCTGTCTGATCCTGCTGCTCGGCCAGACCCGCGTCTTCTTCGCGATGAGCCGCGACGGCCTGCTGCCGCGCTTCTTCTCCGTCACCCACCCCCGGTTCAAAACCCCGTACCGGCCGACGATCCTGCTCGGCGTGATCATCGCGATCGTCGCCGGCTTCACCAGCATCAACGAGCTGGCGACCCTGGTGAACATCGGCACCCTCTTCGCCTTCGTGATGGTCGCGGCCGGCGTCATCGTGCTCCGCCGCACCCGCCCCGACCTGCCGCGCGCCTTCCGCACCCCCTGGGTGCCCGCGCTGCCGATCATCTCCATCGCGGCCTCGTTCTGGCTGATGCTCAACCTGCCGGGCGAGACCTGGTTCCGCTTCGCGGTCTGGATGGCGATCGGCGTCGTCGTGTACTTCCTGTACGGGCGGAGTCACAGCCGGTTGGGCCAGGAGGGCCGGGAAGCCCGGTACTGAGGGGCCGCCGGGAGCGGTGCCGAAGGCGCGGGAAGGGCGGGTCGGAAGGGGCCGCTACAGTCGGCTCGTACCCGACCCGCATCCTGATTGACCGGAGCGCTGCACTCCCATGGCGAATCGATCCGAGGCCCCCGCCACCCACCTCCACGGCTCTCCCGACACCCCGCAAGTGAGGGGTTCCTGGCTGGCCCGGGGGAAGGACGGCAGACTCAGCGCCTACCTGCCCCGGAACGGCGGGGCGGTGCGCTGGACCGAGGGCGCCGACGGCGGCTGGAGCGGGCCCGAGGCGATCGGCGGGGGCAGCGGCGGGCTGCTCCCCAGCCTCTCGGTGGGCCAGGGCGCCGACGGGTACGTCCACCTCGTCGGTCTGCGACCCGTGGCGGGCGGCGAGCCGGACCGCGTCGAGCTGGTGCACAGCACCCAGTACCAGACGGGCCGCCCGGCCCTGGAGTGGCGCTCGATCACCCACCCCAACGGCGCCGCCTTCCGGTGGACCGGGACCCCGAGCGTGACCGTGGACGGCATCGGGCGCGCGTACGTCTTCTGCCGGAACGGCGGCGGCGGCATCAGCGTGCGGGCGCAGAAGGACGCGGGCGGCTGGCACCCGTGGTGGGACCTGCTCGGCTCCAAGACCGACCCCCTGCCGGTGGCCGTCACCAACGGTTCGGGTTTCGTCGAGCTGTACTCCTCGCACGCCGCGGGGCTCGTCCGCTACGTGCAGCGCGAGTCCGGCGCGAAGCCGCTCCGCGAGGAGCTCCTGCCCGCCCCGGTCACCATGGGCACCATGGGCGCCGTGCGGGGGCCCTCCGGACACGTCACGGCCTTCTACCTGGACAGGGAGGGGAGGGTGTGCGCCTGGTCGCCCGAGCGGGGCCTGGCGCCCACGCCCCTCGTCGACGCGGCCGGCGAGGGCCCGCTGACCGTCGTCAGCCGTTCCGTCGACGGCGTCGACCACACGCTGATCGCCCAGCGCGACGCCTCGGGGCGGGTGGTGTTCGCCTCCTACCCGGCGGAGCGGGAGGGGTCGGAGCCGCGCTGGTCCGCGCCCGGTCCCGAGGTCCAGGGCCCCCCGGCCCTGCGGAGCGACGCCTCCGGCGGTCTCGTCGCCGCGGCGGTCGCGGCGGGCGGCGAGCCGATAGTGGCGCGCGGGCAGGACGGTCCGGACGCCGTCCCGGGGGCGTGGGCGCGCATCTGACCCCGGACGCACCGGTGCCCCGGACCCCCTTGAGGGGTCCGGGGCACCGTCCTGCCGGGGCGTTCGGTCAGCCGCCCGTGGCGGGGGACTTCTTCGCGGACTCGGGGATCTCGGCGTCCTCGCGGATCGCCTTCCAGAGCTGGGAGGCGTTCGGCTCGGCGGCCACGACGCGGTTCGGGTCCTTCTTGTCGTAGGCGACCGGCAGCATGATCGTCTCCATGTTCTGCGGGTCGACGCCGTTCAGGCTCCGGCCGAACTCGCTGAGCGAAGTCAGGGAGGCCAGCGCGGAGTCGGTGGTGAGCGCCTTGGTCGCCGAGCTGGCGATCTTGTAGCTCTTGGCGGGGCTGCCCAGCAGGTCCTGCTTCTTGACCTCGGAGAGGAGGGAGGTCAGGAACTGCTGCTGGAGGCTGATGCGGCCGAGGTCGCTGCCGTCGCCGACGCCGTGCCGGGTGCGGACGAAGGCGAGGGACTGGGTGCCGTCGAGCCGCTGCTCGCCGGCGGCGAGGTGGAGGCCGCTCTGCTTGTCGTCGATCGGCTCCTTCACGTCGACCGTGACCCCGCCGATGGTGTCGACCAGGTCCTTGAACCCGGCGAAGTCGATCTCCAGGAAGTGGTCGAGCCGGACCCCGGACATCGCCTCCACGGTCTTGACCACGCAGGCCGGGCCGAACTGGGCGTAGACGGAGTTGAACATGACCCGCTGGGCCGAGGGCGCGGCCGAGCCGTCGCGGCGGGAGCACTCGGGCCGGGTGACCAGGGTGTCGCGCGGGATGCTCACGGCGACGGCCTCGGTCCGCCCCTCGGGCACGTGCACGACGAGCGCGGTGTCCGAGCGGCTCCCGCCGACGTCGCCGCCGGCCAGGTCGCCGTTGGCGCCGGCCCGCGAGTCGGAGCCCAGGACCAGCAGGTTCTGGCCGCTGGTTGGCAGCTTCTCCGGGCGGTCGTCGCCGAGCGCCTTCTCGATGTCGACGCCCTTGATGTTGCCGTCGAGGCTGTTGTACATCCAGTACAGGCCACCGCCCGCGGCCAGGACCAGGACGAGGAGCGTCAGCAGGACGATGCGGCCGGTCCTGCGCCGCTTGCGGGCCGGACGCGAGGCGCGGGCGGAACGTCGGCCGCCGGTGTCGGGCGTGCGTGTGTCCTGGCTCATGGTGCGGTGATTCCTCGCATCTGCTGGCAGCGTCGGGCGATGGGGAACCCGGTTTCCCCCCGGGTCTCACAGGGGCCACGGGCGCCTGTGACCGTGCAGTATAGGCCGCTGTCGTAAATGTGTACGACCGGGACGGATTTTTCCGACCCCCGTGCGGCCGACTATCGTTCCCGGAAGGCGTCGGTCGAAAGGGCGATCGACGGAGTGGGGAACGGCAGTCGACGACAGGGGGCGGAGATGGCGCGCGGAACCGACCGGAGAGCACGCTCCGGGCGCCTCGTGGGCGACGCCCGGCCCGGCGGCGCGGGCCTGCTGCTCCTGGCGGTGGCCACGCCCGCCGACGCGATCGCGCCGCTCGGCGCGGAGCCGCCCGGCGTGCCCGTCGCCGTGGTCTGCCTCGGCCCGGGGGAGCCCGGCGAGACGGAGGCGCTCGCCTCCGCCCTGGCCGCCGCGCGGGAGCGCGGACACCGGATCGCCGGCAAGCCGTACGTCCTCGACCCCCGGGACGACGCCGAGGAGCGCCTGCTCGACCTCTTCCTCGACCTCGGCCCGACCCGGATCGGCACGCTCGACCCCGACCCGGAGAGCGTCGCCGTCGAGGGCGCGGAGCGGAAGTACGCGGTCCTCGAACCCCCCGGCCGCGGTGCCGCCGCCCGCGCCGCCCTGCACGCGGCGCGCGCCTGCCAGGAGCGCACCGGCCGGCCCGTCTACGTGGACTGCCGGCGCGCCGGCGTCGAGCCGTACGCCCCCGGGGAGGCCGCCTCCCGGTACCCCCGGCAGAGCCGCTGGCTCAACCGGGGCGCGGACGGGCGGCTCTCCGTCCACCTGCTGTCCGCCGCCGGCGTCCTGCGCTGGACGGAGACCGTGCCGGGGGGCCCGGACTGGGAGGGCCCCGAGTCGCTGGAGACGCCGCCGGAGCTGATGCCGGGCCTCACCGTGCTCCAGGGGCCCGACGGGTACGTCCGGCTCCTCGGCCTGCGCAGGGCCACGGACAAGGGGGCCCAGGCCCTGGAGGTCGTCACCGCCGTCCAGTACCAGAGCGGCCGGCCGCTCGCCCCCTGGCAGTCGATCGGCAACCCGAACGCGCGCGAGTGGGAGCGGGCCCGGCAGCTCGGCTTCCCCGTCGCCACGCTCGACGCCCAGGGCGCCCTGCACGTCTTCGTGCGCAACGTCGGACGCGGCATCAGCACCCGGCGCCAGGACCGGAACGGGCACTGGACCGGCTGGGAGCACCTGCGCGGCCTGCGGATCGCCGACGAGCTGGCCGCCCTTCCCGCCCCGGACGGCGGCGTCGACCTCGTGGCCCGGCGCCGCGACCACGCGCGGGCCGTGCACTGGCACTACGACCCGGCGGCCCGGAGCTGGACGGAGGACCGGACGGTCCCGGTGCGGATGGTCCCCGGCAGCCTCGCGGCCGCCCCCGAGGCCGGCGGCGTCCGGTTCCGGTACGCCGACACCAACGAGCTCTGTCTCTGGAGACCGGGCGCGCCCGCGCCGGAGGCCCTGGGCGGCGCCGACGGGAGCGGCGCCGCGACCGGGGCCGTCGGCGCGGCGGTCCAGGGCTGGTCCTGTACGGTGCTGGTCCGGCCGGGCGGCGACGGGACGTCCGTGATCGGGGTGCACGCCGACGGCCGCCCCGACACGGGAACCTGGTGGGCGCCCGGCGGTGAGCGCTCCCTGGTGGCGCCGGCGGTGGCCCTGGACGTCGCGGGACGCGCGGTGGTCGCCGTCCTCGGCACCGACGGGAGACCCAGGATCATGCGTCAGCGCGAAGGGGCGGAGGGGCTGGACTTCGAGCCCTGGCGCGTGCTTTGACGCAGATGGGACCCACCGGGCCCCTATGGTCAAACTTTCGAACACCGCTCTTTTTTGCTACTGTCGTGCCGTCTTTATGTGAACCACAAGTGGACCACATGTGTGGATCGCGTGGACGGCCCCTGGCTCGGGTGCTCCGCGCGGCAGGCCAATGGCTGCCCTGCCGCCCAGATGTCCGTGCGCCGATGACTGAGGGGCTCATGCAGAAGCTG
Source organism: Streptomyces sp. NPDC086147 (assembly GCF_040702165.1). Classification (NCBI taxonomy): domain Bacteria; kingdom Bacillati; phylum Actinomycetota; class Actinomycetes; order Kitasatosporales; family Streptomycetaceae; genus Streptomyces; species Streptomyces sp. NPDC086147. The sequence goes on along the minus strand of NZ_JBFBJO010000016.1, from coordinate 17,880 downwards.
TCACTCCGGGCTGTCCAGAAACTCACGTGCAAGAAGCGTGACGCCTGGTGGACCGTCCTCCTCGTCGACCCCGTCGCGACCCGGCTGGTCTGCCTGTTCGCCCGGTTCAACTGGATCACCCCGAACCGCGTCACGTGGGCCGCCCTCTTCGTCGGCCTCGGCTCGGCCTTCTTCTTCCTGGAGGGCGACTACACGTCCCTGGCGATCGGCGCCGGGCTGTACCACATCAGCTTCATCCTCGACTGCATCGACGGCAAGCTCGCCCGCCTCAAGGGCAACGGCTCCGTGTTCGGCGGCTGGCTGGACTACGTCTTCGACCGCATCCGGGTGCTGTTCTGCGCCCTGGCGCTGATGGGCGGACAGTTCCTCCGGACCGACGAGCCCGTCTTCCTGCTCGCCGCCCTCGTCGTCGTCTTCCTCGACATGCTCCGCTACGTCGACGCGCTCCAGATCTACAAGATGCGCATGTCCATGCGCGCCAAGATCGAGGCCGTCACCCTCGCCCGGCAGGCCGACGCCGGCGTGAGCGAGGAGGAGCAGAAGGTCGTCTTCATGGAGGACCTGCTCCGCGAGAACCCGCTCGCGGAGGGCGACACCCTCAAGGCGGCCGCGACCACCAAGCCCGGCCAGCCCGAGGTCATCGACCTCCACCAGCAGTTCCGCAAGAGGTTCCCCTGGTACGCCCGGTTCCGCCACGCCCTCCTGCGCAGCCGCATCCGGCCGCACCTGATCAGCGGCATCGAGTTCCAGATGTTCATCTTCATCGTCGGCCCCCTCGTCGGCCACGTCCTGGTGACGACCGCGGCCTCCGCGATCCTCCTGGGCGCCTTCGAGCTCGTGATCATGTTCAAGTTCTGGCTCTCCACCCGGGACTTCACGCGCACGATGGAACGCCTCGCGCCCGACAGCGTGCCCACCCGCGCGGGCTCCATCTCGCCCCATCTCCAGGCCGGCCGGCACCGCCGCCGCGAGGGCGAGCAGGACCTCCCGGACGCCGGGCCGGACGCGTGGACGGACCGGGACGCCCCGTACGCCCAGGACGGCCGGACGGAGCAGGACGGCTGGAACGAGCAGGTCATGTGGATGGACCAGCGCTTCCCCGCCCCCGAGCCCGACGACGACCCCGGCTTCCAGCCGTACCCGCACCCCTACCCCGACACCCGCGACGGGTACGACGCGCACGACACGTACGACGGCCACGACGGCCACGGCAGCCACAACGGCCACAGTGGATACAACGGCCACAACGGGCACGGCGGGCAGGACACCGCGTGGCTCCCGCGGGTCCCCGCGCAGCCCCACCCCGGCCAGTACCACGTGGACTCGGGGCAGAACTGGTCATGAGCGTTCCGCCGGACATCACGCACTACCGCGTGAGCATCGTGGTACCCGCCTACAACGCGAGTGCCACGCTCTCCCGCGCCCTCCAGTCGGCCCTCTCCCAGACCCACCGCAACGTCGAGGTCCTGGTCGTCGACGACTGCTCCGCCGACGGCACGCTGCTCACCGCCCGCCAGTTCGCCCAGGACGACCGGGTGCGGATCATCGAGCGGCCGGAGAACAGCGGCGGCTGCGGCGCGCCCCGGAACAACGGCATCGAGGCCGCCACCGGCGAGTACGTGATGTTCCTCGACGCCGACGACGAGCTGCCGCTCAAGGCCGTCGAGGAACTGCTCTCCTCCGCGCTCGCCACCGGCTCCGACGTCACCGCCGGCCGCGCCCTGCGCGTCAACCTGGGCACCGACGAGGTCACCGTCTGGCAGCCGCAGCTCTACGCCGGGGACCGGACCGTCGGGGGCCTCGGCGCCCTCCCCGAGCTCTTCAGCGACCCCATCGCGGCCGGCAAGCTCTACCGCCACGACTTCCTCGACGACTTCGGCATCCGCTTCCCCGAAGGCGTCTTCTTCGAGGACACCTACTTCTCGACGGTCGCGAACTTCCACGCCCGCTCCCTCACCCTCCTCGCCACCCCCGTCTACCGGTGGATGTGGGAGCGCGAGGGCGACCAGCCGTCCATCACCAACCGCCGCCACGAGCTCCGCAGCATCCGCGACCGGGTCCTCGTCCACCAGTACACCGACCGCTTCCTCGCCGACGTCGGCCGCCCGGACCTGCTCGCCCACAAGGGCGCCAAGTTCCTCACGCACGACCTGCGCCTCTACACCCCCGAGCTGCGCACCGGCGACGAGACCTACCGCCGCGGCTTCGTGCGGGCCGTCGCCCCGTACCTCCAGGGCCTGAACCCGCAGACCTACGACCTGTGCGGGCCCATGGAGCGGGTGCGCGCCTTCGGCCTCATGCACGGGCGGACCGACATCGCCGTGTCGGCGGCCGACTTCACCGGCCGCCGCAGCGTCGTCAGCTCCGACGTCGTCGAGCGCGACGGCCGCGTCTACTGGTCGGCCTCGATGCTCGGCATCGACGGCGCCGAGCGGTTCCTCGACGTCACCGACCTCGAACTGACCGGCACCAAGCTCGCCGACGCGCGGCTGTACAACGAGGCGTCCCGGGTCGAGATCGTCGGCGACCGGCTGCACATCGCCGGCGCCGTCAGGAACCAGTTCGGCCGCGTCGACCCCGAGGGCAAGATCTCCCTGGTGGCCGTGTTGCGCCGCCGCAGCACCAAGACGGACCACCACTTCCCCGCCACCGGCGTGGAGGTCGACGAGCACTGGATCCGCTACCACGCCACGATCGACCTGGCCGCCACCCTCGGCAAGGCCGGCCAGGGCGGCCACTGGAACTTCTTCGTCCAGCTCCGGTACGGCGGGGAACGCGCCTCCACCGCGCTCAACATCAGCGCCGTCGACACCCAGGACCTGCGGTACGCCGCCGACGCGGCGACCTACGAGGTCTACGAGACGGTCAGCGGCAACCTCGGCCTGCGCCCGCAGACCACCGAGACCCGGTCCAAGGTCCAGCCGCGCGGCACCCCGTGGCTCTGGTGGCAGGACGCCCCGCCGCCGGCCCCGGCCACCGCCCCCGGCCGGTACGCGGCGGCGGTCGTCGTCCACTGCCGCAACGACGAGTACAACCTCCCCGACTTCCTCGGCTCGCTCTCCGCCCAGGCGAACTTCCCCGACCTCGAAGTCGTGTTCGTCGACGACGGCTCCACCGACGCGACGCCGTACCTGCTCGCCGACTTCACCGCGTGGCACCCCAACGCCCGCGTGATCACGCAGTACAGCCTCGGCCTGCGCTCCTCCTTCGACCACGGGCTCCGGTACGTCAGCTCGGCCTACGTCATGTTCGCGCGGGCCCGCGACATCCTCGGCGAGGCCGCGGTCGCCCGGCTGCTGTCCGCCGCCCGCCGCGTCGACACCGGCGTCGATGTCGTCGTCGGCCGCGCCGACAACTTCCCCGGCCCGGAGCGCAACGGCGAGGAGCCCTGGCAGCGGTACTTCAAGGAGACCGACGCCGTCGACCGCCTCGACGACGCGCCGTACCTGGTCTTCTCCGCCTCCCTCGGCGCGAAGCTGTTCAAGACCTCCTACGTGCGCGCCCAGCGCCTCCGCTGCGGCCCGGGCCCCGGCTTCGAGGACGACTGGTTCACCGTCCCGGCGCTGCTGCGCTCCCGTCGCATCGCGATCGCCCGCGGCGCCCGCTTCTACGAGCGCGACGAGGAGCTGCGGGGCTCCCTCTTCGACCGGCCGTGGAACGACCCGGTGAAGAGCCAGGAACTCGTCCGGCTCGCCGCCCACGTGCTGAAGGCGGTCCAGGACCAGCCGGAGCGCACGGTGCGCCTCGCGCAGCGCTTCGTCGTGCGCTCGCTCCAGCCCTACGTGCGCAACATGCACCGGGTCATGAGCAAACCGGAGATCGCCGCCGCCCTGCCCTGGCTGCACGAGATCTACGCCGGGATACCCGCCGACCTGATCCTCCAGTACACCGTCCAGCCGCTGGCCCGGATCCAGCACCACGCGATCGTCACCAACGACCTGGACCTGTTCGCCGAACCGCGGACCACGCCGGACTACCTGCCGACCCTCTACCTCGACGACGAGGGCGTCTACCGCAGGCTCGCCGGCGACCCGATCGACACCGCGCTGCTGCGCGTCCCGCGGATCGGCGCCGTCCTGGAGACCTTCGACTGGACCAGCGGCGAGATCGAGTTCCAGGGCCTGCTGGTCCTGGCCGCCACGGACATCGACCGGCCCTTCACCAACCGCGTCGAACTGGTCCTCTCCGACGGCCGGCGCGAGCACGCCGTCCCGGTCGAGCAGATCTACCGGCGCGACCGCTGGCGCACCCGCAAGGACCAGGACCTGTACTCCGGGTGGCGGGCCCGCGTCCGTACCACCAGGCTGGCGTCCGCCCTCGCCAACGCCGAACTCACCCTCACGATCCGCGTCCACGAGGGCGGCCGGCACCACGACACCCCGCTGGCCGCCCGCCAGATGCTCCACCGCTTCAAGGGCGTGCACACCCGGGGCAAGGAGCGCTTCGTGCTCTCCGTCGAGGAGGACGAGACGCCCAGGGTCCGCTGGGTCCGGGGCTTCCTCGCCCGCCGGAGGGACAAGCGCCGCCGCTTCTTCCGGGAGCTGCGCGCCTCGCTGCCCGGCCGCCCCGGCTGGCGCACCCGCCTGATGTACTGGCTGACCCATCCGCTCCTGCACCGCAAGGGCATCTGGATCATCGGCGAGCGCGAGGACACCGCCCAGGACAACAGCTACCACCTGTTCAAGTGGATCCGGCAGAACCACCCCCGCCGCAAGGTCTACTACTCCATCAACCGCACCTCGGCCGACTGGGCCAAGCTCGCCCCGCACGGCCAGGTCATCGACCGCCTCTCCTGGAAGCACCGCGCGTACCTGCTGCACGCCGAGCGCCTGATCAACGCCTACGACCTGGAGGCGTACCTCGGCTTCCCCGGGCTGCCCAAGCGCGCCTTCCTGCGCGGCTACGGAGACCTGCTGCGCTACAAGCGGGTCTTCCTCCAGCACGGCGTCGTCTACAACGACGTGGTGGCCTCCATCCACGCCCAGGCCACCAACGTCGACATGGTGCTCACCACCGGCCGCAGCGAGCGCGCCTACTTCGCCGAGCACTGCGGCTACGGCTACGACCGCGTCGCCGCCACCGGGCTGCCGCGCTACGACGCGCTCGCCCCGGTGCCGGGCCTGCGCCGGATCCTGGTCATGCCGACCTGGCGGCGCGACATCGTCGCCCCCTCGTACAACAAGGCGGCGAAGCCCGAGGTCCCCTTCGCGGCCTCCCAGTACTACCGCTTCTTCTCCTCGCTGCTGCGGGACGAGCGCCTGCTGCGGGCCCTGGAGTACTACGGCGTCGAGCTGGAGTTCATGCCGCACTACGAGATCCGGCCGTACCTCAAGCACTTCACGATCGACCACCCGTCCATCACGGTGTCCACCACCGGCCGGGACGTCCAGCTCGCGATGCGCGAGTGCTCGATGCTGGTCACCGACTACTCGTCCGTGTTCTTCGACGTGGCCTACATGGGCAAGCCGATCGTCTACACGAACTTCGACGACGAGGAGTTCTACAGCAAGCACTACAAGCGCGGGTACTTCGACCTGGGGCGGGACGGCTTCGGTCCGGCGTGTGCGACGGTCGAGCACGCCGTGCACGAGATCATCGGCTCGATCGAGCGCGGCTTCCAGGTCGAACCCGAGTACCAGCGCCGCGCGGCCGAGTTCTTCGTGCTGCGCGACACGTCGAACTGCGAACGGGCGTACCGCGTCATCGAGACGCTGGACTCCTCGGTCGTGGCGGACCCCGACTCCGGCGACCACCGCGGGGTGCAGATTCCATGAAGTGGCAAGGCGAGCAGGGACGAACGGTCGGATGAAACGAATTTTCCTGGCGGGAGGCTCCTCGGTCTGCACCCGGCAGATCAGCATGGCCCCGATGGCCGGCTGGGGACAGGCCATGCACCTGTTCCTGCAGGGCGTCGAGGTCGTCAACTGCGCCCGGGCCGGCGCGAGCTCGCGCAGCTTCTACGAGCGCGGGCGGCTCGCGTGGATCCTGGAGAACATCGCCCCCGGCGACCTGCTGCTCGTCTCCTTCGGGCACAACGACATGCGCTCCGAGTCCGGCCGGTTCAGCGCGCCGTTCTCCGACTTCCAGTTCTACCTGCGCAAGTACGTCGACGGCGCGCGGTCCCGCGGCGCCCATCCGGTCCTGATCCCCGGCCAGGAGCGCCGGGTGTTCGACGCCCACGGCAACATGCGCCGCAGCCTCGGCGTCTACCCGCAGGCCATCCGCGAGCTGTCCCGGACCCTCTCCGTCCCGCTGATCGACCTGCACGAGTTCTCCTCCAACTGGTGGCAGCAACTGGGCGCCGAGGAGAGCAAGAAGCTCTTCGTCTACCTCCAGCCCGGGGAGAGCCCCAACTACCCGGACGGCGTCGAGGACAACACCCACCTCAGGCCGCAGGGCGTGATCGAGTGCGCCCGCTTCGTCTCCCGCGAGATGTACGGCCAGGGCCTGCTGCACCCGAACAGCTTCCGCAACCTCGACGCGCACGTGCCGGAGCAGGAGGTCGGCTGGCTGTCCGACGACGTCTTCGAGCACCTGACCAAGTCCCGCGTGAGCGAGGTAGTGCGATGAGCGACTGGTACCCCCTGGCCCGCTCCTGGGTCGGCCACCCGGAGACTCCGCAGTACGGCGGCCATCTGGAGCTCTTCTCCGATGTCGACCCGGGACGCCCGCTCGCCCCCGGGCAGAAGTTCCAGTTCGCGCTCTCCATCACGCCGCAGGACGCCCCCTACCGGGTCTACGGCTATCTGCTCGGCGACATCTTCGAAGGCGTGACGACGGTCCTCCGGCACAAGGGCCTCGGCAAGCTCGGCAACGGGCGCTACGCGACCTACTCCTCCGGCGCCGAGCCGCGCACCGCCACCATGACGGTCAAGATCGACGACGACGCGCCGGAGACCTCGTACCTCCTGCCGCGGATCGTCGTGGGCGTCAAGCGCACCGAGGGCGAGGGGCTGGTCTCCTCGATGTCCAACTCCCACCTCGGATTCCGGGTCCGCAGGCACTGGCTGGCGGGCCGGTCCATGGTCCTCAACCCCGGCGGGCGCTTCACCGTCCCGGCCGACTACCAGCCCGCCGACGGCCTGCGGTTCACCGGCAGCTCGTTCCCCGCCCACGGCACGCTCTTCCACGCGCCCGGCGGCGGCCTCACCTACCAGGCCGCCCCCGACTTCCTGGGCTACGACGGCTTCGCCTGCGTCTTCGAGGACGAGGGCGGGCACCGCGTCCGGCAGGAGATCACCATCCACGTCGGCGGCCTGGGCGATTCGCCCGGTGTGCTGCCCGCGGATGGCTAGGGGGTGTCTCGCCGGTCATGCCGGATCAGGGAGCGGTGTCCGGTGCCGTGCATCGCAAGGCGGAGGAGGGAGTCATGGCGAGTGACGACAACGCGGCGAGGTGCGGCACCGGACACCGCGAGCCCGGCATGATCGGCGAGACACCCCCCAGGTCTCCGGCCCGCCACCGGGTCACCGCGCTCGCCCTCGCCCTGCTGGCCGTGACCGGGGCGTGCACCCGGTCGGAGGAGAAGGACCCCGGCATCTCCGCGAAGCCGTCCGGTCCGGTCGCCGAGCGGCCGCTCGCCGCCGGCGTCGACTACCGGGAGTCCGTCCACCGGGGCCCGGCCGGACCGGTGCGGATCTCCGTCCTGCGGATCGCCCCGGACGCCGAGGCCCGGCTCGTCGGCGCGCACGGCGCGAGCATGGCCCTGCCGCAGACGGTGCGTCAGGCGGCGCGCCGGGCCGGGGCGCTCGCCGCCGTCAACGGCTCGTACTTCGACATCAAGGGCGGCAAGGCCTACAGCGGCTACCCGGGCGACCCCGTCGGCCTGTACGTCGAGAACGGCCGGGTCCTCAGCGAGGCCCGCGACGACGGGGCCGCCCTGCTCCTCGGCCACCGCGACGGGCACCTGTGGGCCCGGATCACCGAGGTCGCCACGCCCGGCCTGATCACCGCCGACGACGGGCAGACCCGGCGGCTGGACGGCGTCGACCGGGTCGCGGGCAGGCTCCGCCCCTGCCGCGGCACCGATCACGACCGGCTCGCGGCCGAGGGCCGCGTCTGGCGCCAGGACCCGGCCACCGGGCTGTGCGAGGACCCCGACGAGATCGTCGAGTTCACGCCCGACTGGGGCGTCGCGACCCCGAGCGGCGACGGCGTCGAGGCGGTGCTGAACGGCGACGGCACCGTGGGCCGGCTGCGCTCCCCGGCCGGCGGTCCCGTGCCGAAGGGCGGCCGGGTCCTGTACGGGATCGGCGAGGGCGCCGACTGGCTGCGGGAACACGCCCGGCCCGGCACCACGCCGGACGTCTCGATCCCGCTGACCGACTCCTCCGGCGAGGACCTCACCGACTTCGTCGACACCGCGGTGGGCGGCGGCAGGCGGCTCCTCTCCGGGGGCCGCGTCGTGCTGAGCGAGCGGGACCGCGCGGCGACCGACCGGCCGCCGCGGACCCTGGCCGGGGTCACCGCCGACGGCTCGGTCCTGCTGGTCACCGTCGACGGGCGCGACCCGGGCGCGAGCGAGGGCGCCACCCTCGCCGAGTCCGCCGGGCTGCTGAGCTCCCTCGGCGCCGTCGACGGGCTCAACCTCGACGGCGGCGGCTCCACGACGATGGTCGTGGGCGGAGAGCTGCGCAACCGCCCCCGGGAGGCCGTGGGCGACCCGGTGGGCGAACGGAAGGTGGCCACCGTCCTGGCCCTGCTGCCCCGCTGAGGGAGAGGCAGGACGGACCGAGCAGGAACGGGAGAAGGGGCCGGTGGCAGTGCCACCGGCCCCTCCTCATGGGTTCTCGCAGGCGTTACGCCGGGACGCTCGCCACGCCCTGCGCCAGGAAACGCTTCCCGTTGACGCGCTCGGAGACGCCCTCGCGGTCCAGGTACGGCGTGATGCCGCCCAGGTGGAAGGGCCAGCCCGCGCCCGTGATCAGGCAGAGGTCGATGTCCTGCGCCTCGGCGACGACACCCTCCTCCAGCATCAGGCCGATCTCCTGCGCCACCGCGTCCAGGACGCGGTCGCGGACCTGCTCCTCGGTCAGGACGGTGTCGCCCTGCTTGAGGAGGGCGGCGACCTCGGGGTCGAGCTCCGGCTTCCCGGAGTCGTACACGTAGAAGCCGCGCTTGCCGGCCTCGACGACCGCCTTCAGGTTGGCGGAGACCGTGAAGCGGTCCGGGAAGGAGCGGTTCAGGGTCTCGGACACGTGCAGACCGATCGCCGGGCCGACCAGCTCCAGGAGGACCAGCGGCGACATCGGCAGGCCGAGCGGCTCGATGGCCTTCTCCGCGGTCTCGACGGGGGTGCCCTCGTCGATGACGTTCTGGATCTCGCCCATGAAGCGGGTCAGGATGCGGTTCACGACGAACGCCGGGGCGTCCTTGGTGAGGACCGCGGTCTTCTTCAGCTTCTTCGCCACGCCGAAGGCGGTGGCGAGGGAGGCGTCGTCCGTCCGCTCGCCGCGCACGATCTCCAGGAGCGGGAGGATCGCGACCGGGTTGAAGAAGTGGAAGCCGACCACGCGCTCGGGGTGCTTGAGCTTGGAGGCCATCTCCGAGACGGACAGCGAGGAGGTGTTGGTGGCGAGGATCGCGTGCGCCGGGGCGACCGCCTCGACCTCCGCGAACACCTTCTGCTTGACGGACATCTCCTCGAACACGGCCTCGATGATGAAGTCCGCGTCCGCGAAGCCCTCGGCCTTGTCCAGGACGCCGGAGACCAGGCCCTTGAGGCGGTTGGCCTTGTCCTGGTTGACGCGGCCCTTGCCGAGCAGCTTCTCGATCTCGGCGTGGACGTAGCCGACGCCCTTGTCGACGCGCTCCTGGTCGATGTCGGTCAGGACGACCGGCACCTCCAGGCGGCGCAGGAAGAGCAGGGCGAGCTGGGAGGCCATCAGACCGGCGCCGACGACGCCGACCTTGGTGACCGGGCGGGCCAGCGACTTGTCCGGGGCACCGGCGGGGCGCTTGCCGCGCTTCTGCACCAGGTTGAAGGCGTAGATGCCGGAGCGCAGCTCGCCGCCCATGATCAGGTCCGCGAGGGCCTGGTCCTCGGCGTCGAAGCCCTTCTGCAGGTCCCCGTCCTTGGCGGCCTCGATGATGTCGAGGGCGCGGTAGGCGGCCGGGGCGGCGCCGTGCACCTTGGAGTCGGCGACGAAGCGGCCCTTGGCGACGGCCTGGTCCCAGGCCTCGCCGCGGTCGACCTCGGGGCGCTCGACGGTGGTGGTGCCGTTGAGGACGGAGGCCGTCCAGATCAGCGACTGCTCCAGGAAGTCCGCGCCCTCGAAGAGCGCGTCGGCGATGCCGAGCTCGAAGACCTGCTTGCCCTTGAGCTGACGGTTCTGGTTCAGCGAGTTCTCGATGATGACCGAGACGGCCTTCTCGGCGCCGATCAGGTTCGGCAGGATGGCGCAGCCGCCCCAGCCGGGCACCAGGCCGAGGAAGACCTCGGGCAGCGAGAAGGCCGGCAGGGCCTTCGAGACGGTGCGGTAGGTGCAGTGCAGACCGACCTCGACGCCGCCGCCCATGGCCGCGCCGTTGTAGTACGCGAAGGTCGGCACGGCGAGGGAGGACAGACGCTTGAAGACGTCGTGGCCGCCCTTGCCGATGGCGAGGGCCTCGTCGTGCTTCTTCAGCAGCTCGACGCCCTTGAGGTCGGCGCCGACGGCGAAGATGAACGGCTTGCCGGTGATGCCGACGCCGACGATCTCGCCGTTCGCGGCCTCCGCCTCGACCTGGTCGATCGCCGTGTTCAGGTTGGCGAGGGACTGCGGGCCGAAGGTGGTCGGCTTGGTGTGGTCGAAGCCGTTGTCCAGCGTGATCAGCGCGAACCGGCCCGCACCCGCGGGCAGTTCGAAGTGCCGTACGTGGGCGCTGGTGACGACCTCGTCCGGGAAGAGCTCGGCGGCGCCCTTCAGAAGCTCGGCGGTGGTGCTCACTTGCCCTCCCAGTGGGGGTTCTCCCAGATGACCGTCGCGCCCATGCCGAAGCCGACGCACATGGTGTTGAGGCCGTAACGGACCTGCGGGTTCTCCTCGAACTGGCGGGCCAGCTGCGTCATCAGACGGACGCCGGAGGAGGCGAGCGGGTGGCCGTAGGCGATGGCGCCGCCGTACTGGTTGACGCGGGCGTCGTCGTCGGCGATGCCGTAGTGCTCCAGGAAGGCGAGGACCTGGACCGCGAAGGCCTCGTTGATCTCGAAGAGGCCGATGTCCTCGATGGACAGACCGGCCTGCGCGAGGGCCTTCTCGGTGGCCGGGATCGGGCCGTAGCCCATGACCTCGGGCTCGACGCCGGCGAAGGAGTACGAGACCAGGCGCATCTTGACCGGGAGGTCGTTCTCCCGGGCGAAGTCCTCGGAGGCGATGATCGAGGCGGTGGCGCCGTCGTTCAGGCCGGCCGCGTTGCCCGCGGTCACGTTGCCGTGGACGCGGAACGGCGTCTTCAGGCCGGCCAGCGACTCCAGGGTGGTGCCCGGGCGCATCGGCTCGTCGGCGGTGACCAGGCCCCAGCCCGTCTCGCCGCCCTCGGGGGAGGTGCGGCGGACCGAGATCGGCACCAGGTCCTGCTGGATCTTGCCGTCGGCGTACGCCTTGGCGGCCTTCTCCTGCGAGCGCACGGCGTACTCGTCGGCGCGCCGCTTGGTGATGCTCGGGTAGCGGTCGTGCAGGTTCTCGGCGGTCATGCCCATGAAGAGGGCGGACTCGTCGACGAGCTTCTCCGACACGAAGCGCGGGTTCGGGTCGACGCCCTCGCCCATGGGGTGGCGGCCCATGTGCTCGACGCCACCGGCGATGACGGCGTCGTAGGCGCCGAAGGCGATCGAGCCGGCGACCGTGGTGACGGCGGTCAGCGCGCCGGCGCACATGCGGTCGATGGAGTAGCCCGGCACCGACTGCGGCAGGCCGGCGAGGATGCCCGCCGTCCGGCCGAGGGTCAGACCCTGGTCGCCGATCTGCGTGGTCGCGGCGATGGCGACCTCGTCGATCTTCGCGGGGTCGAGGCCCGGGTTGCGGCGCAGCAGCTCCCGGATGGCCTTCACGACGAGGTCGTCGGCGCGGGTCTCGTGGTAGATGCCCTTCGGGCCCGCCTTGCCGAACGGGGTGCGGACGCCGTCGACGAAGACGACGTCCCTGACGGTACGAGGCACGATGGCTCTCCTCCAGGGTGCGGGATGGCACTGCTGCGGCGCACGCCTAAGCGTGCGCTTGCTCCCCCATGCTACTTGCGGGTAACCATGCTGCCCACCCCCTGGGGGCCAAGCGGCGAAGGTCACACCGGTGACTGTCCTACTTCCGCCCCTCGTTGGTCCGCCCTCCACGCCACACTTCCTCGATTCTGGCGAAAACGTTCAACAACGTGGCGTCTCGGACCAGTGGACGGAGGAAGTCGACATCGGAGGGGAGCAACAGTCCGAGAGCTTCCAGGGGAAGGGTGCGTAGCAACGGCTCGGCGCATTCGAAGAGCCAGTCGGTCCGCCCCGTCTCCCTGGCCAGCCGCAACGCGCCGACGATCGCTTCGGGATCGCGGGCCGGTCCCGGAATCCGGTCCGCCGTCCGCTGTACTGCGTCGAGCAACTGCTCGACGGAACTCCACCCGGAGAGCGTCGCGTGCCACAGCCGCGTACTGCCGGACCCGCTCAGCGCGGCCTTCAACTCCGGCATCGCCGCGTCACCCCCGCGTCCCCGGCGGCCCGAGCCCTCGCGTGCCAGCAGCAGACCGAGGGACGCCGCGATCCGTTCCAGGTCTCCCGGCGGCACATCCGTGCGCCAGGACTGCTTCTCCACGCAGTGGAGCAGGGCTTGCCAGGTCCCTGCCGCCACGTCCGGCGTCGGGCGCCCCGGGACCGGCGTGGTCAGGGTCTTCAGTACCGTGAGGACGGTGGCGCCCGGTAGCCGGGACGCGTCAAGGGCGAGGTGGCGGGCGAGCAGGTCGGTCATCCGTGCGACGGTGTCGTCCGGCAACCGGTGCAGTGCCGACACCACCTCCTCGTACATGGTGGAGAGGGCGTCCGGATGCTCGTCGACTCGGCAGACCAGGTTCAGGAGTGCGTGGGCCGTGGACCGGGCCCCGCCACCTGGATCCACGTGACACGTCTCGAACGTCCCAGGGAACCGTTCGAGCAGGGGAAGAACCGCCTGCATCAGGTGCCCCGCGGGCACGTCGCCGAGGAACGCGATCCTCCGGGCGGTCTCGTCCGCGTTGAGACCGAGTCCGGTCCGTAAAGCCCGTGGCCCTCGCCTCCACGGCGACGGCGCGTGGTCCCGCTCGCCGTCCGGGTAGGTTCCGTCCCGCAAGGAGATGTGGAGATCGCGGGGGACGACCTCGCCGTCGGAGAACCGCTGTCGCAGGACGAAGGAGTGGGCGAGCGCGTTCCAGGAGGTTCCGCCGAGTTGTGAGCGCCACAGGTGGGCGCAGCGCCACCAGCGCTCCACTGGAGCGTCCGCCGACAGGAACGCGGATGCGGTGAGCCCTTCCCCGCCCGTGCAGAGCACGGCGAGCAGGAGCAGATTCGCGCCGTACACCGCATCACGCTCCAGCCGACTCGGCGGTAGCGGGCGGTAGGGAGGATCGGAGCGGGCCCCGGCACCGTTCAGCGTCCGCGCGAACAGCTCCCGCAGTGTTCCGATCAGAAGCCTGTCGTGCCCGTCGCTGTCCTGACGCAGTAACTCCGCCATGTCGCGCAGCACCTCGACGCGGTCCGTCAGCGGAACGGCGGAGAGCAGAACGCGCAGGCGGTCGTCGTTCGGAACCGCTCCGCCCTCGTTCTCCCCGTCACGGGAGGGCGCGACGACCCGGCCGAGTTCGCGACCGACCAGCCGTGCCACCAGGTACTCGCCGAAGGTGGCGTGCAGGAACTCGTACGAGCGAATCTCCTCCTCTGCCGCCACCGCCTGCGACTCGTGGACGAAGAAGAACCGGCCGAACAGCAAGGGCGAGTCGCGCTCGCCCAGCAGCGCGGCGAGATCGTGCTCGACGTCCTTCGCCATGATGCTCTGGCTCCGTCGGTTGAACATTCCCATCGCGACCGCTCCGAGCAGCAGTAGCTCCTTCTCGACTGCCTGCTCCTCCTCGGACGGTGGCATCGGGCCCCGCCGACGGACGACTTCACGCCGTACGAACTCGTGCAGCAGCCGTTCGTACAGCTCGACGCGTTTCATGCCCTCCCCATGCTCTTGGCGCACGGGGCCGCCCGTGGCGTCGTACAGCGCGAGCATCAGCAGGAGCAGCGGCTGCCTGGCCAGATCGCGGTGCGACGCCAGGGCATCAAGAGTGAGCGACCCGGCTCGGAGGGGACGGGCACGGTCGTTCAACCGCTCCCAGGTGGCCAGCCAGCGGTCGATCCGGGCGTCGTCGAACGGTTCGAGGCGCAGCACGGTTGTCGCCGCCGGGGTGTGGACGCGGTCGGCGACCACCGTACGGCTAGTGACGATCACGATCGTCGGACGTCCCCAGTCGGCCTCTCGCTCCTGGAAGAGCTCAATGTCCCGGAGGTAGCTCCACTGGCGGCGGGCGTCGAGGTGATGGGCTCCGGCCTGGAGCAGTTCGTCGAAGCCGTCGAGCAGGACGACTCGTGACAGTCCGGCCCCGGAGGCCACCGCGTCTGGCCAGGGAGTGCGCCGTCCGGTCGTGCGGAGCAGCTCCGCCTCGATCTGTTCCTGCACATCGGTGTCGGCGGGCACGTGCCGCAGTTCGACGCGGACGCAGAAGAACTCGTTCTCCGGGAGCCGGGCCGCGATCAACCGGGTGAGCAGGGACTTCCCGGAGCCGGGATGCCCAAGGACCAGCAGGGGGGACCGGACGGCCCGGGACGTGAGGAGATGGGTGGCGAGGAAGGTGCCGAGGTCGTCCAGGAGCGGTTGCCGTTCCCACCACTCGTCGCTCGCCAGATCACGGTCGACGGGATGCGGCGCGAGGCGGAAGGACGGATCCACGTACCCCTCGGCGAGGGTGGGGAGTACGGTTCCGGTCCCTTCCAGCGACGTGATGGGCCTGCGCAGCCACGTGGAGTGCCGGGCGGGAGCCTTCCCGCCGCCGGCGAACCCGGTGAGCAGCTCGTCCAGGCGCGCGAGGCCGGTGCCTTCGTGCGGTGCCTGGTCTTCCTCCGTTCCCGGGCTGGTCTCGGAGGTCAGCCGCAGCTCCGGGCAGGCCCAGGTGAGCGGGGCCAGTAAGCGGTCGTAGTTGCGTATCGCCTGTTGGGCCAGGCCCCCGGAGGTAGGGTCGGCGGCATCGCCGACCCTGTGCACGAGCTCGTCCGCCGCCCGGTAGGAGGCGGTGATCTCATTGCGTAATTCCCGCGGGTCCCGGAATCGGGCGGATCCGAGGTCGACTTGGCCCAGCTCGCCGAGTACCTCGGTGGTGAGGTCCGCGGCTCCCGTTCCCCATTCGGGTCCTGGGGCGATTCCGGAGGACCGGACCGCCTCGCAGAAGGCCGCGACGTGGACCACGACGTCCGCCGCCCGGAGCAATGCCGTCCGGGCTGTTCCGTGCGCGGCGCGAACCCGCTCGGGATAGCCCTCGAAGAGGTCACGCACGACCTCGGAGGCGGAGCCGCTGAGGGTGAGCGGCGCCAGCAGCCCTTCGATGAGCCTCGACTTGCCGGCACGGTCCGGGCGCAGGATGCCAACCGCGTCCGCGAAGCCGAGCCGTTCGTCCTCCAGCCAGACCGGCGGCTCGGTTGTGGCCGCCACGGGCGGGCTGGGGCGGGGTGTATCGGCGGCGTGTTCGAGCTCCGCGTACCGCGTACGCCACCAGTCGGGATCCAAGGAGACACCCGGTGGCCGGTTCTCCCCGGCGCGGCCCCGGCAGTACCGCACGATGTCCAGGACGAGGTCCAGTCGCGGCGGGGTGGTCCGTCGCCCCGAGAGCAGTTCCGAGACGGTCGACTCGGCGCGGTGCAGTGCCCGGGCGAGATCCGCCTGTGGGACGCCGCAGCCGTGGACGAGACGGCGCAGGGTTTCGCAGAAATCGGCAACGGCGTTCGGCGAATTCGTCCTCACAGCCCCCCCCGAAGTTCGTACGCCTTCGCCCCCGGCTTCTCAGGATATGCCGTGACCTGGGGAGACGTCTCCGTACTTCGGAATTCTTCAGTGCACGGCCGCCTCGGCGTTCCCACCCCGCAGAGTCGTTCCGTGTCGCGGCACGGGTCGTGGCACGACGAGAGGAGAGTTCATGTCCGGGTCTCCGTTCCTGCCGGTGGCTCTGCTGCTGGTACCTGTCCTCGTGGTCGTTGCCGGGGTGGTCCTCCCGGCCGTGTGGTCGGCGAGTCCCGCACGACGCCGGGCCGCGGTATCCGTCCTCGCACAGCTCCTCAAGGCGGTCCGCCGACACCGCTGACCGTACGGTTCCGGGACGCGGGATCACCGTGAGGAATCCTGGAAGGTACGACGGAGAGGCCCCGGCAGCCAATGCCGGGGCCTCTCCGCGGCGCCGGGAGACAGAATCCACCGACCGGCACGGCAGTACGGGTTACGCCGTCGCCGTCAGCGCCTTCACCAGGAGCGGGGTCACCAGCTCCACCTGCCAGGGGCGCGCGCCGTGGCCCGTCAGGGCGGCGGCGACGCGGTCGGCGTCGGCCGGGGACGGCGGCTCCCAGCAGATCCGGCGCACGGTGTCCGGGGTGATCAGGTTCTCCTGCGGCAGGTTCAGCTCCTCCGCGAGCGCCGAGACCGCCGCGCGGGCCGCCGACAGGCGGGCCGCCGCGACCGGGTCCTTGTCGGCCCAGGCGCGCGGCGGGGGCGGCCCCGCCGGCTGCTGGCCCGGCTGGGGCAGCTCGCTCTCCGGCAGCGCCCTGGCCCGGTCCACCGCCGCCTGCCACTGCTCCAGCTGGCGCCGGCCCATCCGATGGCCGAAACCGGTCAGCGCGGTCAGCGCGGCCAGGTTCACCGGCACCGCGAGCGCCGCCTCCACGATCGCCGCGTCGCCCAGCACCTTGCCCGGGGAGACGTCGCGCCGCTGGGCCACCCGGTCGCGGGCCGTCCACAGCTCCCGTACGACCGCCATCTGGCGCCGGCGGCGCACCTTGTGCATGCCGGAGGTCCGGCGCCACGGGTCCTTGCGCGGCGGGGCGGGCGGGGCGGCGGCGATCGCGTCGAACTCCTGGTGCGCCCACTCCAGCTTCCCCTGCCGGTCGAGCTCCTCCTCCAGGGCGTCCCGCAGGTCGACGAGGAGCTCGACATCGAGCGCCGCGTACCGCAGCCAGGGCTCGGGGAGCGGCCGGGTCGACCAGTCCACGGCGGAGTGGCCCTTCTCCAGGGCGTAGCCGAGGACGGACTCCACCATCGCGCCGAGGCCGACGCGCGGGAAGCCCGCGAGCCGCCCGGCCAGCTCGGTGTCGAAGAGCGAGGTCGGCCGCATGCCTATGTCGCGCAGACAGGGCAGGTCCTGGGTGGCGGCATGCAGGATCCATTCGGCTCCGGACAGCGCCTCGCCGAGCCCGGAGAGGTCGGGGCAGCCCACGGGGTCGATCAGGGCGGTGCCCGCGCCCTCGCGGCGGAGCTGGACGAGGTAGGCGCGCTGGCCGTAGCGGTAGCCGGAGGCGCGCTCGGCGTCCACGGCCACGGGGCCGGTTCCGGCGGCGAAGGCGGCGATCACCCCGGCGAGGGCGTCCTCGGTCTCGACGACGGGCGGCACCCCCTCGCGGGGCGCCAGCAACGGGGTCGGAAGCCCATTCGCAGGGACGTCGTCGTCCGGGGGGCCGCCCCCGGTGGTGCGCAGTGCCGTGTCTGCTGCGGTCTCTTGGGCGTCGGTCACCCGTCAAGGGTATCGGTGAACGGCGGGCACCTGTCGACGGAACGTTCCGTCGACAGGGGCTCCCCGACGGGCCACACCAACAACGTGGGAGGGACACCGAAGCAAAGCCAGAGCGACAATGGCGGCAGTGGGCGCGGG